>NZ_CP113783.1:2327185-2961247 GCF_029542205.1 Pseudoxanthomonas sp. SE1 | reverse complement strand
GCTTACGGCAGGCCTCTGCGCCACGAGCGTGGCCGCGGGGTGGTTGTCGCAGGAAGGCCTGTCGCGGTTGGCGACAGGCATTGACCAGGGCTTCGCTGCCGGCTGCGTCGCCATCCTGGTGCTGGGGCTGTATTTCCTGCGTGGCCAGCGCGCCGATGCCATCGCGGCGATCGCGGCCGTCACGCCGTTCCTGGCGATGGCGGCGATGGACGTGGTCGACAGCCATCTGCTGATCGAATACCGCGTGGAAGCGATCCAGTTGTCGATCACGTGGTTCCTGACCGTCAGCGCCTACGTGTTGAACCTGCGCCTGGGCCAGTTGCGCCGCCAGCGCGACGAGATGCGTGCCCTGGCCGACACCGATGAGCTCACCGGACTCCCGAACCGCCGCGCCGGCCTGAAGCGGCTGGAACAGCACATGCGCGACGCCCGCGCAGGTGCGGGGCCGCTGGCCGTGGGTTTCCTCGACATCGACCTGTTCAAGCGCATCAACGATGTGCATGGGCATGCGGTCGGCGACCGCGTGCTGGTGGCGGTGGCGGCCCACCTGACCTCGATGGTGCGCGATCCCGCGGATGTGATCCGGATGGGCGGCGAGGAATTCCTGGTGCTGCTGCCCGGCATTGGCGGCGCGACCGCGCGCACGCGCCTGGAAACGATGCGCACGCAGGTGCACGCGACGGGCACCGGGCTGGGCATCGATGGCCTGCAGGTGACCGCCAGCATCGGCCTGGCCACGCTCGAGCCGGAAGACATCGACGCGGCATCGCTGCTGCGCCGGGCCGACGAGGCGATGTACCGGGCCAAGCGGGCCGGGCGCGACCAGGTGGTCGACGCCGGGGCCGCCCCCGGATGACGACAACTGACGCGGGACGACCATTTGTCGGCCGTCCGTGTCGAATGCTGACCCAGCCCTCAAGGGTCGCAGGGCCGGGCCGATGAACGACGGTGGAGGCCCACGCGAACGCCTTCCATCGCGCGGGCCAACAGGAGTGACATGTGGACAACAGGGAAGCATCCGTAGCCGGCGGGACCGCCGGCGATGACCGCAACCGGGGCCTGCAGCGGCGGCTCCCGGCCCGGGTCGCGGCGCTCATCGTCCTGTCCGCGCTGGGCGCGCTGTTGATCGCTGCCGTGCTTGAAACGCAGGCGGGCGCCACCGCCTACATCATCGGTGAGAGCCATTGGTCCAAGGCGCAGCAGCGTGCCGTGCACAGCCTGTACCGCTATGCCAGCCATGCGCAGCCCGCCGATCTGGCGGATGCGCGGGTCGCCCTGCGTGTGCCACTGGGTGACCGTGCGGGCAGGCTGGCGCTCGAGCGTTCGCCCGTGGACCTGGAGGCCGCCCGCCAGGGGTTCCTGCAGGGCGGGAACGCGCCGGAGGACATCGGCCGCCTGATCTGGATGTACCGCATGCTGGGCAAGGCCCCGTACTTCCGCGAATCGGTGCGCCTGTGGCGCGAGGCGGAAGTCGAGATCCTGCATCTGGTCGCGCTCGCCGACGAGCTCGAGGCGCGTGCGCCAGGCGCCACGCGCGACGGCGCGAGCGTCCGTGCCTACCAGCACCGGCTGATGGGCATCGATGCGCGCGTGCGCCCGAAGGAACTGGCGTTCTCGCGCTCGCTGGCGGAGGGCGCGCATTTCATGC
Source organism: Pseudoxanthomonas sp. SE1 (assembly GCF_029542205.1). Taxonomy (NCBI): domain Bacteria; kingdom Pseudomonadati; phylum Pseudomonadota; class Gammaproteobacteria; order Lysobacterales; family Lysobacteraceae; genus Pseudoxanthomonas; species Pseudoxanthomonas sp. SE1. The sequence continues at coordinate 2,959,599 of NZ_CP113783.1, read as the reverse complement.
GGCGCGTCCTGCTTGGGCTCAGCGCGGTGGCGTTCCTGGCGCTCTGCGCGTACGCGCTGCATGTCATGCGCAGTACGCTGCGCCGCGTGCGCGAGACCGAAAGCGAATTCCGCATGGCGTTCCACCAGTCCGCGGTGGGCATGCTCAAGCTGGACCGCGATGGGCGTTTCACCCGGGCGAACGACGCGCTGGCGAAGATCCTCGGCATGCCGCTGCATGACATCCGCCTGCTGCACCTGTCCGATGTGCTGCATGCCGACGACCTGCGGTGCGACGCCCGTGGCGCCATCGACTGGGCCCACATGCTCGAACCGGGCGAGCGCCGCCTCGTGCGCCGTGATGGCGACGTGCGCTGGGTGCGCTGGACGGCCTCGGTGGTGGCGTCGCGCGCGCGCAGCGCGGAGCGGGTGTTCGTGCTGGTGGAAGATGTGTCCGAAGCGCATGAGCTCGCCTGCGAGATCGCGCACCAGGCCAGCCACGATGACCTCACCGGCCTGATCAACCGGCGCGAGATCGCCCGTCGGCTGGGGAGCGTGCTTGGACAGGCGCATGGATGCGATGGGCGGCACACGCTCTGCTACATCGACCTGGACCAGTTCAAGCTGGTCAACGACACCTGCGGGCACGAGGCGGGCGACCGCTTCCTGTGCCATTTCGCCAGCCGGGTGGCGGCGCAGCTGCGTCGTGAAGACTGGCTGGGACGCCTGGGCGGCGATGAGTTCGCCGTGCTGCTGCACGACACCACGCTGGAGGAGGCGGAAGCCGCGATGGCGCGCATCCATGCGGCGCTGGGCGAGTCGTCGTTCCAGTGGAATGGCCGCACGTTCGGCCTGAACTGCAGTATCGGCGTGGCCGAGATCAATGATGCGGCGGTGGACGTGGACTGGCTGCTGCGCGCGGCCGATGCCGCGTGCTACGTGGCCAAGGAAGAAGGGCGCAACCGCATCCGCTGCTATCGCGATTCCGATCCCAGTCTCTCGCGTCGTCGCCATGAACTGGAATGGGTGGCGCACACGCAGCTTGCGATCGCGGAAGATCGCCTGTTGCTCTACGCACAGCAGATCGTCGCGCTGGATGGCAGCCAGCGCCTGCAGTACGAAGTGCTGGTGCGCCTGCGTGATCGCGAAGGCCGGCTGCATGCGCCGGGGGTTTTCCTGCCGGCGATGGAGCGCTACGGGCAGGGCATGGCGGTGGACTGTTTCGTGGTCGATGCGGTCTGCCGGCATTTCGCGCTGCATCCCGCGCAGTTGGCGCGCGTGGATCTGTGCCACCTGAACGTGTCCGCGCAGTCCATCGCCGACCCCGCCTTCCTTGAGTACGTGAACCTGCTGCTGGACCGGCAGCCGGGCGTCGCGACGCGGTTGTGCTTCGAGATCACCGAGACCGCCGTGATCGCCAACATGGATGATGCCTGTCGCTTCATCGATGCGATGCGCACGCGCGGCTGCCGGATCGCACTGGACGATTTCGGCAGCGGTCTGTCTTCGTTCGCCTATCTCAGGCGGTTGCCGGTGGACATCCTCAAGATCGATGGCGCGTTCATCCGCGACCTCGCGCGCGGCGAGGCCGACCTGGCGCTGGTGCGATCGATGAGCCAGATGGGCCAGGCGCTGGGCAAGATCACCATTGCCGAATGGGTCGAAAGCGACGCGGTGATGGCGCAGCTGCGTGAGGTAGGCATCGGGCTTGTGCAGGGCTACGCCGTCCATGTGCCGTGTCCGCTCCAGGACCTGATGGCGGCATGGGAGTCCGTTCCTGTCCCCGCTCACGCGGAACCGGCCTGAAGCCGGCGACGGCGGGCGCGCGATCCCGGATAATGCCGGCATGACCGTCCGCCTCAACAAGCACATCGCCGATACCGGCTTCTGTTCCCGCCGCGAGGCCGACCGCCTGATCGCGGAGCGCCGCGTAACCGTCAACGGCATCGCCGCCGGCGTCGGGGCGGTGGTGGGCGAGGGCGACGAGGTGCGCGTGGATGGCCAGTCGCTGAAGGCGCGCGCCGCCAGGGCCGGCAAGCGCAAGCATGTCTACATCGTGCTCAACAAGCCGGTCGGCGTGACCTGCACCACCGAATCTTCGGTGAAGGACAACATCGTCGACTTCATCGGCCACGAGCAGCGGATCTTCCCGATCGGGCGTCTCGACAAGGATTCGGAAGGCCTGATCCTGCTGACCAGCAATGGCGACATCGTCAACCAGATCCTGCGCGCGGAGAACCGCCACGAGAAGGAGTACCTGGTGGCGGTCAACAAGCCGGTGACGGACGAGTTCCTGCGCGGCATGGCGCGTGGCGTGCGCGTGCACGGGCAGATGACGCTGCCGTGCCGGACCGGCCGCATCGCGAAGTTCGGCTTCCGCATCACGCTGACCCAGGGCCTGAATCGGCAGATCCGCCTGATGGCCGCGGCTTTCGACTATCGCGTCACCCAGTTGCGCCGGGTGCGGATCGACAACGTGAAGCTGGGCGACCTGAAGCCTGGCCGCTGGCGCAACCTCACCGATCAGGAACTGCGTGGCCTGCTGCCGCAGCAGGAGACCTGGTGACGCATGGCGTGATCGTCGTCGCGAGGCGACGACCTTGGGTGCGCGCGAACATCGGCATGCTGCTCTGATATCCCTGTCCCCTGCCGGCATGAGCCTGCCGCCGGGCATTCGCGGCTGCGCTGGAGCCGCGATGCGCAAGGCCGAAGAGCCGGGTGAACCGCTGGCGGTGGCGATGCTGGACGTGGACCACTTCAAGACGATCAACGACCTGCATGGCCACGATGAAGGCGACCGCGTACTCGTGGCGCTGGCGGACATGCTGAAGTCCCGGTCGGCCGGACGTGGACTGGCTCCGCCATGGCGGCCGATCACGCCCTGCATGAGGCCAAGCGCGGCGGGCGCGACCAGGTTGGTGGCGGCCTGAGTTGATCGGGATCAATGCGCGCCGCGACGGACTGACGCATGCTGTCTCCATCGGCGGCGCAGCGGGCGCCCGCCCCATGCGGAGAACGACGATGAAGATCCTGTTGGCCGTGGATGGAAGCGAGATCGGCCTGGCGGCCGTGCGGCACCTGGTGGAGCTGAGCAAGTCGTTGGCCGACCTGCCTGCCGTGACCCTGCTGTATGTCGATCCGCCGCTGCTGCGCTCGGTCGCGCTGGAACTCGGCAGCGATGGCGTGGAGCGTTACCACGCAGAGAACGGCGCCTACGCGATGAAGAAGGCGCGCATCGCGCTCAAGCGCGCGCAATTGCCCTTCGTGGAGAAGATCGTGGTGGGCGAGCCGGCCGAGAGCATCGTCAAGCAGGCCAAATCCGGCAAGGCGGATCTGATCGTGATGGGCACCCACGGCCGCGGCGCGCTGAAGCAGTTGCTGGTCGGTTCGGTGGCGCTGAAGGTCATCGCCACCAGTCCGGTGCCAGTGGTGGTCGCGCGCTGAGTCGCGCACGGTTCAATCGCTGCGGGTGCGCCAGAGGGCGGGCCAGTCACCCGGATTCCCGCCGCGGCACCATCCCAGGCGGTGGTAGCCCTGCAGGCGGAAGTCGCGCCCGTCGAAGGTCCAGGCCGCGCTCTCGCCGCAGTCGGCAAGGCCCCGGCCTTTGGCGAAATGGAACAGCCGGCCCTGGCCGAACCCGATACTGGTGAATGCGTCGATCACCCGCGGGGCGCCTTCATCCTGCACGGGCACCGTCAACCGTACGCGGGCGGGCACGCCAGCACCGTCGCGCCGCAGGCGGAACAGCAGACTGGATGACTGGTAGGCGCCGCGCCAGCACTCCAGGGCGACGAGGGCTTCGTCGTCGTCCAGGGCATGGGCCTCGTCATGGGCGGTGTCCGGTTCGACGAAGCAGTCCTCGCGCTGTACTTCGTCCGCTGCCTGCAACCGTACCCGCGTGACCAGGCGGCGTGTTTCCGCCTCGTCCAGCAGCGGTGCGACCACGGCACGGATGGGCGCAGGCACCGCCGGCGCGGCGGGCACGCGCGCGGCCGGCAGCGGGCCGCGCCGGAGCAAGGCCGTCGTCGTGCCCAACCGGCCCTGGGTTTCATCGATCAGCAGCAGGGCGGCCGACAAGCCGGCGAGCGAGGCGGTGGGAGCCTCCTCGCCGGTGCCGGCCTGCAGTCGTGCGCCATGGCGGACCGCATCGAGGAACGTGCGTACCTGCGCGCCGTCGTGCCCGATGCGTTGCACGCCTTCGTCGGTGGTGGTCGCTGGCTGCAGCAGCGCCGCAACGGCGAACGGCTCGCCGTCCAGGCGCAGGTCGCGTGCGGATACCGGTGCCTCCGATTCCAGCGACAGCACCGGTTCGCCCGCGGGGCCCGCGTCGACCACCAGCCGCAGGATGAGCTGCGGATACGCCTCTTGCATGCCGATTGCTTCGCAACGCGCGGTGTTGTCGCAGGCCACCACCCAATCCTTCATTTCGCGGTACACGGGCATGGCCGCGGAGGCGGTGGACGCCATCGACAGCGCGAGGAGGGCCGCGGCGAAGGGCAGGCGCAGGCTGTGGACGTGCGATGTCTTCATTCGACGATGTTCTTGGCTTCAGACGTGCCCAGCACTTCCGGGTGTTCGATGCGCTTCGGTCGCTGCGCGAGCGGATGCAGGAACACCGCCGCCAGGATGATGCCCACGCCCAGGTAGAACAGCGGCGTGAGTTCGCGCTGTTCGCCCAGCAGCACGATCGCCAGCAGGATGGCGTAGACGGGTTCGAGGTTGGTCACCAGCTGCACGCCGTACGCGCTGAGATGCTTCAGCGCGACCAGCGACAACGCGAACGGCAGCAGCGTGCAGGCCAGCGACAGCACCAGCAGCAGGGCGCCGTCGCGCAGGCCGGGCAGCACGAACAGGTCGCCGGCGAACGCCGGGAACAGCATCGGCATCACCGGCGCGAGCAGGGTCAGCAGGAGCGTGCCCGCGCCGAGTTCCAGGCCGGTGATCGTCAGCGGTTCGCCATGGTCGATCAGACGCTTGTTGAGCGGACCGAACAGCGCCACCAGCAGCGCCGACAGCGCACCCACCAGCACGCCCAGCCGCATGCCGTCGGGAATCCCTCCGACCACCAGCGCCACGCCCGGCAGGACGGTCACGCCGAAGAGCAGTTCGCGCCAGGAGAACGGCCGGCGCGTCAGCCAGGGCTCGATCACCGAGGTGAAGGCCGGCGCCAGCGCGATGCAGGTCACCGCCACGGACGCGTTCGACAACTTGATGGCGCCATAGAACGTCAGCCAGTGCAGCGCCACGATCAGGCCGATGCCGCAGTAGGCGAGGATCAACTTCGCCGGCATCGCACGCAGGCCGCGCCACACGCGCGGCAGGAAAGCGAGGGCGACCACCACGATCAGCATGCGCCACCACACCAGCGGCAGCGCGGACAGGCTGATCAGCTTGCCCAGGATGGGCGTGAAGCCCCACAGCAGCACGCACAGGTGGATCTGCAACTGGGCCTTGGCGGTCGGTGTCATCGGCATGCGTGCATTGTCGCCGAAGCGCCGCGCGGCTGGCGATGGGACCACTCCCGACCGGGCGCTCGCCGTGGCAAGCTGGCAGGACCGCGGATCGAGGATGACCGATGTCGCACACATACCTTCCCGTCGTGCCCCGCACGTTCGCGGCTCTTGTGGGGCTGCTCGCCCTGGCGGCGCTGGTGCTGCAATACGTCCTGATCCTGCAGCTGACCCGCGACAATGTCGGCGTGGTCCTGGGCACGGTGCGATTCGTCACCTACTTCACCATCCTCAGCAACATCGCGGTGGCGCTGGTCGCCTTCTCCGCGGCGACGGGGCAGTCGGGCTTCTTCGGACAGGCCCGCGTGCGCGGCGCAGTCGCGCTCTACATCGGCGTCACCGGGAGCATCTACTTCTTCATCCTGCGCCACCTGTGGCAACCGCAGGGTGCGCAGTGGTGGGCCGACACCGGCCTGCACTACGCGGTGCCGCTGGCGTACTGGGCGTGGTGGCTGACCTGCGCGCCGCATGGGGCGCTGCGCTGGCGCGACGTGGCGGGATGGCTGCTGTTCCCGCTGGCCTATGTGGTCTGGGTATTCGTGCGCGGCGCTTGGCTGGGCGAATACCCGTATCCCTTCATCGATGTCGGCCAGCTGGGCTGGGGGAAGGTGGCTATCAATGCAGTGGGCGTCATGGCGGTGTTCGTGGTGCTGGGGTTGGTCATCGTGGGGGTGGATCGCGTGCTCGGTCGTCGCCGTGCATCCTCCCTGTAGGAGCGACGTGAGTCGCGACCGCACGTTGTCCGATCAGGTGAAGCTGCATCGTCCGCGGTCCGTCGGTTCGCCGATGTCTACGGACGCGTTGGGGGCACGGTCGCGACTCACGTCGCTCCTACAGGGGGGCGAGGGCGCTGGACGCATGTCGGTCGGCATGCGATGTTCGCGCGCCTCGACCGTGCCGAGATCCAGGACGCCTGCATGACCGCCACCACCGCATCGCCTCCGATACCGCGGCCCTTCGATCGCCGCGACGCGAAGACCCTCGGCCTGTCGGCGCTGGGCGGCGCGCTGGAGTTCTACGACTTCGTCGTGTTCGTGTTCTTCGCCAAGGTGTTGGGCGCGTTGTTCTTTCCGCCGGACACGGCGCCGTGGCTCGCGCAGCTGCAGGTCTACGGCATCTTCGCCGCTGGCTACGTGGCGCGGCCGCTGGGCGGCATCGTGATGGCGCACTTCGGCGACAGGCTCGGGCGCAAGCGCATGTTCACGCTCAGCGTCTTCATGATGTCCGTGCCTACTTTGCTGATCGGGCTGTTGCCGACGCACGCGCAGGCAGGCGCGCTGGCGCCGTTGCTGTTGCTGGCGATGCGCGTCGTGCAGGGCATCGCGGTGGGAGGCGAAGTGCCCGGGGCCTGGGTGTTCGTGGCCGAACACGTGCCGGGCAGCCGCGTCGGCATCGCCTGCGCGACGCTGACGGCCGGACTCACTGCCGGCATCCTGATCGGTTCGCTGCTGGCCGCTTGGATCAACGCCCACTACAGCGCCGCGGAGGTGCAGGCCTGGGTGTGGCGCGTGCCATTCCTGCTGGGCGGCGTGTTCGGCTTCATCGCCGTGTGGCTGCGTCGCTGGCTTGAGGAGACGCCGGTGTTCGTCGAGATGCGCGCGCGCAGACAACTCGCGCGGCAGCTGCCGGTGCAGCAGGTGCTCGCCGCGCACCGTCCGGCGGTGATCCTGTCGATGCTGGCCTCGTGGCAGTTGACCGCCGCCATCGTGGTGATCGTGCTGCTGACGCCGACACTGGTGCAGACCAGCTTCGGCATTGCGCCCGCCGTGGCATTCCAGGGCAACAGCCTGGCGACGCTGGCGCTGGTGTTCGGTTGCCTGCTCGCGGGCTGGGCGGTGGACCGCATCGGCGTGGGGCGCGCGCTGCTGGTCGGATCGCTGGGGTTGGGCGCGGCTGCGTACGCCCTCTACGGCGCGCTGGTGGCGGGCCATCAGGCGGAGTTCGTGGCCTGGTACGCGCTGGCCGGTTTCTGCTGCGGCGTGGTGGGCGTCACGCCGGCGTTGATGGTGGCCGCATTCCCGCCCGAGGTGCGCTTCTCCGGACTGTCGTTCTCGTACAACGTGGCGTACGCGGTGTTCGGCGGGCTGACGCCGCCCCTGATCGCCTGGCTGTCGAAGGCGTGGGGCCCGCTGGCGCCGGCGCACTATGTCGCGTTCACCTGCCTGGTCGGCGTCGGCGTGGCGCTGTGGTGGCTCCGGCGGCCCTTGAACCCCTCTCTGTAGGAGCGCCCTTGGGCGCGATGCTTCTTTGCTAGGTGGGCATCAAAAACAAGAAGAGCATCGCGCCCAAGCGGCGCTCCTACAGGCGGCGGATCAGTTCCATGGCTGCGGCAGGATTGCGTTCCTTCGCGCTGCTGATGAAGTACACGAACACATCGCGCCGCGGCATCACGGACGCCGGCTTGCCCACGTGCGGCAGGTCGGCGATGTCTTCGCCGCGCGACCAGGCGCGAGCGCGTTCGGCCCACTGCGCCAGTGCCTTCGGCGGATACCCGGTCTCGATCGGCTGCGAGCGCATCAGGCGTGCGTAGACGAAGTCCGCGGTGAGGTCGGCGAAAGAGGGATAGTCGGCGGAATCGGTGAAGACCGTGGCGACCTGGTGGCGACGCGCCAGTTCGATGAAGTCCGCGTCCACCGCGCCGGGATCGCGGACCTCCAGTGCGTGCCGCAGCGGGCGGCCGTCGACCTCGCGAGGCAGCAGCGCCAGGAAAGCATCGAGTTCGTCCGCGTCGACGCGTCGTCCCGCTTCGAACTGCCAGACCAGTGGACCGAGCTTGGCGCCGAGTTCGGCGATGCCGCCCACGAAATCCTCCACCTGCGCCTGCGTCGATGCCAGCGAGCGCGACTGCATGATGCGCTTCGGTGCCTTGGCCGAGAACACGAAGCCATCCGGTGCCTGGTCGCGCCAGCTGGCGTAGGTCGCCGGCTTCTGTGCGCCGTAGTAGGTACCGTTGATTTCGATGGCGGTCAGTTGGCGGCTGGCGTATTCAAGTTCGCGCCGCTGCACCAGACCGTCGGGATAGAAGTTCTTGCGCCATGGCGCGAAGGTCCAGCCGCCGATGCCGACGCGGATGCCGTCGGCGGGAACGGGAGGCGGGGAAGCGAAGAGGTCATCCATGCGCGAAGCATAGCCCGCTGTGCGTCGCGCCCGCGTTACCATGCGGTCAAGCCGCGCCCTCGGAGATGCCGCATGTCCTGGACCACGCCCGACCTCTGCGACCAGTTCCCCGACGTGCGGGTCGCCGAGCCGGTGTTCCGCGGCTATGGCGGACGCGTCGCCTTCGCCGGGCCCGCGGTGACGGTGAAGTGCTTCGAAGACAACTCGCGCGTGCGCGAGCTGGCGGCCACGCCAGGCGAGGGGCGCGTCATGGTGGTCGATGGCGGCGGCTCGCTGCGGCGTGCGCTGCTGGGCGACCAGATCGCGGCCAATGCGGTGAAGCACGGCTGGTCCGGCTTCCTGATCTTCGGTTGCGTGCGCGATGTCGACGCCCTGGCGGCGTTGCCGCTCGGCGTGCAGGCGCTGGCTTCCCACCCGATGAAGACCGAGAAGCGTGGTCTGGGCGACGTGGACGTGCCGGTGGCGTTCGCCGGCATGTCGATCACGCCGGGCGACTGGATCTATGCCGATGCCAACGGCGTGATCGTGGCGAAGGCGCGGCTTTTGTAGGAGCGCCCCATGGGCGCGATGCTCTTCGATCGATGAAGCAAGAGCATCGCGGGCATGGCCCGCTCCTACAAAGGCGTGGTCACGTTGGCCTTACTTGATCGGTTCGTCCAGCATCCGCCAACGGCGTAATCGTGGCGGAGGCGCGGCTTTTGTAGGAGCGCCCCATGGGCGCGATGCTTTTCGATCGATGAAGCAAGAGCATCGCGGGCATGGCCCGCTCCTACAAAGACGCCGTGCCGCCGGTCTTACTTGATCGACTCGTCCAGCATCAACTGGCGGACGAAGCGCACCGGCGGCGCGCCGTACGACAGTACCTGGTCGTGGTAGGCCTTCAGGTTGAACTGCGCGCCCTGCTTGGCTTCGGCGGCCTTGCGCATGTCGAAGTGCTCCTGCACGCCGACGAAGTACGTCGGCAGCTGCGCGGAGGTCAGCTGCGCGCGCGTCCACTTGCCGGCGGCTTCGCGCTCCTGCTGGAAGGTCTGGCGCACCATCAGGTCCATCGCCTGCTCGCGCGTCCAGCCATCCACCTGCACGCCCTGGTCGAGGATCGCATTGGCGATCGTGCGCAGGTAGAACTTCATCTGCACCAGGTGGAACAGCGGATCGTTGTCGAGGTAGCCGGCGTCGGACATCATCTTCTCGGTGTAGACCGCCCAGCCTTCGGCGAACATGCCCGAGCGCAGCACCGCGCGCAGCGTCGACGGGAACTTGGCCGAGTGCCAGCCTTCCAGGTAGTGGCCCGGCGTGCCCTCGTGGACGCTCAGCAGGTGGATCATCCGGCTGTTGTATTCGCGCAGGAAGGAATCGACCTGCGTCTGATCCCAGTCTTCCGGAATCGGCGAGACCGCGTAGAACGTCTTCAGGTGCTTGTCGAGCGGGCCGGGCGAATCGCAGTACGCCACCGCCACGCCGCGCTGGAACTCCGGCATCTCGATGATCTCCACCGGCGCATCCGGCAGCGTGACCAGGTCATGCTTGCGCACGAATTCGGTGGCCTGCGCCAGCGCCGCTTCCGCATCCGGCACCACCTTGTCGCGTGCCGGGCGCTCGGCATAGGCCAGCTCGAGCGCGGCCTCGATCGCCTTCTGTTGTTCGTCGGCGGTGGGCGTTTCCGGCAGGGCGGGCGCACCGGGCTTGTCCTTCAGCACGGTGCGGGCGATGCCGTACATCTCTTCGCGCACGCGCTTGAGCTCACCCTCGGCGCGCTGCTTGATGTCGGCACGCGACAGCGACGACAGCAGCGCGAACTGCAGCTTCTGGTCGTACAGCGCCTGGCCGATGCGGAAGTCGCCCTTCGCATTCGGCACCAGCGTCTTGTCCAGCCAGGCCTGGTGTTCGGCGACGGCCTTCTTCAGCGTGTCGATGGCGGCCTGCGCCTGCGCGCGGTCGGCTTCCGGCAGGTCCTTGAGGTTCGGTGTGATGAAGGTATCCACGATGCTCAGGATGCCGGCGTTCTGCCTGGCGACGGTTTCGGCATGCACCTTGGGCACGCGCGCCGGGTCGAGGTTCTCGCGTGCCTGCGCCAGCAGCGCCGGGATCTTCTGCATGCGCGCGGTGGCGGACTTCAGGCGCTCGGGCAGCGGTGCGAACTCGCGCGCCATCAGGCCGTAGATCGCGCCGCCGGCGACGTTGTTGTAGACCTGCGGGTCCCAGGCCCAGCTCTGCAGCGTTTCGGCGGTCCAGATGTCGTACTGCAGCTGGTTGCGCAGGATGGCGGCGTCGACCTGGTTTTCGCGCGACAGCGCGGCGATGTCGGTCGCATCCAGCTCGGCCAGGATCTTCTTGCTGAAGTCCAGGCCTTTCTGCCTGCCGCCGGCGCTCAGGTCGTCGAGTTCGCCGTCGTACTTGTGCTCGCCGATCTGGGTGGCGCTGACGGGCGAGAGCTGCAGCCAGCCCTCAAGCGCGCGCTTGGAAAGATCGGCGAAGGCGGCATCGGCCCTGGCGGTGTCGGCGGTCGCGGTCGCGGTGTCGGCACCGGCACCGGGGGCGGCGGTGGGGGCTTCGCCCTTCTGGCAGGCGGTCATCGAAGCCAGCAGGGCGGCGGCGAGCAGGGTCTTGCGCATGGGAATCCTGTTGCGATGCGGTGTGGGTCAGGGTGCACAGGATAGGCCGGAGGTCATGCCCACGCCCATGCCATTCGATATACGCTGGCGTACCGGACGACGGAGAACCGTGACATGAAGCACGAAGGGAGCTGCCATTGCGGCCGCATCGCATTCGAGGTCGAGGGCGACATCTCGGAGGTCATCGACTGCAACTGTTCGCTGTGCCGGCGGCGAGGCGGCCTGTTGTGGTTCGCACCGCGTGAAGCGCTGGTGCTGAAGACACCGGAATCCGATCTGTCCACCTACACCTTCAACAAGCACCACATCCAGCATCGCTTCTGCGCGACCTGTGGCATCGCGCCGTTGGGTGAGGCAGCGCATCCGGCGACAGGTGCACAGATGGCGGCCATCAACGTTCGCTGCCTGCCCGATGTGGACCTTTCCGCGTTGAAGGTCATCCCCTTCGATGGCGCCAGCGCCTGATCATGGCGCGAACGGGGTAGTTCACCTGCACTGCTGTTTTCCGCGTTGTCGCAAGCATGCAGGATGGGTCGTGAAGTCGGGCGATGGCACGAGGTCGAGGAGATGACGATGCGTTCATGGGCATGGCTGGCGTGGGCGGGGATGCTGCTGTCGTGGTCGGCGCAGGCGGCCTGTCCGCCCGAGGGCACGGACAGGGGTTCGTTGCAGTTGCTTCGGGAACAGAAATTCGCCGTGCCTGACGACGTGCGTGCTGCCCTGGCGACCGGGCTGCCGGCATGCCTGGCCGATCCCGATCCTGCCTTGCGCGATGGCGTGGCCTACGAAGGCCTCAGCACATGGCTGCGTGCGGGACAGTTGGACGTGGAACAACGCCGTGCCTTGCGCGACCGCCTGTACGCGATGCTGGGCGAGGACGCCGCCGCGGGATTCGGCCCGCCTTTCGCAGCGCTGGTGTTGTCGGAGGTTGCGCGCACCGACCGCATCGCGCCCTGGATGTCGGCCGATGAACGCGCCGACATGGTCGCGCGTGCTGCCGCCTATCTGGCGTCGGTGCGCGACTATCGTGGCTTCGATGCGGTCGAGGGCTGGCGGCATGGCGTCGCGCATGGGGCGGACTGGCTGCTGCAACTGGTGCTCAATGAGCAGGTGGATCGCGCGCAGGTGGACGTGTTGCTGCAGGCCGTGGCGGAACAGGCCGTGCCGGAAAGCGCGCACGCCTATGTCTTCGGCGAGCCGGGGCGGCTCGCGCGGCCGGTGTTGTATGCCGCCAGGCGTGGCCTGTTGGACGAAGGGGCGTGGACGCGCTGGTTCGGCGCGCTGCCGCCAAGGCTGGGTGTCCCGAAGCAGGCCTATGCCGACAGTGTCTGGCTCGCGCGACGTCATGATCTGATGACGTTCCTGATGAGCGTCCACCTGGAGGCCGACCAGTCCGCGGACCCCAACATCCGTGCGCTGAAGCCGGCCGTGGTGCAGGCGCTCAAAACCGTGCCCTGAGGGCGCGCGTACGGGTCAGCTACCGCGGCGTCCCAGGAAGTCGTCCGGCATCGGTGGCAGGGGCGTGCGCTCGTCGCGCGCTTCTTCCTTCAGCCAGTCGATGAATACCTGCGCGGCGGCACTTGGTGGTCTGTGCGCCGGGTGCACGGCGTAATACGCGAAGCGCGCCTTCAGGGCAGGGCCGGGCAGGCGCACCAGTTCGTAGCGTTGCAGATACGGTTGCGCGATGTGGTGGCGCGCAAGCGCGGCCCCCACGCCGTACACGGCGGCGCGCATTGCGTCGGTGCTGTCGTTGAAGCTGTGCATGGCGGGAAGTCGCAGACCGCGTACACCCGCAGCACGGAACCAGTCGCGCCAGCCCTGCAGCGCCAGGTCGGTGACCAGCGGCAACTGCGCGATCTGGCGAGGCTCCCGAACGGCCTCGATCCCGGGCAACGCGGGCGACGCCACCGGAAACAACTCGTCGTCCATCAGATGGTGCGCGGTCAGGCCCTGCCAGTGGCCGGGCCCGTGGCGGATGCCCAGTTCCGGCCCCTCGTCATCGAACCGCGTCAACGCGATACCGGTATCGACATGCAGCCGGATGTGCGGATGGCGCGCGCAGAAGCGAGGCACTCGTGGCAGCAGCCAGCAGTAGGCCAGCGAGTGCAGCGTGGTGAGGCGCAGCGTGGTGGTCTTGCCGGCCAGTTGCAGATGCGAAGCCACCGCATCGATATCGCCCAATGCCGCGTTGGCCGCATCCGCCAGCTGCCGGCCTTCGGCGGTGAGCTTCACGCCACGGGCGTGGCGCTGGAACAGCACCACGCCCAGCAGCGCCTCCAGCTTGCGCACGTGGTGGCTGACGGCGCTGGCGGTGAGGTGCAGTTCGTCGGCCGCGTGGGCGAAGTTCTGGTGGCGCGCGGCGGCGGCGAACACACCAAGGGCAGGCAGCAGGGCGGGACGCAGGCTCATGGTGGCTCCAGGCACAAGCCAGATTTGTGGCTTGGCCGTATCGTACGCGCTTGTGGGGACCGTACGTTCGGCCAGAATGGGGGCAGGCACGAACGAGGGCATGGCGATGACGCAGGGAAACGCAGCGGTGGGAACGCTTCCCGAGGTGGCCCAGCGCGACTGGCGCACGCCGCTGGAACTGCTGGCCCTGGGCGCGATCTGGGGCAGCTCGTTCCTGTTCATGCGGATCGCGGCCAACCCGTTCGGGCCGTTCGCGCTGGTGGAAGTGCGGCTGGCGCTGGGCGCGCTGGTGCTGCTGCCGTTCCTGTGGCGCGAGCGTGCGCATTTCAGCGCCGGCATGTGGCCGAAGCTGGCCCTGATCGGCGCGATCAACTCTGCGATTCCCTTCCTGTTGTTCGCCTGGGCCGCACAACGTTCGCCGGCCGCGATCGGTGCGATCTGCAATGCGATGACCGTGTTGTTCGCGGCACTGGTGGGGTTCCTGTTCTTCGGGCAGACGATCGGGTTGCGGCGGTCGCTTGCGCTGCTGGTGGGGTTCGTCGGCGTGGTCGTGCTGGCCACCAGCAAGGCGGGAGGCCTGAGCGTGGGCGGTGCCGTCGTTGCGGGTTCCACCGCGGCGCTGCTCTACGGCGTGGGGGTCAACCTGGTGCGCAGGCATCTGGCAGGGATTCCTCCCGCCGCGGCGGCAGCCGCCACGCTGGGGTGTGCAGCCGTGCTCGTGCTTCCGTTCGCGGCCACGCACTGGCCCACGGCGTCGATCAGCATCGGCGCCTGGAGTGCCGCGATCGCCATCGGTGTGGTCTGCACGGGTTACGCGTTCCTGCTGTATTACCGCCTGATCCACCGCATCGGACCCGCACGCGCTTCGACGGTGACCTACCTGGTCCCGCTGTTCGGCGCCGCCTTCGCTTGGCTGTTCCTGGGTGAGCCGGTCACGCCCGCGATGCTGGCGGCCGGTGCCTTGATCCTGGGCAGCGTGGCGGCGAGCCAGCGCGCATGAGCGAGAACCGCGTGGTGTTCGATTTCGAGATCGATTTCAGCAACGGCGGCGGCCTGCAAGGCCAGGATTTCCGCCTGGACATCGACGGCGACACCATCGCCGACGATGCGTTGGCGGACTACATCGTCCGTGACCTGCGTCTGTTGATGGTGGGCAGTGTGCGCATCCGCAACAAGCGCATCGTCGAGGAAGCGCACAAGCGCACGGTCTAGGCGAAGACGCCTTGTGCCAGTGCCGACGGAGCATGCTGGCGCATCAGGTGGTCCGCGGCCATCCTCAGCATGGCCGGCGAGACATAGCGATGGTGGACGCCATCGATCGCCGCCATGTAGAGCCGGCCAAAAGCATTGCGGCATTGCACGCGCGTGCCCAGTGTGATGTCCACGCTGTCTTCGTTGATCTGCACGCCCACGCACGAACGGAACACCAGGTGGCGGTCGTCCGCGCCCAGCAGCACCTGCGCGCGCTTGCCGTCCGCGGCGACCTGCTGGCCCAGCACGGGATATCGGCCCGCGAATAGCGGTTCGCGCGATGGTGAGAGCAGCGAGGACACCGGGCACCCGAGCGGTGATGTGCGCAGACGCAACGGCCGCACCAGCGCGTTGCGCAGGCGCATGAGCTGGGTCACACCGGTCGGGCGACGGGTGAGGAAACCTTCCAGCACATCGGCCAGCAGTACGCTGGCCTGCGCATGCCTGCCGATGTCGCCGCGCAGCCGCAGGCGGAACGTGTCCTGGTGATGATGTCGCGGCAGGTGCTCTCGCAACAACGAGCCGGCGGGTGGCGTGGACAGGGCTTCCACCGGCGGGCGGTGCCGCACCACGAATCCCAGACTGCCGCACCACGTCGACAGCATCGCGCGGACACGGCCCGCATGGCGACGCACCGCGGCACACAGGCGCTGCTGCCAGCTGCCCGGCGGTGCGTGCAACGACAGGCGCGTGGTCGGGATGGACGTGGCATCCAGCGGATGCCGGGACAGCCAGCCTTGTACGGTTGCCGGCAGGGTTTCGGTCAGGGTGGCGAGCGTGGCGTTGCCGGCAAGCACGTCCTCTCGCAGGGGTTTCTTCTCCAGGCCACCGAGTTCGTCGGTATGGCATGACAGCGCGAACAGGACCGGATGCCGGCTGTCTGTCTGCAACGGCGCGAACTGATGCCACGTACCGCCGCCGAAGCGCACGGTGAACAGGCAGTCCGCTGGAAGATCCACGTGGTGCAGGGCGGCGATGAAGTGGGCGGGATCCTGCGCGAGCTGCGCATCCGATGCAGTGGAGAAACGCAGCCGTGCCCCCGCACTGCCGGTGACGGCGGTAAAGACGCGATGGCCAGCGTGCCGATGGAACGGATGGCCGCCACTGCCCACCGCGAAGGTGTAGAGCGCCGAGCGCTCACCCTGTTCGAAGGCGGGCGACGCCACGCGGGCGGACGGCTCGTCCAGTTCGTCCACGAAACCCGGGTGCGCACGCTGGCGCATGCTGGCCTCGGCGTGCAAGTGGTCACCCGCTCCATGGCCAAGTTGCGACAGCAGGATCACTTCGACGGGAAGGCCGCCGCAATACGAAGGAATACGGGCGGTGGGAAATCCGGGGACGGCATCGGCAGGGTGGCTCATCGTGCGTTCCTGGCAAAGAGGTGGAAGTCAGCGGGGTTTGGCGGGGGCGGGCTTGCGCGCAGTGACCGCCTGCTTGGCCCGCTGTCGCGACTCGCGTTTCAGCGGCCCCGCCGTGGGGCATACCTCGAAGGCGAAACCGGTCAGTGTGTTGACCAGGTTGTCGGGCGTGAGCCGGTAATAGATGAACTGTCCGCGGCGTTCGCTGGCAACCAGGCCTGCGGCCTCCAGCACCGAAAGATGGCGGGAAATGGCCGGCGCGCTCATCGCGAAGCGCGCGCCGATCTCGCCGGCCGTCAGCTCCTGCGCGGACAGGTACGCCAGGATTTCACGACGCGGGCGCGAGGCGAGGGCGTCGAAGATGCGGTCGGTGGCCATAGGTACTTAGATAATTAACGTATTTGCTAAATATCAAGCCGTCAGGCCGCGCTGTCAAGCATCGCCGCTGTGCGGTGATGCATAGGGCTGCTACGGGTTCCGGATCAGGGTGCGGGCGGTGTCCTGACGGGCAGCGGCACGTTGCAAAGATCGATGTGGCCTGCGGGCTGCACGTACCAGCCATCGCGGCGATTGCGGCGAGCTTCGGTGGCGGCAGCAAAGGTTTTCGAGTCGGTGCGCAGCACCTGCAGCGGCATGCGCTCGCTCTCCGGCACTTCACTGGCCAGGCGGATGGCGGTGATCGGCGTGCGTTCTTCCGCCTTCTCGTAGAAACCCATGGGCTCCGGCCCGCGCGGAATCGCGCTGAGCAGTTCCATGCCCTTCACCACGCGGCCCACCAGCGTGATGTTGCGGTCCAGCTGGCGCGGCGACTGCCCGGTGACCACATACAGTTCGCTGCCGTTGCTGCTGTCGGGCGGGCCGCCGCGGCCGGCACCCAGCGCGCCATAGCAGTGCGCCAGCCAGGCATCGCCGGTTTTCGGATCGCGCGCGGCGGGAAACCCGTCCACGAAGCCGACTTCCGGGGCCCATCCATCCACGTCCGGCAGCCGGGTGAAGGTCAGGCCGGTTGCCGTGCGCGCGAACTCGGCCGGCAGCTTCGTCTTCGCGGTGCCCAGCGACTTGGCTTTTGACGTGTCCTCCGCATCGGCATCGCCGAACTGCACCACGAAGTTGTCGTGCGAGCGGTAGATGCCCAGGCCGTTCCAGAAGCCCTCGCGCGCCAGCGTGCGGATGTTGGCGACGTGCTCCGGCGCGAACGCGGGGGCCAGTTCGATCACCACGCGGCCGCCGGGCACGTCCATGTACAACGTGTTGGCCGGCTCCAGCGTGCGCCAGTCGGCATCAGGCGACGCGTCGAGGATCTCCTTCGCACTGGGATGCTTCGGCGGTTCCTCGGCATGCGCGGCGGGAAGGGCGAGCAGGTAGGCGAGCAGCAGCGGCGTCAGGCGCATGGCGGATCCGAGTCGGAAGATGGACCGATTGTAGGGAGGCCGCCGGTCCCAGTGACTACTGGCACATTCGCTATATCAAACTTCGTAATAGCATCGTCTACAACCTAGCGGGAGTGCCGCGGAGGGGGAGCCATGAGTGAGCCCTATATCCAACTGAAGAAGTTCCAGAAAGAACTGAGCGCAGGCACCGTGTCGCTGGCCTTGCTGGCAGTGCTGGCCCGGGCCGGTGAACCGTTGTACGGATACCTGATCGCCAAGCAGCTGGAGCGCGTCGGCGACGGCGTGCTCAGCGGCAAGCAAAGCGCGCTTTACCCGGTGCTGCGCAACCTGGAGGGCGGCGGATTGCTGGACAGCTTCGTCGAGCCGTCCGTTGCGGGCCCGCCACGCCGCTACTACCGCATCACAGAGCCAGGGCGGCTGACCCTGCAGTCCTGGATCGCCGCCTGGCGCGCCACCCGTGATTCCGTCGATTCCGTGCTTGAGGGGATTCCTGCATGAACACCACCACTGCCCCGGGCAGCCTGCCCACCACCATCCCCGAATACCTGGACCAGTTGCGCGCCGCGTTGTCGGGCGCCGACAAGGCCATGGTCCAGGATGCCCTGTACGACGCGGAGGAGTACCTGCGCTCGGAAATGGCGGAGAACCCCGGCAAGTCGGAAGCCGAGGTGATCGCATCGGTCGCCGGCAGCTACGGCGCGCCGGAGGAAGTCGCCGACATCTACAGGGAGACCGAAGTCACCGTCGCCAAGGCCTTGCGTCCACCGGTACCGCCGAAGCGCAAGTCGCTGCTGGGCCGCTTCTTCGGTGTCGCCGCCGATGCCCGCACCTACGGCGCGCTGTTCTACATGCTGCTGTCGCTGGCCACCGGCACGTTCTACTTCACCTGGGTCGTGACCGGCGCCAGCCTGTCAGCCGGCCTGCTGATCCTGATCGTCGGCATCCCGCTGCTGCTGCTGTTCCTGATGTCGGTGCGGTTGCTGTCGCTGGTCGAGGGCCGGATGGTGGAAGTGCTGCTCGGCGAGCGCATGCCGCGTCGTCCGCTGTACACCCAGCGCGACAAGCCGTGGATGACGCGCTTGAAGGAACTCTTCACCGACGGTCGCACCTGGACGGCGATGCTGTACCTGCTGCTGATGCACCCGCTCGGCATCCTGTACTTCTCGGTCGCCATCACGTTGCTGGCGTTGTCGCTGGGCTTCATCGCAGCCCCCGTAGCGTACTTTCTGCCCTTCGACTACGTCATGAACTTCGGCGAATGGAACCTGGTCACGGAAGCGCCATGGCTGCTGCCGCTGGTCTCCGTCTTCGGCATCGTCCTGTTGTTCGCCACGCTGCACCTGGCGCGTTTTGTCGGTGTCTTCCATGGCTGGCTGGCCAAGCACCTGCTGGTGCGTACGCCGGTGGTGTGAGGGATCGATGTGGGAGCGACGTGAGTCGCGAACGAAAAGGCCGCCTGTGAGGGCGGCCTTTTCTACTGTCGGCATGGATGCGCCGATCCCTCAAAAGCTTCGCGACTGACGTCGCTCCCACAGGACGCGTCGATTCAGCCTGCGTACTTCGCGATGAAGTCGCGCACCTGCGGATACACCTTTTCGCGCCAGCGGCGGCCGCTGAAGATGCCGTAATGACCGGCGCCCTCGACCGTCAGGTGCTTGTGGTGCGCCTTCGCGATGCCGGTGCACAGGTCATGCGCGGCAGCGGTCTGGCCCTGGCCGGAGATGTCGTCGAGTTCGCCCTCGATGCTCATCAGTGCGGTCTTCTTGATCGCGGCCGGCTTCACCAGTTCGCCATTGACCGTCCATTCGCCGCGCGGCAGCAGGAACTCCTGGAACACGGTGCGGATGGTGTCCAGGTAATACTCGGCCGGCATGTCGAGGACGGCGTTGTATTCGTCATAGAACTTGCGATGCGATTCGGCGTCCTGCAGATCGCCCTTCACCAGATCCGCATAGAAATCCCAGTGCGACATGAAATGGCGGCTGGGGTTCATCGCAAGGAACCCGGCATGCTGCAGGAAGCCGGGATACACGCGACGGCCTTCGCCGGGGTAGGGCACGGGGACCGCGTGGATGACATTGTTCTCAAACCACGACAGCGGGTTGCGCGTGGCCAGGCTGTTCACTTCGGTGGGGCTGCGGCGCGCGTCGATCGGGCCGCCCATCATCACCAGCGAACGCGGCGTGGCTTCGCCGCGCGCCGCCATCAGCGACACCGCCGCGAGTACCGGCACGGTGGGTTGGCAGACACTGATGACGTGGAGTTTCTCTGCGCCGATGTGGCGGATGAACTCCTCCACGTAGGCGACATAGTCGTCGAGGCTGAAGGGGCCCTCCGACGCGGGCACCATGCGCGCGTCCACCCAGTCGGTCACGTAGACCTTGTGGTTGCGCAGCAGGGTGTGCACGGTGTCGCGCAACAGTGTGGCGTGGTGGCCCGACAGCGGCGCCACCACCAGCACCACCGGGTCGTCCTTCAGCAGGGCGATGGTGTCGGCGTCGTCGGTGTAGCGTTTGAAGCGGAGCAGGCGGCAGAACGGCTTCTTCACCGCCTCCAGTTCCACCACGGGGACCGTGCGGCCATGCGCCTCGACTTCGCGGATCTCCCACGCCGGCTTTTCGTAATCCTTGCCGATGCGGTGGACGAGTTCATTGCCGGCCGCGATGCGCTCGGCCCCCGGCACGTTGGAGAGCCAGCTTGTCGGTGTGGAAAACATCCGTGCGTTGGCTTCGGCCATGTAGGCCAGCGGCGCCATCCATGCGCGTCCGAGTTCGTGCAGTTGGTACAAGGTCATGGCTGTCCGGAATCCCGCTTTTGGTGCACGGTGCTGCGCCGCAGCATACCGCAAAGCCGGTACCGCCGCGCACGCCTGTTCAGGTTATCGGCCGGAAATCCGCCGCCTCCAGCACCGCGACATCGCCCGCCAGGCGCGGGCCCAGCCAGCAATGGTTGCCGATCGACTGGAAACCCAGTCCATCGAACGCTTCCCGGTACCACGCCGCCTTGCGCGGCTGGAATCCCTCGTGGTCGCCTTCGAATTCGTCCTCCTTTGCGAAGGTTTCAAGGAAGGCGACACCGGCGCACAGTTCAGCCAACCCCGGTAGCCCGCGCTTCAGTTCGCGGGTCGGTACGTAGTGCAGTACATCCGAGCACACCAGCAGGTCGACCGGCTCGCAGGGACGCAGGTACTGGAAATCCTCGAAGCGCGCGTAGTGCAGGTTGCGGGTGCGCCCGAAGCGGCGGATCGCGTACTCGCTGCTGTCGAAACCCAGGTACTGCAGTTTCGGCCGCAGTTTCAACAATGGCGCACGCCACGCGCCTTCACCACAGCCGACGTCCAGCACCGTGCGGATGGGACGTTCCAGGTGGTACTCGGCCACCGCCACGGCCATCGCCACCTTGCGCGCCAGCCGCGGCGCGCCACCGATGTCGCCGTCGCGGTACCAGCGCTGGAAGTAATCGGCGTCGTAGTGCTTGGTCATCGGGATGTACAGGAAGAGGGAGGCAGAAGGTTGTTGCTCGTCATCCCAGCGGTTTTCAACAGCCGAATGGCTGGTCAAGCCGGGATCCATCGCGCGTTGCCGCGCAGCGCGATGGCGGAATCGAGATGGGCTCCAGCTTACGCTGGAACGACGGGCTCGTGGCCTCTTCTTCGAGCGGGGGCGTCGTGGCATTCCATTGCGTTGGACAGTCCTTGCAGCGGTAGCGGAGAATCCCGCATCACCCTTTCGATGCGATGGAGCGGCCAGCGTGGACAAAGCCAGCCTGTACCTCTGGGTCAAGACCTTCCACCTGGTTTTCGTCATCGCCTGGATGGCGACGGTGTTCTACCTGCCGCGCATCCTGGTCAACCTGGCCGAGACGAGCGGACAAGCCGATGTGCAGGCACGCCTGCTGCTGATGGGCCGTCGGTTGTATGGCTTCGGCCACAGCATGTTCGGCATCGCGGTGATCCTGGGCGGCGTGCTGTGGTTCCATTTCGGCATCAGCGGCGGCTGGCTGCATGCCAAGCTCACGCTGGTCGCGCTGATGCTGGTGCACTTCATCGTCACTGGCCGCTGGCTGAAGGGTGCTGCAAAGGGCACGTCGCTGCCTTCGCCGACGGCCCTGCGCTGGTTCAACGAGCTGCCGCTGTTCGGGCTGATCGCGGTGGTGTGGTTGGTGCTGGCGAAGCCGTTCTGAAACGATCGCGCCGGCCACCCGGCGCGAGAACTCACTTCTTCTCGAAATCCGCCGGCTTCGGCAGTTCCACCGGCACGCCATTCGCGTCGCACGTGCCCGCTGCGCACAGGCGCGCACGCAGCTTTGGTGCGGCCTGCACGATGACGTGGTAGATCGCGTTCTGCTCCAGCGTGCCGCGGAAGGCGTCGCTGCCGGGACCGATGGCCCAGATGCCGACGTCTTCGCCGCCGTGCGATTCCGACTTCAGCGGCACCAGCGCTTCCTGCAGGTAATCCGGGTGCTCGGTGTCGACGTGGCTCAGGTCCGGCCGACCCTCCGACGGTTCGACGCTGCTGGGGGCATGCAGGAACGTTTTCGACCCCGCAGGCTGGCGGTTGCTGGCGCCGGTGTAGCCGGGACCATTGGCGTACGTCAGCGTGGTGAAGGTCAGGCCCGTCTGGTCGCGCGCGAGGTCGCCTGGCGTGTCGTCTTCGCCGCCCTGGCCACGCACCTTGCCCAGGATCGGATTGCCGCGCACGGGATAGCCGACGAAGTTGAGCGTGTGCGAATGATCGGCGGTGACGACGATCAGCGTGTCATCGCGTGAAGTGGCCTCCGTCGCGGCGCGCACGGCATCCGACATCGCGACGGTCTCATCGAGTGCGCGATACGCGTTGCCATAGTGGTTGGCGTGATCGATGCGCGCGCCTTCCACCAGCAGCACGAAGCCTTCCGGATTGCGCGAGAGCGTGCGGATCGCGCTGCGCGTCAGGTCGGCAAGCGAAGGTTCGCCCTGGTCATCCTTGCGGCGGTCGTGTTCGAACTGCATGTGGTCATACTCGAACAGGCCCAGCAGCTGCGGTGCATCCGTGGCGGCTTCCAACTGCCGTGTATTCCAGGCATAGGCACCTTGCGGATGCGCCTGTTGCCACTCGGCGACCAGGTTGCGGCCGTCGAGGCGCTGGCCGACCTTGTCGTCTTCTTCCGGGTCGCGCACATCCACGGGCAGGAACTCGCCACGCCCTCCGCCCAGCACCACCGTCGGACCATGTCCGAAGCGTGCAGCGCCCAGCAATTGCTGGGCAATGTCCTTGCATCCGGCCTCGGTCGCCTCCGCGGGCAGGTCGCTGTCGTTCTCCCAGTCGCGATGCGAGACGTGAGCGTAGGTCGCCGCGGGTGTCGCATGCGTCACCCGCGCGGTGGTGACGATACCGGTGGCCAGGCCGGCGCTGTCGGCCAGCGTCAGCCAGCTCAGCAGGTCCTTGCTGCCGTCGGGCGTGCATTCGCCCTTGCGGCCGGCCGACACGCCGATGGCGCCCATGTGCGATTTCACGCCGCTGGCAATGGCGGTCATGGTGCCGGCCGAGTCGGGCGTCTGCGAATCGGTGTTGTACGTCTTGCTGAAGGCAGTGTGCGGGAAGTGCTCCCAGCTCAGCAGATTCTCCTCGCCCGGCATGCCTTTGCGCTGGCCTTCGAAGATGCGCGCGGCGGCCACCGTGGTCAGGCTCATGCCGTCGCCGAGGAAGACGATGACGTTCCTGGCCTTGCCCTGCATCGCGCCATTGGCGGCGGCCTTCGCTGCACCATTCCGGTACCACCATTGAGGCGTTTCGCCCTGCGGGTGGGCCACCGGCGCGACATCGACATGGACGACGGAGGACGTGGCGGGCGAGGTGCTGGCGCAACCGGCGAGCGCGGTGAGCAGGGTCATGCCGGCGAGCGGCGACACGAAAGAACGCAGGTGCATGGCGAACCGGAGGAAGGCGGACGCGCCATTATGCCGTCCGCGCAGTGTCCTGTTCATGACACCCGGCATTCCGCCGGCATGGTCGCCCCGCGCGGAGTCATGGGCTAAGGTGGCGCGTCCGTTTTTCTGAGTCGCGGTGGATGAGTCTGGTCTCGGCCTGGTTGAGGATTCCGTTCTGGCAGCGCGTGGTCGCCGGCTTCGTGCTGGGCGCGCTGGCGGGATGGATGCTGGGACCGGCCTCCGGTGTCTGGCTTAAGCCACTCGGCGATCTCTACGTCACTCTGATCAAGATGATCGCGGTGCCGCTGGTGTTCTTCGCGGTGATCAATGCCGTGTCCAGCCTGCACGGGCAGAAGTCCGTGGCGGCGCTGGGAGGGCGCACGTTCCTGTGGTTTGCCGCGACGGCCACGCTGGCGGTCTCTGTCGGCCTGGCCGTGGGCTGGGTGGTGCAGCCGGGCAAGGGGCTGACCGGGCTGATGATGGCGCCGGATTACCAGGTGCGCGAAGTCCCCACGCCGGTACAGGTGCTGCTCGACATCGTGCCGGCCAATCCGTTCAAGGCGCTGACCGAGGGCAAGATCCTGCAGGTGATCTTCTTCGCCGGCCTGCTGGGCTTCGCGCTCGTCAAGCTGGGCGAACGCAGCGCGGGCCTGCGCAAGCTCGCCGGCGAGGCCAGCGACGCCATGGTGCAGGTCACGCGCTTCGTGCTCGAGATGACGCCGATCGGCACGTTCGGCCTGATCGGTTCGCTGGTGGGGACCTACGGGTTCGAGAAGCTGCTGCCACTGGGCAGCTACATCGGTGCGCTCTACCTGGCCTGCGCGCTGCACATCGTCGTCGTATACGGCAGCCTGCTGCTGGCGCACGGATTGAACCCGTGGAAGTTCTTCCGCGGCGCCGCGCCGGGCATGCAGGTGGCGTTCGTCAGTTCGTCCAGCTTCGCTTCGATGCCGGTCGCGCTGCGCAGCGTCACCCACAACCTGGGCGTGGACAAGGACTACGCCGCGTTCGCGGTGCCGCTGGGCGCCAGCATCAAGATGGATGGCTGCGGCGCGATCTATCCGGCGCTGACGTCGATCTTCGTGGCCCAGTATTTCGGGCTGGACCTCTCGATGAACCAGTACTTCGTCATCCTGTTGGCGTCGGTGCTGGGCAGCTTCGGCACGGCCGGCGTTCCGGGCACGGCGACGGTGATGGTCACCCTGGTGCTGAGTGCGGCCAACCTGCCGTTGGAAGGCATCGGCCTGCTGGTGGCGATCGACCGCATCCTCGACATGATGCGCACGATGACCAACGTGACCGGCCAGATGCTGGTGCCGGTGCTGGTGGCGAAGGAGACCGGGCTGCTGGATCGGGAAGTCTACGAATCGGCGTCCACCAACGTGGGGCTGGAAGAGGGCGAACCGCGCTCGGGTTGAACCGATAGGCTCCTGTGGGAGCGACGTCAGTCGCGATGAAGGCACCGGAGTGTTCGTTCGCGACTGACGTCGCTCCCACGGGAAACACCCTCGCAACTCAGGTGTTCGCCGCCTTGTCCCGCGACACCCACCATGCGAATACGCCCGCCGTGACGAACATCAGCAGGCTGTACACCGCCGCTGGCACCGAGATGGTCGGGTTCTGCAGCACGTTGAGGGCGATGAAGATCGCCAGCGTGCCGTTGTGGATGCCGATCTCCATGGCGATGGCGATGGCCTGCTTCTTCGGCAGGCGCAGCGCCAGCGGCGCCGCATAGCCGGCGCCCATGCTGGCCAGGTTGAACAACAGGCAGGCCAGGCCGACGATGGCGAAGTAGGTGGTCAGCGTTTTCCACTCCTGCGCCACCGCCGCGACCACCAGCAAGGCCAGCACCAGCACCGATAGCAGGCGGATGGGCTTCTCGGTGCGTGCCGCGAACCCTGCCGCCTTGGCACGGATGACCATGCCGATGGCGACGGGCAGCAGGATGATGGCGGCAACCTCGACGACTTTCTTCGTCGGTGGCGGTACGTACTGACCGGCGCCGAGGAAGTACTCCAGGGAAAGGTTGAGGATCACCGGCAGCGTCAGCAGGCAAAGCAGGCTGTTGATCGCGGTCAGGGTGATGTTCAGCGCGACGTCGCCGCGCGCCAGATGGCTGTAGATGTTCGCGGTGGCGCCGCCGGGCGAGGCGGCCAGCAGCATCAGGCCCACTGCGAGTTCCGCAGGCAGGCCGAAGCCGAGTGCCAGGCCGAACGCGACCCAGGGCAGTACCAGCGTCTGCAAGGCGAGCCCGATCAACACCGCGCGTGGGTAGCGCGCCACGCGGCGGAAATCCTCAAGCGTCAGTCCCAGCCCCAGCCCCAGCATGATGATGCCCAGGGCCAACGGCAGCAGCAGATTGGTCAGCAGTGATGCCTGCATCGCGTACGACTCCCCTTCGGCGCGAAGAAATGGTTGCGCCTTCACGGCGCGATCGCCGGAGGATGGAGGCAAGCCGGCGAGCGATGCAAGCTGCGGCGCACAGGAGAGGGAAAAGAAGAAGGCCGCGCAGGGCGGCCTTCCTCATCGTTGCAGTGGCCTGCGTGCGGTCACATCGCGACGCGGCGCGCACTCAGGTAGCGATTGGCCCAGTAGCCGGTAAGCAGCGTGTCCACGCGTACATCCTTGCCGCGGCTGGGCGAATGCAGGAAACGACCTTCGCCGACGTAGATGCCCACGTGGTTCACCCGGCCTTTCAGCCCGAAGAACACCAGATCACCCTGACGCAGATCCTCGCGCGCACCGACCATTTCCGCGTCGGCCTTGGCGGCCATGTCGCGGGAGACGCGCGGCAGTTCGATACCCAGCGCGGTGCGGAAGACGTAACCGACCAGACCACTGCAATCGAAACCGCTGTCGGGCGAGGTGCCGCCCCAGCGGTACGGCGTGCCCATCAGGGCCAGTGCGCGTTGCAGGACGGCCTGGACCTTGCCGCCCTGCTGCTCCTGCGCGACCACACCTTCCTTGCTCAGGTCGTAGGCGGCCAGCAGCTTGCTGATGTCACCGGCGACCATCGCCGAACGATCGACCAGCGGCAGCGTGTCGCTGGCGGCCAGGCGCGGGAGCAGGGCGGAGAGGGTGGCGGTGGCGGCCTCGGCGGCCTTTTCCTTGACGCTGGCGGTGACGGACCTGGCAGCGGGGGCGGGGGCCTCCACCACATCGCCGGATGCCGGCGTTGACGCGGACTCGACGGCGGTCGGAGCAGTCTGGGCCTGCGCCACGGAGACCATGGCGCACAGGCCAAGGCTCAAAAGAAGTCGGGAAACCCTCCGCGGCAGGCGGTGGGTGGCGGCAGGCTGGCCTGTTGGCAGGTCGTCGTCGGTCGTCACGCGCGGGAGGGATTTAACAAGTCAGGGGCGATAATGCCGGCTGATCGGACCGATTTGGTTCAGAAATCGTTATTTATTCGTTAAATGTGAACGTTGCGCGTCACAGACTTGACCGAATCCTAACGAAGCACGCGTTTTGCGCCGCTGTAGTGGTCGCGCCAGTAGGGCCCATCCAGATGGTCCAGCCGCACGGTTCCGCCTGTACTGGGCGCATGCACGAACCGGCCCTCGCCCACGTAGATGCCCACGTGGGTGACGTTGCCCTTGTTGCCGAAGAACACCAGGTCTGCTGGCGCCAGGCGGCGTGGCTCGATCTTCGGTCCCTGAACCTGCGCGAGTTCCCGCGAGGTACGCGGCAGGCGAAGGTCCAGCATGTCCCGGTACACGTAGGTCACCAGGCCGCTGCAGTCGAAGCCGGATTCCGGCGTGTTGCCGCCGTAGCGGTAGGGCGTGCCGACCAGGCCGATGGCGCGCATCAGGACCGAGGTGGCAGCGGCGGGATCGTCGGCCTGCACCGCCGGCCACGCGCGCTGCGCGGAAGGCGGTGGCGACTTGCGGGCCTGGGGCTTGGAGCCACCGCAGCCGGCCAGGGCGACAAGGCTGCTGCAGAACAGGAGGACGGCCCAGCGCCGAAGTGGCGCGGGCAGGGTCAAGCCGGGATAATGTCGGGCCTTCATCGCGGCGCATCTTCGCCGCATTCCCTTGCGGTCCACAAGCCGCGCCCGTCCTGCCCGCCGGCAGGCCCCGTCCAGAGTCCCGCATGAAAATCGCAAAAGACAGCGTCGTCCGTTTCCATTACACCGTGTCCGAAGCCGGCCAGGAGCCGATCGAAAGCTCGAAGGACCGTGAGCCGCTGGCGATCCTGATCGGCCACGGCAACATCATCCCGGGCCTCGAGAGCGCCATGCAGGACCGCGAGGCAGGCGAGAGTTTCGGCGTGGACGTGGCGGCAGTGGATGCCTACGGCGAGCGTCGCGACGGCCTGAGCCAGCGCGTGCCCAAGAAGCACTTCGGCAACCAGCGCCTGGTGCCGGGACAGCAGGTCGTGCTGCAGACCAACTTCGGCCCGCGCGCCGTGACCATCCAGAAGGTCGGCATGAGCGTGGTGGACGTGGACCTCAACCACCCGATGGCCGGCAAGGACCTGCACTTCGACGTGGAGATCGTGGAAGTGCGCGAAGCCAGCGCCGAGGAGCTCGAGCACGGCCATGTGCACGGCGACGGTGGTCATCACCACTGATCCACGCGGCATCGCGTGATCCCGACGGCCCGCGCAAGCGGGCCGTTTCGTTTGCCGCGCAGGATGCGGCATGGCGCATGGTCTAATCCCTGACCAGAGCGAGACCAACGGGGAAGGGAATGAAGGCGACGATCACGGACAACCTGGCGCCCATCGCGGTGGCCGAGCGCATCGAAGCGATGGATGTGCTGCGCGGCTTCGCGCTGTTCGGCATCCTGCTGATGAATCTGGAAGGCTTCGTGGGGCCGGTGCTGGCGTCGGGTACGGGCCTGGACCCGAAGCTCGTGGGGATGGACCGCACCGTCGACCTGCTGGTGTACGTGCTGGTGCAAGGCAAGTTCTACACGCTGTTCTCGCTGTTGTTCGGCATGGGTTTCGCCGTGATGTCGCAGCGTGCCGAACAGGCGTCACGGCCCTTCGCAGGGGTGTACTGGCGCCGCGGCCTGGTGCTGCTCGCCCTGGGCGCGGTGCACGCACTCTTCGTGTGGGCTGGCGACATCCTGATGATGTACGCCCTGTGCTCGTTCCTGCTGCTGGCGTTCCGGCCATTGCCGTACCGCTGGTATGTCTGGCTCGGCCTGGGCGCATATGCCATGCCGATCGGCTTCATGTTCCTGATGGGCGGCATGGGCTCGCTGCTGGCGGGCACCGAAGGCTGGGACAAGGCCATGGGTGAGATCGGCACGCAGATGCAGGCGCTGGTCGACAACGAGCGTGTCGCGTACGGCAGTGGCAGCTATGTGGATGCCACCTGGCAGCGCCTGAAGAGCACGGGCATGTTGCTCAGCAACATCACCATGTTCGGCTTCATTGCGTTCGGTCTGTTCTTGCTGGGCGCGTGGTTCGTGCGCAGTGGCGCCATCGCGCGGCCCGGAGAATTTCCGCGCATGTACGCGACCCTGCGCTGGGTGGCATGGCCGCTGGGATTGCTGGCCATGCTCGGGTCGGTGACGCTGGCACCCACGATGGATTTCGCCACGTTCAACCTGCGGATGTCCACGGCATTCGCACTGCAGATGCTGGCGAACCTGCTGATGTGCCTGGGCTATGTCGCCTGGGTGATGCGCGCATTGGCATCCCCACCGTGGCAGCGGTCGCTCGCCTGGCTGGCGCCCGCGGGACGCATGGCGCTGACCAACTATCTGATGCAGTCGCTGGTGTGCACCTGGATCTTCTACGGATATGGCCTCGGCTACTTCGAGCAGTTGCCGCGCGCGTGGCAACCGGTGTTCGCACTGGTGCTGTTCGGCCTGCAGGTGGCGCTGAGCCGGCTCTGGCTGTCGCGGTTCCGGTTCGGTCCGGTCGAATGGCTGTGGCGTTCATTGACCTACGCGAAGCTGCAACCTTTGCGGCTTCGCGCCGCGTGACAGCGACGGGGTGGACAGGGTGAATGTTCCCAGCGACGACGTCCTGGTTATCGGCGGTGGCGCCATCGGGCTGGCGACCGCATTGGCGCTGCTCGAATCAGGCCGTAGCGTGCGCGTGCTGGATGCCGCCCGCGTCGGTAGCGGTGCCTCGCATGGCAATTGCGGCACCATCACGCCCAGCCACGCGCCGCCCCTGGCCGCGCCGGGCGTGCTGGTACAGGCATTGCGGTGGATGTTCACGCCGGATGCGCCGCTATACCTCAAGCCCCGCGTCGATCCCGCGCTGTGGCACTGGCTGCTGCGCTTCGCCGCCCGCTGCAACCTGCGTGATTGGCGCCGCAGCACGCAGGCGCGTGCCGCATTGCTCAACGATGCGCGAGGCCGGCTGGCGGACTGGGTAGACCGCTATCGACTGGACTGCGAGTTCGAGGAGGAGGGACTCGACTATGTGTTCCGCGATCCACGCAGATTCCAGCGTCATGTGGACGAATGCGCGGTGCTGGCGGAATTCGGCATTGCCACGCAGGTGTTCGGCGGCAGGGACTACGAGCGG
This sequence comes from Pseudoxanthomonas sp. SE1, assembly GCF_029542205.1. NCBI lineage: Bacteria > Pseudomonadati > Pseudomonadota > Gammaproteobacteria > Lysobacterales > Lysobacteraceae > Pseudoxanthomonas > Pseudoxanthomonas sp. SE1. The sequence continues at coordinate 2,929,576 of NZ_CP113783.1, read as the reverse complement.
GAGGAACCCGCCATGCTGCCCGGCGTCGCGGGCGCCATCCGGTTTCCCGGCGATGCGCGGCTGCGGCCGGACCGTTATGTCGCTGAGCTTGCACGCGTGGTGCGGGAGCGCGGGGGGATCCTCGAAGAACACTGTCGCGTGGAGAGGCTCGAAACGATCTCCACCGGCGTACGGCTGACAACGGCGCAGGGCACGCGCGCGGGACATGATGCCGTCATCGCGCTGGGCGCCTGGACGCCCGCGTTCGCGCGCGCGCTGGGATTGAAGGCGCCCATCCAGCCCGGCAAGGGTTATTCGATCACCTATGCGCGGCCGGTGCGCGTACCGCGTCACCCGATGGTGCTGAAGGATCGCTCGGTCTGCGTGACCGTATGGGAAAGCGGCTTCCGCCTGGGCAGCACGATGGAGTTCTCGGGCCTTGACGACACGCTCAACGAGACGCGGCTGGCTGCCCTCGAGCGCGGCGCACGCGAGTTCCTGCGTGAGCCCTTCGGTGCCGAAGTGCACGAGCGCTGGTACGGGTGGCGGCCGATGACGTGGGATGATCTTCCGCTGCTGGGGCGTGCGCCCGGCCATCGTCACGTGTGGATGGCGGCCGGCCACGGCATGCTCGGCATCAGCATGAGTACGGCGACCGGTCAGTTGATGGCCGATCTGATGATGGGCCGCACCCCGGCGTTCGATCCCTTGCCTTACCGACCGGAGCGATTTGCATGAAGCCGCAGGAATTCGACCTGATCGTGGTGGGGGGCGGCTCGGGTGGTCTGGCCGGCGCGTTCCGCGCGGCATCGCACGGCGCGAAAGTGGCCTTGCTGGAACCCAGGGAGCTGGGAGGCACCTGCGTCAACGTGGGCTGCGTGCCCAAGAAGGCGATGTGGCTGGCGGCCGAACTGTCGCAGAAGATCGCCTTGGCATCGTCGCTGGGTTTCGACGTCGCACCGCCCACGCTGGACTGGAAGGAGTTCATCGTGCATCGCCAGCGCTACATCGCCGGCATCCATGCCAGCTATCGCAAGCGGCTGGATGAAAGTGGCGTGGTGCTGATGCCCTGCCATGGCCGGTTCAGCGACGCGTACACCGTGGTCAACGCAGATGGCGTGGCGCTGCAAGGCAGGCAGGTGCTGATTGCGACCGGGGGGCGGCCATCGCGACCGCAGATTCCCGGCGCCGGACTCGGCATGGTCTCGGATGACTTCTTCAACCTGTGCGCGGCGCCACCCCGCGTGGCGATCGTGGGAGGCGGCTACGTGGCGGTCGAACTGGCCGGTGTGTTGCAGGCGCTGGGCAGCCAGGTGGAACTTTTCGTGCGCGGCCAACGCCTCTTGGACGGCTTCGACGAGCAGATCACCGCGGAGCTGGCGGACGACATGCGCCAGCACGGGGTGCGTCTGCATTTCGGACATGCCGTGGCAGCGTTGGAAGAGGCATCCGGGGGCGGAGTGACGGTATTGGCGGTGGACGGGACGCGCAGCGAGCGCTTCGATGGGCTGATCTTCGCGACGGGGCGTACACCCAACACATCCGGCATGGGGTTGGAGAATGCGGGGGTGGCGACCGATGCGCGCGGATTCGTCCAGGTGGACGCGTACCAGAACACCTCCGTCGACGGGATCTGTGCCCTGGGCGACGTGACGGGACAGGCGGCACTGACGCCCGTGGCGATCGCAGCGGCACGCCGCCTGATGGACCGAATCTTCGGTGGCCAGGCCGATGCGAAGCTGGACTATCGCAACATCGCCACCGTGGTGTTCTCGCATCCGCCTGTCGGAAAAGTGGGGCTGACCGAAGCCGAGGCGCGTGCCTGCTTCGGCGATGAGGTGAGCGTATATGCGACGCGCTTCAGGCCGATGCTGCATGCACTGGCCGATTCGCCGCAGCGCAGCCTGTTCAAGCTGGTCTGCACGGGCGACGACCGGCGCGTGGTCGGCCTGCATCTGCTGGGCGAAGGGGCTGACGAAATGCTGCAAGGGTTCGCGGTGGCGTTGAAGAAGGGCATCACCCTGGCCGACCTGCACGACACGATGGCCATCCATCCCACCAGCGCCGAGGAAGTGGTGCTCCTGCGCTGACGCCTGCCATGGCGGGTGCGGCGATACAATGGCGGCATGGACACCTATACCCTGCATCGCGGCACGGCGCCGCTGCTCATCAGCCTGCCGCACCATGGCACCGCGCTGCCGGACGACCTCACGGCGCGCCTGACCACGGAGGCACGCCGCGTGCCGGATACCGACTGGCATGTCGCCGAGTTGTATGCCTTCGCACGCGGACTGGGCGCCTCGATCATCGTGCCTGCGTACTCGCGCTATGTGGTGGACCTCAATCGGCCCGAGGATGATGTCTCGCTCTATCCGGGCCAGAACACCACCGGCCTGTGCCCCACCGTGCGTTTCAGCGGCGAGTCCGTCTATCTGCCAGGACAGGAGCCGACGCCGGAGGAAATCGCGGCACGCGTGGACACCTACTGGCGCCCCTATCATCGAGCCCTGCGGGCCGAGATCGCGCGCCTCCACGAAGCGCACGGGCGCGTCGTGGTGTGGGAAGGCCACTCCATCCGCAGCGAGGTGCCCTTTCTGTTCGAGGGTCGCTTGCCGGATTTCAATCTCGGTACCGCCGGTGGAGCGAGTTGTTCGCCGGCCCTGCAGCACGCACTGGAAGGCGTGCTTGCGTCGCAGGCGGACTTCAGCTTCGTCATCAACGGTCGATTCCGCGGTGGCTACATCACCCGTCACTACGCCGATGTCGCCCATGGCATCCAGGCGGTGCAGCTCGAACTGGCGCAGCTGAACTACATGGACGAGGACAGCTTCGCCTACCTGCCCGAGCGTGCCGCACGCACGCAGGTGCTCATCCGCCGCCTGCTGGAATGCACGCTGGCGTGATGCGGTCGCCATGACACGGCTGCAAGCGGAAGACGAACTGGCGCAGCCACTCGACGTGGCGCCAGCCGAGGCGGTGGAAGCACCAGCGGCGCGACAATACCTGAACGCGGTCAGCCGTTCCGGCCTGCTGCTGGCCGCGCTGGGTGCCATCGCCTTTTCCGGCAAGGCGATCATCGTCAAGCTGGGCTATCGCTACGGCGCCGACGCAGTGACGTTGCTGGCGCTACGCATGCTGGTCGCGTTTCCGTTCTTCCTGCTGATGGGGGTGTGGGCCGCGCGGCGCAGCGCGGCGCTGTCGAAGGACGACCTGGGCAGAATCCTGCTGTTGGGTTTCCTCGGTTACTACCTGGCCAGCTTCCTCGACTTCGCGGGTCTGGCCCACATCACCGCCACGCTGGAGCGGTTGATCCTGTACCTCACGCCGACGCTGGTGGCGCTGATCGGCTGGCTGGCGTACCGCAAGCGCATCTCGCGCAGGCAGGCGTGGGCGCTGGGGGTCAGCTATGCCGGCGTGGCCCTGGCGTTCGGTCATGACCTGCAGGCAGGCGGGTCCAACATCGCGCTTGGCAGCATGTTGGTATTCGGCAGCGCGCTGGCTTATGCGCTCTATCTTGTCGGCAGTGGCGAAGTGGTCGCACGCGTCGGCGCGGTACGCCTGACCGCATACGCCAGCAGTGTGGCCAGCGTGCTTTGCCTGCTGCAGTTCCTGCTGCTCCGGCCGCTCGGCGCGCTGGTGCTGCCGTGGGAGGTGTACGCGCTGTCGCTGGTCAACGGTACGCTGTGTACGGTATTGCCGGTGCTGGCGGTCATGATGGCCGTGGCCCGGATCGGTTCTGCACTGGCAGCGCAGGTCGGCATGATCGGCCCGGTGTCGACCATCGTGCTCAGCCTGCTGCTGCTGGGCGAACCGATGGGTCCCTGGCAGGTCGCGGGGACGGTACTGGTGATGGCAGGTGTTTTCGTGGTGTCGCAGCAGAAGGCCATCGCGCGCTGAGCATGCGCGCCGGTCACGCAACGACGCTTGCGCGCGCGAGCCATTGCACCACATGGTCGAGGGCCTCGGCATGCGTGTCGCCGGCCAGGCGGCGTTCGCGGTGCAGTTGCAGTTGCCGATGGGCGCTGGTGCCTTCGTCGAGGATGCACCAGAAGCGTTCGATCTGTGGCCGGCATGCCAGCGCGTCGATGTCGTCGGCCAGGGCATCGAGCGTGTTGTCCAGCATCTCGCGCACGGAGACCAGGCGCCGGCTGCCCAGGTCGATCAGTCCTGCATCAAAGCCGTACCGCTGCGCGCGCCACAGGTTCTCCGCAATCACGGCCTGGTCGCCGGTCCCCAGTTCCGCATGCAGGGCAGGCCTGCGATCCAGGTGCCGTACCAGGCAGCGGAACAGCTGCGCGATCGCCAGTGCGTCGCGCGGATCGGTGCACGCGTCGGTGACGCGCAGTTCCAGCGTGGGAAAGGCGAGCGAGGGCCGTAGTGCCCACCACAGGAAGCTCGCATCCGGGATGGCACGGCCGTCGACCATGCGTTGCACGTAGCGATCATATTCCGCTTGGTCGCGGAACAGCGGTGGCAGCCCGGTTCGCGGGATCTCCTGATAGGCGGTTTGCCGATATCCCATCAGCCCGGTGGCGTGCCCCATCCAGAACGGTGACGACGTACTGAACGCCAGCAGCAACGGCAGGAAGGGTTGCATGCGCGCCATCAGCCCGACACGCGACGAAGGATCGGCAGGTTGCACGTGCACGTGCAGTCCGCACAACAGGTTGCGGTGACCGAGCATCTGCAACTCATCCATCACCTGGTCGTAGTGCGGTTTGTCGGTGCTGCGTTGGCCGCGCCACTGCGCCGAGGGATGCGTGCCGGCCGCCAGGATCCCCAAGCCATGCTTGTGCGCAATACCACCAACCCCGCGACGCAACGCCAGCAGATCGGACTCCGCGACGGCGGGATCATCGTGTACCCGGGTCTGCACTTCGACCTGGGTCTGCAGCATCTCGCTGCCGCAGCGGTCCCCCAGCGTGTCGCGGCATTCCTCGAAGAAGCGGCGTGGCATGTGCCGCAGGCGCCGGCCGTTGCTGCGCACGAGGAAGTATTCCTCCTCGAGTCCGAAGGTGTAGGGGTGGGCGTTGTGCGGTGGTGTCTGCGCCATGCCCGCGTTATCTCATCGGGAGGGTGAACGGCATGTTGAACCGTGCCCACCATGGCACCGCCATCATTCGCGACGGGACCGCCGCGACGGCCCCTCACGTTCAAGCCCCGCCGGATTTCAGACTTCGAGGGAAGCCAGGTCGCCCTTCGCTTCCAGCCAGGTCTTGCGGTCGCCCGCACGCTTCTTGGCCAGCAGCATGTCCATCAGGCCGTGCGTCTGCAGGCTGTCGTCCACGGTCAGCTGCACCAGCCGCCGCGTGTCGGGGTGGATGGTGGATTCGCGCAACTGGGCGGGGTTCATTTCGCCGAGACCCTTGAAGCGGGTCGTGTTGACCTGGCCGCGGATCTTCTCGCGCTCGATCTTCTCCAGCAGCAGGCGCTTCTCTTCCTCGTCCAGCGCATAGAACACCTGCTTGCCCACGTCCACGCGGAACAGCGGCGGCATGGCGACGAACACGTGGCCCGCCTGCACCAGCGCCGGGAAGTGACGCAGGAACAGGGCAGCCAGCAGGGTGGCGATATGCAGGCCGTCGGAGTCTGCGTCGGCCAGGATCACGACCTTGCCGTAGCGCAGCCCGCTGATGTCGTCCTTGCCGGGATCGCAACCGATGGCGATGGCCAGGTTGTGCACTTCGTCGGAGGCGAGCACCGAGGTGCTTGCCACTTCCCAGGTATTCAGGATCTTGCCGCGCAGCGGCAGGATGGCCTGGAAATCCTTGTCGCGCGCCTGCTTGGCACTGCCGCCTGCGGAGTCGCCCTCCACCAGGAACAGCTCGGTGCGCGAGAGGTCCTGGCTGATGCAGTCGGCCAGCTTGCCGGGCAGGGCAGGGCCCTGAGTGACCTTCTTGCGGACGACCTGCTTCTCGGTCTTCAGGCGCGCGCTGGCGCGCTCGATGGCGATCTGCGCGATCTTCTCGCCAAGCTCCACGTGCTGGTTCAGCCACAGACTGAAGGCATCATGGGCCGCACCTTCGATGAAGCCGGCGGCCTGGCGTGAGGAAAGGCGTTCCTTGGTCTGGCCACTGAACTGCGGATCGGTCATCTTCAGCGACAGCACGAAGGCCACGCGGTCCCACACGTCTTCCGGCGCCAGTTTCACGCCGCGCGGCAGCAGGTTGCGGAAATCGCAGAACTCGCGCAACGCATCGGTCAGGCCGCTGCGCAAGCCGTTGACGTGCGTGCCGTGCTGGGCGGTGGGAATCAGGTTGACGTAGCTTTCCTGCACCAGTTCGCCTTCCGGCACCCAGGCCACGGCCCAGTCGACGACCTCGCTGTCCTTCTTCAGCTGACCGACGAAGATGTCCGGCGGCAGCAGGTCGCGGCCCGCCATTTCACCCCGCAGGTAGTCGCGCAGGCCGTCTTCGAAATGCCAGCTGTCGCGTTCACCACTTGCCTCGTCGAACAGGGTGACGTTCAGGCCCGGGCACAGCACGGCCTTGGCGCGCAGCAGGTGCTTGAGTGCGCGCACGTTGAACTTCGGCGTGTCGAAGTATTTCGGGTCGGCCCAGAAGCGGACGCGGGTACCGGTGTTCTTCCTGCCCACGCTGCCGACCACTTCCAGCGGCGTGGCGCGGTCGCCGTTGCGGAAGGTGATGCGGTGCTCGCTGCCCTCGCGCTTGATGTGCACTTCCACCAGCGTGGACAGCGCGTTGACCACGCTGACGCCCACGCCGTGCAGGCCGCCGGAGAAGGTGTAGTTCTTGTTGCTGAACTTGCCGCCCGCATGCAGACGGGTGAGGATCAGTTCCACGCCCGGGATCTTCTCTTCGGGATGGATGTCCACAGGCATGCCGCGACCGTCGTCGCTGACCTCGCAGCTGCCATCCTTGAACAGGGTGACCTCGATGCTGCCGGCGTGGCCGGCGAGGGCCTCGTCCACTGCGTTGTCGATGACCTCCTGCGCCAGGTGGTTCGGGCGCGAGGTGTCCGTGTACATGCCCGGACGGCGCTTGACGGGATCAAGGCCGGAAAGGACTTCGATGTCGGCGGCGTTGTAGCGGCTGCTCATGGTGCGTGCGGGTTCTCAGCGGGGTTGCGCGGCGCCCTGCAGGGCGCCGCCGGTATAGGGATTGAAGAGATAATCGCCAGGGAAGCGCTCGCCGGTCCTGGCGTCGTGCCGTGCCGGCAGCAGGCTGCCGAGCGGCGTGCGGAAGCTGTAGGTGTCGAGCGAGGTGCGTACCTGCACGCGGCCGTCCGTCATCGGGTCGAACAGCAGCTTGCCTTTGGCGTCGCGTGCATCGAGCACGGCAAAATGCATGTTGTCGCCCATCGGCCCCAGCATGTTGGCCATCACGGGACGGAGGATGGAAAGCAGGTTCTTCAGCTGTGCGGGGATGCTCGTGGGCGCCATCGGTGCGTGGGCCGTCCCCGTCGCGTCGAGGAAGCGCATGTCGCTGAACATCGTGTCGCTGTCGGCGAATTCGTCGATGCCGGCGATGCCCACCTTGCCGCGCACCATGGCGATGAGCAGATAGTCATCGAGTTGCGCGATGAACTGCTTGCGGTCGGCGTCGGACAAGCCTTGTTGCTGGGCGGCGGAAACATGCCAGTAGACGGGGGGTATGACCCAGACCAGTTCCATGGTGTCATCCACCATGTGGGTGCGCTGGGTGTCCTGCGCCACCTGGTCGAGGCGGATCTCCTTCAGGGGCAGGGGCATGCGTTGCGCCCACGCGGTCGCCGGCAGCAGGGCCAAGGCAGCGAGCGCGGCGAGCAGTCGGAGGGAGAAGCGCATGCGACGACCTCTGTCGGGATTGACGGGTGCGGCAGTGTGCCGCCTGCCCCGGATTTTTGCCATGTTCAGTCGCACACGCTGAAACTGCGCGCGTGGACAGGGATGCCCTTGGGAACGCCATGCGGTGTCCCCAGATTCCCGCCATCCACCAGGAGCCCGCCATGAAGTCCCGCAATCTGTTGCTGCTGTCCGCCGCTGCCTTCGGTGCGCTGTTCGCGGTCCAGGCGTTTGCCCAGTCCCGGACCGGTACCGACGCCGACAAGCCCAAGCAGGACCAGTCCCAGACCAGTGATCCCTCCGATCCGGAGGCCAAGGCGCGTCGCCGTGCCGCCAACGAAGCCGCCGCCAAGCGCAAGGCCGCCGAAGGTCGGCAGAAGAAGGCCGGCGAGGAAGAGGAAGAGCGCAAGCCCTGATCCGCTTCACGCCAGAAACCCTTGCCAGACAAGGGTTTCGCGACTGGTCGACCATCCAGGACGCCCCGCTTCGGCGGGGCGTCGCGCTTCCGGGCGACACGCGTTGCCTGTAGACTATGGCTTTCCGGAGCCCCGCCCATGACTCCCCTGATTTTCGTTACCGGCGGCGTTGTGTCCTCGCTAGGCAAGGGCATCGCCGCCGCTTCGCTTGCGTCCATTCTCGAAGCACGTGGCCTGAAGGTCACGATGATGAAGCTGGACCCCTACATCAACGTCGACCCGGGCACCATGAGCCCGTTCCAGCACGGCGAGGTGTACGTCACCGACGACGGCGCCGAGACCGATCTGGATCTCGGCCACTACGAGCGCTTCGTGCGCACGCGCCTGAGCCGCAAGAACTCGGTCACCACCGGCCGGATCTACGAGAACGTGATCCGCAAGGAGCGCCGCGGCGACTACCTGGGCGCCACGGTGCAGGTGATTCCGCACATCACCGACGAGATCCGCCGCTGCATCGACGAAGCCACCGAAGGTTTCGACGTGGCACTGGTGGAGATCGGCGGCACGGTGGGCGACATCGAGTCGCTGCCGTTCCTGGAAGCGATTCGCCAGATCCGCACCGAGCGCGGCCCCGAGAAGGCCCTCTTCATGCACCTGACGCTGGTGCCGTACGTGGCGGCAGCAGGCGAGCTGAAGACCAAGCCGACGCAGCATTCGGTGAAGGAATTGCGCTCGATCGGCATTCAGCCCGACGTGCTGCTGTGCCGTTCGGAGCAGCCGATCCCGGATTCCGAGCGCCGCAAGATCTCGCTGTTCACCAACGTGCCCGAGCGCGCCGTCATCAGCGTGCCGGACGTGGATGTGCTGTACCGCATCCCGATGGGTCTGCACGGGCAGGGCCTGGACGAGATCGTCCTGCGCCAGTTCCGCATCGAGAACGCCAAGTCTGCAGACCTGTCCGAGTGGGAAGCGGCGGTCGATGCCACGCTCAATCCGTTGGACGAGGTGACCATCGCCGTCGTCGGCAAGTACGTCGACCACCAGGACGCCTACAAGTCCGTGGGCGAGGCACTCAAACACGGCGGTCTGCGCCAGCGGACGCGCGTCAACCTGAAGTGGATCGAGGCGCAGGAGCTGGAAGGCACCGACATGGCGCTGCTGCGGGGCGTGGACGGGATCCTGGTGCCAGGCGGCTTCGGCGACCGTGGCTTCGAAGGCAAGGTGCTGACCTCGCGTTTCGCGCGCGAGCAGAAGCTGCCGTACTTCGGTATCTGCTATGGCATGCAGGCGGCGGTGGTCGACTACGCCCGCCACGTCGCCGGCCTGACTGACGCCAACAGTACCGAGAACGACAAGCAGTCGCCGCATCCGGTGATCGGCCTGATCACCGAATGGCGCACCGCGACGGGTGATGTCGAGAAGCGCGACGAGCGCTCCGATCTGGGCGGCACCATGCGCCTGGGTCTGCAGGAGCAGCGCCTGAAGCCGGGCACGCTGGCGCGCGAACTCTATGGCAAGGACGTGGTGGCCGAGCGCCACCGTCACCGCTACGAGTTCAACAACCGCTACCGCACGCAACTGGAAGACGCCGGCCTGGTCATCGCGGCCAAGTCGATGGACGACCTGCTGGTGGAGATGGTGGAACTGCCGCGCACCGTGCATCCGTGGTTCCTGGCCTGCCAGGCGCATCCGGAATTCCTGTCCACGCCGCGCGACGGACATCCGCTGTTCGTCGGCTTCATCCGCGCCGCGCGCGAGAAGAAGGCGGGCGGCAAACTGTTGAAGGAAGCGCGGGCGTGACCGGATTCTGTAGGAGGGGCTTCAGCCCCGACCGGGATCGGGAAGAGCATCGGGGCTGAAGCCCCTCCTACATGAGGAATCAGTCGCAATGAAGCTTTGTGGATTCGACGTCGGTCTTGACCAACCCTTGTTCCTGATCGCCGGGCCGTGCGTGATCGAGTCGATGCAGTTGCAGATCGACGTGGCCGGCCGCCTGAAGGAAATCACCGGCAAGCTGGGGGTGAACTTCATCTTCAAGTCCAGCTTCGACAAGGCCAATCGCACCTCCGGCACCAGCTTCCGTGGTCCGGGCATGGAAGAAGGCCTCAAGGTGCTGGACGCGGTGAAGAAGCAGGTCGGCGTGCCGGTGCTGACCGACGTGCACGAGTACACCCCGATGGACGAAGTCGCGGCCGTCGTCGACGTGCTGCAGACGCCGGCCTTCCTCGTGCGCCAGACCGACTTCATCAGGAAGGTCTGCGCTGCCGGCAAGCCGGTCAACATCAAGAAGGGCCAATTCCTGTCGCCGTGGGACATGAAGCCCGTGGTCGAGAAGGCCAAGTCCACCGGCAACCAGGACATCATGGTCTGCGAGCGTGGTGCCTCGTTCGGCTACAACAACCTGGTCAGCGACATGCGTTCGCTGAGCGTGATGCGCGATACCGGTTGCCCGGTCGTGTTCGACGCCACCCACTCCGTGCAGCTGCCGGGCGGGCAGGGCACCAGTTCCGGCGGCCAGCGCGAGTTCGTCCCGGTGCTGGCACGCGCAGCGGTTGCCGTAGGCGTGGCCGGCCTGTTCGCCGAAACGCACCCGGACCCGGCCAAAGCCCTGTCCGATGGGCCGAATGCCTGGCCGCTGGACAAGATGGAAGCGCTGCTGGAAACGCTGCTGGCGCTGGATAGCATCACCAAGAAGAACGGTTTCCTCGAATCCTCTCTCTGAGCTGAGCACACGACACGATGACCCAGATCGCCAAGATCCACGCCCGCGAAATCCTCGATTCCCGCGGCAATCCCACCCTCGAAGCCGAGGTCACGCTGGAAGACGGTTCCTTCGGTCGCGCCATGGTGCCGTCCGGCGCCTCGACAGGCACCAAGGAAGCCGTGGAACTGCGTGACGGCGACAAGACACGCTACCTGGGCAAGGGCGTCCGCAAGGCGGTGGAGAACGTCAACGGCCCGATCGCCAACGCGCTGCACGGCTTCGACGCCACCGACCAGGAAGGCCTGGACCGTCGCCTGATCGATCTGGACGGCACCGAAAACAAGGGGCGGCTGGGCGCCAATGCGCTGCTCGGCGTGTCGATGGCGAACGCGCATGCGGTGGCCGCGTCCAAGAAGGTCCCGCTATGGCAGCACCTGGCCAACGGCGAGGTCACCTTGCCGGTGCCGATGATGAACATCATCAACGGCGGCGCGCATGCCGACAACAACGTGGACTTCCAGGAGTTCATGGTGCTGCCGGTTGGCTTCGATTCGTTCGCCGAGTCGTTGCGCGCCGGCACCGAGATCTTCCACTCGCTGAAGTCGGTGCTGAAGGGCCATGGCCTGAGCACGGCGGTCGGCGACGAGGGCGGCTTCGCGCCCGATTTCCGCAGCAATGTGGAAGCGCTGGATACCATCCTCGAAGCCATCGGCAAGGCCGGCTACACCGCCGGTGAGGACGTGCTGCTGGGCCTGGACGTGGCCTCCAGCGAATTCTTCGACAACGGCAAGTACCACCTGGTGGGCGAGAACAAGCGCCTGACCAGCGAGCAGTTCGTCGACTTCCTGGCCGACTGGGCGGCGCAGTATCCGATCATCACCATCGAAGACGGCCTGGCCGAGGACGATTGGGCGGGATGGAAGCTGTTGACCGACCGGATCGGCAAGAAGGTGCAGCTGGTCGGCGACGACCTGTTCGTCACCAACCCGAAGATCTTCAAGGAAGGCATCGAATCGGGCACCGCCAACGCCATCCTGATCAAGGTCAACCAGATCGGCACGCTGACTGAGACGCTGGAAGCCATTGCGATGGCCCACCACGCCAACTACGCCGCGGTCGTCTCGCACCGGTCCGGTGAAACCGAGGACACCACCATCGCCGATATCGCGGTGGCTACCACGGCCACGCAGATCAAGACCGGCTCGCTGTGCCGCAGCGACCGCGTGGCCAAGTACAACCAGCTGCTGCGCATCGAAGAAGCGCTGGGAAGCAAGGCACGCTACGCTGGCCGCAACGCCTTCGTGTCGCTGAAGAAGTAATCCATGCGCAAGACGCCCTGGCTCCTGCTGGTGCTCGTGCTGCTGCTGGGATGGCTGCAGTACAAGTTCTGGTTCGGTGTCGGCAGTTCGGGCCAGGTCGTCGCGCTGGAACAGCAGGTCGAATCGCAGAAGCGCGAGAATGCCGGCCTGCAGGAGCGCAACGATGCGCTCGCCGCCGAAGTCGAGGACCTCAAGTCCGGTGAATCGGCGGTCGAGGAGCGCGCACGCAGCGAACTGGGCATGATCAAGCCGGGCGAGAAGTTCTACCGCGTGGTCGAAGCGGCTGCGGCGACACCGGTCGCGGCCACGGAAGACGCTGGAAGCGACGCTGGCGTCGCGGACCCCGTTCCCTGATGGCCCGCATCTGGGCTGTCGTGCCCGCGGCGGGACGCGGCACCCGCTTCGGCGGTGAGCTTCCCAAGCAGTATCTTGTGGTCGATGGCGCGCCGCTGATCGCACACACATTGGCGGCCCTGTTCGCGCATGACGCGGTGGAAGGCGCGGTGGTGCCGGTATCGGAGAACGATTCGGACTGGCCACGCTGGACCGAGTTCGCGGGCAAGCCGGTGCGCGCCTGCATCGGCGGTGCGAGCCGTGCGGCGTCCGTGCTGGCTGGCCTTCAGTCGCTGCCGGGAGACGTGCGCGCCGACGACTTCGTGCTGGTGCACGACGCTGCGCGACCCAACCTGTCGCTGGCGGATCTGTCGCAACTGCTGGAACGTGGCCGCAACGACCCGGTGGGCGCGATCCTCGCCGCGCCTGTGCGCGATACATTGAAGCGTGCCGGTGACGATGGCGGCATCGATGCCACAGAACCACGCGAGCGGCTGTGGCGTGCCTTCACGCCGCAACTGTTCCGCCGCTTGCAGCTGACCCGCGCATTGGAATCCGCACTCGCCGAGGGCGTCGATGTCACCGACGAGGCGATGGCGATGGAGCGCCTGGGCCTGCGGCCGCTGTTGGTGGAAGGCTCGGAAAGCAACTTCAAGATCACCACGCCGGCGGACCTGGCGCGGTTCGCGTTCGAGCTGGCGCAACGCGCCCGCTGAGGAAGACGGGATCCACATGCAGAACTCCGTGAACATCCGCATCGGCCAGGGCTTCGATGTGCACGCCTTCGGCGACGGCGACCATGTCATGCTCGGGGGCGTGCGCGTGCCCCATGAACGTGGCGTGCTCGCGCACAGCGATGGCGACGTGGTGCTGCATGCGCTGTGCGACGCCATGCTGGGCGCGCTGGCACTGGGCGACATCGGCAAGCACTTTCCGCCGTCCGATGACCGCTGGAAGGGCGAAGACAGCCGCGCATTCGTGCGTCACTGCAACGCGCTGATCGTTGAGCGGGGTTGGCGCGTCGGCAACGCCGACGTCACCGTGATCTGCGAGCGGCCGAAGGTCGGTCCGCATGCCGGTGCGATGCGCGCATGCGTGGCGGAAGACCTGGGCATCGATACCGACGCCGTCAGCATCAAGGCCACCACCACCGAGACGCTGGGGTTCACCGGCCGTGGCGAGGGCATCGCGGCGCAGGCGGTCGTGTTGCTGGTGAAGGCGTGAGCGAAGACCTGCCCCGCGCCTTCGGCGCACCCGTGCTGTCCGCGACCATGCGCAACACGCCCGAAGACTTCTTCGTGGAGGAATTGCCCGGCTTCGCGCCGTCCGGCGAGGGTGAGCACCTGCTGCTGACCGTCGAGAAGCGCGGCATGAACACCCCGTTCGCGGCCAAGCGCATCGCCGCGTGGGCGGGCATCGCGGAGATGGGCGTGGGGTATGCGGGCCTGAAGGACCGGCACGCGGTCACGCGACAGCGTTTCAGCGTCCATCTGCCACGCAAGACGGCGCCCGATCTGGCGGCCCTTGCGTCCGACGATCTGGCGGTGATCGAGTCGACCTGGCATTCGCGCAAGCTCCCGCGCGGCGCCTTGGCGGGCAATCGCTTCGAACTGGTGCTGCGCGATGTCGTTGGCGATGCCGATGCCATCGAGGCGCGATTGCGCGACATCGCCGCGCATGGCCTCCCGAACTGGTTCGGCGAACAGCGGTTCGGTCGCGACGGCGGCAATGTCGCGGCGGCATTGGCGATGTTCGCGGGGCGGCGGGTGCGTCGCGAACAGCGCTCGATACTGTTGTCGGCGGCCCGCTCGGCCCTGTTCAACCGGGTGCTGGCGGCCCGGATCGCCGATGGCAGCTGGAACCGGGGGCTGGAGGGCGAGGTCTGGACGCTGGCGGGCAGCCGCAGCGTGTTCGGGCCGGAACCCTGGAGCGAGGCGCTGGCGGAGCGACTGGCGGACTTCGACATCCATCCCTCCGGTCCGTTGTGGGGGCAGGGAGAACTGCGCGTGCAGTCTGCCGCGCGCGCTTGCGAAGAGACCGCGCTGCAGGGCGATGATGCGGCCGCACTGCGGGCCGGGCTGGAGCGCGAGGGGCTGAAGCAGGAACGGCGCTCATTGCGGTTGAGGCCCGACGGACTGGCCTGGGAATGGCTGTCGACGGACGTGCTGCGGCTGGGATTCGCGCTGCCGCCCGGGAGCTATGCCACCGCAGTGCTCCATGAACTGGGTTCGGCGCGGGACGCGTCGCAGCCACAGGACCGTCCGTCGGAACGCGACTGAAGGCACTGGAAGCGCCGTCCAGCAGGCGTATAAGCGGAAACAGGCGTCCCCAGCGCCGATCGGCAGCTGACGGCTGGAGGGCGCTCCACAGGTTCTTTCCACACGCCGGAGGGTCGCCATGAACACCATGCTTCGCCTTGCAGTTGTGTTGTCCGTCTGCGCCTTGCTGGCTGCATGCGCCAGTACCCGAGGAACCGCCAGTTCATCGCCGCCCGTCCAGCGTCAATTGACCGCTGAACAGCAGTACATCGCCTATGTCGAGCGGATCGCCAAGCGTCGCGGCATCCACCTGACATGGGTGAATCCGCCGCGGATCGAAGACCGCACCACCGACAAGCAGTGAGTTGCACTCCCTGCGTGATCACCCCATGCCGTCGGCACACCGGCATGGGGGCGTGATCAACGACGGTTTCGTGCCAGCAATACCAGCACCGCCCCCGTGCCACCCTGCGCAGGCGGCGCCGAATGGAACGCCAGCACGTCCGCGCGCTGGCGCAATATCCGGTCCACGAGATTCTTCAGTACCGGTGCATCGCCATCGGAGCGCTGGCCTTTGCCATGGATCACGCGCACGCAGCCGTGATCATGGGCATGGGCTTCCGCGAAGAACCGGCGCAGCAGTCCCTCGGCCTGCAGCGCGGTGGCGCCGTGCAGGTCCAGTTCGTCCTGCACCGAGAACTGCCCACGCTTGAGGCGCTGGAAGGCGCGCGCCGAAAGCACTTCGCGACGATGGCTCAGTACATCGCCGGCGGACCTCGCATCCAGGGTTTCCATGCCGCGCTGGAATTCTCCAAGCGCTTCGTGCTCGTCGCGCTCAGCCATGCGCGCCGAAGGCCGCGGTGGCGGCTTGCGTGGCGGCGGCGGGGCTTCCTGCAGCCGCCGCACCTCGCCGATCGCGTCGCGGAACAGCGAGGCATCGTCGTCATCGGGAGGCGTGGGGCGGGACATGCCATCAGCGTAGCGGCATCGCCGCGTGACGCAAGCGCGGGAAGCAGCGGCGCGCTTCCGGTATCATGGGGCCGTCCTCGAGGAAACCCATGCGCGTACTGGTCAGCAACGACGACGGCGTCGACGCCCCCGGCATCCGAATCCTGGCAGAAGGCCTGCGCAGCGCGGGCCACGAAGTGTACGTGGTCGCTCCCGACCGCGACCGCTCGGGTGCCAGCAATTCCCTGACGCTGGACCTGCCGATCCGGCTCAAGCGCATCGATCACTACACCTGCAGCGTGGCGGGCACGCCGACGGACTGCGTGCACCTGGCATTGACCGGGATGCTGGAATTCGAGCCCGACATCGTGGTGTCGGGCATCAACAACACGGCCAACCTGGGCGACGACGTCATCTACTCCGGCACGGTGTCGGCGGCGATGGAAGGCCGTTTCCTCGGCTTGCCGGCGGTGGCGATGTCGCTGGTCACCCGCAACCACGATGCGAAGCACTATGAGACCGCCGCGCGAGCCGCCGTGGAGATCGTGGCCCGGCTCAAGTCCGATCCGCTGCCGGCGGACACCATCCTCAACGTCAACGTACCTGATCTGGCCTGGTCCGATCTGCGAGGTTTCGAGGTCACCCGTCTCGGCAATCGCCACCGCTCCGAGCCGTGCGTGCCGCAGCCCGACCCGCGCGGCCGTACCGTGTACTGGATCGGTCCCGCGGGGCGCGAGCAGGACGCAGGCCCCGGCACCGATTTCCATGCCGTGCGCACCGGCCATATTTCCATCACGCCGATCCATGTCGATCTGACGCGCTACCAGGCGCTGGAAAAGGTCGCCGGATGGGTGGGTGGATTGACCGCCGCCCTCGAGGACTCCCCATGACGCCACGGTTGCGTCTGCAGCCCGAGGCCGTCGGCATGGGCATGACCTCGCAGCGCGTGCGCGATCGCCTGGTCGAGCGCCTGCGCGAGTCCGGCATCGCCGATGAGCGCGTGCTCAATGCCATCCGCACGCTGCCGCGCCACCTGTTCGTCGATGAGGCGCTGGCGACGCGCGCCTATGAGGACACGGCGCTGCCGATCGGCCACAGCCAGACCATTTCCCAGCCCTGGGTGGTGGCGAGGATGACCGAGGTGCTGCTGGAAACCTCGCCGAAGAAGGTGTTGGAGATCGGCACGGGTTCGGGCTACCAGGCGGCGGTGCTCGCCATGCTTGGACTCGAAGTGCATACCGTCGAGCGCATCGGCGACCTGCTGCGGCAAGCCCGCAAGCGCCTGCGCCAGTTGGGCATGAATGTGCGCAGCAAGCACGACGACGGGCGCATCGGCTGGGCCGAGCACGGCCCGTACGATGCGATCATCGTGACCGCCGCTGCGCCCGCACTGGTGCCCGTGCTGGTGGAGCAACTCGCAGTGGGCGGACAACTTGTCGCGCCCGTCGGCGGCAGCGGTTCGCAGTCGCTGGTGCGCCTGCTGAAGCGCCCGGATGGCAGCGTGGAGGAAACCACGCTGGCGCCGGTGGTATTCGTGCCGCTGCTGTCGGGAACCCTGGATTGAGCGGCGTGACGGATCCGCGACACGACGGCGATGCGCTCGATCAGGCGGCTTCGCTGGGCGAGCAACTGGCGGACATCATCGAGCGCCTTCCTCCGGACACGCTGAGCCTGGGTGAACTGCTGGATGTCTTCAGCGACGAAGGCCTGCTGCTGCTGACCATCCTGCTGACGCTGGTGTTCCTGATCCCGGTGTCGATCCCGGGCGTCAGCACCGTGTTTGGCGCGGCCATCCTGCTGGTCGGAGTAAGCCGGCTGATCAATCGGCCGTTGTGGCTGCCGGCGCGCGTGAAGGACAAGGCACTGCCGGCCGATCGCCTGCGTCCGGGCCTGGTCGGAGGGCTGGTATGGGTCCGCCGGATGGAGAAGATCAGCCGGCCACGCCGCCTGCGCTTCTTCGTCGATGGTGTGGGGCAGGGGACGCTCAACAATCTTGCTTTCATCCTCGCGGCGCTGCTGTTGATGGCACCGTTCGGATTCGTCCCATTCAGCAATACCCTGCCAGCCTTGGCGTTGCTGTTGTATGCCATCGGCTTCATCCAGCGCGACGGGGGTGCGATCCTGCTGGGCCATCTGGCCAACATCGGCACCATCGTCTACTTCAGTGTGCTGATCGGCGGCGGCGGCGTCGCTGTGCGCGAACTGTTCCAGCGATTGACCGGTTGAAGCCGCCAAGCCACGCCTTGAGGAAACGACTCCACGCATGACCACGACGCTCCGCTCCGGCAATCGAATGACGCGCGCCCTCCTGATCGGCTTCGCCGTGGCGATGCTGGGCGCCTGCTCGACCACGGTGGTACGCGAACCGTCCTCGTCATCCACCCGCAAACCTTCGCAGGCCAAGCCGGGCACGACGGTACGCGTGCAGCGTGGCGATACCCTGTTCGGCATCGCATTCCGCAATGGGGTCGACGTCAACGACCTCGCGCGCTGGAACGGCATCGCGCCGCCGTACACGATCTATCCGGGGCAGTCGTTGAAGCTGTATCCAGGCAGCGCAGGCACGCGGACGACCGCGACGACGACACCCTCCAGGCCCGCCACCGGTGCGACGACGCGCCCGACGCCGCCTCCCGCTCCGGTCACGCGCCCTGTTGCGACGCCAGCACCGGTGAATGCCGGATTCTCGTGGCGTTGGCCTGCGGAAGGCCATCTGATCGGACGTTTCGCTGCCGGTGACGCCACCAAGCAGGGCATCGACATCGCAGGCAGCAGCGGCCAGGCGGTGCGCGCGGCGGCGGACGGCGTAGTGGTGTACTCCGGCGCCGGCCTGGTGGGCTATGGCGAACTGATCATCATCAAGCACAGCGAAGCCTGGCTGTCCGCCTACGGCCACAACCGCAAGCGGCTGGTGAATGAAGGCCAGAACATCAAGGCGGGCCAGCAGATCGCCGAAATGGGCAGCAGCGGTGCCTCGCGCGAAATGCTTCATTTCGAGATCCGCCACGACGGCAAACCCGTCGATCCGCTGCAGTATCTGCCGAAGCGCTGAACATGTTTCCGCTTATCCTGCCAGCGTGGTGGAAGCCGGTCCTGGCGGCCCTGTTGGTGATCCTGGTGCTGGCCCTGACCGCGTGCCAGCGTCCACGCAGCAAGCAAACTCCATCGACCGTCGATGTGGTCACCCTCAATCTGTGGCACGACAAGCAGGACTGGCCTCATCGCCGGGACATGATCTTTGCCGAGTTGAAAACCCTGGCGCCTGACGTGATCGTATTGCAGGAAGTGCTGCAGGACGCGGCCTTGCCCAACCAGGCGCAGGTGCTGGCATCACGCCTGGGCTACCAGTACCGGTTCTTCTCGGCCGATGCGCCGCAACAAGCGCGACGGTATGGCAACGCAATCCTGGTCAAAGGCGCGATAGAACAGTCGCGTGAAGTGAAGCTCGCGCCACTCGACGATTACCGGAATGCGGGCTGGGTCCGGACGACGGTGCACGGCATCCCGTTGAACGTCTACGTGACCCATCTGCATTACAAGCCGGAGGGCGGGGCGATTCGCGCCGAGCAGATCGGGGGCGTGCTCGCGCTGATCGACGAGACGGCCGGTGACGCACCCTCGATCATCGGCGGCGACTTCAACACGCGTTCGGACACGCCGGAACTGGCGCCGCTGCGCGTGCGCTTCCTCGAAGCGTACTCGGAGGCGCACGCGGGCGTGGACACCAACACGCCGGTGCACACCACGCTCAACACGCATCTGGGTCATCCGGCGATCCGCATCGATCACGTCTTCGCCCAGCGCGATGCGTTCCGCGTCGTCGACGCGGACATCATCCTTGACCAGTCCGACGCGAAGGGCGCCTGGCCGTCCGACCACTACGGTGTCCGGGTGCGGTTGGCCCGCGCGGCCGACTGAGCCGCCGCGCCGGTGGCGCACAGTGAGGTTCCGCGCCGGTGGTCGTTGCCCCAGGTGCGGTGCCCGGACGTATCGATGTGGATCCTGGTCGGGGTGTAGAAGCCCAGTCCCATCGCCAGTGACGAACCCCGCGTGCGCCAGAACTCGCACAGGGCGCTTGCCTGGCTGCCGTCGGCGAGGTCGAAATCCAGCGCATTGTTGAGGAGGTGGCGGCTGCGGGTGCTCCCTCCCGAACAGCGGTTCAGCACGGCGGACCGGTAACCGGAGCGCGCGTTGCTGCCTTCGACGATGCCCAAGGCCTGCAATTGCGCGACCACGCGGAGGGTCGGCACGATGGCGGCGGCGCGGTCGGAAGGGGGCAGCAGGAATTCCGGCGCCTGGCAGGTCCGCCAGCGGCGGCTGGAGCGCAGCAGCGCATGCATCGGCACCACATCGCCGACACCGGCGTCGGTCAGCATGCGCTCGTAAGCGATCAGGCTCTGTGCGCCAGCGCCCTGCCGCCAATGATCGTAGCGCTGCCCGGCATCCGGTGCAGTCCGGGTGCATGCGGTGGCGAACAGGATGACGGGCAGCAGGAGCAGGTGCCGCATCGCCATGACGCGGTCAGCGTGGCGCCAGCAGGAACCCGGCCACGACCTTGCGCGATTCGCTGGCCAGCACGTTGAACGTGCGGGCGGCGGCGGCGTTCGTCATGACCTCAAGACCGATCCCCTGGCGCAGGCAGGCGGCCATCACCGCGGCTGGCGGAAATACCTGTCGGTCGCCGGTGCCCAGCAGGACCACTTCCGGCTTCAGCGCCAGCAGCGGCGCCAGATCGTCCGGTGCAAGCGAAGCGCTGTCGCGTACCGGCCAGTCTTCGACGAGTTGCTGCGGTGAGAGGATGAAGCTGGCCGACAGCGTCCGGTCGTTCACCCGGGCGGACTGGCCGTCGGCGGACCGCAGGGTGAAGGCGTAGTCGGGCAGTTCGTGGTTCAGTTGCATGGCGGGCGACCTGCGCGCCGGGATCAGCCGCGCGGCAGCACGATGTGCCGGCGTTCCTTGCTGGGCCGATACAGCACGGCCGTGTGGCCGATGCGCTGCACCAGGGCGGCGTCGGCCTTGTCGGCCAGATCGTCGATCATTGCATCGCGGGCGTCGCGGTCCTCGCCGGCGACCTTCACCTTGACCAGTTCGTGCTGCTCGAGCACGGCATCCAGCTCGGCGATGAAGGCCGGCGTGACTCCCTTGTTGCCGATCTGCAGCAGCGCCTTCAGGTCGTGGGCCTGGCCGCGCAGGAAACGGGTCTGGGCAGCGGTCAGGGCAACAGGCATGCGGCACGGTACGGGTTCAAAAGGGTGATCAGGGTATCATGGCCACCCCCACGAACGGCTCCGGCGGCTCCCGTCGCAGCGTGCCCGGAGACCTCGCCGACATGGCTACCCGCAGCAAGAGCAGCCAGCGCTGGCTGAAGGAACACTTCTCCGATCCCTACGTGAAGAAGGCCCAGGCCGAGGGCTTGAGGTCGCGGGCTGCCTACAAGCTGGAAGAACTGCTGGAGCGCGACCGACTGCTCAAGCCGGGCATGGTCGTGGTCGACCTGGGCGCCGCGCCGGGCGGCTGGTCGCAGTTCGTCCGCCAGGCGATGGGCGACAGCGGCCGGGTGGTGGCCATGGACATCCTGGACATGCCGCCTCTGGCGGGCGTGGACTTCCTTCATGGGGATTTCAGGGAAGACAGCGTCCTATCCCAGCTGGAAGCCATGCTGGACGGCGCTCCCGTGGACCTTGTGCTGTCGGATATGGCCCCCAATAAGAGTGGTGTGGATGCGGTCGACCAGCCGCGGATGATGCACCTGGCGGAGTTGGCGATGGAGTTCGCCGACAGCCACCTGAAGCCGGGCGGGGCGTTCCTGATCAAGTTGTTCCAGGGCACCGGTTCCGACGACTACATCCGCGAGCTTCGCCGCCGCTATGACAAGGTGGCGATCCGCAAGCCGGACGCGTCCCGCAAGCGCTCCCCCGAGGTGTATGCCTTGGGACAGGGCAAGCGGATCCAGATCAAGTAAGGTGACGTAAAGTGCGTATTACGAAAGAGGAACGCCGGAGCCGATGAGGATGAACGACCTGACCAAGAATCTGCTGCTGTGGGTAGTCGTCGCCGTCGTGCTGATGGTCGTCTTCCAGAGCTTCTCGCCCAAGGGCGGGGCGACTGCCACTGGCGGGCCGATCACCTATTCCGAGTTCCTGCAGGAAGTCGAATCCGGTCGCGTGGCATCGGTGGAGTTCACCAACGAGAGCAACCTCGCCACCAACGCCATTGCCTTCAAGCGCAAGGACAGTTCGAGCGGTACGGTCTACGGTCCGCAGGACGACAAGCTCGTCGACACGCTGCTCAGCAAGAACGTCACCATCGACCGCGAGCAGCCCGAGAGCGGCATCTCGCTGGTCGCCATCCTGCTGAACTTCCTGCCCGTGCTGCTGATCATCGGCTTCTGGATCTTCATCATGCGCCAGATGCAGGGCGGTGGTGGCGGTGCCAAGGGCGCGATGTCCTTCGGCAAGTCGCGCGCCAAGCTGCAGGGCGAGGACCAGGTGAAGGTGACCTTCGCGGACGTCGCCGGCTGCGACGAGGCGAAGGAAGAAGTCGGCGAACTGGTCGAGTTCCTGCGCGACCCGGGCAAGTTCCAGAAGCTGGGCGGCAAGATCCCGCGCGGCGTGCTGATGGTCGGCCAGCCCGGCACCGGCAAGACGCTGCTGGCCAAGGCCATCGCCGGCGAAGCCAAGGTGCCGTTCTTCAGCATTTCCGGTTCGGATTTCGTCGAGATGTTCGTCGGCGTCGGCGCCAGCCGCGTGCGCGACATGTTCGAGCAGGCCAAGAAGCACGCCCCCTGCATCATCTTCATCGACGAGATCGACGCCGTCGGCCGCCACCGCGGTGCCGGCCTGGGCGGCGGTCATGACGAGCGCGAGCAGACCTTGAACCAGTTGCTGGTCGAGATGGACGGCTTCGAGGGTGGCGAAGGCGTCATCGTCATCGCCGCCACCAACCGTCCCGACGTGCTGGACCCGGCGCTGCTGCGTCCGGGTCGCTTCGACCGCCAGGTCGTGGTGGGTCTGCCGGACGTGAAGGGCCGCGAGCAGATCCTGCGCGTGCACATGCGCAAACTGCCGCTGGCCGATGACGTCGAGCCGATGGTGATCGCCCGTGGTACGCCCGGCTTCAGCGGTGCCGACCTGGCCAACCTCGCCAACGAAGCGGCGCTGTTCGCCGCGCGCGAGAACGCGAAGGAAGTCCGCATGGACCACTTCGACCGTGCGCGCGACAAGATCCTGATGGGCGCCGAACGCCGTTCGATGGCGATGAGCGAGGACGAAAAGACGCTCACCGCCTACCACGAGGCAGGCCATGCCATCGTCGGCCGCCTGGTGCCGGAACACGACCCGGTCTACAAGGTCACCATCATCCCGCGCGGCCGCGCGCTGGGCGTGACGATGTACCTGCCGGAGGGCGACAAGTATTCGCTCAACCGCGTCGCCATCGAATCGCAGCTGTGTTCGCTGTATGGCGGCCGCGTCGCCGAGGAGTTGATCTTCGGTGCCGACAAGGTCACCACCGGCGCCTCCAACGACATCGAGCGAGCCACCAAGATGGCCCGCAACATGGTCACCAAGTGGGGCCTGAGCGACGAGATGGGCCCGATCGCCTATGGCGAGGAAGAGGACGAAGTCTTCCTCGGCCGCTCGGTCACCCAGCACAAGAATGTCTCCAACGAGACCGCGCGCCGGATCGATGAAGTCGTCCGCGCCATCCTGGATCGCGCCTATGCGCGTACCAAGACGATCCTGACGGAGAACATGGACAAGCTGCACACCATGTCGCAGCTGTTGCTGGAGTACGAAACGATCGACGTGCCGCAGATCGACGCCATCATGGAAGGGCGCGAGCCGCCGCCGCCGATGGGCTGGAACAAGACCGGCAAGGACGACGACAAGCCCGAGTCGCGTCCGCTGCCGCCGATCGGTGGACCGGCCGCGCAGACCTGAGGCGCGTTGATCCACCCGTCGCGTGACGCGAAGGCCTGGCCATGCCAGGCCTTCGTCGTTTCGGTCTGGCGGGAGCGACGCAGGTCGCGATGCTTCGCGCGTCGCGGCCCTCGGATGATGAGTCGCGACTGGCGTCGCTCCCACAACGGGGTGCGCTCTACAATGCGCGCAGCACATCCGGAGAAGCGCATGTTCGACACCGTCCCCCAGCTCGACTGCGCCGGCCGCATCCTCCGGCTTGACCGCCCGCAGGTCATGGGCATCGTCAACGTCACCCCGGATTCGTTCTCCGACGGTGGCGCGCACGACACCACCGAGGCCGCCGTCGCGCATGCGCTGAGGCTGGTGGAAGAGGGCGCGGACCTGCTCGACATCGGGGGCGAATCCACGCGTCCCGGCGCGGACGAGGTGCCGGTCGAGGAAGAGCTGCGCCGCGTCGTGGCGGTGATCGAGCGTCTTGCCGCGCAGGTCGCGGTACCGATCAGCATCGATACCTCCAAGCCGGACGTGATGCGCGCGGCCGTGCAGGCCGGCGCGGGCATGATCAACGACGTCTACGGCCTGCGCCGCGACGGTGCGCTCGACGCCGCCGCGGCACTCGGTGTCCCGGTGGTCCTGATGCACATGCAGGGCGAGCCGCGTTCGATGCAGGCCGCCCCGCAATACGACGACGTTGTCGGCGAGGTGCACCGGTTCCTCGCCGAGCGCATCTTCGCGGCCGAAATGGCCGGCATCGCGAAGAAGCACATCGTCATCGATCCCGGCTTCGGTTTCGGCAAGGACACCCCACACAACCTGCAGTTGCTGGCGCAGCTGGAGCGGTTCGTCGAGCTCGGCGTGCCGGTGCTGGCGGGCCTGTCGCGCAAGCGCAGCATCGGGCAGCTCACCGGCCGTGAGGTGCCGGCCGACCGCGTGTCCGGATCGGTGGCCGCGCACTTGATCGCCACGCAGCGCGGCGCGGCCATCGTGCGGGTACACGACGTGGCCGCCACGGTGGATGCGTTGAAGATATGGAATGCCGTCGCGGCCATCCCGGCGCCCCGCAAGCCGACCGCCGCGCCGACGATCCGCTGGCCCGACGACGAGTAGATGGCCGGCCCAGCCGCCACGCCGGGCTGCGTGGCGGGCGGATGCGACAATGCCCTCATGCCGCTCGATGCCCGTCCCCTCGCCATCGCCATCATGGGCCCGACCGCGTCGGGCAAGACCGCGTTCGCGCTGGAAGTGGCGCAACGTTTCAATGGCGAGATCGTCAGCGTCGATTCGGCATTGGTCTATCGCGGCCTCGACATCGGCGCGGCCAAACCCACGGCGGAAGAGCAGGCATGCGTGTCGCATCACCTGCTGGACGTGCGTGACCCGTGGCAGGCGTATTCCGCCGCCGAGTTCGCGCAGGACGCACGCGGCGCGCTGGACGGCATCGCATCGCGCGGACGATTGCCGATCCTCGCAGGCGGCACGGGACTCTACTTCCAGGCCCTGCTCGAAGGGTTGGCCGCCATGCCGGCGGCAGACACCGCATTGCGCGCCGGCATCACCGCAGAAGCGCAAGCGCAGGGCTGGCCGACCCTGCATGCGGCGCTGGCCCAGGTCGATCCCGCCGCCGCCGCGCGCATCCATGCCACCGACCCGCAGCGCATCCAGCGTGCGCTGGAGGTGTACCGGCTCACCGGCAAGCCCATCAGCCAGTGGCAGCGCGAAGCACGCGGCATGCGCCTGCCGTTCCGCGTGCTGAAGCTGGTACTCGCACCGGCCGACCGCACCGTGCTGCATGAGCGCATCGCGCGTCGCTTCGACCTGATGCTCGAACAGGGCTTCCTCGACGAGGTCCACCGCCTGCGCGCACTGCCCGCCATGCAGGCCGTCGCCGCGCCCCTCGATCTGCCCGCAGTGCGTGCCGTGGGCTATCGCCAGGCGTGGGAGTACCTCGACGGCCAGGGCGATGCGGCGACCTTCCGCGAGCGCGCCATCGCCGCCACCCGCCAGCTCGCCAAGCGCCAGCTGACCTGGTTGCGCGGAGAACTGGACGCACGCTGGTTCGATCCGGCCACCGATCGCGCCCGCCTGGACGACGCACTGGCCCTGTTCCTGCCGTGATCGTGGGCCGTTTGGGCCACATTGTCCGGAATTGGGACCCGTTGCCTGACTTGGCAACGCCCCGCCGGGCCGATGTTGTGTAACATCGGGGCTCCGGGACGACAGGGGAGCAGTTCGTCGGCCCGGCACGGCACCACATACCTAACTATAAGAACGCAAGGCGGGAGTACGTCATGTCCAAGGGGCAATCCCTGCAGGATCCTTTCCTGAATGCACTGCGGCGCGAGCGCGTCCCGGTGTCGGTCTACCTGGTCAACGGCATCAAGCTGCAGGGCACCATCGAATCCTTCGACCAGTTCGTGGTCCTGCTGCGCAACACGGTCAGCCAGATGGTCTACAAGCACGCCATTTCCACCGTGGTGCCGGCGCGCAACGTGCGCGTGGGGCCGGGCGGCGGCTACGTGCAGCAGGGTGACGAAGACGCCGAAGGCGGCGACGACGAAACCGCGTGATAATGCGTGCCTCGATTGAAGAGGCACGACCCCATTGTTTGAAAGATCCCGCAAGGGCGAGCATGCGCTGCTGATCCAGCCGCATGCCGGCGGCCGTCCCGACGACGGCCTCACCGAAGAGTTCAGCGATCTCGCACGTTCGGCCGGCGCGACCGTCGCCGCGCTGCTGACGGCGCGCATCGACCGTCCCAATCCCTCCACGCTGATCGGCAGCGGCAAGCTGGAGGAAGTGAAGGCCGCCGCCGATGCCACCGGCGCCGACCTCATCCTGGTCAACTTCCCGCTGTCGCCGGGCCAGGAACGCAACCTGGAAAAACTCCTGCAGCGCCGCGTGCTGGACCGCACGGGGCTGATCCTGGACATCTTCGCGCAGCGTGCGCGCAGCCACGAGGGCAAGCTGCAGGTGGAACTGGCGCAGCTGCGCCACATGGCCACGCGACTGATCCGCGGCTGGACCCACCTGGAGCGCCAGCGCGGCGGTTCCATCGGCCTGCGCGGCCCCGGCGAAACCCAGCTGGAAACCGACCGCCGCCTGCTGCAGAAGCGCGTCGAACAACTGCAGAAGCGGCTGGAAAAAGTGGAAGTGCAGCGCACCCAGATGCGCCGTGCCCGCGTGCGCAGCGAACTGCCGCGCGTCGCGCTGGTGGGTTACACCAACGCCGGCAAATCCACCCTGTTCAACGTACTGACCGGCGCCGAGGCCTACGCCGCAGACCAACTGTTCGCCACGCTGGACCCCACCGTGCGCCGCATCGACCTGCCGGGCGGCGCGGTGGTGCTGGCCGATACCGTGGGCTTCGTGCGCGACCTGCCGCACGAACTGGTCGCCGCCTTCCGCTCCACCCTGAGCGAAGCGCGCGAAGCCGACCTGCTGCTGCACGTCATCGACGCCGCCGACCCGCACCGCGAGGAACGCATCGCGCAGGTCGACGAGGTGCTGCAGGAAATCGGCGCTGGCGACCTGCCGCAGATGCTGGTGTTCAACAAGATCGACCGCATCGAAGGCGCCGAACCGCGCCACGACCAGCCCGATCCCGGTGTAGACGAAGGCGACGCCCCCAGCGCCGGCATGGGCCGCGAGCGCGTCTGGCTGTCCGCACGCGACGGCGTCGGCATCGACCTGCTGAAGGGCGCGCTGGCGCAGCGACTGGGCTTCCAGCGCGTGCGCGGCGAACTGCACCTGCCGGCGAACTCCGCGCGCCTGCGCTCGCGCCTGCATGCGCTGGGCGCGGTGCTGGCAGAGGATTTCGAAGAGAACGGCTGGCGCGTCACCCTCGACCTGGCCCTGGCCGACGCGCAGCGCTTGGCCTCGCAAGCCGGCGGGCATCCGCTGGAGGCGCTGCTGCCGAAGGTGGAGCGGGAAGACTGGCAGTAGGGATGGCGGGTCCCGCGGTTGTGGGTGTGGATGTGGGAGCGACGTAAGTCGCGAAGCTCTTCCCCGGCAAACCCGCAAGATTGGCGTGGCCCGTTCGCGACTTACGTCGCTCCCACAGGAGAGCGGGGCGGGGGCATGACCTCCCGGCCTTGCCTCCCGGCCGGGCCGCCCCTATCTAGTAGAATCGAAACCTGCGTGGGCCCCGGCCGCGCGAATCTTTCAATACGGAGTGGGCATGGCCTGGAACACCCCTGGCAGTGGCGGCGGCGGATCTGGCAACAACGGCAACCGGAACAACAACTGGAAGCCGCGCACCCCGCAGGGAGGCGGTGGCATCGGCGACGTACTCGACCGCCTGCGCGGCCTGTTCGGCGGCTTCGGCGGTGGCGGCAATCCGCTGCGCTGGGTGCTGCTGGGCGTGGGCATCCTGGTGCTGTTCTCCAGCTTCCAGCTGATCGGCGAACAGGACCGCGGCGTCGTGCTGCGCTTCGGCCAGTACGTGCGCACCATGCAGCCCGGCCCGAACTTCAAGTTCCCCTGGCCCATCGAAAGCGTCACCAAGGTCAACGCCACCGGCGTGCGCACCTTCAGCAACAGCCTGCCGGTGCTGACGCGTGACGAGAACATCATCACCGTGTCGTTCAACGTGCAGTACCGCGTGGGCGATCCCAAGCTGTTCCTGTTCGGCACCACCGACGCCACCCGCGTGCTGGAGCAGACCGCGCAGAGCGCGGTGCGCGAAGTGATCGGCCGTTCCGACCTGGACGCCGCGCTCAACAACCGCGGCCCGCTGTCGGCCACCGCCGGCACCGCGCTGCAGGCCTCGCTGGAGGCGTACCGCACCGGCCTGGTCGTCACCGAGCTGAGCCTGCAGGACGCCCGCCCGCCGGAAGCCGTCAAGCCGGCGTTCGACGAGGTCAACAGCGCGCAGCAGGAGAACGAGCGCCTGGTGTCGCAGGCACGCGCTGTCGCGGCCAAGATCGTGCCCGAGGCGCGCGGCGACGCGCAGCAGATCCGTACCCAGGCCGAAGGCTACAAGACCGCCGCCATCGCCAAGGCGACCGGTGACGCGACCCGCTTCAGCCTGCTGCTGGACGAATACCGCAACGCCCCCGAAGTCACCCGCAAGCGCCTGTGGCTGGATACCGTGCAACAGGTGCTGGCCGACAACCGCAAGGTGGTCGGTGGCGACAGCCGCCAGCTGATCTACGTGCCCATGGGCAACGCCGCGGGCTCGTCCTCCGGCCAGCTGCCCGCGGGCGTGATTCCCACCGAAATGATGCCGCCCGTGGAAAGCACCCCGTCCAGTTCCCGCAATGCGGTGCGCTCACCGCGCCCGGCCGGCCGTGAGGAGGCGCAGCCATGAGGAATTCCCTGATCGTCGGTATCGTCGTGGCCGTCCTGCTGGGCCTGATGGGCTCGGTCTACGTGGTGCGCGAAGGGCAGGTGGGCCTGGTGCTCAACCTGGGTCGCGTGGTGCGCAGCGAGATCGGCCCCGGCCTGCATTTCAAGCTGCCGCTGCTGGAAACCGCGCGCGTGTTCGATCGCCGCTTCACCGCCAACGAGTTCCCGCCGGAACGCTCGCTGACCTCCGAGCGCAAGGATGTCAGCGTCGACTTCATCGCCATCGGCTTCATCGTCAACGCGGCGGACTTCTACCGCGCCACCGGCGGCCAGGCCGAACTGGCCACCGAGCGCCTGGCGCCCATCATCAAGGAATCGCTGCGCAACGAGATCAACTCGCGCACGCTGACCCAGCTGGTGTCGGGCAACCGCAACGAACTGATCGAGAAGCAGCTGCCCGGCATCAATGCCGGCGCCAAGAACCTGGGCATGCAGGTGGTGGACATCCGCTTCAAGCAGATCGACCTGCCCACCGACAGCGAAGTCATCGACCAGGTCTACAACCGCATGCGCGCCGAACGCACGCAGGTGGCGAGCGCCCTGCGCGCGCAGGGTGCCGAGCAGGCGCGGATCGTGCAGGCGCAGGCCCAGCGTGACGTCGCGGTGCTGCTGGCCGAAGCCGAGCGCGATGCGCAGAAGCTGCGCGGCGAAGGCGATGCCGAAGCCGCCCGCCTGTACGGCGTGGCCGCCAACCGCGACCCCGCGTTCTACGCCTTCCAGCGCAGCCTGGAGGCCTACCGCGTCTCGTTCAAGGACGGGCAGGGCGTGATCGTGCTGGACAAGGACGACCCCTTCCTCCAGTACATGCGCAGCGATCGCTGAGCCTCTACCACCGGCCGCCCCAGGGCGGCCGGTGCCGTTTCAGCCCTCTGTCTTTCATCGCCCTGCGCTTGGTCGCGGGGCCGGGAATCCGTCCATGTCCGACCTCTGGTCCGCCCTGTGCCTCGTCGCCATCCTCGAAGGCCTGGTGCTGTTCGCCATTCCCGCCGGGTGGAAGCGCGCCGTGCTGCAACTGCTGCAGATGTCCGACGGCCAGGTGCGCGCGGTCGGCGGCTTCATCCTGATCTTCGGGCTGACGTTCCTGTGGGTGTTGAAGCGATGAACGGAAGTGCCGGGGCAGGGTAGCCCCCGTCCCCCGAAACCCGGATAATGCACAAAAGCCGGACGGGCCCCCGCGATGGGAAGCCCGCCGGCTTTTTCCGTGTCTGGGCCAGGCGTGGCGGGCGGCTCCCCGATGGAGCCTGCCGGCAGCAACGGCGCCGTGGACCAGCGCGACCCTTCCGGTGGCCCCGATGGCCGCCAACAATCGAGGAGTTACCCGTCATGGGTCAGTCAGTCGTCGTTCTCGGCGCCCAGTGGGGCGATGAAGGCAAGGGCAAGATCGTCGATCTGCTCACCGAGGAAATCGGGGCCGTCGTCCGCTTCCAGGGCGGCCACAATGCCGGCCACACGCTGGTCATCGGTGGCAAGAAGACCGTTCTCCACCTCATCCCGTCCGGCATCCTGCGCCCCGACGCGCTGTGCCTGATCGGCAACGGCGTGGTGCTGTCGCCGGCCGCGCTGATCAAGGAAATCGACGAGCTGGAATCGGCCGGCGTGGAAGTGCGTTCGCGCCTGAAGATCTCCCCGGCCACGCCGCTGATCATGCCGTACCACATCGCCCTGGATCAGGCGCGCGAGAAGGCCGCCGGCGGCAAGGCCATCGGCACCACCGGTCGCGGCATCGGCCCGGCGTACGAAGACAAGGTGGCGCGTCGCGGCATCCGCGTGGCCGACCTGCATTACCCCAAGCAGTTGGAAGAGCTGCTGCGCACCGCGCTGGACTACCACAACTTCGTGCTGACCAAGTACCTGGGCGTGGACGCGGTCGACTTCCAGAAGACCTACGACGAAGCCCTCGCCTTCGGCGAATACGTGCAGCCGATGAAGTCCGACGTGGCCGGCATCCTGCACGACCTGCGCAAGCAGGGTAAGCGCGTGCTGTTCGAAGGCGCGCAGGGTGCGCTGCTCGACATCGACCACGGCACCTATCCCTACGTCACCAGCTCCAACACCACGGTCGGCGGTGCGTTCGCCGGCACCGGCGTGGGCGCGGACGCGATCGACTACGTGCTGGGCATCTGCAAGGCCTACGCCACGCGCGTGGGCGGTGGCCCGTTCCCGACCGAGCTGGACGACGACGTCGGCCAGGGCATCCGCGACCGCGGCCAGGAATACGGCGCCTCCACCGGCCGTCCGCGCCGCTGCGGCTGGATGGACATCGTCGCGCTGAAGCGCGCCGTGGCTATCAACGGCATCTCCGGCCTGTGCATCACCAAGCTCGACGTGCTCGACGGCATGAAGACGCTGAAGATCTGCATCGCGTACGAATACCGTGGCAAGCGCACCGAGTACGCGCCGCTGGATGCGGGCGGTTGGGAAGAGTGCACGCCGGTGTACCTGGAATTCCCGGGCTGGGACGAGAACACCCACGGCGTGACCGAGTGGGACAAGCTGCCGCCGGCCGCGCGTGCCTACCTGCGCGCGCTGGAAGAACTCTCCGGCTGCCCGCTCGCCATCGTCAGCACCGGCCCCGACCGCGACCACACCATGGTGCTGCAGGACCCGTTCGCCTGAGGGATTCCCCCCGCAACGCGGGCGCATGCTCTCCTTCTCCCCGCGAGGCGGGAGGCTGCCTTTCCTTCTCCCCGCAAGCGGGGAGAAGGTGCCCGAAGGGCGGATGAGGGGCAAGCGCGATCCATCCCCACCAGAAAAGCCCCGCTCCCGCGGGGCTTTTTTCTTGCGCGCCCCCATTCCGGCACACGCCTTGCAAGGTCATCACCACCCTAAATAGCGGCCGCCCGTGGCCGTTAGTAGCAGCAGATGTCACCCGAATTTGTTGGAGCCCCCATGCATCGCAACGCCGCCCACGCTTCCGTCATCACCGGCCCCTGGCAGGCCACCGCCCCCAAGGCGGCGGCGCCGCGCGCGTCCGAGCGCCGCAAGACCACCGCCGCGCAGGATGCCGCCGCGTTGCGCGTGGGCCTCACGCCCGCGCAGTTGATGACGCTGGAAGCGCTGGAAATCTTCCAGTGGCGCCTGGCCTTCGTGCGTCGTCCGCTGTTCTGTGCGCCCATCCCGGTGTTGTTCGACCGTGACGCAACGCGTCATGTGGTGATCGAAGAAGACGGCACCCTCAACGAAACCCCCACGCTCGTCCTGCGCGCCTGACGCGCGGCGGTTCCTTCTCCCCGCGAGGCGGGACAACGCTTCTCCTTCTCCCCGCTAGGCGGGGGTGAAGACGATCTGCTTGCGCGGCATGCCGCGCGATCGTCGGAACGCCGGGCGTGCTTCGCCCGGCCGGGGTGGGTGCCGAAGGCGGATGAGGGACGAGCGCGATGCAACCCGCACCCTGAACGCCTCCCCCACGCCCCAACACCACCCTCACGTTTCCTTGAACCGGGCCGATACAAGGTAGGGCACCTGCCGTCACCGACGGCGGGCTGCTTTCGTTCCACGCCATCAGGAGCCCCCGACCGGATGACGGATCCCCATCGCCCCCGCGACACGCCCGACCCGGACACTCCGGGCACCTCTCCCCGCACGCCGGAGCGCCGCAAGGGCGCGCCGAAGATGGACGACGCCACGCTGCTGGCCGGCCTCACCCCGCAGCAGCAGGCCACCATCCACACCATGGAAACCTTCCACTGGCGTCTGAAGTTCGTCCGCCGCCCCTTGTTCAAGACGCCAATCCCCGTGCTGTTCAACCGTGAAGGCCGCTACGTGGTGGTCAATGAGGATGGGACGATTGATGAGAATCCGGCGTTGGTGTTGAGGGATTGAGTGGCGGTACATGCGCCTACTGTCGGCGCCATCCCAACCTGCCTCCTGTGCCAGAATCTCGGTAATTCACGCCGCGTAGACGGCGAACCGAGAACACAGGGAGCGCCACCGCATGAGTGCCTTGCAGGAACTGCTGCAGACCTACCGTAACGCCGCCGTTTCCGAACGAGAGAAAGGCACCTACTTCGAGGAACTGATCCTCGCCTACCTGCGCAACGAGGCCACCTACCGTGACCTCTACAGCAGCGTCTACACCTGGGCCGAATGGGCGCCCCAGCACGGCTTCAATGCCAAGGACGACGGCATCGATCTGGTGGCGGAAGTCGATGGTACCGGCGATGTCCATGCCATCCAGTGCAAGTTCTACGACCCGGACTACAAGCTACAGAAGAAGGATATCGACAGCTTCTTTACCGCGTCCGGGCGCAAGCCGTTCACCCATCGCGTCATCGTCAGCACGACCAACCATTGGTCCGAGCACGCTGAGAATGCCTTGGTGGACCAGCAGCCGCCGGTCAGCAAGATCGACCTGCACGACCTTGAGGAAAGCCAGATTGATTGGGCGAAGTACACGCCCAAGGCCAAGCCGGTCCTGAAGGAGAAGAAGGCGCTGCGCGCGCACCAGGAATCCGCGCTCCGCGCCGTGACGGCGGGCTTGAAGGAAGCGGACCGCGGCAAGCTCATCATGGCCTGCGGTACCGGCAAGACCTTTACCAGTCTCAAGATCGCCGAAGCGATGGCGGGCAAGGGCAAGCGCGTGTTGTTCCTGGTGCCCAGCCTGTCGCTGCTGTCGCAGACGTTGACCGAGTGGACGCAGGAAAGCGATGTGCCGCTGCACAGCTTCGCGGTCTGCTCGGACAGCGACGTAGGCAAGAAGAAGGGTCGCAAGGAGGACGACGCCGTCCAGACCTTTACCCACGAGCTGCGTTACCCGGCCACCACGAATGCCAGGAGTCTTGCGCTGGGCGTGGCGGCGCGCCACGACGACGAACACATGACGGTGGTGTTCAGCACCTACCACTCCATCGGGGTCATCCATAACGCGCAGGAACAGGGCCTGGCCGACTTCGATCTGATCGTCTGCGACGAAGCCCACCGCACCACCGGCGTCAGCTTTGAAGGCGATGAGGAGGAAAGTGCGTTCGTGCGTGTGCATGACGCGGCTTATATCCGTGCCGCCAAGCGCCTGTACATGACCGCCACGCCACGCATCTACAGCGCCGAGGCCGAGGCCAAGGCCGAACAGGACAAGGCACGCACTTATGGCATGAACAACGAAGCCTGGTACGGCAAGCAGTTGTTCCTGATCAGTTTCTCCGAGGCGGTCAAGCGTGGCCTGCTGGTCGACTACAAGGTCATCGTGCTGGCGGTGGAAGAGAGCCACATCAACCGCAAGCTGCAGAACCTGTTGAAGGACGAGAACAACACGCTGCGCGTGGATGACGCCGCCAAGATCGTCGGCTGCTGGAAGGCACTGGCCAAGCTGGGCATCCACGAGGACGGCAACGAGACGCCCGAGCCCATGAGGCGGGCGGTGGCCTTCTGCCAGGTGATCGAGCCTGGCAAGGGCGGCAAGAACCATAAGGTCAGCTCGAAGGAAATCTCGGGGATGTTCCAGCAGGTCGTCGAGGCCTACCAGGACGCAGAAGACATCGAAGACGGCGCCCGACTCACCTGCGAGGCACGGCACGTCGATGGCGGCATGAACGCCAGTGAGAAGGAAGCCAAGCTCGACTGGCTGAAGGCGCCCACGCCGCCAGACACCTGCCGCGTGCTGAGCAATGTGCGTTGCCTATCCGAGGGCGTGGACGTACCGGCGCTGGACGCCGTGCTGTTCCTGACGCCGCGCAATTCGCAGGTGGACGTGGTGCAGTCAGTGGGCCGGGTGATGCGCAATGCGCCCGGCAAGAAGCGCGGCTACGTGGTGCTGCCGGTGGTCATCCCGGCCGGGGTCGAGCCGCACGAGGCGCTCAACGACAACCAGACGTACAAGGTGGTCTGGCAGGTGCTGCAGGCGCTGCGCTCGCACGATGACCGCTTCGACGCGATGGTCAACAAGCTGGACCTGGTAGGTCCGGACCGCAGCAAGATGGAAGTCATCGCCATTGCGGACAACGTCCAGCGCAAGACGGCCAAGCTGGTCAGCAAGGCGGACAAGGCGAAGGGTAAGTACAGCATTGGCGAGACGCCGGCGGACTACAAAGCCCAGGTGCAGGGCGAGTTCGAGTTCGAGGTGGGCGAGATCGAGCGGGCGTTGTACGCCAAGGTGGTGGACAAGTGCGGCAACCGGCGCCACTGGGAGCAGTGGGCTGACGACATCGCGAAGATCGCGCAGACGCATATCGACCGCATCAAGGCGGTGCTGGAGGACGAGGGTCAGCCGAAGGCGAGGGCAGCCTTCGAGGCGTTCGCTGGTGAACTGCGTGACGATCTGAACGACAAGGTCACCGATGGCGAGATCATCGAGATGTTGGCGCAGCACCTGATCACCAAGCCGGTATTCGAGGCGCTGTTCGCGGATTACAGCTTCGCCAGTCACAACCCCATGTCGCAGGCGATGCAGCAGGTGCTGGATGTCCTGGAGGCGGAGAACCTGCAGAAGGAGTCGTCCACGCTGCAGGAGTTCTACGCCAGCGTGAAGCTGCGGGCGGAGGGTATCGACAACGCCACGGGCAAGCAGAAGATCATCGTGGAGTTGTACGACAAGTTCTTCCGCAATGCGTTCCCAAAGATGACGGAGCGGTTGGGCATCGTATATACGCCGGTGGAGGTGGTGGATTTCATCCTGCACAGCGTGAACCACCTGTTGCAGCAGGAGTTCGGGCAGACGCTGGGTAGCAAGGGGGTGCATATCCTGGACCCGTTCACGGGTACGGGCACCTTCATCACGCGGTTGCTGCAGTCGGGGCTGATCAAGCCGGAGGAGCTGGCGCACAAGTACAAGCACGAGATCCATGCCAACGAATTGGTGTTGCTGGCGTACTACATTGCGGCGATCAATATCGAGGCGACGTACCACGGCTTGGTCGGTGGGGACTACGTGCCGTTCGAGGGCATCCTGCTGACGGATACGTTCCAGATGTATGAGAAGGACGATCTGGTGGACGCGTTGCTGGTGGATAACAGCAAGCGGCGTCGGCGGCAGAAGAAGCTGGATATCCGGGTGATCGTGGGGAATCCGCCGTATTCGGTAGGTCAAGGAGATGCCAACGCCAATAATGCCAACGTGGCGTATCCAGGTTTGGACGCGCGTATCCGCGACACATATGCGGCGCGCTCGGATGCAAATAACAAGAATGCGCTGTACGACAGTTACATCCGCGCGATACGCTGGGCGAGTGATCGTATTGGTGATGCGGGCATCATCGGATTCGTCACTAACGCCGGCTTTGTCGAAGCCAACACCGCGGATGGATTGCGTAAGTGTCTCGCTGAGGAGTTCTCGGACATCTACGTGTTCCATCTGCGAGGAAATCAACGCACAAGCGGTGAAGCATCGCGCAAGGAGGGGGGGAAGATCTTTGGCAGTGGAAGTCGCGCGCCCATCGCCATCTCGCTGTTGGTAAAGAATCCGAACGCTAGCGAGCAGGGTCGCATCTTCTTTCACGACATCGGAGACCACCTAAGCCGCGAGACGAAACTAGAGAGAATTGAGCGCTATGGCAGCGTGGGCGGAATTTCCTCCGATGCATGGCGGAAAATTTCGCCGGATCAGCATGGTGATTGGCTTAAGCAGCGGGATGGTGGGTTTAATCGTTTCGCCATGCTCGGCGATAAGAAGGGTGGAGGTCAGAAGTTATTTGATAACTACTCTGGCGGCGTTCAGACCAATAGAGATGCTTGGGTTTTCAATTTCTCAAAGGCAGCACTTGAGAGAAACATGGCTCGTATGATTGAAAAATACGAATGTGAACTCGCGCGATTCAACGAAGCTTTCCCTGTTGGTGATCGTTCAGTGCGCGAAGCTGCTGCGCCAGGCTTTTTGGATGCGGACGCGGCGTTTATCAGTTGGTCTCGCTCTCTCAGATCGGACGTGGTTAAGAATAAGCGGCATGTGATGGACTATGAAAGGCTTAATGTCGCGACATATCGCCCGTTTACTAAGAGCTGGATGTACTTCGACAGGCGGCTCAATGAAATGGTGCTGCAGATGCCGAAGCTGTTTCCATGTGCTGGCGCAAGCAACCTGATCATTACGTTTAAGGAGCGTTGGGGTGGCGACGGTCATTTCGCCCTCATTACGGATGCGATCCTAGAACAGCAGACAGATGGAGGAGCGCAGTGCTTCCCTCTCTACCTCTACGACGAGGCTTCTCTAGAATCCGATGAGAGCCTGTTTGCTGCGCGGTCCGCTGACGGTCCCCGTCGCCGCGACGCCATCACAGACGCCGGTCTCGCACATTTCACGAGTGCCTATCCCGGCGAAGCGATCAGCAAGGAGGACCTGTTCTATTACATCTACGGCATCCTGCATTCGCCCGATTACCGCGAACGCTACGCCGACAACCTGAGCAAGGAGCTGCCGCGCATCCCGCGCGTCCGCAGGGCCGAGGATTTCTGGCATTTCAGCAAGGCCGGCCGTGCCCTGGCGGACCTGCACCTCAACTACGAAACCGTCGATAAGTACCCGCTGACCCTCCAGGCCAAGGGTCCGCTCACCGACGCCGACTACCGCGTCGAGAAGATGAAGTTCGCCAAGAGGAAGGACCCGGAAACCGGCAAGTCCGTCAATGACCGAACCACCGTGATCTACAACACCAAGATCACCCTGACCGGCATCCCCGACGCCGCCTGGGACTACATGGTCAACGGCAAGGCCGCCCTCGACTGGGTGATGGAACGCCAGGCCGTGCGCGTGGACAAGGCCAGCGGCATCGTCAACGACGCCAATGATTGGGCCATCGAAACTATGGGCAACCCCAAGTACCCCCTGGAACTCTTCCAGCGCGTCATCACCGTCAGCCTGGAAACCCAAAAGATCGTCAACGCATTGCCGCCGTTGGATATTCGAGAAGACGGCTAACCCGGACCCGCCATCACGCCAAGGAAGCACACATGCAGCCCAACAAGACCACCGTCACCGGCCTTTTCAGCACCCCGCACCAGTACCAGATTCCGATATTCCAGCGCGGGTATGTCTGGAACCTCGAGAAACAAGTCGGACCCCTTTGGGCGGATATCCAGGATCGCGCCGACGCCCTCCTTGAGCGGCAGGCGGCTGCCGCGCAGGGGGCGTCCGGCTCGATGAAGCCCCTACAGAAACACTTCCTGGGCTCCGTCGTCATGACGCCGGTGCCCAATACCTTCGGCAGGGTGCCCGCGTTCGAAGTGATCGATGGCCAGCAACGCTCCACCACCTTGCATTTGCTGCTCCTGGCCTTTCGCCAGGCAGCGCTGCAACTGTCATCCAGCCCGATTTCCCAAATGCTGGAAGGACTAATACGAAATCCTGGCCCGTATCAATCCGCTGAAGATCATTACAAGGTGTGGCCTACCCAAGCGGGTCAGGACGAGATGCGGATCTTGAATGACACCACGGGCACGGTGCAGGGATTGTGCATGGCATATCCCGCGCGTGACGGACGACGGAAGATCGAGCGGCCGTTGATGGTGCAGGCATTCTTGTATCTCCATCATGCGTG
Organism: Pseudoxanthomonas sp. SE1; assembly: GCF_029542205.1. Lineage (NCBI taxonomy): Bacteria > Pseudomonadati > Pseudomonadota > Gammaproteobacteria > Lysobacterales > Lysobacteraceae > Pseudoxanthomonas > Pseudoxanthomonas sp. SE1. The sequence goes on along the minus strand of NZ_CP113783.1, from coordinate 2,891,104 downwards.
CCTGGCGTACCTGCGCGGCCTGGACCTGAGTGAACCCCATGACCCAACGGGTGACAGTACGTGGAGCGATCTGCTCGTAGCGGAGATACGTCGCAGCAATGATGTCGTCCCGCTTAAGGCGGATCTCCCGTTGGACCCCGGTCGTGCGCAGGCGCTGTACATGGCGCTCAGCGATCACGTTCAGATCATGACGCTCACGCTTGAAACGGAGGACGATCCGCAGGTCATCTTTGAAACGTTGAACGCGCGCGGTGAACCTCTCCTGGCGTCGGACCTCGTGCGCAATTTCGTTTTTCTGGAAGCTGCCCGCAAGGAACTCCCGGTCCAGCCTCTTTATCAGAAGCACTGGAGTCCATTTGATCTTGTCGCCACCGGCGCGAAGGGTGTTTCGGCGAACTCCTATTGGCGCGAGAAGGAGCGCCAGGGACGTCTTACCTATCCTCGTATCGACCTGTTCTTCTACAACTACACCGTGCTGCGGAGCCGGGAGACCACGCTGGCTAGCCACGTATTCCAGGCGTTCAAAGCGTGGTGGCAGAAAGAGTCGCGCGACATCGAAGGAGAACTGGCGCGCGTTGTCTCGGCCAGCCAGCACTTCCGTGAGCTTGTATCGCCGGAAGGCACCGGATACATGGCAGAGTTCGCACGCCTCATCAAGTCTCTCGATGTGGGCACGATTACCCCCGTGTATCTTGCGTTGCGCGAGCGCTTGCAGCCCGACAGTGAGGAGCTTCGGCAGGCTTTGGGCGATCTGGCCTCCTATTTGACGCGTCGCGCCGTCTGCGGCTTGACGACCAAGGGTTACAACCGGTTCTTCATTCGCGTGCTGCAAGCCGTGTGTGAAGCCGACGCCGAGCCGCACGCGGCGTTGCGTAAGGTGCTGCTCGACGCGACTGCAACCAGCGAGGCGTGGCCCGATGATGCTGCGTTCTCCGAGAGCTGGCGTTCGGTGAAGGCGTATAAAGAGCTGCGCCCAGCTAAGACGTGCGGAATCCTGCGTGCGATGGAGTACGCCGCGCGCGGCACGCTGCAGGGCAGCAATCATGTTCCCGTGCAGGCGGATATGAGCGTGGAGCACGTGATGCCACAAAGTTGGCAGAAGGTTCCCAGCTACCAGGTCGTGGGTATGACCGATGAGCAGAAGCTGCACAGGGATATGGCGATCCATGGCTTTGGAAATCTGACGCTTCTTACGGTGCCGCTCAACGCTTCGGTCAGCAATGGTCCATTCGGTGATTCTGAAGACGGTAGCGGTCAACGTGTGCTTGGGAAGCGCTCGCGGCTGGGTCAGAGCGCATTGCTGATGAACACGTACTTCCAGCAGGGAGATCTGCGGGTGTGGAATGAAGCAGCGATCGCCGCCCGGTCGTCTGCGCTGCTCAAGGCCGCTCTTCTCGTATGGCCGCGTCCAACCGACGGTACGCCTGATCCAGCAGCGGTTGCTTCCGCACTGTCGGGAAGCTGACGATTGGCACGATCTGCTTGATGTGGATGGCCTACACCCACGAGCAGACGATTGGCCTCAGGCCTTATGTGCCTTATGGCGGGAATACTGAGCGCTAATTCGTCTCGGTTTTTTCCTCTCATTGAGGTCCAGCGTTGGTAGGTGTTCGGTCTTTCTTCTCACACGAACATCCAGCGCTGGGCCTTTTTCAGTGTTTCTTCTCACACAAACCCCCAACGTTTCCCCTTTTTGGTGAAACGTCCCAGGTTTCCAGGCCTCTCATCTCTCACTAACGCCCAACGCTCCCCCTTCTTGGTCCAGCGTTGGATGTTTTTCGGCGTTTCTTCTCACAGTAGCGGTCAGCGTTGGATGTCTTAGGTCCAACGCTGGATGTCTTTCGGTATCGCGCGGTGGTTTTTCGCCCAATCGCATAGGCGAATGTGAGAAGTGCTTCATTAGTGCGTGCAGGCGTCGCAACGCGGGTAGGGCGCAGTAGGCTGCGTGTGCCGGCCGGACCCGGCCGGCTTAACCTGAAAGGACGCAATCACATGACACAGAACCGCATCGCCATGACGTTCCAGCCCGACCGCCTGGAACGTATCGACGGCTCCCTCACCGCCCTCGAAGCCGATCTCGACCTCCTGATCGCCCTCACCATCGAAGAACGCTCCGACCTGGTGAAGATGGGCAACAAATCGCGCGCCTTTTGCACCAGCGCCTTGGCCGTCGCCGAACAACATGCCGGTCTGATGCCGCGTGACTTCGACTACGACGCCTTCCGCCAGGACCATGCCGCCCTCGAAGCGCTGCGCCCGCGCGCCGCGCGGCTCGCCCATCTCATGCAGCGCGTATCCGACACCGAACTCGCCCTCGGCAGCGACCTGATGGCCGCCTCGCTGGAGGTCTACGGCGTCATCAAGGTGGCCGGCAAGGACAAGGGCGTGGACGAAGCCCGCCGCGAACTCTCGGCCCGCTTCGCCCGTCGCCGCGCCGCGCCCGACCCCACCGGCGAACCCGGCGGCAACAACTGACCCCCACACACCGGCTGCACCACAGAGGCCCCGCATCGCGGGGCCTTCCTGTTTCCGTTCCCTGAACCGCAACCCCCGCAAACGCCACCCACCCTGCCAAGTTTCACGGTTAGCGCACGGGCGCGGGCGATAAGGTTCAGTGTCGCCATCGGAACCCCACGCCTCCCCATGGACAGCGCCTTGATGGCAGGCGGCGCGCACGCCCCCGCAGAGCAGCGCGTCCGCCTGTACGAAACCCTCCTGCAGACCACGCCCGACCTGGTCTACATGTGGGACCTGCAACACCGCTTCACCTACGCCAACGCCGCCCTGCTGGCCATGTGGGGCATGACCTGGGATGAAGCCATCGGCAAGACCTGCCTGGAGATCGGCTACGAACCCTGGCATGCCGCCATGCACGACCGCGAGATCGACCAGGTCGTCGCCACCCGCCAGCCCGTGCGCGGCGACGTACCGTTCAACGGCACCAACGGCCACCGCATCTACGACTACCTGCTGGTCCCGGTGATCGGCCCCAGCGGCGAAGTGGAAGCCGTCGCCGGCACCACCCGCGACGTCACCGAACGCAAGCGGCACGAAGAGGCCCGCCGCAAGAGCGAAGAACGCCTCGCCGCCATGGTCGACGCCACCTCCGACCTGGTCTACCGCACCAACCACGACTGGAGCGAAGTGGACATCGTCGGCGGCAGCCTGCTGTTCGGGCGCCACGGCTCGCTGACCCCGGACTGGCTGGACGTGCTGATCCACCCCGACGACCGCGACCTGGTCGCCGAGGCCATCACCCGCGCACGCGCCACCCAGACCCCCTTCAGCGCCGAACACCGCATCCGCAGCGAAGACGGCAGCTGGGCATGGGTGTCCTCGCGCGCCGTGCCCATCCGCCCCATCGGCGGCGACGTGACCGAATGGTTCGGCGCCGCCACCGACATCACCGCGCGCCGGCTGCACGAAGAACACCAGCGCCTGCTGCTCAACGAACTCAACCACCGCGTCAAGAACACCCTGGCCATCGTGCAATCGCTCGCACTGCAGACGCTGCGCGGCGCCGAGGACACGGGCGCGGCCTGCGACCGCTTCGAGGCGCGCCTGCACGCCCTGGCCCTGGCGCACGACGTACTCACCCGCCAGCAGTGGGAACACGCGCCGCTGGGCGATATCGTGCGGACCGCCATCGCCCCGAGCCTGGTGGCCGATCCCGAGCGCTTCGACATCGAGGGGCCGGAGATGCAACTGGACCCGCAACGCGCACTGGCGCTGTCGATGGCGCTGCACGAACTGTTCACCAACGCCATGAAGTACGGCGCGCTGTCGACCCGGCCAGGACGCGTGCGCATCCACTGGCGCGCCGAGGCCGTGCAGGGCCGCCGCAGCCTGGTGCTCTCGTGGGAAGAAATGGACGGCCCGCAGGTGCATGCGCCCGAGCATCGCGGCTTCGGCTCGCGCCTGATCGAACGCGGCCTGCGCCATGACCTGGGCGGCGACGTGGCGCTCGACTTCAACACCGCCGGCGTGACCTGCCGGATCACCGCCCCCATGCCCGACCCAGGAGTGGCCGCATGACGACGACCAACCCCGCACCGCGTGTTTTCATCGTGGAAGACGAATCCATGCTGGTGATGCTGCTGGAAGACCTGCTGCCCACGCTGGGCTACGACGTGGCCGGCAGCGCCGGCTCGGTCGACCAGGCGCTGGCCGGTCTTGCCGACGCGCAGATCGACCTGGCCGTGGTGGACGTGAATCTGGCGGGCACGCCGTCGTTCCCCGTCGCCGATGCGCTGCGCGCGCGTGGCGTGCCGTTCCTGTTCACCACCGGCTACGGCCAGCAGGGCTTGCCCGACCGCTTCGCCGATGCGCACGTGCTGGCCAAGCCGTTCCGCCGGCACGACATCGAAGTGGCGCTGACGCGCCTGCGCTCATCGGTGTAGGCCGCACGCGCGCCGTCGCCTTCGACCGGCACGCGCGCGCCTGCGCCGTCACGCGGAGGTGCGATCGCCTTCGCCGTGCACATAGGACGCCCCCAGGTGCCGCGACAGCGTATGCAGGCGGCGCAGCACGGGCGAGCGCAGATGCATTGGCGCGCGATCGTAGACCTCGGTCCACAGGCCGCGCAGGAACGCGTGCGGGTCGCCGATGTCGGCGCCGGCGCGGACCAGGCTTTCAGCGTCCGTCAGGCGCGCGTCGATGCGTTCTTCACACAGCATGGTGCGAATGCTGCGGTGGCGTTCGTGAAGGCGTCGTGTGCATGCCATCGACGCGTTCAGCGAACAGCCGCCTTGCGGCCATAGCGTGACCACACGCTGAAAAGCCGAACGCCACGCTCACGATTCCTCAACGTTGCCATGCGCACGCTGGCCCCACGCAAGCGAGGAACCCGCCATGGATCGCAAGACCCGCGACGCCACCCGCGTGGCACCCAATCCGATGGAGAAACAGCGTCGCCCCGACGGTGCCGTGGTGCCCGGCGAATCGCCCGGCAAGCGCACCAACGAGGAACGCAACGATCCCGAAGCCGAACCCGGCGCGACCGACGGGCAGCCACGCCGCCATCCGCCGCAGATATGAAGGACATCCCATGACGCCACGCGACATTGCCGCACACGGCACACCCAAGCCGAGCGAACCGGGCACGCCCACACCGCCCGGCCAGCCCACGCTGCCAGGCACGCCGTCCGAACCCGGCAAGCCCAGCGCGCCCGGTGCGCCGAGCGATCCGTATCGTCCCGAGGATCCCGCCAGGCCGCCGATGCCGCGCGATCCGGGCGACCCCGAGGACGCGCCCGTGGAGCCGGACCCGCCACCGGACGCACCGGCCCACATCGATGATCCGCGTGATCCGCGCAGCATCGCCGACTGATCCATGCGCACCACGCCCGACAGGGGGAGCGATCACATAGCGACCACGACACCGCACCCATGCCAAGGAGCGCCCATGCGACTTGCCGACTTCATCGAAGCCCATCCGCAACGGATCCTCGACGACGCCGTCGAGTTCGCCGTCACGCAGGCACCGGATGGCGCGCAGTTGAACCTGAAGCGCCTGCGCAACGACATTCCCCTCATCCTGCGCGAGATCGTCGCCGACCTGCGCACGCCGCAGAGCCCGGCGCAGCAGCGCGCAAAGGCACAGGGTCGCGCGCCTGCCTCCAGCGGGCCGGAGTCGGCGGCCAGCAGCCATGGGCGCAGCCGCGCCGATGATGGCTTCGGCGTCAACCAGATGATTGCCGAATACCGCGCACTGCGCGCGTCGGTGCTGCGGCTGTGGGCGGCGCAGGAAGCGCTGGCCGCCGGCTGCATCGAGGACATGATCCGCTTCAACGAAGCGATCGACCAGGCCGTGGCCGAATCGCTCATGGAGTTCTCGCGCACGGTGGAGTCGTGGCGCAATGTCTTCCTCGGCGCCCTGGGGCACGACCTGCGCGGTCCGCTCACGGCGGTGGTGGGCACGGCGGAATTCCTGGTGGACCGCACCAAGGACACGCCGCAAGCGCGGCTGGCCGAGCGCATCCTCAGCGGCGGCCTGCAGCTGAGCCGGCTGGTGGACGGATTGCTGGACTACAGCAAGAGCACGCTGGGCGCGGGCATGACGCTGCACCGGTTGGCGTGCGACCTGGGCCAGGCGGTCGCCGAGGAAGTGGAGCTGCTGCGCGCCACGCTGCACGATGCGCCCATCAGGCTGTGCGTGGACGGCGACACCTGCGGCCACTTCGACGACGCGCGCGTGCGCGAAGCCGTGCACAACCTGGTGACCAATGCCGCGAAATACGGCGAGGCGGGCGCGGAGATCGGCGTGACCATCACCGGCGATGGCGATCATGCGTGCATCGAAGTCAGCAACGCGGGCGACCCGCTGTCCACCGAGGCACTGAACGCCCTGTTCGACCCGCTGCGCCGCGGTTCGAGGGCGGCCAACCAGGGCGAGCACACCAGCCTGGGGCTCGGTTTGTTCATCGTGCGCGAGATCGCCACCGCGCACGGCGGTGATGTGGTGGCCAAGGTCGACCAAGGCAGGACGGTCTTCGCCATCACGCTGCCACGCGGTACGGACGTGCCACGCACCCTTCAGCACGAGCGCACGGCGTACGCGTAGGCGACGGTGCACGACGCGCGATGCGCGCGTGACGTGGCGGTGATTCATTTCGGGTTGTGGCATTGCGTCCGTTTCGCTCACGACGCGATCACCAACATGACCCGAGTGCACGCGCTAGTCACCTGCGATCCGGAGTATCGGGGTTACGCCGCGCGCGGCCTCCACGTCGATGTCCGCGACCGGAATGGAGCGGTGCATGTCGCACCGCTTCATCACTTCAAAAAAGAAGGAAGGACACAGCAGATGACACGCGATACTTCACAACGTGACCAAAACCGTGACCCCCTCACAGGCGCACCCGGTTCGCACCCGGTGGGCGTGGGCGTGGGAGGCGTCGCCGGCGGCATGGCAGCCGGTGCCGTGACGGGCACCGTGTTCGGTCCCATCGGTACGCTGATAGGCGCCGCCGCCGGCACCGTCATCGGCGCGGCGGCCGGCAAGGGCGTGGCCGAGCGCATCGATCCGACCGGTGAGGAAGCCTACTGGCGCGAAACGTACCGCAGCCGTCCGTACTACACCGACGAGTACGACTTCCAGCGCGACTACGCGGGCGTCTACCGCGCCGGCGCCGTGGCGCGCGGCGAGTATCCGGAACAGTCGTGGGAAGAAACCGAACGTCGCCTGCGGGCCGACTGGGAAACGCAGAAGGGCGAGTCGCGCCTGGACTGGGCGCACGCACGTCCCGCCGCGCAGGATGCATGGGAGCGCGCCGACCGCACGTACGGCGCCTATGCGCGGACCGACGATACGTTCTCGAAGCGATTCGACCGGGCGCCGTATCGCCAGGAAGGGGAGGCCTATGACGACTACCGCCCGGCCTATCGCTATGGCACCTACGCACGTGGTCTGTACAGCGACCGCGAATGGGACGACCGCCTGGCCTCGGACCTCGAGCACGGCTGGGATCGCGCCAGGGGCGGTTCGCGCCTCACGTGGGAGCGCGCCAAGCACGCCGTCGCCGAGGCGTTCACGCTCGACCGCCAGAAACCGCACTGATCGCGGACGTGTGCATCGCGATCCACCCCGGACACAGAAGGCCCCGCACCGCGGGGCCTTTTCATGTGCGGTCGAGCAAGCGCGCATCGGCGTGATAAAACCCGGCTACCGCACCCGTCACAGGAGCCTGCATGCCCGTCTACATGATCCTCAGCTGGATCTTCATCATCGCGGGCCTGGTGTGCACGGTGTTCGTGCTGGTGCTCCAGTGGCGCGCATGGCGCCGCTTCCGCCACGTCAGCTTCGGACTGCTGACCATTTCCAGCATCGCCGTGCTCATCGACCAGCTGCTGATGGCCATTCCCTACGTGCACACCCTCGACGCCACCGCATTGGCCTCGCTGATGGCACTGGCCGCCATCCCCTTCGCCCACGCCCTGGTGCTGGGCGTGTGGGGAACGTGGTCGCTGTTCCGTGCGTATGGGCGGGTGGTGGAGGAGAACGTGCGGTTGCGGGAGGGGTTGGGGGAGGAAATAGATGCCTGACGTAACCCTTGGCGTGCTTACGGTTTCGGGTGTTGCGCTGATTGCGAGGAAGAACTCGGTGGTACGAGACGGCTTGGTCGCCACAAGGCTCGGTCTTGTGGCGATGGGAAAAGCGGATTGACACCTGTCAACCTGCTTCTACACAATCCGGCGACTTTCGTTGGGGGGCGTGGGCATGAAGAAGGTATTTACGTTGGTCGTGGCAGCCGGTTTGGCGTCTGTTTCCCTGCAGTCGTTTGCGGCGCCTGGCGAGCCATGGATGTGTCGATACAAGGGATACACGCCGGACGGCCAGTACTACTACATTGCAATCAAGCCATTCGACGGTAACGGCGACCCTCGCCAAGATAGCGAGCTCAATAGTTCGGACTTCGCGAAGCGCTTGTTTGACGACTTGGCGCCTGGCAACCGGTTCTCGGGAGAGCGGGCCTGCGCTATGCGTCCCAGGGAAGTGACTGAAAAGTGGTGGGCCAAGATGTTGGCCGGAGACGACATGTTCAGTTCCTCGTACAACACAACGTTGGCCGAGTGGCGCGATGGTCAGGTGGTGAAGTTGCCATGGCCAAAGTCTGCACAGTGATCGGCTGAAGGAACTTCCCGTGGGGCGGGCGAATTGCCATAGGGGACGGTGGGCTCTGAAGTTCCGGCCCCAACGCGGGACCGGCCCCTTCGCAAAGCCTCCAGCACAGTTCCGGATCGATACGACAAGCAGCCCGGACAAGGCCCGCTGACGCGGGCCTTTGTTTTTTTCGGGGTTTCCGGTCAATGCGGATGAGGAGGGCGGACACGGTCGCGTGGCGCCGGCGTAAGGGACGTCACCGGTAGAGTTTGAAAAGCGCTACGCGCAAAGCGGCGACGGAGTGTCTACGAAACTCTGGGGCTCGGGACGCCGCCCCGACTGCGCTGAAGTGGGGCGGGTTGGACGAACTCCATACAGGGCCAGATCCCCGGATAACCCGGCGCTCGGCGAGTCACGCGTTCGTTTGCTGAGATTGACGGAGTGGATGTTGACCTTCGAGTAGGCGAGCCTATCGGTGATTCATCCGAGGCATTCCCAGAAAGCATGGCGAACTGGAAAGACAAAGAGGCCTTCGAGCGGGCCAAGGCTCTATGTACTGACCTTGGCTCAAACATTTACAAACAGTCGCCACTTGGTCATGGCGGGCTCGGCTTGGTGGTAGTGCTACCGACAACGGTCCCTAATAACAGCTTGCCCATTCTGCATAGTCCATCGCGTTCGGGGGCTGCTCACCCTTGGAAGCCTCTCTTCCCACGTGTGACGCATTGATTGTCAGCTATTGCCTAGCCCCACCCCCCCGGCTTCCCAGCGGCTTACCACCCCATCCCGAACACCCCCACATTGACCCGCCCCCGCCCCAACCCCTAAAATTCGCGGCTCCGCCGGAATAGCTCAGTTGGTAGAGCGGTGCATTCGTAAAGCCTCCAGCGCAGTTCGAAGCGACACTTACAAGCAACACCGAACAAGGCCCTAACTAACGGGGCCTTTGTTTTCAGGTGTTTCCAACGGATGCGGACGCAGCGCATCCAAGCGCGAAATCGACGTTCGGGGCGTAGGTTGGCTTAGTGCCGGCTTCAGCACGCGGACTATTAAGGACTCAATCGTCCATGCTTGGGTGGCATAGCCCAAGCGTCGTGGAACCGCTTGTTTGCCTGCTTGTTGGTCGGACTGAGCGGCACTAAGATCAAGCCATAAGGGGCAGAACACCATTTATGCACTTCACGGCCAGAGCCGTTCGGGGAGGACAGAAGGATGGCTACAAAGGGGCAAATGTCGGGAATGCGAGGTGTTTTCCTCGCTGCAGCCGAGTTGGCAAAGCAGAATTACATAGTGTCACCGACTTCACGCAGCGCTGCGGGAGCCGACCTGCTGGTGACGAATCATAGCTGCTCCACCGCCTTCTCGGTCCAAGTAAAGACCAGTAGCAAAAAAAGGCGTCCTTCTGGCTGGTGGGGAAGAACTGTCAAGATATTGTTGCGAAGTCGCATGTCTACGTGTTTGTGATGATCAGCGAGATGAGGAAGGGTGGGCAGGTGGAAGAGGTGTTCGACTACTACGTTGTGCCAAGCCGTATCGTCTCGCAGTACACGCAGAAGTACGATCGCCCCAACGGCGCCCGCTATTCCATCCAGAGAAAGCTAATCGAGAAGTACAAGGACAAGTGGAGCCTATTCGGCAGCCCGAACTAATCTGACTTGCATGCTTCCGCATGCGGTATGAGAACAACAGGCAATTAAAATGACCAAACCAACCCTCGACTCCATCGCCACGGCTAAGGCCAGGTGGAGGAACTCCGCAAGCTGGAAGAACAGGAAGTCCAGCTGCGCGCAACAACAGTCAGCTGATGCCTATACCGAGATCATGGGCTTGTTGTCCCAATACGGGGCATTGTTCACAGCTAAAAAAGGCCGAGATCGTTACGGCCGTTGGTGCGAGCAGTCCCGGCCGCCCCAAGAAGGCCCCCCCGTAAGCAAGGAAGTAGCCCCTGAAGTACTGGTTACCGCATTCCGGGGGGAGACTTGGACGGGGGCGGGGTCGTCCGCCCCGTGCCTTTACGGCGTGGGAAGGGACGGCTGCTTACAAGGAATGGAAAGCAAGGCACGCGAACGAGAAGTTCCCTAAGTTCCCGGGCTGACAATTTGAGGGCGACGAAAGTGACAAAGCGTTTAGTTGCGTTGCGGGGTAAAGGTCAAGTTGGCAAGACCACCTCTTTGCATAATTTGAACCGGCTTCTTTTGTCGGAACCCAATGCGAAGACGGTGAAGTTCACGAAGTACGGCTACAAGCTCGATTTCTCCCAATTGTTATTGATTACGCCGGCAAACGTGTCGGCATTGTCAGTCGGGGTGATGTTGCTGCCGACCTGGCGGGCTTCATCGCAGAACTTGAGTCCGACAGGTGCCACGTTATCGTATGCGCTGCGCGAACAAAGGGGGGAGATCGAGGAAGTGCTTGCCTCTTACGCGAATCGGGGTCAATTGATTGAAGTCCCCAAGGTCGGGTGCCACAGAGACTACTTTGATGCTTCTAACCTTGCGGCAGCACATCAGCTCGCCGCGTACGTGTATGGTGCAATGGTTCCGTAGTTCGGGCCTTGGTCAAGGCTTCATTTGCATGTAGCGGGAGATTCGCTTGGTGAAGCCTGCGTGCTCGATCACCTCAAATTTTGTGAAGGCGAGCCGGGATTTCCTGACCTTGATGTCGTTAGAAACCGATCGCGCGATTTCACAAACACGCTCCACCTTTTCTTCGCATCGAGCGCCAATGATGACTTCACGAAGTCGCAGTTCGGCACCGAATTCGTAGAAGTACAGGCCATCTAATGCGGTTGAGTGGTCAAGTAGACAGAAAGCGCGCATTTCATCTTCATACTCCCAGTGCCGGAACTTTGTGGTTAGCACCTTTGCAACTTCGTCACGGGCAAAGTCAAGCCCACGCACATTTTCATATTCCAGTGCGGTGAGGTCGAACTGCTGTACGGAGTCTACATACTTGACAGGGAATACATAGCGTTCGCCAACGTCGAACCCAAGGCAGATGCCACGATGCTTGTCACCGTAGTGGCTCCAAAGAACCGGATTGCTCCATCGTTGACTGAAGCAGATGACTCCATGCTCTTCATGGAATGACTTCCTGAAGTCCAAGAATTTCTTTCTTAACGACCTGTCTTGCAAATTCCCGGGGCGGAGTTCGAAAGGATCGTTGAGGTCATCAATTCTCGATATTTTCAGGCGCTGCTTGCTGATGTTCTGCAAGGCATATCCGGCCGATGTTAGGTAGTACAGGCGTTTGTGCATAGTCGGCTACTCAACATTGAACTTTGACCTGAAAGGATGTGGACCGGTAATCCCCATTTTTTAGCAGTCGCCAAAGTGGAGCTATGCGGCCATCGCCAGCCTCATGGCTGGTGTGTGATGCCGCCGAGCGCCATGTTCGGGCGCTCATGGTTGTAAGTCCATAGCCAGCGCGTGGCCTTGTCCTGCACCTGCTCGATGGTGTCGAACAGGGTACGGGGGCCAGCCAGGCGTAGCGGACCGTGCGGTTGTAACGTTCAACGTAGGCGTTCTGCTGTGGCTTGCCCGGCTGGATGTGCTCGATCCGGATGCCGTTGCGTTCCGCCCACGCCAGCAGTGCCCCGCTGATGTATTCAGGTCCGTTATCGCAGCGAATGACACGCGGCTTGCCACGCCATTCGATGATCTGTTCCAACGATCGGATCACCCGGGCAGAGGGCAGCGACAAGTCCACCTCGATGGCCAGCCCCTCGCGATTGAAGTCGTCCAGGACGTTGAACAACCGGAAGCTGCGGCCATCGGCCAGCTGGTCGTGCATGAAGTCCATCGACCAGATCTGGTTGATCGACTCCGGCACGGCCAGCGCCTCGGGCCTCTCGCGCACAAGTCGCTTCCTTGGCTTGATCCGCAGATTCAATTCCAACTCCCGGTAGATGCGGTACACCCGCTTGTGGTTCCAGCCCAGGCCCTTCACGTTGCGCAGGTGCAGGACAGGAAGCAAAGACCGAAGCCCCAGTCGCGATACGTCGTCGTCAATCGCACCAGCCAGTCCGCGATCCGGGCGTTCTCGTCCGAAGCCTTGGCCTGGTACCGGTAGCAGGTCTGACTCACCTCGAATGTCCGGCAGGCGTGCTGGATGTTCGTGCGTCCGCCTTCGACCGTTGTTCGGGCCATCTCCCGGCGTTGAGATGGCCTCACCATTTTTTTTGACAGCGCCTCCTTCAGCAGGTCGGCGCTGAGCTGGGCGTCGGCGTACATCTTCTTCAGGCGCCGGTTCTCTTCCTCCAGCTCCTTCATCCGCGCGACCATGGACCTCCTCCATGCCGCCGAACTTGCTGCGCCACTTGTAGAACGTCGCCGAGCTGATGCCGTGCTCGCGGCACAGCTCAGGCACGGGCGTACCGCCTTCGGCCTGCTTGAGCACGGCAATGATCTGGCTGTCGGTGAATCGGGACTTCTTCATGGAACCTCCTCGGGAAAGCGTACGAGAAAATTCCACTTCTGGTGTCAGCTAATCCGCGGGGGATTACCGACCATTCTCATCCAAACACCGTAAGCCGGGCCATCCTACGCTCTGGGCATCGACCCTACATCGGTGCCCAGCATGCGTATCACCCTGACCAAGCGTCTTGTCGCCCAAGCCCAGCCCCAGCCCAAACCCTACGAGATGCGGGACATCCTCGTTCGAGGCTTGATCCTACGTGTGCAGCCCAGTGGGCATAAAGCGTGGGTCGTCACCTGGCAGCATGGGAAGCGCCGTACGCTCGGTTCGATTGAGCACCTCACGCTGGAGCAGGCCCGGGCGCACGCGGCTCAGGCCGTGGCTGAGGCCGTCCAGCAGCGTTTACCAGCCTTGGCAACGATCAAGCAACGGGCCTGCACCCTGCGGGAGTTCCTTGACGACCATTACGCCCCTTGGGCTGCTACCGAGCTACGCCGGGGTAGCAAGTACGTCATGCGGATCAAGACACACTTTGCGGACCTGCTGGACCGCTCCATGTCCGATATCGACGTGGCGACGATCAATCGCTGGTGGTCCGATCGCCTGACGCCCGTAGACGGCAAGCGCGCCGTTGAACGCATCACGGCCCATCGGGACTTTTCGACGTTGCGCGCTGCTATGTCGTACGCCGTCGAGTGGCGCTTGTTGGATGGAAGCACCTTGAGGCGTTCCGGTGCTTTTGATGAAGTTGTGTCGCCACAGAACCGCGACGGCTCCAGAAGGCTTCCTGTTGCGTTTTAGGTATGAAGTGCCCGGAGCTGCCTTGATGTTGCCGGCAACGACGGAACTCCATCAGTAACGCAACGAAACTCCATGGCGGAAGCCGTCCCGGCCCAACGTTTGGCAACTGCTTCTAGTTTGCCCTTGCCCTGCATGCTCGGCCTACCAAGGTGTCGCCTTCTTGTATGAAGTGTCAGCCCATGTTTCGCTTTGCACGAATGGGACATTCTGTGATGCGCTGGAATCCGAGTCTCAGCCGGAGCGACGGCCAGCGAAGATGCTGGGTAGAGAATATTTATTTCACTCACCTAAAGTTCAACCGAGGGCTATTTCATGGTAGAGATCAGAAGCAGCGTTGGGATGGGATGGTCTTCGGCCCGTTTGGTGGACAGCGCTAAAGCTACTTACACGCCCCCACCAGCGCCGGAGATTCTGGTCGGTGCCATTGTCGATAGGGTTGAACGGCGCCCTGAAGGTTCGCTCATTGTCGTTCTGCAGCCCGCCTGGGATGCCATTGGGAAGCTGCTCCGGGATAATCCGTCTGAGCTTCCGCAGCTGTCCCCGGATCAATGGGAAGAGCTGATTGCCGGAGCTTACGACAGGGCTGGATACGATGAGGTCGTACTGACGCCGAGAAGTGGAGATGGTGGTCGTGACATCATTGCCGTTAAGCGCGGTTTGCACTCGATTCGCATCATCGATCAAGTCAAAGCGTACGCACCGGGGAATCCGGTTCCGGCGAACGACGTCAGGGCCCTGGTGGGTGTCTTGTTGTCCGATCCACTCGCCACAAAGGGGATTGTTACGACGACATCCACCTTTGCTCCGAGAATTCTTGATGATCCCAGTATCGCGCGGCATATGCCCTTTCGACTGGAACTGCACGACGGTGAGGAAGTCAGGAAGCGGCTCCTTGCGCTCACCTCAGGCAAGCGTTAGCTGTGCGGGTTGGCTCTGCGCTCGGAATCGTCGCCAATACGCACCTGAGCTGTTTCGTCTTGCCTGACGCGCCAATAGTGCTCCATGCACTGGAGAGCGGTAGGGAGCGATTGGTGCGCATTGGGGCGCATCCCTGTAAGTGGGGACATCAGGGATGCAACGCGCATTCGAGCCCAATGCTCGTCGGTCCCGGCTTAAGGGATGTCACCCGCCACGGGCAGGGGCGCTGGGTCGGTCCGGTAGTGCTTGATCCGTAAGGGGATAAGGGTCGGGCCCAGCCAAAGGGGCCACGCATACGTTATGCGCCGCTCCCCTGATTTACCCCAATGCGGGTGATCCGCGTTACGGGGTATGGAAGTCCTAGAACGGTGCTGGAAATGCTGCCCCGAGCGCGCCGAAGTGGGGGATAGGGAGGATGAACTCCATACAGGGGGGGGGGCTAGTGTCCGCGTCCTAAGGAGCGGACAACTCTTCCTGCTTAGAATCCCATTCGGCTAGTCCATTCTTCATGTTGAAGAGAATGCGCTTACCTACTACAGGCTGATTCTTGGAGCTGTTTTTTACCTGCAGAATGAATGGGCCATATCGCACATTGAAGCTAGATGGGCTGAACGCACTTTCATCAACTATACCAACATAGTTTCCGTCGGAGAGCGTCGGAGGCGTTCTTGTGCTTTCACCAGCCGCCTCATTTCTCTTCTGTTGTGAGGCGGCTCGCACTTTAGAAAGCAGCTTCTTTGTGACGTCAGGAACTCGATTGTCATTACGCGCCAAGTTCTCTGCCTGAATCAGTCTTCGGGCTATCTCGTATGCTGAATCGAACTCTTCATCAATGCGGCCGAGAAGTTCCAGGAACTTCCTGTCATTAACTTCAGATCCCTTTCGAAGGTCAGGCGCTATCTGCTTTTTAATCAAAAGCGCAGTGTGATAAATCCAGTTAGACATCCATGCGTACTTTCCGCTAGCGGCCTTCACTCTGGCGCAGATGTGATGCGCTGCAAAGTACATTCCTGGGTAGTCGTGGGTTGCGAAGAGTTCGCTAGCCTGATCCTTGTTGTATTCCTGAAGCAGGGTGCCGTAGTAGTAGTGAACCTTATGAGGCTCTTCAAGCGCGACAGATATGAACGATTTGATTAGGAGTGGAGCAGAGACGATGTTGCTCTGAAAGATCCCAGCCATTCCATCGAACTGGTGTGGTCTGCGCTCATATCGATACTTGTAACCGGAAGAGCGCATTGCGTTGAAGAAGTCCTCAATGTTTCGGTGATAGGGACGAATGGTAGCTAGTGCCTCTTTCGTAACTTGAGACTGACTATTGGTGGTTGCAATGACCTTGCCACTGAGGTCTATGTCAGAAGTCTCGATAAGCTTTACCGTGATGTACATGTCATCACTAAGCAGGCTCTTGTTGTTGTACAAGACATGACTGGTCTGACAGCCGTTAACAACTTGGAAGCCCGAGAGTTTGAAGAAATCTCCCGATGGCGTGACACTCTTGGCTACGATGGTCACCCCGTTGTTAAGTATCGCAAACCTATTCCTTTCATCCTCTGTGCGGATGGTCTTTGCAATCTCCTCGTTAACCGAGTTGCTATCACCAAGATAGTCGCGCACGTTCTCGAAGAACAAGCCTTTATTGAGTTCTCCGCTCTCCTTCTCGACTAGGTTAACGTAGTCAATGCACTTAACCACTCCAATGTAAGCAGCTCTGGAGCCTTTGATGGGTGGGAGCGCGACATGGCGTTGAAATGAAATCTCCCTTTGGGTTTCATTCTGAGCCTCGCGATAGAGTCTGGCGATCGCATCTCCATCGTAGACGCGCCAGCTGACGTCACTGAAAAGGTATGGAAGATCTCTTATGGAGGTAGCTTGCGCCTCAATTACCGGGGCTGCAGTGTTTTTATCTAACGCATATTTTCCAGCGTATACGTAAGAAAGTGCAACCTGCGGGAGGCTTCGCAGCTTGGAGGCGCGGCTGTAGATGTGTTCTTTGATGTCAAAGGCATTACGAAGCTGTTCTGGCACCGCATTTCTATTCTTCTCAAAGAACAGTTTTACCGTACCTATGAACTTCAAGAACTCCCCCGAGTCAAAGTGGGAAGATGTCTTAGCCTGGGAGAACAGAAAACGGGCGTCGAAGTTGCCTTGAGTCAGCGCCTTGGCATCGTCTAGGTCATTTACGATGACTCCACCAATTGTTATGGCCACTCCATCAACGCCTATGCATGTGCCAGTTTCGACTTTGCTGAACTCGAACGAGTCGTAGTGGTCTGCTTTCCATAAGCAATAGTTGGAGAACTTCTCGAACTGGAGGTCCTGCTTTTCGCTTTGGAGCTCATAGCGATTCGCGAATTCCTGCAGCATTCCCGATAAAATTATGTTGTCCATTCCCTTCCCCGTGTGTGGCTTTCGCCCTGGCTCCTTTCTAGAGCAGCAGCCCGGTCGAAAATCCTGAATCTGTGTTTCGCGGTCGCTCCCCAGCGAGCAGGACGCGCTGACTACGTTGCATGCGCCCAAGCCGATCCTCCGCCCGAATGTGATGGGCGTCAAGTACGTTCAGGGCGTGGTAAATTCGTGTAGCGACAAGGGGTTCGTCAGCTACTCGTTAAACGCAATGTACGAATAGGGGTTGCGGCGTTCGCTGGGAGCATTGGAAGTCCTAGAACGGCGTTGGAAACCCAGCCCCGAGCGCGCCGAAGTGGGGCATCGGGCGGATGCACTCCATACAGGCGTCTCGCTCTATGGGCGTCGTCACCGTTGTACATGCGTTTACATCAGTTCCCGACTTCCCAAGACGGATCGGCTAGGAGTAGCTTCGCCGAAATTGGGTGTCCCACCGGGGTGGTGGACGCATGGACTCTGGCCTGCAAGGGGCTGGAATGGAGCGAAACATGTCAGTAGGAGCAGGCAAGCGTTGTGCCAATCAAGCACTTCGACTGTTGGTCTTGGGCATCCTGGTTTGGGCCCAAAGCCTAATGGCTCAAACGAGCGCGCCAGTGGATAAAACCCTTGATAGATTGAATGTAACTGGGTTCACAATTCAACAGCGTGAGCGATTTCATACGTACACCGGGATCTCGGTAATTCACGATATTCGCAACACATACAGCCCAACGTCGGCGACGATTTCATACGTTGCCCCTGTTACCGATGCCTCATCGCAACAAGGAAAATGCACCAGTACTCAGTCAAATGTTGTGGGTAATCCAATAACCATAACGAATGGCAACAAAGTTGAGACGGACACCGACTTCAGTACTGTAGAGGAGTACGGCCTCCATCTGACTAGGTCATGGAATCAGCGGCTGAACGATCGCGGACTATTTGGGTTCAACTGGATTTCCAACTTCGACAAAAAATTGATCTTTAGGTGGGAAAACGGACAGGTGTGCAATCCCATGCCTGGGGTGGCGTGTACAGCAAGTCCAGCACGACTCGTTCAAGTTCAAGCTCAGCGGCCAGATGGGAGCCGGGTTCTGGTGTATCAATGGGGGGCGCCTAACCCTCAAAACCTTTATCCAATCACCGGCAACATGACAGCCGGGTGGACGTTGAAAATAGATGGTGAGATCACCGAAACATACACCGGCGGTGGCTTCATCACGAGTGAAGCAAGCGGGCAGGGCATTGGCTGGGCATACACCTACGGTGGATCGAACGGAACGTATCTTCAGAAGGTCGCCCACACGAACGGCCGCGAAGTCGCGTTCGGTTGGTCAGGAAATCAAGTTAGCTCTGTAGTAGCTCCGAATGGAGCGACTTACACGTACACAAATACGAGCACACAGGCGACGGTAACCTATCCTGGATTGCCAGCAATGACAAATACGTACCATTTTCAGAATATTCCCGCAGTTGGGATGGGAGGGAAAGCGTACGTTGGAAAATCCATAAACGGCGTACGCTACTCGACGTTTGGTTACGATGCGGCAGGGAGGGCCAATCTTTCCGAGCACGCAGCTTCGGTCGACCGCGTATCTCTAATTTATTCTGCAGACTCCTCTGGAAACATCACAGGGGTGGCTGAGACAAACGCGCTGGGCAAGGTTGCGAATCATATCGTTTCAAACCGACAGATCGTTTCAACCGCCGGCTTAGCAAGTGCCAACTGCCAATCGAGTGCAAGGTCGTTCACTTATAGCTCTTTTGGAAGGGTTGATATCGTCGTGGATGACAATGGTGTTATGTCTGACTACGATTACAACTCAAGCGGTCAACTTACTCGCTTGGTTGAGGCAGTAGGCACCGCACAAGAGCGGACCACTACATATGTTTGGGATGTCGCTCCTAAGAATAGAATTCTAAGTCAGACTAGGCTTGGGGTATGGAAACGTAGCTTCTCGTACCATGCAAACGGAAGGTTGGCTACCGAATCTGTTGAGAATCTTTCAGGCTATGGTGTACCCAACCAAGTGCTTACCACAACCCATTCCTACACCTACCATTCCAATGGGATGGTCGCAACTCATGTGGTTCAAGCGCCTGGCGTCGATCCAGTCACGCATGCTTACACGACGAAAGGCGAATTGTCGTCAGTAACCAATAGCCAAGGACACGCTACGTCGTTCTCGGGTTTCAATGGGCTTGGGCAGCCGACTTCCCGTACCGGTCCGAATGGCGATCTGACGTCATACCAGTATGATGTTCGCGGCCGTCTGCTCAGCAGCACAAGTTACCCAAATGGGACTGCTCCTGCCGTCACGTCCTACACATACGGCACAAACGGACTTGTTGCGAGTATTACTTCGCCAGATGCTGTAACCACATACTACTTGTATGACGCGGCTCTGAGGAACGTGCTCCAGTATCGGTCCGTGGGTGGCTCGTATGAGTACGCCGTGAAGACCTTTGACATTGCCTCGAATATAAAGCGGATCCGGCTAGGTAGGAGTGTCAGCATTCCAACCCCAGCGACCACATCTGGCACTACTCAACTGCGTGAGTATGACTATGACGAGTTGTCGCGTTTGATCGGTGAGAGAGGAAACTATGGTCATAACATTCGGTTCACATATGACCTGTTGGGGAATCTGAAGAGCGTCGTTGATTCTTTGGGTCGGCCGGAGACTTACTTCTACGACGCACTTAATCGGAGAGTTAGGGTAGTAGACAGAGAAAATAAATCCTCTTACTACAACTACGATGGTAGTGATGAGCTGATACAGGTCACTGATCCGCGTGGGAAGGTCACGAGCTATATCTACGACGGACTCGGGCAGCTTTGGGCGCAGTACAGTCCTGATACGGGCACGACGACTTTTCAGCACAACGCCTACGGTCAGTTGGCTACCGTTACTCGCAACAACGGTAGCGCCATCTCCTACAATTACGACGGTCTCGGGCGGGTCACGTGGTTTGGCAATGCTGGAGAAGGTCGCGGCTTCGGTTACGACTGGTGCACGAATGGTAAGGGCCGGCTTTGCAACGTTGAGGCAAACGGCAGCACAGTTCATTTTGCCTATCAGCCAGATGGGCGGATCAGCGTACGGCGAGAGCTAACTACCGCATTCGGTGTGCAAAGCGACTACTGGACGCACTACTACTATGACGTCTATGGTCGATTGAACTCGTTGACATATCCCAATGGTGTCGCGGTCGGCTACGGCTACGCGGACGGCAAGATGCTGACCATGACGGTCAACATCGGGGGCAACGTGTCGTTAGTAGTGTCCGACACCAAGTACATGCCCTTTGGTGCGTCGGTCGAGACGACCTACGGCAATGGACTGAAGAGGAATCGTCCACGCGATCTCGATGGACGGTTGACGGCCAGCGCAGTGCTGAACGGGGCAACGCCGATCCAGAGCCTGTCGTACGCTTACGATGCGGACAATCAGATCAGTCAGCTGACCAATGCGGTCAGCTTGGGCCTGTCGCAGACGTACGGGTACGATGCAAATTTCCGCCTCACTGGCGTCACGTCCGGGTCTGGGAACCAGTCCTTCAGCTATGACGCCAATGGCAACCGCACGTCGGCGTCGGGGGCAACATTCGGGGCGGGGACCTACTCCATTGAAAGCAGCAGCAATCGCGTGTCGTTGCTGACAGGCACATCTCCCAGCAGGCCTGTCGAGTATCAGTACGATACGCTGGGCAATCTCACCTGGACGCACGATCATGGGAGATACATCGCCAGCTACGGCTATGGCACGTATCTGAACATGACAGCTGCTTCGCATTTTAACGGGAGCACCACTGAAAGCATCGGTTACGGCTACAACGCCTTCAGCGAGCGTGTGTGGAAGTCGGCACCAAGTCACGGGTATTACCGTTACGTGTATGGCCCTGGCAGTCGCTTGATGAGCGAGCACAAGGACAATGGTGATGTGTGGACCAATTACTTGTGGTTTGGTGGTGAGCTTGTCGGCATCACACGTGGCAGCCAGGTGTATTGGGTGCACAATGACCACCTTGGCCGCCCTGAGGTCGCGACCAATAGCGCCAAGGCTGTGGTGTGGCGTGCCAGCAACTACGCGTTCGACCGTACGGTGACGCTGGACAGCATTGGGGGCTTGAACATCGGCTTCCCCGGTCAGTACTACGATCAGGAGACGGGGCTCTGGTACAACGTCAACCGGTACTACGATGCACGGCTGGGGCGATATACGCAGTCTGATCCGATTGGGTTGGGGGGTGGGTTGAATACTTATGGGTATGTGGGTGGTAATCCGATAAGCAATACTGATCCTCTTGGATTGCAACAAGTTCCCCGAGTTGACCAGCAAGGCTTTGTTACGCACAGTCGACTACAAACTGCGCAAGCAAACCTCCGCAACATGGATCTGCGGGATGCAGCAGCGAGTTGGCTGCAAGAGGTGGGAGTGTTCTGGAAGTGTGTGGGTAGAGCGGCGGGCAGCGAGTTCATTGGCGAGACTGCGACAGAAGCGATTATCAACGTACACGAAGACGCGGTGATGGCTGGCCTTGAACAAGGTTTAAAGGAGGGGGGGAAGAAGTGCGCGGCCAAGGTGGTTGGAGTGATTGGTGCGCTCCAGACATTCTCTGATGCAGCAAAGGCTGGTTGGAAGGCAGGGGACTGCGTGAACTAATGGCCACTAAGCAGCCAACAAGCGTCATGGGCATCGTTTGTGTTGCGTTGGCCGTGCTCATATTTGTAGCGAATCGTATGTATCGAACTTCGAGCCGTAACGGTCTTGACTTCTTTTCGATTGAGACCTTGGTGCAGAGTTGGCCATATTGGATGGGTGCTGGGTTGGGATTGATCCTCATAGCGTTGTGGTACGCCCTTAGGCGCTAGCTGGGTTCACCTATGTGAGGATTTTCACTTCCGTTTCGAAGAGCAGTTGCGATGGCTTCTGAGAACAATGCCAGGGATCTGGGGGGAGTCGACAGGCGACTAATGCCACTGAGTCGACTTTGGGGAATGCAGGCTATAGGTGGATCTCGTCAAGCCGTCGCATAAGTCCCCTGGCTTCCCAGCGGCTTACCGCCAATCCCCAACACCCCCACATTGACCCGCCCCCGCCCCAACCCCTAAAATTCGCGGCTCCGCCGGAATAGCTCAGTTGGTAGAGCGGCGCATTCGTAAAGCCTCCAGCGCAGTTCCGAAGCGATGTTTACATGCAACACCGAACAAGGCCCGCTAACGCGGGCCTTTGTTTTTTCAGGTGTTTCCAGACAATGCGGATGTAACGCATCCAGGCTCTAAATCGACGGTTTCGACCGAAGTCGGCTTAGTTCCGGCTTCGGGAATTCGTCCACTTTTGACATGTCTTGTGATCGTTAGCTATCAGGCCAAACCAGAGACCGATGAATCTGAGCGCCTGCCCACGCACCATCCCCAACAGCCAGAGAAACCGAGTGGGGGACACGAGCAGCATCACCACACGCGAAGACGCCAGCGATGTTGGTTTCCTTTGTCTCGCTGGTCTGGATCTGCGTACCCATCGGGGTTTCAGCGAGAGCGCAACCGAGTTCATCCGCTATAGGTGTCGACGGTGCGTTTTTTGAGGCAGTAAACAGACCCGCGAATCCGAGACGCCTGCCGTCCGTCAGCACCACATCGGCATGTCCCTCAATCCGATCGATGCGTGCTGCTTCCACGGTCACGCCGCGCTTCGAGAGATCCTGCAGTATGGGCTCTTCCAGCTCCACCACGCCATTGGTGAGGAAGGTCACTGATCCCCACTCAGGCAGTAGCTGCGCTTGGTGAATGGACATGGGGTTTGCCGCGATCACGCCAATCTGCCCCTGATCCAGCTCATACCCATGACAGTAGGGGCAATGAAAGACACTGGTTCCCCATCGCTCGGCCAAACCCTTGATGTCCGGCAGCGTGTCAGAGACGCCCGTCGCCAGAAGCAGGCGGCGAGCACCGTAAGCCTCGCCTGTAGACGTCTCGACGGTGAAAGCATCACGCGATCCAGACGCCTTCACTGCAAGATCGTCTACCCACGACAACGTCGGATAGGCCTCCAACTGCGTCCGTGCCGTGCTGGCAATGACGGCAGGATCTGCGCCGTCTTGGGATAGGAATCCGTGCGAGTGCGAGGCGGCCCTGTTACGCCGCTTGCCCGCATCAATGACCAGCACGCTGCGTCGTGCGCGTACAAGCTGTAACGCAGCAGCCATGCCGGCATAGCTGCCACCTACCACGATGACGTCGTAGTTCTTCATGGGGTCTCCTTCTCGATGTGCGCCTTATGTCGGCGTGCAAAGTCAGCCGCTAGATCGGCCAGAGACACCGAAGCGAAGCGCTCAAGGAGTAATGACTCGGCTTCGTTGAATGCGTCATTCAGGGCGGCGTTGACGGCCTGCTCAACCAGACAGGCAGGGTTCTCGTGCCGGTTCCCCATCGCGAACAATGCCGGCTCGCCCAGCGCCTCATGCAGTTGGCGCAGGCTGACCTGGGATAAATCGGCTTTGATGTGCCAACCACCCGCGTGCCCTCGTGCCGAGGCGACCAGCCCTGCCTCGCGAAGCAAACCCATCGTTCGACGGACGACGACCGGGTTCGTGCTCAGGCATAGCGCCAGCTCATCCGAGGTCATCGGTTCGGTGCGCTCTGCCATGTGCAGCAGGGCGTGAAGCACGGCAGAAAGTCGACTGTCTCTTTTCATGTAACAAAGGATGTTACGTATACAGGTGAGCGTCAATCCCGCCTGTGGCCTTAACCACCTATTGTTCTCTGATTGACGAAGCTACCTACCAGTAGGTAGATTACATCCTCCTTCACTAGGTTCGCTCCCCTTATGGGCATTTCACCAATCGGTTGGCTGCACACGCTGGGAAGCCTTCCCGCGATCCCGCTCGCGATCTACATGCTGGCCAAGCACGGTCGGATCGCGCCTGAGACCAAACCCGGTCGCGCGTACTTCTGGTTCATGCTGCTGGGTGTGCTCACGGTCTATCCGATCGCCCACCAGCCGGTGAGCTCCATCGTCGCCACTGTCACGTTGGTGTTCCTGCTGATCGGATATGGCATCGCGCTAGTGCGACCGGCAAGGCGGCTGTGGACGTACATCCAGACGATTTCACTCAGTGTCACCGTCTTCCTTC
Organism: Pseudoxanthomonas sp. SE1; assembly: GCF_029542205.1. Classification (NCBI taxonomy): domain Bacteria; kingdom Pseudomonadati; phylum Pseudomonadota; class Gammaproteobacteria; order Lysobacterales; family Lysobacteraceae; genus Pseudoxanthomonas; species Pseudoxanthomonas sp. SE1. Next base: position 2,866,848 of record NZ_CP113783.1, on the reverse strand, counting down.
TGATGGTGCCCACCGTGAGTGAAAGCCTGCGTAGGCTTCCTGTTGGTGACCCGCTGGTGACAGACTTGAAGGATCCGCTGCTCTTGGGTGTCCAAGGCGCGCTGTTCCTTGCGCTGATTGTGGGCATCCCATTGCAAGTACGAGCGCTGTACAAGCAGCGTTTCCATCGAGACCAGGTAGCCCATTGATGTCGTCTGCAGAAGCCCAGCCTCAGTATTCGCCGAAGGCCCAAGAGATCATCCAGCGGACCAACGAGCTGTTGGCTTTGGGTGGATACAACGGCTTCAGCTATGCCGACATTGCCGAGCTGGTAGACGTCAGAAAGGCCAGCATCCACCATCATTTCCCGGCCAAGGTGGATTTGGTCAAAGCGACTGTCGCCCAGCATCGGCAGGCAATGAGGCAAGGACTACAGTCGCTCCACCAGTCGATTCCAGATCCCTACGCACGATTGGTGGCCTACAGTCGCTACTGGGCCGACTGCATCCAAGAGTCGAACCCACCCATATGCATCTGTGCGCTCCTTGCTGCTGAACTGCCGGCGATCCCTGTTGAGGTGGCCGACGAGGTCACGGGGCACTTCAATGACCTGCAAGCATGGCTTGCTCAGACGATGGAGGAGGGGGCGGTCAAGGGTGTGATGCGCTTGGTCGAAACTCCCTCCGCAGAGGCAGCGATGTTCATGGCATCTGTCCATGGGGCGATGCTCTCGGCCCGTGCCATGGGAAATGCTCTGGTCTTCTGGCAGATCGCGAAGCTTTCAACGGACCGCCTTCGACTGACTCCCGGCTCCGGCGAAGGACTGTCGCATTCGTAATGCATCAGGGAATACACCCGTGTCCGCGGGAATCGCCAAATTGCACAAGGCCCGCTAACGCGGGCCTTTGTTTTTACAGGTGCTTCCAATGAATGCGGACAAGGATCCTCCACGCGCAGGTTCTTTGCTTTCGGTGTAAGTCGGCTTAGTCCCGGCTTCGGCCGGTTGACAGCTTCCGACCCAAGGTAAGCATCGGCGCGAACGCGTCCGGTCTAGGTTGAGGGCTTGACAGGGTCTGCGCGGCGCTAAAGCCTCACATGCGAGCCGCCGCACGCAACAGGCGTTCGGAGGCCAGCAGAAGCTCTGTTTGTTTCGTTACACCAACTTTACAGAACGCGTGTTGTATATGGGTTCTCACTGTTGAAATGGAAATACCAAGCTCGTCTGAAGTCCGTTCTGGACTGGCCGTGCTTAGAAGGCTGCATACAACACACGCTTCTGCGCGTGATAGGCCGAATCCAGCCTCCAAAGCAAGTCGATCACATTCATAAGAAGTGGGGGCGCCAATCATTCTGATTGATGCAAACACCAGACTAGAGCAGGCGGGGCGTTCCACCCTAGAGGCCGGATGTATCTGAAGCGCATATCGATGACCCCCAGAAGAGTTCACAACCCAAGGTCCTACCGCTGAACCTGTAGCAAGACAGCGGGTAACGGATGTGCTGATCCAAGCCCTCACGAGCCTCTTTTTCACTCTTAGATATCGTCCTACAAGCGGCATCTCTGAGACGCCTAGCAGAAGAAGTGCGGAAGCCGCTGCGTCATTGATATGGACAATTTTTTGTGAATCGCTCAGCAGTACTAATCCGACGCCGAGCCCACCGAGGAGCTTTCCATAAGATTCTCTTACAAAACTGTTTGTGTCAGCCATCTGCGAGACTCGATAAGCGGCCTTCAAGTGAGGAAGAAGTCTAGGCAGTGATCGCCGTTCGCTCGGTGTGAATGGTCCTTCGCCTCTGGATCTATTGAGTGACAAAACGATCTTCTCGCAGTTGAACCCGTGTTGCAGCAAGAACCCAACGCCATGACGAATATCCAGGGGGGCGAGAAAATCTAGATAGTATGGGAGCTTGATCAGATCATTCTCAGTAATGCAATCGTCTCCATCGCTGTACCCTTGTGCCTCCATTATCCTCATGCCGCGCTGAAGCCACTCATTCTTCCCTCGCCAATTTTGGTTGTAATCGGAAATTAAACGCTCCACCTCTTTGCCTGATGCAGGCCCCGAAACCTGTAGGGCGCTCCCGGCGGGTGTGCCATCAAGATGTAGACCAGCCATATGGCATCTTAGAAGCCCTGCAATTGGTGCGACGGCTTCGATAAACGGGGCCCCCTCCGCTGCCGCCCCGTACAGAAGGGCCAGCGCCTTTTCGAGTCCGTTGTCCTCGAGCATCTAGCCTCCCACTAGGGCTCCCATGCCCTCGCTCTGGTCACGCTATGTCGTGACAGGATCGGCCAGCCGCTCATCAGAATTGATGATGCGAATAGCTCGCCGAGCGAGTATTAACTCCCTAACTACTTGAATCTAACGTCGTTTCACACGTCTTCGGCTGCGGTGTAACTCAAGTTACCAAAGTCACCTCAGCGTATAGTTGTTGGGAAGATCGAGGGTGTGTGCGGTACTGAGGGCCGATGGGTAGCCGAAAGTCACATATCGTCTAAAGGGAGGGGGAGTATGAGGTGCGCCACGCTAATGCTGGGTGCTTTGTTGCTGGTGGCCTGTAGCCCAGAGGGCCCGAAGACATCCACCTTCACTCCCCAATTGGCAAAAGGGGAGTTTGTAGTACACGCACCAGGTGGTAGTGGGTTCGGAGACTGGTCCGATAAGGTCTACTGCTCCAACGAGAGCTACGCAGTTGGATTCAGTTTGCAGATTGAAGACAGTTGTGGGGGCGGATGTGACGACACGGCACTCAATGGCGTCCGAGTCCTGTGCTCAAACGGAACTACAGTTGAGTCCGGGCATAGAGTATGGGGAGGCTGGAGGGCGCCGCAAGCGTGCGCAGCGGGTGAAGCCGCTTACGCGTACTCACTTGGAGTAGAACACTACTTGGGGGGTGGAGAAGACGACACCAGTGCGAACTCGCTAAAGGTGCGCTGTAGAAAGATTGGTTCCTACGACGTGCCGACCACTGATCTAGCAATTCATGGTCCATTCGCAGACACGTGGACGGCGTGGGCTCGATGTCCTGTAAACAGCGTGATTGTTGGACTGCTAACGCGAGATGAGAAATCGCAAGGGTCCGGCGACGACACTGCGACAAACGACGTAATGTTCATCTGTTCTCGCAGGAGCTGAATCATGAAACTGAGGATTACGGTGTTGGTCTCGTGTGCTCTGATGGCGGCGTGCTCTGGAAAGCCCCTCAAGCTGGTTGCTCCGGTGGACGCGTATGTGTGCTTCCCTGCGAGCGAGCAATGTGCGGATGATCCAGTGCCTACCATGTGGGCTCCCTTACTAAGGAGTAATCTGAAGGACGTCACTGGCGAGTCAGAGGTGTCACTTCCAGTCTTAGCAAGCCCATACGCGTCTGATGCAGTAAAAGGCATAGGGGCGCTTCCACTGTGGGCGGGGCACGTATGCCCCACGGTTAAGAAGGTTATTCCGATTGCAAACGGTCAGTTGAAAATTGATGGCGAGAGTGATCTCCATAAGAGCATATCAATAGACAGATCCGGATCTTGCGCCAACTACTACTCTCCTCTTCTGATATCTCAACTAATTGAGGATCTGAAGAAGCTGAGTTTCGCAATTGATACCTGTGAGAGAACCGCCCAGGCGCTGGATCGGCAGAGAAATATACTTGGAATTGAAGATGAGATCGCTGATCCGGACATCGCAGTTGATCTGACAATGTCGGCTCTGAGTCGTAAGGACATGGAAAGGTTGTCTCTGCCGAAAGCTCAGATAGATGACTACTCAGAAAACAAAGAAACGATAATAAGTGGAAAAGACAAGATTCGCTCTCAAATGAGAGCGCAGATTCTTGACTATGACTACATAAATCGAATGTCCGATGCAGTGCTGAGGGTTGAGCTTGCCTATGGCGGTGTCGAGCGTCAACTTTTCCTAATAACAAAAACTAGCGTCGTTGAGTGTGGTGATACTGAAAAGGTTACGCCGTTGGTTAGAAGCGGTGATTGGGTCACAAAGGGTACTGATGTACTTAGCGTTAAGCGGAGAGGGCAATGAGCTTCTTGGGAGGGGTTCATGTTTGTTCACTACTCCTCGGGTCGTTGCTAACGATGCAGAACGCCAACGCATGCACGCTATTTCAGTGCGGTGGAGCGACCTCTTATGGCAGTTATGATGTTTCGGAGTTGCCCCAAGATCATGATGATCCACCAGACCACAGCGACCCGCCAAATACTCCTGGCGATGGCCCCGATAAGCCGGACGATGGAGGCGAGGGTGACGAGGGGGAGGATGATGGATCTTCTGATCCGTCCCTACTTGGCCGGTATGGTGCTACCGAAGATGAGCAGGAGAGTGGAGAAGCGATAGTAGATTATGCGTTGGATGGAACTCCTCTCGGTAAGAAATTTAGTTTGGAGGATGAGTTTGAGACCACGCTAGAGATGACAAAGCGGTTCTCCGGCGATGTAATGGCGATGAAGGGGTTCCAGAGCTTCAAAGATTCAGCGAATAGGCGAGGATTCGGCACCGGCTATGAGGAGGGCGTGGAAACAGCATACAAACTTGAACCGGGAATTGATTTCGCGGTTGATACGTTGATGTCAGTGCTTGATGCGATGGTAGTAAAAATGGTGATTGATTCGGCTGGCATGGGCATTCCTGCCGCTGCGCTCTACTTCAGCAAAGGTAGGTCAACGCTTCAGGCGGCAGCGAAAGAGGCGGCGCTTGCCGTAGGAATTGTTGGTCTTCAGCTTGGTCATGATGCAGCGGATTACATTGGCGAAATGATAAACGATTCGTTAAGTTCCGAGCGAGAGGATTACGAGAAGATGGAGCGAGTTAATCCTGGAATAATTCCTTGACTACCATGTCGTTCGCCAACTGGGGCCAGTCCTCCGCGCAGCAATGTGGGCAAGATCCAGAAGCGGCTGGCGTATGCCTTCCGCAAAGCCGGCATGTCCGACCCGCGCAAGACGGCTGCCCATAGCTTCCGGCATACCGTCTCACAGTGCCTGAAGTCCCTGCGGATCGAGGACTACGTCATTGCCGAACTTCTTGGACATGAGCATGGGCACATCTCCGTCGGCCGGTACGGCGGACGGTCCGACCTGCCCATGCTCCATACCGTTCTGGCCCGCCTGCGGCTGCCACTTTGAGTCCCCCACCGGATGGTAAGGCAGCCGGCTCTTACGAAGGACCGACGCATTCGTAAAGCCTCCAGCGCAGTTCCGAAGCGATGGTTACAAGCAACACCGAACAAGGCCCGCTAACGCGGGCCTTTGTTTTTCCAGGTGTTTCCATTGGATGCGGACGAGGACCGTCCATGGTCGGAATCGACGCTTAGTTGGCGAGTTGGCTTAGTGCCGGCTTCGCATTCTCGGCCCATTGCCGCCTAAGATTCACCTCAGGCTGGAGCTGGACTGCTGGCATAATTCGGGAAGTGGGGTGAACAATGATCCGAGTCTCGTCGATCCTTGGTTGGTCGTTCGCGGTCTTCACGGGAAGCCTGCATGCACAGGATTTGCAGACAGTTGATGGGGAGCCCGAAACAGTCGGTCGCTACCTGCTTTCGATGCCAGCGCGCACGTTGGACCCAATCATCGAGCATTGTTCCCAGAAGCTCCCCGAGCTAAGGGAACCGTTGATGAAGGAAAGGGCGGGATTTTTCGTCAAACTTAGCGAGGCGAATAAGCCCCTGTTGGAGCAATTGAATGACGACCCTGAGTTCAATGCGCCTATGCAAGAAGCGATACAGCAGCGCGTACAGACGTTCAACGATGGCGCGCTCGGAAAGTTTAAGCAGCTCAACCCCGCCGTCGTATGTCCGACAGTGCTGGAAAACATCCAAGGCGCTACGATAGATAACCTTGCCCAAGTGGTACAGGATACATATCGAGCCTACCTGCCAGTCGTTCGAGAGAAGAACTGACGGCAGTCAGGTTGTCCCAGTTTGCGTGCAACATGAGGTTTCAACCGAATGACCAAACCGACCCTCGACTCCATCGCCACGGCTAAGGCCAAGTTGGAGGAGGAACTCCGCAAGCTGGAAGAACAGGAAGTCCAGCTACGCCAGCAACAGTCGGCTGACGCCTATTCCGAGGTCATCAGCCTATTGAGCCAATACGGGTCATTGTTCACAGCCAAGCAAAAGGCCGAAATCGTTACGGCCGTGGGTGCGTCTAGCCCAAGCCGACCCAAGAAGTCCCCCGTAGGCAGAGAAGTCGCTCCGAAGTACTGGCTGCCGCATTCCGGGGAAACTTGGACTGGTCGAGGTCGCCCGCCCCGTGCTTTCACGGCGTGGGAGGGCACGGCTGCCTATAAGGAATGGAAGGCAAGGCACCCGAACGAGAAATTCCCTAAGTTCCCAGGCTAAGGCGAAAGGCGACCCAGCGTGAAGAAGCGACTAATTGCATTGCGGGGCAAGAGCGGAGTTGGAAAAAGTACCTCGATACACATCCTCTATAGGTTGCTTCTCGAAGGGCCAGGGGCGAAGACACTGAGCTTCGAGAAGTACGGCCGACTCTTAGATTTTCGCGCGATTGTTGAGTTGCATGGTTTCAAAATTGGTATCGTCAACAGAGGTGATGTCGCCGACAAGCTTAATGACTACATCTCGATGCTTGCGGCGGAGTCATGTCAGGTGATTGTTTGCGCTGCACGAACAAAGGGTGACGTAACAGGTGTTCTTGCTTCATACAGTAGAAGATTCGTTCTGACTGAGCTTGCGAAGACCGAGAGCGATGACAAAATTGCACCAGTATCAGACCTTGCAGCTGCGCATCAACTCGCAGCGCATGTGTATGGATCGCTCTTCGATTAGTCGTTGCTGCGGTTTGACTTGGACGAAGAGCCGAGCGCGGGGTCAATGATTCGAGAGGTAATCGCCAGGATGAGCCTGCCTATTTAGGCCTCGCCAAGAGAGGGTCTCGGAGTCTGCGGCTCTAAAATGAAGGGTTGATCCTCCAGCGGGCAGCGTGAGCCGTACTTGTTGGCGGGCGCGTGTGCCCATATGATCGGCGCGGGCGCTTTGCGGCGATTGGTGGTTGGGGATAGAAAGATGGTCACTTCGTCTGACATTGATAATCTGCTCGCCTCCACGGGCGGTCTATTTTCAAATGTCTACAGTTTTGAGCTGAGCGATCTCGGCTTGCCTGGAAAATCACATCGTGGTGCCGCGATTGCGGTGCAAGACGTCGTTGAGCGTCGCACTGACTTTATTCGCGAGTTACGCAACACAATGTGCTCATGGGTCTATTCAAAAGCCAAGTACCACGAAATACTTTCGAAAGAGCTGGCCTTTAGGAATCAAGATATCCAGAATGCAGCCGCTCACGTTCAAGAGCTCGTCAAGGAGAAGTTTAGGGCGGGCTATCCCCAAGGTCAGTTTGGCGAGTTGCTGCTATTCAATGTAATTCAGCACTACTTCCGAGCTGCACCGATCTTGCGGAAGATGCAAATCACCACAAACCCGGCAATTGAACGTCACGGGGCGGATGCTATCCATTTTCGGCCCGATGGCGAGTTCAACGTTCTTTACATTGGCGAGGCTAAGAGCTATAGCTCAGACTACAAGTTCTCAGAAGCTCTTGGCGCCTCCTTGGATAGTGCGATCACCTCCTTGGATAGAATCCAGGACGAGATGTCGCTCTATGTATATGAGGGATTTATAGAAGAGCCCTTGCTTGCGGTTGCGTATGATGTGAAGCGCAATGCTTTGAAGAATGTCGTATATGACATTGTTTGCGTAGTGAGCTACGCAGAAGTAGGTGGCAAAGCTGGCAAGAACCAGGCGGAAGTAGAAGGCATCATCAGAAACATCGTACGAGATCGGATGTTAGGGTACGCCGACAGCTTCTCCAAGTTTGACCCTAATCGCCTAGGGAAGATTCACTTCTTTGTCATGCCATTCTGGGACTTCAAGGGCATATTGAAGGAGTTCGAGGCGTGATCAAGCTCGAGAAAAGGATAGAGAACTTCGCGAAATCCCTTTATGCGATTGAGCATCGACAGTTTGCCAGCAGATTGGGGCTGCGGGATGATCCAGGTGAGGTGATCGATAGCCCGGACGAGCTTGGAGAGCTAATCTTCTCGATCGATGAGCTTAGCTGGTCAGAAGATGCGGATAAGAAGAGGCTCGCCATTCAGTTGATCGCGCTTTCCTGGGAATATCTTTCCAAGGAAAGGCGAGAAGATTTGCGCGAGTTCCTCATCGTATGTCTGTCTCGACTTGGCGTGGCTCCATCTACGGTCATGATAGACAACTCGTTCTTGCAGAGGAGGCAGTACGAGGCCTTTCATAGCTTCTCTGCTCAGTTAGCTACGGTAGCGTTGCAGCTACCCACGCAAGTGCGAATCGGTCAGATTTCATACCAGCTGACAAGTTTTCAAGCGCGCTCTCTTGATGGGATTGAGCGAAGTCGGATCTCCGGCCTTTCTGCGCCGACATCCGCCGGTAAGTCGTTTGTAATTTATCTCGCTATTATCCGGCATTCCTTGGTCAGTAATTCTCCCTGCGTCTATATCGTTCCCACAATAAGTCTTGTCAATCAGGTTTCGTCAGACATAAGAGGGTTGTTGACAGGGCACGGAATCGATGATTGGCAGGTACTAAACAGCTACGATCCGCATCTGAGCAAGGCAGTTTTTGTGCTGACCCAAGAGCGCGCAATAGTTGCTCTGGATCAGGGGATGATTGCCTCAAGTGTTGGGATTCTGGTGGTCGATGAGGTTCAGAATCTTGAGAGAGTGACGCATGAAGATGAACTAAGGTCGAAGATCCTCTTTGATTTCATGCGTGCGATGCGTTTCGCAAGTAGTGTCGAGAAGATTATTGTTAGTGGCCCTCGTCTGGACAACATAGACAAAGTTGCAGAATCAATATTTGATTCTTCTTCTATTGAAGAGAAAGCTACGGAATCTCCAGTGGCGTCTCTAACTTATTCAGTCGAGTCCACGGCCAGCGGATTTTTTTTGAATCAGCATTCCGATGCTCTTGGTCGGATAGCTTCTCTAGAGATTAATCGTTCTGAGGTTATCGGTGGCGTGGGTCAGAACTCATACACGGAAGAGTTCTATCGCTTCCTTTCCCACGTTGTGTCCAGTCTGGGGGATCGATCTCGAAACCTCATATTTTCCCCTACTGCCTCGCAGGCACGAAAGACCGCTGAGCGCCTTTCTGGCTTCGGAAGTGATGCACTCTCTGGAGGTCTTGACTCTCTCTCATCCTATTTGTCTGAGTCAGTGCATCCTAAGTATCCACTTGTCGCGGCAGTGAAGCGAGGTGTCGCTTTTCACAGTGGTTCCGTGCCTTCTCATGCCCGACTCGCTATTGAGCAGGCGTTTGGCGATGGACTTCTTAAAGATGTGGTTTGCACCACAACGCTGATGCAGGGTGTCAATCTTCCGGCAGATGTCGTGTTCATAAGGAATCCGAATCTCTACGTAAGGAAGAGTGGATCGGGCAGTGCCTCGTTGTCGCCTTATGAATTTGCAAACTTGAGAGGGCGCGCTGGTAGACTCTTGAAGGACTTTGTGGGGCGAACAGTTGTTCTCGATGAGGGTTCATTCAAGTCTGAGGCTCAAGGTGAGCTTTTCGTTGACACCTATAAGGATATCGTCCCTGGTTACTCAGATATATTCGCAAAGGGGAGGGACGAGATCCTGTCTGAAATTGCTATTCCAGGCTCTGCTGAGTCAGATGGATCAAAGTTCTTGGCTTCGCATATCAGGCAGACGGTTTATCGTCACCCTGACTCTGCATTGCAACGTTTGGTTGGCGTTGGAGTATCAGTCCTTAAGGAGCACGTAGAGAAGGTTAGAGCTGATCTCCGCGAGCTTGATGTTGGTCGACATGTAATATTGGCCAATCGGTACTGGGATCCGTTTGATCTTCAAAAGATTAAGGACCACCTCCATGGCGTGAACATGGAGTTGCCGAATGACGTTTGGTCAAAGACTATCGTTGATCGAGTTGTCGAGCTCCTGCGATTCCAGTCATTGATTTCCCCTTACTACTACCGTCGGCATCTCGGATCGAGTTCAAGTGATCCGTACTTCCTCGCTCTGGCACTGTCTGCACAGAGTTGGGGTCGTGAAGTGAGACTTCGAACAATCATCGATGATCGGCATTTCTCAGGTGATTTCGCGGACAAGGTTGAGGATCAAGTTGAACTGATCTACAAGAAGGTGGTCTACGGGCTTACCGCCATTCTCAAGCCCATATCTGATATTCAAGAGTCTGGTGCTGCGTTGCTTGCCGCATTTGAGAGCGGTGTCTATCACCCGGTTAGTAGGTATCTCGTGTCTGCAGGGCTTTATCGCGAGACCGCTGTGTTGGTTCGTCGGAAGCTCCTGGCGAATGTTCGAAGTGATGAGCTTGACATTGCTGCAGTTGCCTCCAGTCGCCTGCTTGGCGGCTTAGACAAACTTGACCCCTGGACACGGCGTCAAGTGGAGCCTGTGATCCGTTATCAGATTAGAAGGAGTTAGATCATGGGAAGGGCGCAACCTGTCGATCTTGGCTTAAAGACCTTTCGCTCCGAATCTGCTGCTCGTGAGTTCTTTAAGGAGATGCTAAATCGGTACTCACCCGGAGATACGGTTTTTATTGATGATGATTTACTTCTTCGTGAGCTGATTAAGCGTCATCCCGAAGCGGAAGCGAAGATTGGGGAGGGTATCGACCACTTCGAAGTGATGAGTCATTCGTTCAATTCGCAGTGCTTCGCCGTTCATCGAACGGATGGGAGCTTCGAGGATTTCTCCTACACCTGGTGTGTTTCAGCTGGATAGAGTTTGGTGCTCCCCTGTTGAGGACGGTCCTCATCCAAACACCGTAAGCCGGGCCATCCTACGCTCTGGGCATCGACCCTACATCGGTGCCCAGCATGCGTATCACCCTGACCAAGCGTCTTGTCGCCCAAGCCCAGCCCCAGCCCAAACCCTACGAAATGCGGGACATCCTCGTTAGGGGCTTGATCCTACGTGTGCAGCCCAGTGGGCATAAAGCGTGGGTCGTCACCTGGCAGCATGGTAAGCGCCGTACGCTCGGTTCGATTGAGCACCTAACGCTGGAGCAAGCCCGAGCGTACGCGTCGCAGGCCGTGGCTGAGGCCGTCCAGCAGCGTTTGCCAGCACTGGCGACGATCAAGCAACGAGCCTGCACCCTGCGGGAGTTCCTTGATGACCATTACGCCCCTTGGGCTGCTACCGAGCTACGCCGGGGTAGCAAGTACGTCATGCGGATCAAGACACACTTTGCGGACCTGCTGGACCGGTCCTTGTCAGATATCGACGTGGCGACCATCAATCGCTGGTGGTCGGACCGTCTGACCCCTATCAATGGCAAACGCGCTGTAGAGCGCATCACGGCTCATCGGGACTTTTCGACACTTAGGGCGGCCTTGTCCTATGCCGTGGAGTGGCGCTTGTTGGACCGTAACCCGTTGCTGGGAATGCGTCAGAAGTCCGTACAGGGCCGCAAGGTCGTCCGCTTCTTGTCGCCCGATGAAGAATCCCGGCTGCGTACTGCCCTGACAGCGCGCGATAAGAGAGGCGTACAGGGTCGGGCTAACGCCAATGCTGACCGTCGGCGTTACGGTCAAGCAGTGCTGCCGGACCTACCCGAAGACGGCTACACGGACCATTTGACGCCGGTAGTCCTGCTTGCCATGAACACGGGCATGCGCCGGGGCGAGCTGCTTTCGCTGGAATGGTCTGATATCGACCTCGGGGCCAAGATCATCACCGTACAGGCCCGCAAAGCCAAAAGCGGTAAGCAGCGTCATATCCCTTTGAACGCCGAAGCGTTGCGAGTCGTGACCAAGTGGCGCGAACAGTCCGTAGCGGTAGGGCAGGTGTTTGAGCCGCAGGACGTCAAGAAGGGCTGGGCTGCGTTGCTGACAACTGCCAAGGTCACAGGGTTCCGGTTCCATGATTTCCGTCATCACTTCGCCAGCAAGTTGGTCATGGCAGGCGTGGACTTGAACACTGTCAGGGAGCTATTGGGTCACGCCGATTTGGCAATGACACTGCGCTACGCACATCTGGGGCCCGAGCATCTGGCTGCGGCTGTGGAGATGCTTGTCGCATAGCAGAGATTGAGTGAAGAAGTGCTGTTAGCTGCGCCTTCGCCTTACAGCAAGTGCGTGCCATCGCGTCGCCGTTTGAAATTGCATAGACGCCAGCCTTAGTGCCCTGCACGTCGACCGTCACGCCGATCCTTTGCCAACTTCAGTCTTGCTGGTTCCGTATACAGTCGTTCAAGCAAGGCTACCGTGAAGTCCTCGATATCCGCAGCATCGTGCTCGGAGAGATTTCCCTCATGGGCGCCGTCATTGCCATCTTCTTTGATGGCTTCGGACAATTCTCTCAACCCTTCCGGAAGCCTCCCTGTGTCAAATAGCCATTTCAGACGCAGTCCAAGCGAACGGCGAATTACGGCATTCAGACCCTCGACTCCATTGTCTGGCAGCCGGTCCCATGTGGCCAGATCGACGCACAGGCGATACATGGAGGCGGAGGCGTTGTGGCAGTCGACTGCCATACAAGTGGCGCCTTCACGAAATGCCGTCTCTATGTGAGCGGGAAGGTGCTCTGGGGGGGATATTGCCGCTTCATCTTTTAAGCTGATGTGAGTCTTGACTTGCACTAATGCGTTTATGTTGCCGGGCTGCTTGTGAAGTCCCTGCTGCAGGTAGTCGCCATACCTTGGATCGGACTGACGCAGAACAAAGATCGTTCCTTGGTTGCAGTTCCGGCAAATTCCAAACGCCTCGGCAACGCGTGCCCATTGATACTCAGTGCCCACAAGGTGGGAGTGGGGGATATCGAACGTAGTCTTCGCGGCATCGCAACGCGGACAATCTGTTACAAGCTCTGCCATCGTTAGTTCCCCAGCCAAAGTTGATTGGCTACCTAAGTCTTGAGCTACTGGCTCGTGCGGATTGAGTCCAAGATCTCTTGCCGCAATGTGCCATCGAGTTTCTCGTACGCGAGTATCCATTCCGCAAGACCGGGGTCTTCCGCAAACAGGTAAGCAAGAGGCACACCCAAGGCTGCGGCGATTTCTGCAGCTGTGTCCATATCAGCGCGCGAGGTCTGTTGCTCATAGCGATTGATTCGGACGCTGCCGTTCTTCTTGGTCATCCCGAGCATCGCTCCCAACGCGCGCTGCGACACGTCCCGCATCGCGCGGGCGTCCTTCAGTCTTTGCGCAAAGATGGCTGTCGCCTTGTCGGGCAAGCGGAATCAACGGTCTATGAACCTCCCGCATGTTCACCCTTGCGCCTCACTGTGCGAAGACTCTACAGTTTCTGAAGAGAGGGGTAAACCGGTCCGGGAAGCACAGATGACCGGCTAAGCCCTTGATCCGTCGACAAAGGGGGTCTACCTATGAAGCGTTTCGCCGTGTTCTGCTTGATACCTGTGCTGGCCGCAGCCTGCGCCACCAGCCCTATCGCCCTGACCGACGCAAAGCCGGTCCCAGCTGATCGTGTGTTCGCCTACAGCCAGCCTATCGACGGTCCCAGCGGGCAGCTGGTCATCGTCAGGGATCAGGGTGCCTTCGGGGCTGCCTGCCCGATTGCCGTCTATGTGGACGGGGTCGTAGCCGCCCACTTCCGGACATCTGAGACCCTGACGCTGCACCTTGCGCCAGGTCAGCATGTGATTGGGGCGGGACCGTCAGGCGCTGGGATGTGCTCGTGGACGAACGAAGCGGCCCATCGCCGGGAAATCTCCCATACGGTCCAAGCCGGCAGCCAAGCCAAGATGCGCCTGTCCATCACACAGCAAGGCTTGTACCAGATCACACCCACCGCTTTCTGAGGACGCTGCCATGAACCTCGGAAAGTTCGGACTCGTCTTGTTCCTGCTTGGGCTGGTTGTCGCTGGCGTAGCCGGAATGCAGCGTATGTCCCTTGAGCGCCAAGCTATCCATGCCAACACCCAGTCGGTACTGACGTACGACAGCTTCGGCAGTATCACGTCCAGCAATGCTGCCCAGCAGGCCCGTGACTTACGAAAGCAACGGGATCGTATGACCCCTTGGATGGTGGGCGGGGCTGTCGGAGCATTGCTGGGGCTGGGGTTGATCTTCGCAGCCGGTTCCAGCGATGGCCCAACGAGGACGTGCCCGAGGTGCGCCGAAGCCGTCCGGGCGGCTGCTGTGGTCTGCAAGCACTGTGGCTCCGAGCTCAGCCCTATAAGCGAACAGCCCGGAAAGTCTTCATACAAGGCATTGGCTAAGGCTGCAGAAGAAGCTGAGCGTTCTCGGGACCAGCGAAGCAACTAACTCTCCGCCGCTCGACGCTCTCGGCGCATCAGCGAAATCGATCAAGATTGTTCAACATGCGTGGTATCAGGAACCAGGAGGCATAGTCCTGCTGGCGCGAACCCGTTTCGCCGAGCACCTGCCCTACGTGACTCACAATAAGATCGGCTTCGTTTAGCAGCTTCAGTTTCTCGGGATGTATTTGAAGCTCCACTCGGCGACCATCCGTGCCGCGCTCTTCAATCAGCATCCCCTTGTTACGAAGCTGCCCAAGAGTCACGGCAACTGTGCGCTTTGTCAGATCAAAGTACTTCTCGATCTGCTTCGGTCCCACGGGAAGCTGTGTCTTGAATCCTTGCTCGTCTCGAGGCTCCCGAATGAATCGAAGAACGGCGTACTCCGCATAGGTTAGGCCCGCGCGGCTCAACTGGTGGTCGACTACCCTCCGAAGTCTTCTCTCAAGCGCGAAGATGCCGTCAATACGATCTGCAAATGCGGATCTGCCTACTTCACGCTCCAAGCTTTCTCGGACAGGCTTCGGGAGGCCTGCAAGTTGGCGGCTCGGACGCTCGCCGAACTTTGCGTGTAGCAAGCCCAGTGCTGCCCGTAGCGTCATCTTTGGGTCCTATAGGGGTGCATGCATCCCTATTTTAAGGTGCCGGCGCGATACTGCAAATGGCTACTGTTGGTGCGTTCTACTGTCGTTGGGCCCCATTGCATCTTTGGCTCTGATGGGGTTCCTCCCATAGGCAAGATCTTCGTGCGTCGCAAGGCGCAAGGCCGCGAGACTGAACATTCAGTCCGTGATTGAACCCGCACGGAGACAAATGCAATGCCGAAACCTTTTAATTTCACGCGTATCAAGCGTCTGCATGACGCCCGCAAGATCGGTCCCGATGAGTCGGCGAAGGTCGAGCAACAAATCGCCGAAGAATTGGTCGACTATGAGGTGCTTGAACGCGATCAAGTGACACGCGCTAACGCTCACCGCCAGAATGCCCATCTCCGACCGTTCCAAGCGGCTGAAGAAGTATCTGATGCGCTGGACCTCAACCTTGCTAAGAAGAGCAAGGGGAAGTACGACCCCAAGTATGCCAATGCACGAACTGTCGAGGACTTGTGGGTTCTGCGTCAAGCCATCGATAGCATCGGTATGCCCTACCAAGAATACATCGGTAGTGCTTTGCAGTACGTAGGGCGGCCAAATGGGCGAAACCCCCGAATCACTCAACTGACCAAGCCTGACGTGGTCATGCATGTTGCCCGCAAATCGGCGGGCGCGCCGTAAAAGGCGCCTTTTGATCCAAGAGATCCGCGCGAATCACTTTCGCAGCGACTGGTAGGCGCCTACCAGCTCTGCTCCCACCATTGATCGCATAGCACCCAGACGCTGGGTGGAGGGCGAAGCCATGTCCGAAGATGCAAACGACCACGATCAGAAAGGCAATAAATCACACAAAGCAACATGGAGCGGGCGTAGCAAGCCCAAGAAGACGCTATCCAAGTCCGAGAAGGCAAGGCGTGCCAAGAATCGCGAAAAGGGCTATCCGGCCGAAGTCGCATTGAAGACGCCCGGACCCAAGCGCAAGTTCTACTTGAATGACCGACATGTCGATAAACAAGCAGTGCTGGATGCCGCACGTTCGAGCGGCGACAATTCTTCAATTGCGAAAGCCGAGCTCACGATATCGCGCTCCATCATCCCAGCGGAGCGATTTCTTGAAGAGCCCGATTTGCTTGGGCGGGCGTTTGTGCCGTATCGCTATCAAAGCCCATGGAGGCGGACCGAGAACTTCGCGAAGAAGTTCGACCAAGTGTTCCGTGAGTATGAGGATCGCTACTTTGGCAAGTCCATTCCGGCGCCATCCCGTGAAGCCTTATCGCTATGGCCTGACAGCGACATCATCGCCCTATGGCGCGCAAGGCGGCATGCAGATTCGCTCGGCATGCCATACAACTTCTACATCCGGACGGCATTTGATTACCGCTTTAAGACCGGCTATAGGCGTTGTCCGAAGCCGGGGCAGCTTTGGCATGGCAAGAAGATCATTGAGCACATCGCTAAGGAATTCGAGACGCAAGGCGGGAACTCAGCCTTACGCGAGTACGACCCGGCAGTCCTCGATCCAATGTTCCTTGTAGAGAACTACCGGGGTGATCCCATCCAGCGAGCCGCGCATGACGACCTGCGCTTGAAAGCCAAGATGTTCCCCGACTTCTTCAAATTGAGCATGATGTTGAAGAGCAGCCGAATCATCACGGAGGGGGCAGCACGACAGCAATTCGGGGACGAGGCGGTGGATCGCGTGCAGGATTACACCCCACATCGGATGAGGGAGCTGTCCGTTCCGCCAACGGAAGCGCAGCGACCAAAGCCGGGCTGCTTCGGTATGCACGAGCCCACTGCGACAGACTGCCCGACATGTCCGGTACGGGTTGAGTGCCAGGTATTCCAGGCACAGGTGGACGCTATAATCCTCGCCGAGTATGGATCCATCGATCCCGTGAAAGCAGCCACCACCAATGCAGCGACACTGCGGAAGCAAAGGCAGCGCGAGCGCGAAAGGCTGGATCGGAAGGTGGCCGGATCGGAAGGTGCTGGCCACGCCGTCGAGGTTGAATCCGAGATGTCTTCAAATGAAGACCGGAGGCCGAAGCCGTAGGGTTGGGATGTCACGATCTCTATTCTTTTTTAGTAGTTATTAATAGCTTCTTTAGAAGCTATAGAGATCGTGACATCTGAAGTTGTTGCACCAGCATATCCCTTCGGTGTCATCGGGGCCTGCGGCCCCTTGCCACCTTCGGGATATGCGTTGCGCGCCCCTTCGGGGCACGCAGGCTTGCTATCTCCGAGAGGTTAGCGACTGCAGCATCCACCTGAGTCGCCCAGACACTTCCGGAATGCCTCCCAAGCCGCTCCGGAAGCACCCTGAGGCGTTCCGGTATTTTTGATGAAGTTGTGTCGCCCCAGAACCGCGACGGCTCCAGAAGGCTTCCTGTTGCGTTTTAGGTATGAAGTGCCCGGAGCTGCCTTGATGTTGCCGGCAACGACGGAACTCCATCCGTAACGCAACGAAACTCCATGCCGGGAGCCGTTCCTCCCCAATATTCGGCGAGTCGGTCGGATGTGCTCGTGCCTGCCGTGCTCGACCTACCAAGGCCACGCCTGCTTGTATGAAGTGTCAGCCCATGTTCTGCCTTACACCAACGGCATTGCCAGTCACGTCCTGAATCCTACCGGCGACGTTTTCGGCGCCTTGGCTTCCCGGGCGGCTTGGGTGGTTCGGGTGGCTCCGGAACCCACACCCTCGGTTCACCCACTGGCAGCGTAGGCAGCCCTGCCTTACGGGGTAAGGCTGCGATCTCGGCCCGCAAGCGGTTCACGTTCACCAGGGCCCATCGTTCGGCCATCTTTTTGCCATGAGGCACCGTCGGGGAAACACCACAACAGCGCATCCCCGGCTGCCACTCTCGGTGTCGATTCACGTGCACCAGCCAGTCACCGGGGACACGCTTGGAAATCAGGGCAACTTCCCGACCATCGATCTTCAGCCAGTGCTGGTCGTAGCGTTCCAGATGAGTCCACTGCATGGGGGCGTCGTCCATGAAGCGATGGTAGAGATGGCGATCCCACGGCTTGAGACGTCGGGGCTACGGGTGACGACAGGTAGTTCCCCCGGTATCGTTCTCGGGTCCACTTGGAGGGGTAAGTGATGGCGGAAGAGGGAACTAGCTGGAACGACCGTGAGCTTGCTGCAGCCGTCCTTGCTTATCGAAAGATGCAGGAGCTTGATGCATCGGGAATCGCGTACAACAAGAGCAAGATCTACAGGGACTTGGGGGCCAGGTTCGGGCGTGATGCCGGTGCGTTCGAGCGACGGATGCAGAACATCTCCGCTGTGCTATCGGATATGGGGCAGGCGTGGCTGAAGGGACTTGCCCCTCTTGCCAACGTGGGGCCTCGGGTCACCCCGAAGCTACGTAGACTGCTTGAGCCGGATGGCATGGCCCCATATCACGCGAAGCTTCCAGCGATGCGGCATTGGCTGATCGAAGTTGCGCGTAAAGCCGACACCGCGACGTATGGTGCTCTGATGGCTGCTTTCTCCCTGGATCGGTTCAATCTTCGCACGGCATTGGGCGCACTCGGGCACGAGGCGCATCACAGGGGTGAGCCGATTCTTACGGCGCTAGTGGTCAATGCGGCCACTGGACGTTGTTCTGCCGGCCTTGAAAGAGAGTTTGGGGTAGTTGACGACGAGGCTGAGCGACAACGGCTATATCAGTACTGGCGTCGAAACCCGGATACGTCGATGACTGACCTTGAGCCAGCTGGGAACTCGCTGGAGCAGCGTGCGAGCAAGTTCGCTAGGCAGGCTGTGCGCCCCGAGCAAGCGGCTTTCCGGAAGCGGGTCTATCTCGCGAGCAACGGCATGTGCGCCGTCAGTGGTTGCAGCATTGGACGCGCTCTAGACGCGGCTCATATCAAAGGCAGGGACTGGCGCAAGGGCCACAACAAGGCCGGCGACGGTCTTCTGCTACGGAAGGATCTGCATGCGCTCTACGACTGCGGGCTGCTGGAGATCGACAAGGCGGGTGTCGTGTCATTGAGAGATGCAGCTCGGGACCACTATTGCAGCTACGAAGGAAAGTCCATTGCTACGGTGGCAAAGGCGAAGAAGTAGGCTGTGCACCAGGCGCCCTCAATGACGCCTGGTGCGTCTCCGACGCTTCTGTGCTGTCAGCCTAGCGGTTGACCTGGGAGCCAGCCAGGTAGCGTCCCTCGCAGCTATGGAGATAAGTCGGTCCCGGCTTAAGGGACGTCGCCCGAGACGGGCAGGGGCGCTGGGTTGGTCCGGTAGTGCTTGATCCGCAAGGGGATCAGCGTCGGACCCAGCCAAAGGGGCGACGCATCGCAGATGCGCCGCTCTGCCGTATCATTCCGACAAGGATGATCCTCATTACAGTACCACGATGCCAACAGCCCTAGACGAGCGCATTAGCCGACGATTCTGGTTTGAGCACAGTTCCGGGGAACGCCTTTACCCCTACAAGCTTCGCGACAACAAGACGGGGCGGGTGACCTACCGTGTAGCCATTGGTCAAGCAGGGGCAAACAAGGTGGAGAACCAAGTGCAGCTGGACGACGTGGAAGACGTCTATCGGTACGTGTTTGGCAAGAACTACTCGGTTCGGATGTGCTCACCTGACGGCGAGACTGAGGGCATGTACGCCAAAGATGGTTACAGCATCGTTCGGACGTCCGAAGACTAGCCAAGTGTCTCCGGGAGCCTGCGCCGCTCCCCTGACTGACCCCAATGCGGGTGATCCGCGTTTCGGGACATGGAAGTCTTAGAGCGGTGCCGGGACTGCCGCCCCGAGTGAGCCAAAGTGGAGGGTGGGGCGGATGCACTCCATACAGGGAGAAACTAAGACTCGCTTAGCTCGTCAAGAAGGCGCGTGTAGCGTTCTGGGACCAAAGCATACTCACCCCAGCCGAGATGCTCTGCACACAAGCCGATCCCGTTTGGAGTGATGCGCGACCAAAAGATCACGTAGTGATCGATCTTGCTCTCATCAATGCCTCTCGACTCTTGTTCTACATGGTTCTGCTTTAGGAAAAAGTCGGCGATATCTGGTCCGGAGTAGAGTCGAGTCATACGGAGGTGATACGGCTGAGGGTTCGGACTCGGAATGAAGCTCCTTTGTATCTTTCCGAAGTAGAGCTTAGGTACTTCGTCCACATCACTGATGCTGGTAACCGGATGCAACAGGTCATACAGTGGTTGGGGATTCGTGTGGCCTGGAAGAATGAAGTAGCGATGCAGATTCGTATCGAGTCTTCGACATAGCATCTGGATAGACGAGATCCGAGTGGGCAGCCTGAATGTTTGTCCTCGATGTCGTGCTATAGGCACCTCAGAAACAGGGCCTGCTATGTCCTCAACAGGTGTCTGTTGATACATGCCGACCGATTCTGGCGATGTAGGGTGGTCCCTCATAAATTGGTTAATCAGAACCAGATCTTCCCTGTCGAGTGCCTCTGCGGCAGCTTCCTCGGTATCGAAGCGCATTCCCACTGGCTTGGTTGAGCGAAGCTTGCATGGCACATCGCTGTATCTTGGCCAATGAACGAAACAGGCCTTCCTGCCGTTCCTGAACCTTTGTCGTTCCTTCGGAGACCGACTTACATGGGTGAAGCACTCAGGGCAGAAAAGTCTTCCTTCCATGTCAATGGTCGCATCAGCTGGGATGATCGGCTCGCCCGACTCGGCGAGCTGTTGCCTATTACCTCCCTCGACCTCCCACGTCGGGTGATAGAGAGCGAACTTTATTCTTTGCTCTGTCATTTTTTCTAAACTCAAGATGCTGAAGTGCTGGGATGCGCTTTCCTTAGATGCTGCAGTACGTCGTCAGGGCGAGATATGACAAGCCCGAAAAGAATGCCGCATATCGATGGAGGGATCGATGAAAGAACGGAGGCCGCCCGAGGTTGAAGCGTCGCTGTAACCGACTTGATTAGGATGGAGAGCGAGGGGAGTAGGAATAGAAGCATGAGAGCCATTACCAGTCTTCGAACGCAATAGGCCAAAAAGGCACTTGGAAATTCTGCATATAATTGAGTCTCGTCTTGCCTTCTCTTAAGCCATATCTTGGCTTGCGTCGCACCAGCGCTGAGGGCGCGCCGAGTGAGAAGTTTCAAACGGCCGAAAACAGCGAAGACGCCTAACGCGAAGCTGGCGATTCCAATGAGGGTGTTGGATGTTTCAAGGTTCATGCGTTCTACCGATTGTCAGACTAAACGCCATATCGCTTCCGTCCGCCTGAGGTGATGCAGTAGCGTCCGCCACGAGGTCCGATGCACACTAGGTTGCCCGAACAGGGGCAATTGCTATCCGAGTAATTGGATCGGGCTGGCTGGTAGTTGGTCCGCGGTCTCGGCTGTGGCGTATAGCAGCCAGCCCCCGAGCAAAGCAGCTTCGAGGACACCCAGCGTTCTGGTGATCCCGTCGGAGTGATCCTTGCCCAACCATTCCTGTGTTCGTATACGTGCACCGTATCGCCACCAGTCGACTTGTCCACTACGGACCCATTGGGCGAAGAACGCTGGTTGAGCGAACTCGTCGCAACGTACATTGGCTCAGCCGGCTCGGCTATTGGCGCTTGCACGAGTTGCGACGAGGTTGCTACTGGGGTAGCGGGAGTAGTGTCCTGCTTGCGGTGGTCATCCTTGCTGGCCCGGCACATTGCGACAAGCAGGACGAAGCCCCCGATTATCCAGAATCCTGTAGTCCCCTTCGATCTCGCGCGCATGTTCATGGTACCTAAGAGCGGATTAGCATTGGTACCTGTCGCGGATATGGTCGTTGTAGTAGGTGCCTTTGGATCTGGCGTTCAGCAGGCCCTGGAAAATGTGTGCCGGAACCCCGCAGAAGTCATATGCATCCCCCTGTATGAAGCGAATGCGCATCCGCATCGTCCGCTGGTCGTAGCCAATTGCTGATATGGCCGATGAATTCACATGAATCATGTCCATGCGTAGTTCCTCCTTTTCGTCGTTGCTTATCGACGCTTCCCTGGCTTCTGCGTGAGCACACTTCCAGCGATTGCCTTATTTGCCCTACCGGTTTGATTGCTATCCAGTGCTTTTGATGCTTTGGTTGCGATCTTGGGGGATGTCGTCTTGCCGGTGCCGGCCTGTGCCAAAGCACTGCCTGCAATAGACTTCGCAGCCTTGCTTGAGTTCGGGCTGCGAAGAACTGCAGACGCTTTCGAAGCGATATGGGTCGAAGTCTTCTCGTTCTTAGCCATAAATCCTCCGGGGAATATTCAAGGTGGTCGGGAAGCGTCACTTGAATAGCTTCGCGATAAAGCGGAAAAGCTTCGCAGCCGAAGACTCAAGCCCCATCGCTCGCTTCGTCCGGCGCTTCGCGTTCTTGGGTGCATTCAGCACGCGCGTGACCTGATAGACCCCGAGGTCGCGCTTAAGCTTCTTCTTGACGGCTGTCGCGCCCAAGAGAGTCTTCAAGCTTGGCTTGCGATACCGAATTCGCATTTCTGGCCCCTAACGAATGCGGCGCGTTCACCCCTGTCGGCGCCCAAGCCGATCCTCCGCCCGAATGTGACGGGCGTCAAGTGCGTTCAGGGTTTGGTAAATGCGTGTAGCGACAAGGGGTTCGTCAGCTAGTCGTTAAACGCAATGTACGAATAGGGGTTGCGGCGTTCGCTGGGAGCATTGGAAGTCCTAGAACGGCGTTGGAAACGCAGCCCCGAGCGCGCCGAAGTGGGGCATCGGGCGGATGCACTCCATACAGGCATCCCGCACTGTGACGCGAGCAGTGACCTACATACGCTTACCTGCACTCCCGACTTTCCAAGACGGATTTCTTGGGTGTAGTTTTACCAGAAGGGGGACAATAGGTAAGCGAATAGGTTTGGACTGCAATGAGCTGAATTGGCTGTTCGAAGATGAAGCTTCGGATCGCGGAAGGCCAGGAAGCGAAGGCTCAGACGAATGAAGGTGGCGCGGAGTCATGCTGTGTGAGCGCGGGGAAATGTTGCAATAACCATCTGCCGTCCGGGGTACGGCCAATGGCTGGCACTTGACCACCCTTACAGCTAGCGCTGCACCCGAATCAGCCAAGCCCCAGACTGAGCTAGCGCATGCCAAAGTTGCGCGCGACTGCTTGATCGGCTTGGAATGGATGTAGGAAATGCGCTGTGAAATATGTTGGATCAATGTCGTAATAATCAGGTAATTCGTTGCTCACGAATACAACTAAGTATGTAACCGAACGGATATTCCTGTTTACAGAAGGGATTCAAATGAAGTTTATAGTCATTGCAAGTCAAAAAACATGGTTTAGCGTATTCATCCTGCTTTGCGGTTTTCTGATGTATGACGAAGCCATTGCTCAAGTCAATGTATGGGATAGTTATTCCGAGAAAGTTAAAGCCGGATCGCAGATTGCCGCTCTTGGTCCAAACGTCTTCGGCGACAGTGTTGATCTCTACACTGGACGGACTACCTTTGTACAGGAAGATATTTCCCTTCCAGGAAACAATGAGTTGCCGGTTAGGTTCGCTCGCGCATATTCGCCTGAGTCTCTTATAAGAAGCGGGATTCTGGGCGATTGGTATCCCGACATTCCGCGGATCTCGGGCATCTTTCCAACTAGCACAGGTTGGAAATCGTCTATGCCTGGCGACCCCAATCGACGCTGCTCGGTCGACACCTCCGACCACATGAAAGCAACCCCGCCTGTCACATACGGTACAAGCAGCGGGGTTGGTGCGTTCTCGAGTGCTGAATATTGGACCGGAAATGACTTGTACATTCCAGGCATAGGTAGTCAGCGCTTGGTTGTTATTGCCCCGGGAAATAGTAATCGACCGTCAGAGGGCGGTCCGTACTATTGGACAACTGCGAAGAATTACGTTGTTTCTTGCGTTGGTTCGACGGCCAATGGGATTGCCGGTGAAGGATTTGTTGTCACTTCACCTAAGGGAATAAAGTACCGATTCGACTGGCTTGCTAGGGTTGCATCTCCTTACACGCTGACTTTGAAGAAGCCCATAACTCAATGCTCGGTTCCTATGCCCGCATGCTATACGGAACTGGCGCGCAGTGAATATTGGTGGCTTCCAACGCGAGTAGAAGATCGTTTTGGTAACTATGTCACCTATACGTATGACAGTTCGCACCCTGAGCGTATAGCTTCCATACAATCAAATGACGGGCGAACAATCTCGTTTATCTATGATGCTTCCGGAAGAATCGCTACTGCGACTGCTAATGAACGCACATGGATATATAGCTATGTTAGTGCCAGTAGCGATTACGGCTCGGCTCTCAATCGAGTTGATCAGCCTGACGGCAGTAGTTGGATTTTCGATCTGAGCGCAGTTCAGCGCAGGCTGGTGGTGGGGTCCCTGTACAGCGACTGCACTGGTCCATCTGCACCAGGCTCTTTTGGTGGTTCTTCAACTGGCTCGATGACATCGCCATCAGGTGCCGTCGGGACCTTTACGTTCGTGCAATGGAGGCACGGTCGCTCCCATGTGCCTCGCTCGTGCGTGATGATCCCTAATGGCGGTAGCTATGCCGCCTATTCGCAAGTAGTTGACGCGATCTCGCTTGCAAAGAAGCGTTTGCATGGACCGGGTATAGATGGCGCTATTGAATGGGACTACTCATATGAAGATGGTAGGTTGAGCCCCTCGGGGTGGTCATACGCGGACGCCTGTACTTCCTCTACGTGCCCTACGACCAAAGTTACCACTGTTGCGGCAAATGACGGCACATGGACGAGCTATACACTAATCAAGAAGTATGGCGCACAAGAAGGTCTGATCAGTTCGACAGCTACAGGCTCAAACCAAACGCAGACTCGCGTCGTCACTGAGACCTTTGTGGCGGCGAATTCCCAGCCTTGGTTTCCTGCCTCTGTCGGCAGTGATCCCTGTTACAGCTGCGACCATACTGGTGAATCGTATAGCGTCACTTCTGGTACAGCGATCACTCAGGACGGAAGCACGTTCCAGCGTACCGTTACGAATTTTGACTCATTCGCGCGGCCAACTAGCGTGACGCGCTCTGGGCCATCGGCATCGCGATCAGACACTATTTCCTATTTTGACAATACAGCGAAGTGGGTATTAGGACAGGTCGCGCAGATCAAATGTGTCGCACCGACAGGCTTGCCGCCGCTCGGATGTGGTTCCTCCGGTACGGTGGAGAATGAGAGCACCTACGATGCCATCTATGCATTGCCATTGACCTATACATTGTTCGGCAAGCAGGTGCAAACGTTGACCTATGAGACGGCAGCTGCGATATCCACGGGCCAGCGCGGCACACTCAAGACGGTCAAGGACGGCAACGACAACATCACTACACTCAGCAACTGGAAACGTGGAATCCCACAAACTATTCAGTTTCCCGCCACCGATGAATCGCCATCTGGTGCGATTCTCTCTGCTGTGGTAAGCGATCTTGGCCTGATCGAGCTCTTGAGGAACGAGGCTGGCTTTCCAACTTGTTATCAGTACGATCAGATGGGACGCCTTTCCCGCGTGACCTATCCTTCGATGGGCAAGATCTCGCCGGCAATATGTGGCACGGATGAATGGAATCCGACAGCCTTTGACTTTCAGCAGGTCGCAGTCGCCGAGTACGGCATCCCAGCTGGCCATTGGCGACAGACGATCAGCACCGGCAACGCTCGCAAGATCACCTACTTCGATGCGTTGTGGCGTCCGCTGGTCACCAAGGAGCTGGATGCGACCAATACGACGACTGAAACTCTGACCAAGCGGTTCCAGCGGTTCACCTACGACCATGACGGCCGGGTCACGTTCGCCTCGTATCCCGGCGCGACCGATGCGCTGACGACCGGCACCTGGAAAGAGTACGACGCACTGGGACGCACCACCTCGGTCAGTCAGGACAGCGAACTTGGAGCCCTGACGACGCTGACGACCTACTCCGGCGACAGCGCAGGCCCCTACACCCGCGTGACGGATCCCCGCGGAACCCAGACGGTCACCCGTTATCAGATGTTCGATCAGCCCAACTATGAGCTCCCGGTGCTGATCGACCTGGCGCAGAACAAGCCCGAGCGCGCGGCAGTCGACATCACCCGCGACGTGTTCGGCAAGCCACTTTCCATCCGGAAGCGGAACAACGCCAATACCGTCTCGTTGACACGCAGTTATGCCTACAACGCCCACCAGGAGCTATGCCGCTCGGTGGAGCCAGAGACAGGCGCCACGCTGATGGGCTACGACGGTGCTGGCAACGTCTTGTGGAGCGCGGCCGGGCTCCCGGCCGGTCAGGCTTGCGAAGCTGCGGGTACCAGTGCCCCGGTCGCCGCGCGACGCACTGACCGCACCTACGATGCCCGCAACCGGATCAAGACCCTTACCTTCCCGGATGGTCGGGGCAACCAGAGCTGGACCTACACGCCCGATGGTCTGCCTTCTGGTATCACGACCTATAACGAAACCGGCAATGCCTATCCCGTCGTGAATGCCTATACCTACAACAGGCGGCGTTTGCTTACCTTCGAAACCTCGGGCCAGACAGGCTGGTATACGTGGGGCCTGGGCTATACGTACAACGCCAATGGGCATCTGAGCGCCCAGTCGTATCCGGACGGGCAGAGCGTCTCCTATGCGCCGAACGCGCTAGGGCAATCTACGCAAGCCGGCACCTATGCCACTGGGGGCAGCTACTACCCCAACGGGGCGATCAAGCAGTTCACCTATGGCAACGGCATCGTGCACACGATGACCCAGAACGCACGCCAGTTGCCGGCACGCAGCACGGACGTGATAGGCAGTAGCAAGCCCTTGGATCTGGGCTACACGTATGACGCCAATGGCAATGTCGGCAGCATTACCGACTACCTTGCCGGTGCGCGGCAGACCCGCGGCATGAGTTACGACGGTCTGGACCGCTTGATCCAGACCACGTCCAGCATGTTCGGCACCGCCAGCTACGGGTACAACGCGCTGGACAACCTGACATCGTTGAAGGTGACTGGCGGCAGTCTGGCGCGTGACCATACCTACGTCTACGACACGAACAACCGTCTGGGCAACATCAAGAACACCGTCGGTGGGGCCACGGTGGTGGGACTTGGGTACGACCCGCAGGGCAACCTGGCCAACAAGAATGGGCAGTTGTATTCGTTCACCTACGGCAACCGGCTGCGGGAAGTGCCGGGCAAGGAGAAATACCTGTACGACGGGCATGGTCGCCGGGTGGAAAGTCGGACCACCAACTACTCGGTATGGCAGTACAGCCAGTCCGGTCAGGTGATGTACTCGCACGATGCGCGCAACAATCGGAAGACGAACTACATCTATCTCGGTGGCAGCCTGGTGGCCCTGCGCGAGCTGCCCATGTCGGGTGGAACGACGGTCACGGTGAAGTACCAGCACACCGATGCGCTGGGCACGCCGATTGCGGTGACGGATGCAGCCAAGGCCATCGTCGAGACCAGCGAGTACGAGCCTTATGGGCAACTGGTGAACAGCACGCTCAAGGACGGGCCGGGGTACACGGGGCATGTGCAGGATGCAGCCACCGGGCTGACGTACATGCAGCAGCGGTACTACGACCCGCAGGTGGGGTTGTTCCTGTCGGTTGATCCGGTGATGGCTTATGAAAGTCCAGTGGGAATGTTCAATCGGTATAGATATGCGAACAATAACCCATATAGATTCGTTGATTCTGATGGCAGACAATCAAGAGACTTGGAGAATGAGTACAAGCGGTCGGGAGCTCGACCGCCGCCCAAACAGGGGCCGAGCTTCGTAGACTGGTTTTGTGGTGGATCTTGTTGGGATGCATTTGAGCACGACATTCTCCAGTATCCTGGTTCTGGTGGTCCAACCGTTAGCACCGCAAAGGGGATGTTGAGTTCGCTCTTTCGGCGCGGCGGTGGGCGCTCGATTGGCGCCGGCAAGCAAGCGATAGGAGAGGCTAGAGAACAGATTGTTGCTCGCCTTACGAACGGTGCCGTTTCTGGTGAAAAAATAACAAGTAAGACTCTAGGGTCAACAGATATTGACGTAATCTCTGGCGTGGGTGATCTGATCGCCGTAGGGGGGGCTGCGAAAGCCGGTAACTTAGGCAATTTAGGTCGCGTCCTTAGGATTTACTCAGAAGAGGCCGCCAATAGAGGTGTTCGCGCTCAAGCCTTCTTTGAACGTGGGACGCCAGATGCAGCGATAAAGCTTTCCGAAAAACTTCTTGGGAAAGATAACGTGAAGGTTTTCTAATGTACATTAATAGAATTTCTATTGGTCCTGTCCGCCAAGAGGATTTTTTGATAATCATATCATCTTATTTGGCTAAGGACGGTATTGGAATCTCAAATCCCTCTAGTGATCTTGCGTCGGGGTATTGTAGTAACGGAGATCGTATTGAAATTCCTGCGAGCACCGGAATCGAATATTTGTTTTCAAGATTGAGTGGAGTTCAGTTCTGGATTGGAGCGTCCGAAGATATTTATTTATCATGGGAGAGGGATGGGTTTGTTGATCTTCACGTGGATGGATTGAATTGGCATCAGCTTGAGTCGGTTGCGGTATCGGCCGCAAAGGCGGTAACGACTTACTCGCTCGATAGGTCTACTGATGTTGCAGTCCAGTTTGAGAGAATCTAAGTGCGCTCCGGTTGTGATGAGTTGGTTCACCAATTCGGAGATTGCGTCGGATTCAACGTCCCAGGGGCGGTTTGCAGATGACGGACGGGACTGCAAGCCAGGCCCGGCTCTCCAGCGGCAGGAAACATAGGGGTCAGAGTACGTTCCTGACAAGCCGCGCTGGCTGCTTCTGATCCTGTGTTGCTCTCTCCGCGGCTCTCCGATTCTCAAGGTGCAGCGGACAGTGGGCTCCAGAACACCGGAGGAATGGACGTGCCAGGAACGATGCGCCTGGATCTGCCAGGAGTGACGCAGCATGTGGTACAGCGAGGGAACGACAGGCAGGCATGCTTCTTCCAGCCTGTGGATTACGCACGCTATTGCTGGAAGTGCAAGTGTTACTGAAGGCATCCCCGGCTTCCCAAAGGCTTACCGCCCCATCCCCGACACCCCACATTGACCCACCCCCCGCCCCAACCCCTAAAATTCGCGGCTCCGCCGGAATAGCTCAGTTGGTAGAGCGGCGCATTCGTAATGCGTAGGTCGTAGGTTCGATTCCTATTTCCGGCACCAGCTGCATCAGAAGGGCCGCCCGCAGGGGCGGCCCTTCTGCTTTCAGCTCACAGCACGGCCCGCCGGCTCAATCCCCGATCGGGTTGATCTCGTCCACGAAGGTCAGCAGGTCCGCCATGGTGTACCGGCCCGCCGCCGTGGGCGTGACCCCCGGCTTGAACAGGCTGGGCTCGAACAGCGGATTCTGCCGGCGGAACGACAGCGCATCGCTGTCCAGCAGCCCGATGAACGTCTCCGCCACGATCCGGCTGCCCACCTGGCCCAGCCGGTCGCCGTTCTGCTGCACCTGGGCCTCCTTCAACAGGTAATACCAGAGCGGGGTATTGCCCCCCAACCCCTGCGCCACGAGCACCTGCCCATCCGGCCCGCCGCCCAGCTCCTGCGGGGTCAACGGGGTCAGCTGCATGGCCGCCGCCACCGCCTGGCCCGAGGGCAGGCCCATGCGGACACCGCGCATCAGATTGCGCGTGGGCAGCGAACCACCCCCGTTCGGCAGGCCGTGCAACTCCGCCGCCAGCAGCGGATCGATCTTGCGCGTGGCGTCGGGCGTCACCCCGCCACCGGGCAGATCATAGAAACGCCGCCAGTCGATGATCCAGTCGCTGGGCACCGGAATGTCCGCCGTGTTGCCGCTTCCCGACACGCCACTGAAGCGGAACAGCAGCGCCAGCGTCGCCGGCGCCACGCCTCCGGGCCCGAAGCGGAAAACGCGGTTGTAGTTGTACGCATTGCGCACCTGCGAATGCCCGAAGCGGTACGCCGCCACCGAGAACTCCACCGGCATGAACGCCTCGCCGGCGAAATCGAAGAACCGGCGACCGTTCTGCACCACGTCGGCCAGCACCGCGGCATCACACAGCCGTCCCAGGAAATCGTCGATCACCATCCGCTGGTAGTGCCAGGTGACCAGCTTCCGCGCCTCGGTGAACAGGCCGGCCTGCGGAAAGCCCTCCGCCTCCAGCTTGTCGACGCACTTGTTGTGCAACTTGATGAAAGCCAGATGGGTCTGCGCGACCACCAGGTTCTCATCGTTGCGCGGATCGCCGATCACCGCCGTGCCATTGAGCCGCAGCAGATCGTTCGGCATGCCGGCCGGGATCGACGCATCGCCCTGGCCCGTCTGCGTGGCGCCCACGCGCAGCTTGCGTCGGCCGGGTTCGTACAGATACGGCTGCGTGGACGGGCCGGTGCCGTACACCGAGTCGAGATCCAGCTTGGGCGTCCGGAAATTGAACACCGCCTGCGGATCCACCAGCACTTCCGGCATGGCGGTGGGGTCGAAGGTGATGTCGTGATCGATGAACTGGCCGAGATACGTGAAGCCGGAAGGGATGCCGGGATTGTCGCGGGTGGGATCGGCGCCGGCCGGGTCGCGCATGGCATCGCCCAGCGCGGCCAGTGCGGCGTCGTCCACCACCAGCCCGGGCAGGTTCGGAAACATGCGCCCGAACCGGCCGGGATCGAACACCGGACCCTTGGGCGGCGGCGTCTCGTTGCGGGGGTCGTAACCGTGCTGCGGCCAACTGGCGGGCGATGCGCCGTAGCTGTAACTGCACTTGCCGTATGCATGCGTGTTACCGGCGGCGGGTGCGGCCTTCGGGATCACGCGGGCCGCCTTGGGAGCGCGCGTGGATGCTTTCTTTGCGGACGTCTTCTTCTTGACAGCCATGGTGAATCTCCATGTTCGGAAGTGGAGTGCCGACGACATGGCAGGGGCATGCCGCCGGCACCACGTGCGATGGACGCGATGGCGTTTTCCGGGAACGTGATCGGAAGACACCACCGCGACGTTTGCAGCCACATCGCGTGAATGCCAACGCGCCGGTGGCGATGCGCCGGCCTACCGTATGTCGAGAAGTGCCGGGTTTCGCGCGGTGTTAACGCTGTCCGGCGATACCACGGCGCGCGGGTGATTCAGTCGCTCAATGAAAGCGATAGGAGGTGCCTTCCGCGGGTGCGGTTCGCACCGTGCACAGGCGGCCGCGTATTCGCGAGGCGATGGGATGCGCCGACCTGCGCTTCAGCGACGTGGTCGCCTCGTCCGCACGCGATGGATCTCGCCAGGCGAGATTGCGGGCGGCTACAGTAGGTGCTCATTCGAGCATGAGCGTTCCGGTGGCCAAGACTTCCACGAAGACCCGCACTGCCTTCGTCTGCGGTGAATGCGGTGCCGACCACAGCAAGTGGCAGGGCCAGTGCGCCGACTGCGGGGCGTGGAATTCCCTCAGCGAGATCGTGCTGGAAACCGCTACCAGCGCGCCCGCCGCCGCCCGCCGCTCCGGCTGGGCCGGCAAGGCCGAGGCGCCGAAGGTCACCGCGCTGAAGGACGTACGCCACAGCGAGGAAGCGCGCGTGAGCACCGGCATCGGCGAGTTCGACCGCGTGCTGGGCGGCGGGCTGGTGGAAGGCGCCGTGGTGCTGGTGGGCGGCGACCCGGGCATCGGCAAGTCCACGCTGCTGCTGCAGGCCGTGGCGAAGATGTCGGCCAGCCTGCCGGCGCTGTATGTCACCGGCGAGGAGTCGCTGGCGCAGGTCGCCGGCCGTGCGGTGCGCCTGGATCTGCCGCTGGACAACCTGCAGGCCCTGGCCGAGACCGGCATCGAGAACATCCTGCAGCACGCCTCGGTCGCTCGACCGAAGCTGATCGTCGCCGATTCCGTGCAGACCCTGTGGACCGAATCCCTGACCGCCGCGCCCGGTTCGGTCAGCCAGGTGCGCGAGAGCGCGGCGCGGCTGGTGCGCTACGCCAAGGAGACCGGCACGGCCGTGTTCCTGGTGGGCCACGTGACCAAGGAAGGCGGCATTGCCGGCCCGCGCGTGCTGGAGCACATGGTGGACGCGGTGCTGTATTTCGAAGGCGAGAGCGGCAGCCGCTTCCGCGTGCTGCGTGCCTTCAAGAACCGCTTCGGTGCGGTCAACGAGCTGGGCGTGTTCGCCATGGGCGAGAAGGGCCTGAAGGAAGTGCCCAATCCATCGGCGATCTTCCTCTCCGGCAGCGCGCAACAGCCGGGCAGCTGCGTGATGGTCACCCGCGAAGGCACGCGCCCGCTGCTGGTGGAAGTGCAGGCGCTGGTGGACAGTTCGCCGCTGTCGAACCCGCGCCGCGTGGCGGTGGGCCTGGAGCAGAACCGCCTGGCGATGCTGCTGGCCGTGCTGCACCGGCACGGCGGCGTGGTGGTGGGCGACCAGGACGTGTTCGTGAATGTCGTCGGCGGCATCCGCGTGCAGGAAACCGCGGCCGACCTGCCGGTGCTGCTGGCGGTGCTGTCCTCGCTGCGCGACCGCCCGCTGGCCGAGAAGACCGTGGCCTTCGGCGAAGTGGGCCTGTCCGGCGAGATCCGCCCCGTGCCGAACGGCGAGGAGCGCCTGCGTGAAGCCGCGACGCACGGTTTCAAGCGCGCCATCGTGCCCAAGGGCAACGCGCCGAAGTCGGGCACGTTCAAGGGTCTGGAAGTCGTTGCGGTGGAGCGGCTGTCGCAGGCGCTGGAAGCGGCGGCGGAGTAGGGGCTAGCGCGGATTCCTTGTAGGAGCGACGTGAGTCGCGACCGCGAGATCGACACACCTTGGAGGGTCGGCGCGCGCGTCAGCCGTGCGGTCGCGACTCACGTCGCTCCTACAAGAAGCAGGTCGCGACGAGCATCAGAGCCGCATTCCCAGCCAGATCACCGCTGCCGTCGAGACGCGCACGACCGGGGTCAGGATCGATGGCCAGAAGGCGCCGGAGCGCATCGCGTCACGGCCGTGATCGTGATGCTCCTGTTCTTCCGCCACGATGCGCGAGACGGCATCGAAGGCATCGGGATCAGTGGACCCCAACTGCTGTCGTTGCTCCATCAGGTGCTGCAGCACCACGCTTTCGACGGCACAGGTGGTGGCCGCGATGGCGGACGGTCCCAGCAGGCCGGTCAACAAGCCCAGCATCCAGCCGCCGGCACCACATAGCAGATAGCTGCGGCAGCGACGCACTCCGCGCGCCTGCAGGCGATCCCGGAACAGCGCGCGATGGCCGAGTTCGTGATCGAGAAAATGCCGGAGCAACGGCGTCATCTGCGACGCCGTCCACCGCGACACCAGGATCTGCGCACGATAGAGGTTGACCGCGCCGTGTTCGCCCGCGTGATCGACCTTCAGGATCCGGTCGCCCAGCGGCGTACTCAACCGCGCCTCAACACCATCTCATAGACGAACTTGCTGCCGAAGAACGCCAGCAGCAGCAACGCCATGGCCGTCAGGGTCCAATGCACGGCCTTCGCGCCGCGCCAGCCGTAGCGCCAGCGGCCGACCAGCAGGGCGCCGAAGGTGAGCCACGACAGCACGCTGAGCACGGTCTTGTGGGTCAGCTTCTGGACCAGGAAGTTCTCGACGAACAGCACGCCGGTGAGCAGCGTGGCGGTCAGCAGGATGAAGCCGACCGTGATCGTGCGGAACAGCAGGTCTTCCAGTTCCGTCAGCGGGGGCAGGGCACGCAGCCAGAGGTGGAACTCGCGCCGGCGCAGAGCGCGTTCCTGCGCCCACAGCATCAGCGCCAGCACGGCGGCGATGGCCAGCGCCGCGTAGGCCAGCAGCGCGAGCCAGGCATGCAGTTGCAGGCGCCAGTCCAGCCCGCTGGAGGCCCGGTGCCCGTACAGGTGGTAGACCACCAGCAACAACGCAGCCAGCGGGAACGCCACGACGCCGAGGGCGGCCATGCGGCCCTGGATGGCGACCAGCAGGGTCATCACCGCCATGCCCAGCGCCACCAGCGACAGGGCCGCGAAGAAGTGCATGTCCGGGCCGCCCGGCGTCCGCCAGGCCACCAGCAGGTGGTAGGCGCCATGCAGCAGCACGCCGCCGATGGCGGGCCACAGCCACAGGCGCATGCCTTCGCCCGGATCGCGGCCGACGGAGCGGACCAGCAGGCCGGTGGCGAACAGGTAGAGCGCGACGGCAATGAGAATGACTGTCATCGGAGCAGTGTCGCACAGCGGGCCGGCAGGAAGGCAGGGGGCGGGCGTGGCTTGACCGCATATAATTCCGGTCCGTTTTCCCCGGTCCCTTCCCTCATGTTCGAATCCCTGACCCAGCGCCTCTCCGGCACCATCGAACGGCTCCGTGGCCGTGGCCGCCTGAGCGAGGAGAACATCCGCGAAGCCACCCGCGAAGTCCGCATCGCCCTGTTGGAAGCCGACGTGGCGCTGCCGGTGGTGCAGGCGTTGATCGAGCGCATCAAGGTGCGCGCGGTCGGCCAGGAAGTGCTGAAGTCGCTGACGCCGGGCCAGGCGCTGATCAAGGTCGTGCGCGATGAGCTGACCGCGGTGATGGGTTCGCAGGCCAGCGATCTGAACCTCAACGTGCCCGCGCCCGCCGTCATCCTGATGGCCGGCCTGCAGGGCGCGGGCAAGACCACCACCGTCGGCAAGCTGGCCAAGCACCTGCGCGAGAAGCGCAAGAAGAAGGTCATGGTGGTCAGCGCGGACGTGTACCGTCCGGCCGCGATCGAGCAGTTGAAGACGCTGGCCCAGCAGGTGGACGTGCTGTTCTTCCCGTCCGATGCGGGGCAGAAGCCGGAGGCCATCGTTCGCGCCGCCATCGACGATGCGAAAAAGTCCTTCGTCGATGTGCTGATCGTCGATACCGCCGGCCGCCTGGCGATCGACGAAGCCATGATGGCCGAGATCAAGGGCTTGCACGCAGCGGTGAAGCCGGTGGAAACGCTGTTCGTCGTCGACGCGATGACCGGCCAGGACGCTGCCAACACCGCCAAGGCCTTCAGCGAAGCGTTGCCGCTGACCGGCGTTGTGTTGACCAAGACCGACGGCGATGCGCGCGGTGGCGCGGCGCTGTCGGTGCGCTACATCACCGGCAAGCCGATCAAGTTCATCGGCGTGGGCGAGAAGCCCGACGGGCTGGACGTGTTCCACCCCGAGCGCGTGGCCAACCGCATCCTCGATATGGGCGACGTGCTGTCGCTGGTGGAGCAGGTCGAGCAGAACGTCGACCGCGAGAAGGCCGAGAAGCTGGCGGCCAAGGTCATCAAGGGCAAGAAGTTCGACCTCAACGACATGCGCGACCAGCTGGAGCAGATGCAGAACATGGGCGGCATCAGCGGCCTGATGGACAAGCTGCCGGGCATGGGCCAGATCCCCGAGCACGTGAAGCAGCAGGTGCAGCAGGGCAAGGAAGTGCCGCGCATGATCGCCATCATCAACTCGATGACGAAGAAGGAGCGCCGCAACCCCGCGCTGCTGAACGGTTCGCGCCGCTCGCGTATCGCCAAGGGCGCCGGCCTGACCCCCGCCGACGTCAACAAGCTGATGAAGCAGTACCAGCAGATGGAAAAAATGATGGGCAAGCTGGCCGGCGGCGGCATGAAGGGCATGATGCGCAACATGAAGAGCATGATGGGCGGGCGCGGCGGGATGCCGTTCCGGTGAGAGCCGACCTGCTGTAGGAGCGACGTGAGTCGCGACCGGATGCCGTCGGTCTCCATGGTGTTTTCGTTGTCGCGGTCGCGACTCACGTCGCTCCTACATTGAAAAAGCCAGGCGCCGCATGACCTCCACGTTCCTCAACGGCCAACCCGCCACCGCCGACGACCTGCGCGCCCTGGCGCTGGCCAACTACGGCCACTTCACCTCGATGCAGGTGCGCGATGGCGCGGTGCAGGGACGTGCGCTGCACACGCAGCGACTGGAAGAGGCCACGCTCGCGCTGTTCGGGAGCGCGCTGGATGGCGACGATGCATTGAAGCAGGCCACGCAGGTGATGGAGCAGGCTGGCCTGCGCGATGCATCGGTACGCATCACCGTGTTCTCCACGCGTTTCGACTACCGCGATCCGGCCCGCACCGTCACTCCGGATGTGCTGGTGACGCTGTCGCTGCCGTCATCGCCGGACAAGCCCGCGCTGCGGGTGAAGTCCTGTCCGTTCGTACGCCCGCTGCCGCAGTACAAGCACGTGGGCACCTTTCCGCTGTTCCACTACCGCCGCCAGGCGGTGGCGGACGGGTACGACGACGCACTGTTCGTCGATCCTGCCGGACAGGTGGTGGAGGGCTCCATCTGGAACATCGGCCTGTGGGACGGTGCCGCGGTGACCTGGCCTGAGGGGCCGGCATTGCGTGGCACGGCCGAGCGGTTGCTGCGACAGGCGCTGGACGGGGCGGGGGTCCCGCAGCGCAGTGGACCGATCATGCTGGCGGATCTGGCCCGTTACCGGGCGGGCTTCGCCTGCAACGCCAGCGGACTGCAGCCGGTGATCGCGGTGGATGGTGTCGCATGGGGGGCTGATACCGCCCTGATGGCGCGCCTGAAAGCTGTCCTGGCGTCCGTGCCGTGGGAACCCCTGGCCTGACTCGCCGGATTACCGGTCGGGGGCGGGGTTTTCCTGACGGATTCAATGGCTTAGAATAGCCGGCTTACCTCGCCATTCTGGCGACTGGGCAACACTGGAAAACACCATGGTCAAGATCCGTCTCACCCGCGGCGGCGCGAAGAAGCGTCCCTTCTATCACATCATCGTCACCGACTCGCGCAGTGCGCGTGACGGCCGCAACATCGAGCGCGTGGGTTACTACAACCCGGTCGCCGCCGGCAACGAAAAGCGCATCGAGCTGGATATCGCCCGTGTAGACCATTGGGTCGGCAACGGCGCGCAGCTGACCGAGAAGGTCCGCAACCTGTACAAGGAAGCCGCCAAGTCCGCTCCGGCGGCCTGAGTGGTCAGGCCGCGCCTGATGCGCGGCCTCCTGTCCGCATGAACACCGAGCGCCCACCGACCCCGCAGAAGATGATTCTGCTGGGAAGGCTCCTGGGCGCTTTTGGTGTGCGCGGCCAGATCAAGATCGAATCCTGGACCGAGCCGCGCGACGCCATCTTCCGCTACCAGCCGTGGACATTGCGCGACGCCAGCGGCGCCGAACGCGAGTTCGCGGGCGCCCGTGGCAAAGCCTCGGGCAAGCATTTGGTGGCCACGCTGCCGGGCGTGGAAGACCGTGATGAGGTCGAGGCCATGCGCGGGCTGGAGATCTTCGTGCCGCGTTCGGCCTTGCCGCCACCGAGTGCCGGCGAGTTCTACTGGGTCGACCTGGAAGGCCTGCGCGTGGTCAATGTGGACGGCACCGATTTCGGCACCGTCTCGCACCTGTTCTCGACCGGCGCGAACGATGTGCTGGTGGCGCGTGGCGACCGCGA
The DNA here is from genome assembly GCF_029542205.1 of Pseudoxanthomonas sp. SE1. Classification (NCBI taxonomy): domain Bacteria; kingdom Pseudomonadati; phylum Pseudomonadota; class Gammaproteobacteria; order Lysobacterales; family Lysobacteraceae; genus Pseudoxanthomonas; species Pseudoxanthomonas sp. SE1. Next base: position 2,829,722 of record NZ_CP113783.1, on the reverse strand, counting down.
GCGCCTGATTCCGTTCGTGGATCCCGATTACGTCCGCTCGGTGGATTTCGAGGCCGGCGTGGTCACCGTGGACTGGGATCCCGAGTTCTAGCCGCCTCGCCGGCGACCGCCGTGGCGGTTACCCTGCGTCCCCACCGAGTTGCAGCCGATCGCCATGCGTATCGACGTCATGACCCTGTTTCCCGAGTTCATCGCCCAGGCGGCCGCCGTGGGCGTGGTCGGGCGCGCGCAGGAACGCGGGCTGCTGTCGCTGCATGGCTGGAATCCGCGCGACTACGCCACCGGTGGTTACCGCCGGGTGGACGACCGTCCGTTCGGTGGCGGTCCCGGGATGGTGATGATGATCGAGCCGCTGCAGGCCTGCCTGGAGGCGGTCCGTGCCGCGGATGCCGCGCCGGCGCCCCTGATCTACCTGAGCCCCCAAGGTGCGCCGCTGACCCAGAAAAAGGCGCGCGAACTGGCCGCGCTGCCGCGCATGATCCTGCTGTGCGGCCGCTACGAGGGCGTGGACGAGCGCTTCCTAGATGCCGAGGTGGATGAGGAACTGTCCATCGGCGACTACGTGCTGTCCGGGGGCGAACTGGCGGCGGCCGTGGTCATCGACGCGGTCGGCCGCCTGCAGGACGGTGCACTGAACGATGCCGATTCGGCCATCCAGGACAGTTTCGAAGGCGATGGCCTGCTCGATTGCCCGCATTTCACCCACCCGTCCAGCCATCCGTTGGGTGATGTCCCGGCGGTCCTGCGATCCGGCGACCATGCCGCCATCGCGCGCTGGCGTCGCCAGCAGGCGCTGGGGCGGACCTGGCTGCGCCGGCCCGACCTTCTGGACGAGGCTGGCCTGTCCAAGGCCGACAAGGCCCTGCTTGCCGCTTTCCGGGCAGGCCAGGCGGGCGGGGACGGGGCAGGGTAGCCAGTCCGGCCGTGGATCCGGTAGAATGCGCGACCCTTGGGCGGTTCACGCCCCCGGATCCCATAACAATATCGTGCGGCGCAATCCGGCGACCGCATCAGTTTCCGTTGTCGCAAGACACAATCACGCATACAAGCATTGGTGCCAACATGAGCAAGCTCCTCCAGGAATTCGAAGCCTCCCAGATCACGCGCGAGCTGCCCGCGTTCGGCCCCGGTGACACCGTGGTCGTCAACGTGAAAGTGAAGGAAGGCAACCGTGAGCGCGTGCAGGCGTACGAAGGCGTTGTCATCGCCAAGAAGAACGCCGGCCTGAACTCCGCGTTCACCGTCCGCAAGATCTCGCACGGCTACGGCGTCGAGCGCGTGTTCCAGACCCACAGCGCCACCATCGACTCGGTCGAAGTGAAGCGCCGCGGCAAGGTCCGCGCCGGCAAGCTGTACTACCTGCGCGAACTGGAAGGCAAGGCCGCCCGCATCAAGGAAGACCTGGCTGCCAACGCCGCCGCCAAGGTCGCCCGCCAGGCCGCCGCTGCAGCCGCTGCTTCCGCCGAGTAATTCCGGCGCAAGCGTGTCGCAGGAACGGCCACCTTCGGGTGGCCGTTTGCGTTTCCGGCGGGCGCATTCCGGTGCAGACTAAGGCGCGCCGGGGTGCTTGCAGGCACACGGTAGAGCCGCGGCTTCCCATCTTCCCTGCACGCCTGCCCTGAGGCGGCACTCACGATATTCCGATGACCGATTCTTCCGATGCTTCCGTCCGCCTGGATCTGTGGCTCTGGGCGGCACGCTTCTTCAGGACGCGCAGCCTGGCCAAGCAGGCCATCGAGACCGGCAAGGTCGACGCGGCGGGACAGCGCGCGAAATCTTCGCGCGCGGTGCGGGTGGGCGACGTGCTGGCGGTGACGCGGGGCGAGGACGTATTCGAGATCGAAGTCCGTGCGCTCAGCGACAAGCGTGGCCCGGCGGCCGTGGCGCAGGCGCTCTACGTGGAGTCCGACGACTCGCGGGCGAGGCGTGTCGCCGCGCTGGCGGCACGGCAGGCCGAGCGTGCCGGCTATCAGGCACCACCGTCGCGTCCGGACAAGCGTGCCCGCCGGTTGATCCGCGCACTGGGCGACATCGACGCCCTGTAGCGTCATGCCACATGAAGAAGGGCGCCGATGGCGCCCTTCCTTGTCGTTGCTTCGCGCTGCGCGTAAGCGGATCAGCGTCCGCCGCCCAGCATGCCGCTGCCGATCTTGAGGATGTCGCCCAGGCCCAGTTGGCCGTCGCCGTCCTGGTCGAGCACGGCACCTAGCAGGCCCCCACCCAGTCCGCCTTGTTGCTGCGCGACCTGTCGCTCCTGGCCCAGGACCTGGCCCAGTGCGCTGGGGTTGGCGTTGCCTTGGCCCAGGAAACGCTGGGCCAGGAAGGACAGCACGATGGGCGCCAGGATCTTCATCAGCATCGCCGACTTGTCGCCGCCCAGTCCCGTCGCCTGGCCGAGGCTGGCTTCCGCCCTCGGCTGGGACCCGCCGAAGATGTGACCGAGGATGGCGGCCCCATCCGTCTGGCGACTGGGGGCAGAGCCACCTCCCAGCACCGCACCCAGCACGCCGCCAAGATCCAGGCCGGCATGGTCCTTCTGCAGCGCCCCGAACAGCGCCTCGGCGCCCTGGGGCTGCGCGGCATTCTTGCCCAGCGCACCCAGCAGCAAGGGCAGGGCCGCCGCCACGGCGCCGGAGGTCTGCATCTGTCCCACGCCGAGTTGCTGCGAGACCTGCTGCAACGGCGCGCCCTGCAATTGAGCGAAAAGTTCTTCTGCGAGTGACTGGTTGCTCATCGTGTGGCCGTCCTCCTGGACGAGTGATAGTGGCGACGATCATCCTAGCGCCAAACGATGTGACCGCCGCCTCACAATAGCAGGCGCCGACCGGCGGGCCGGAATCGGCCCACACACACAGCAGGCGTGCAGGCCGTCCGGCGCCCGTCGGACTACGCCAGGTCGAAGCGGTCCAGTTCCATCACCTTGGTCCAGGCGGCGACGAAATCCTTCGCGAGCTTTTCCTTGCCGTCTGCACTGGCGTAAACCTCGGCGAGCGCGCGCAGGACGGAGTTCGAGCCGAACACCAGGTCCACGCGCGTGCCGGTCCATTTCACGGCGCCGGTCTTGCGGTCGCGGCCTTCGTACCGGTTGGCACCGGTCGCTTTCCACTCCGTGCCCATGTCGAGCAGGTTGACGAAGAAGTCATTGCTCAGCGTGCCGGGCGTGTCGGTGAACACGCCCTCGCTGCCACCGTCGGCATTCGCACCCAGCGCACGCAGGCCGCCGACCAGCGCCGTCATCTCCGGCGCGGTCAGGGTCAGCAGTTGGGCGCGATCCACCAGCAGATGTTCGGCGGGCACCACCGAACGCCCCTTGAGGTAGTTGCGGAAGCCGTCGGCGAAGGGTTCGAGCACGGCGAACGACTCGACATCGGTCTGGTCCTGGCGCGCATCGGTACGACCCGGCCGGAACGGTACGCTGACATCGTGGCCGCCGGCCTTTGCCGCCTGCTCCACGCCAACGCCGCCGGCCAGCACGATCAGGTCGGCCAGCGAGACCTTCTTGCCACCGGATGCGTCCAGATTGAACTCCATCTGGATGCGTTCCAGCGCCTTCAGCACCTTCGCCAGATGCTCAGGCTGGTTCACTGCCCAGTCCTTCTGCGGTGCGAGGCGGATGCGCGCACCGTTGGCGCCCCCGCGCTTGTCGCCGCCACGGAAGGTCGAGGCCGAGGCCCATGCGGTCGAGACCAGTTCGGGCACCGACAGTCCCGACGCCGCGATCTTCTTCTTCAGTGCCTCGATGTCGGCTGCATCCACGCTGGCGTAGTCCGCCGTGGGAAGCGGGTCCTGCCATATCAGTTCTTCCTTCGGTACTTCCGGCCCGAGGTAGCGCGCGCGTGGGCCCATGTCGCGATGGGTCAGCTTGAACCATGCGCGTGCGAAGGCTTCCGCGAAGGCCTGCGGATTCTCGAGGAACCGCTTCGAGATCGGGCCGTAGATCGGGTCGAAACGCAGCGACAGGTCGGTGGTGAGCATCTTCGGGCGTTGCTTCTTCGACGCATCGTGCGCGTGGGGCACGTTTTCCGGCGCGTCCTTGGCGACCCACTGGTGTGCGCCCGCAGGGGATTTCTCCAGTTCCCATTCGAAGCCGAACAGGTTCTCGAAGAATTTGTTGCTCCACAGCGTCGGTGTCTGCGTCCAGGTCACTTCGATGCCGGAGGTGATCGTGTCGCCGCCCTTGCCGCTGCCGAACCTGTTGTGCCAACCGAAGCCCTGCTGCTCCAGATCGCCCGCTTCCGGCTCGGCACCCACGTTGTCGGCCGGGCCGGCACCATGGGTCTTGCCGAAGGTATGGCCGCCCGCGATCAGCGCGACGGTTTCTTCATCGTCCATCGCCATGCGGCCGAACGTGTCGCGGATGTCCTTCGCGGCCAGCAACGGGTCGGGATTGCCGTCCGGGCCTTCGGGGTTCACGTAGATCAGGCCCATCTGGACGGCGGCCAACGGATTCTCCAGCCGGCGCGAATGCACCTGGCCGTCGGCATCGTCGTCGGAGACCAGCACGCCTTCGTCGCCGGGTTTCTCCACGCCTTCGGAACCCTGCGCATAGCGCACGTCGCCGCCCAGCCAGGTGGTCTCGCGGCCCCAGTACACGTCCTGGTCGGGTTCCCAGGTGTCCTCGCGACCACCGCCGAAACCGAAGGTGCGGAAGCCCATCGTTTCCAGTGCGACGTTGCCGGCCAGGATCATCAGGTCGGCCCAGGAGATGCTCTGTCCGTACTTCTGCTTGATCGGCCACAGCAGGCGGCGCGCCTTGTCCAGGCTGACGTTGTCCGGCCAGCTGTTGAGGGGCGCGAAGCGCTGCTGTCCGCGACCACCACCACCACGCCCGTCGCCGATGCGGTAGGTGCCCGCGCTGTGCCAGGCCATGCGGATGAAGAGACCGCCGTAGTGGCCGAAGTCGGCCGGCCACCAATCCTGCGAATCGGTCATCAGGTCGCGCAGGTCCTTCTTCAGCGCGTGGTAGTCGAGCTTCTCGAAGGCCTCGGCATAGTTGAAGCCGCTGTCGAGCGGATTCGAACGCGCGGAATGCTGGTTGAGCAGGTCCACGCGCAGCTGGTTGGGCCACCAGTCGCGGTTGCCGGTGCCGCTGCCAGCAGTCTGGTGAAACGGACACTTCGATTCGGTGGTCATGGGTGTGCTTCCTTTTGCCGTCGGGTGTGGGTGGGAAGGAGTCGGATCAAGCGGGAGATTGCGGTTGCCGTGGGGCCCGCGCGTCAACGGCGCAGGTCAGCTGCGCGCGCTGCCGGGAGGAGGCGGGAGGGGCCAGCGGGATCTTCGATACGGCGCGTGCGTGCGCGGCGTACCGGATGGCGGGCATGCACATGGCTGACGTCCTGCGGGCGTTGGCGGATGACGACCAGACTAGGTAATGCGAACGATCAATGAAAATCGTTTGTGACGAAGAGTTCGATAGCGCGGTTCAATGGTGCGTTGCGCAACCGGCACCCCGTCGGCGCACACGACAATACGCCGCGCGCGTTACGTGGATGTTGTACGGACGTGCGTGACGCGACCAACGCCGGGTGCCGGTCGGCATCGGATGCGTCGCGAGGCGGTCGTGGGGTGGGATCAGAGCAGGGCTTTCAGCCGGTACATGGCTTCGAGTGCCTGCTTGGGTGTCAGTTCGTCGGGATCGATCGCGGCAAGCGCTTCCTGCGCGGCCGAGGGCCTGGCAGAGAACAAGGCGAACTGCTGCGGTGCATCGAGTGCCTGGGGAGCCATGTCCGAGGCGTGCGTCTCGCGGCCGCGCTGCTCCAGTTCGGCCAGGCGACGACGGGCCTGCTGCAGCGTGGTCCTCGGCAGGCCGGCAAGCGCGGCCACCTGCAGGCCGAAGCTGCGGTCCGCCGCTCCTTCTTTCACCGCGTGCATGAAGACCAGCGTATCGCCGTGTTCGACGGCATCGAGATGCACGTTGGCGATGCCGCTGCCTGTTTCGTTGGCCAACGCGGTCAATTCGAAATAGTGGGTGGCGAACAAGGTGTGGCAGCGGTTGGTTGCCGCGAGATGGCGCGCGACAGCGTCGGCCAGTGCCAGGCCGTCGTAGGTCGACGTGCCGCGGCCGATCTCGTCCATCAGCACCAGGGATTGCGCGGTGGCGTGGTGCAGGATGTAGCTGGTCTCCGCCATCTCGACCATGAAGGTGGACTGCCCGCGCGCGAGATCGTCGCCGGCGCCGATGCGGGTGAGGATGCGGTCGACCGGGCCGATGACGGCGCGCGAGGCGGGCACGAAGCTGCCGATGTGGGCGAGCAGCACGATCAGCGCGTTCTGCCGCATGTAGGTGCTCTTGCCGCCCATGTTCGGGCCGGTGATGACCAGCATGCGCCGGTCTTCGTGCAGGTGCAGGTCGTTGGGCTCGAAGGGCTCCTTGCGCACCGCTTCCACCACGGGGTGGCGGCCGCGCTCGATCCGCAGGCCCGGCGCATCGTTGAGTTCCGGCTGGGTCCAGTCCAGCACCTGCGCCCGCTCGGCGAATGCGGCGAGCACGTCGAGTTCGCTGAGCGCGGCGGCGCAGCGCTTCAGCGGTTCGAGTCGTTCGTTGAGCATGTCCAGCAGCGCGTCGTAGAGCAGCTTCTCGCGCGAAAGCGCGCGTTCGCGCGCCGAAAGCACCTTGTCCTCGAACTGCTTCAGCTCTTCGGTGATGTAGCGCTCGGCGCCTGTCAATGTCTGCCGGCGCGTGTAGTGCACCGGGGCCTTCTCCGCCTGGCCCTTGCTGATCTCGATGTAATAGCCGTGCACGCGGTTGTAGCCCACCTTCAGCGTGGGAATGCCGCTGCTCTCGCGTTCCCGGGCTTCCAGATCGACCAGGAACTGGTCCGCGTGGGTGCTGAGTTGGCGCAGTTCGTCCAGCTCCGCGTCGTAGCCGTCGGCCAGCACGCCACCATCAGTGAGTTTGAGCGGCGGCTGCGGTGCGATGGCGGCCAGCAGCAGTGATGCGGTATCGGCGTGCTCACCGAGTTCCATCGCCAGCGCCTGCAGGCGCGGCGCGTCCAGCGGCACCAGGTGCGAACGCACGTCCGGCAACAGGGCGAGGCCATCGCGCAGCGTGGACAGGTCGCGCGGCCGCGCCGAGCGCAACGCCACGCGGGTGAGGATGCGTTCCACATCGCCCAGCGCACGGAAGCCGGTCCGCAGTTCGCCATCGGTGCCGTGTTCGATCAGGGTGGCCACGGCCTGGTGGCGTTCGCCCAGCACGCGCTGGTCGCGCAGCGGCCGGTGCAGCCAGCGACGCAGCAGGCGCCCTCCCATCGGCGTGATGGTGGAATCGAGCACGCCGAGCAGCGTGTGCCGCGTGTCGCCGTCGACGCGCGTATCGAGTTCCAGGTGGCGACGCGTGGCCGCGTTCATGGCGATGGCATCGCCGGCCGATTCCACCGCGATCGCGGTCAGGTGGGGCAGGCGCTGCTTCTGGGTTTCTTCCACATAGCCGAGCAGGGCGCCCGCGGCGCCCGTGGCGAGCGGCTTGTCGTCGATGCCGAAGCCGCTGAGATCGTGCAGGCCGAAGAAGTTCAGCAGCTGCCGCCGGCCGCTGTCGGGGTCGAACAGCCAGGGCGCGCGTCGGCGGATGCCCGTGCGCTGCTGCAGGAATGCCGGCCAGCCTTCTTCGTCGGGCACCAGCAGCTCGGCTGGCTCCAGGCGGGAGAGTTCGGCCTCCAGGGCGTCGTCGCTGTCCACCTCGTTGACCATGAAGCGGCCCCCCGCCAGGTCTGCCCACGCAAGGCCATAGCCCGAGCGGCCTCGCGCGACAGTCATGAGCAGCGTGTCGCGACGCTCGTTGAGCAAGGCTTCGTCGGTCACGGTGCCTGGGGTGACCACGCGCACCACTTTCCGTTCGACGAGGCCCTTCGCCAGTGCCGGATCGCCGATCTGCTCGCAGATCGCCACCGATTCGCCCAGCGCCACCAGCCGGGCCAGATAACCCTCGCAGGCATGGACGGGCACGCCCGCCATCGGGATGGGCGCGCCGCCCGAACTGCCGCGCTGGGTCAGGGTGATGTCGAGCAGCCGGGCCGCCTTGCGGGCATCGTCGTAGAACAGCTCGTAGAAGTCGCCCATCCGGAACAGCAGCAGAAGGTCCGGGTACTCCGCCTTGGCGGCGAAGAACTGCTTCATCAGGGGCGTGTGTTCCGACTTGTCTTTGCTCACGAGACCTGCGGGGAGGGGAAGTGCAAAAGGGGGCTGATTGTAGCGGCTGGGCGTGCGTGTCCGCGGAATGGAACAGGGGGGTGGTGCAGCGAGCGGCACGCGGCGTAATCGAAGTTCCGCACGATCGTTCGGAAAATCAGTGACTTATCCATGCCAAAGTGATGGCCTGCGTATCGACGCAGTGCAGAATGCCGTGCTGTGAAGTGGGTGTTAATTTCACGTTGACGCAAGGGGAGTTGCGTTCGCCACAGCGGCATCGCCGCACGTTACACCGGAAACACACAAGCACCCGTCGTCAGCACATGACCCTTGGAGGGGAGAACATGGTCACCGCATCGCCCAGGCACAAAGCGCTTTCACTTGCCGTCTTCGCCGCGCTCTGCGCCAGCTCGCACGCGCATGCGCAGCAGGCCGCACCCGCGGCAGAGGAAGAACCCACCACCCTGGCGACCATGACGGTCACCGCGCAGAAGCGCGAGGAGGCCATGCAGGACGTGCCGATCTCGGTGACGGCGGTGTCCGAGCAGCTGCTGCAGGACACCGGCGTGCGCGACATCAAGGACCTGCAGGTCCTCGTGCCCGGCCTGACCGTCACCAGCACCCAGAGTGAAGCCATCACCACCGCCCGTATCCGTGGCGTCGGCACGGTGGGCGACAACGTCGGCCTGGAGTCATCGGTCGGCGTGGTGATCGATGGCGTGTACCGCCCGCGCAACAGTGTCGGCTTCGGTGATCTGGGGCAACTTGAACGCATCGAGGTGCTGAAGGGGCCGCAGGGCACGGTGTTCGGCAAGAACACCTCGGCCGGCGTCATCAATGTGGTGACCCGTCGCCCGAGCTACACGCAGAGTGCGGAAGGCGAGGTCACGGTCGGCAACTACGGCGCGCTCGGCGTGTCCGGCAGCTACAACGACGCATTGGGCGAGGTGGGCGCATTCAACATCTACGCAGCCAAGCGCAAGCGCGACGGCTGGATGGATGTCCGCACGGGCAACGGCCCGCGCCAGGAAACCGACGACAACGACCAGAACTTCCACACGGTGCGCGGCAAGCTGTTGCTGGAGCCCTCGGAGAACCTGGAAATCCTGGTGTCGGGGGACTTCACCAGCCGTGAGGAGAACTGCTGCGCGGCGGTGCAGACCACGGTAGGTGCCACGGCGGCGATCCTCAATGCCCTGGTCGGGGGCAAGGCGGTCGCCGCGCCGAGCGACGATCCGTTCGACCGGGTGGCCTACAGCAACCGTCCCACCACGCAGGACATCAAGGAAAACGGCGTGGCCGTCGAGGTGAACTGGGATTCGTCCTGGTTCGGCGGCGCCACGCTGACGTCGATCACCGCACAACGCGAGTGGGAGGCGATCAACGGCCTGGACTATGACTTCAGCACGGCCGATATCCTGTACCGCGTGGCAGACGAGGACGAGTCCTTCACCGGCTTCAAGACCTTCAGCCAGGAATTCCGCCTGACGGGCGGCAACGATCACATCGACTGGATGGTCGGTGCGTTCTACACCGACGAAGACCTGGACCGTACCGAGACCTATCGCATCGGCTCGCACTACGAGCCCTATCTGTCGGTTGCGCTGCTGTCGATCATCAATCCGGCCCTGGGCCAGTCGCCGACCGCTCCGCTGTTCCTGTCGCAGGCCACGGGTCGCCCGTTCGGCACCGTGTTCGCCGGCCTCGGCGCGCTGGACACGTATGAGCAGAGCGCCAAGAGCACGGCGCTGTTCACCAACAACACCTGGCACGCGACGGACGCGCTGGACCTCACGTTGGGCCTGCGCTACACCCGCGAGAAGAAGACGCTGATCTCGAACTACAGCAACCCGAACGGCGGTGCAGGCTGCGGTTCGATGCTGGCCAACCCGGCGCAGGTCGTCGCCGCGCTGGTGGCGCGCGGCCTGTCGGTCGCGCAGGCCAGTGCCGCGGCACCGACGGTGGTCGGCTACGGCTGCCTGCCGTGGGCCAACCCCTTGCACAACGCGCCCACGCGCGACACGGTGCAGGAGCGGGAAGAGAAGGAATGGTCCGGCACGCTGAAGGCGGCATACCGCTGGAACGAGCACGTCATGACTTACGGTTCGTTCGCCCGCGGCTACAAGGGCGGCGGCTTCAACCTCGATCGCGTGCAGTCGTCCAACGGCCTGTCCAGCGGCGGCACGGGCATCCTGCCGGTGCTCGACACCTCGTTCGCAGGCGAGTTCGTCGACAGCTATGAACTGGGTGCCAAGACCACGTGGCTGGACGGCAACCTGTTGCTGAACGCCACGCTGTTCCACCAGAAGTACGAGGACTTCCAGCTCAACAGCTTCCTCGGCACCAGCTTCGTGGTGCGCTCGATCCCGGAAGTCACCTCGCAGGGCCTGGATGCGGAACTGCTGTGGCAGCCGCGCTCTATCCGTGGCCTGATGCTGCAGGGCGGCCTGATGTACGCCGACACGCAGTACGGCGACAACATCCCGGGCGGCGACTTCGTGACGCCCACGGGCGCGCTGTACAAGCTGCCTGGCGCGCAGATGAGCTTCGCGCCGAAGTGGTCGGGTTCGGCATCGGTGACGTACGAGTGGGATGTGGGCAGCCTGATGGCGCGCTTCAACATCGGTGCCAAGTACGTGTCCGAGTACAACACCGGCTCCGACCTCGACCCGGAGAAGATGCAGGACGCCTACGCCGTGGCCAACGCACGGTTCGGCATTGGTGCGCAGGACCAGCGCTGGATGCTCGAGTTCTGGGGCACCAACATCACCGACGAGGACTATGTGCAGGTCGGCTTCGATGGACCGCTGCAGAACGTGTCGCCGGCGCCGAACAACCCGTTCAACACCTTCAATGCCTTCCTCGGCGCGCCCCGCATGTACGGCGTGACACTGCGCGTGCGGTACTGATCCCCTTCGCAGAACATCGCGAACGGCCCGCCTCCCAGGCGGGCCGTTTTCTTTGGCGCGGCACGGCGGGGCGACAGCGGCGGACAAATGGGCTACAACACGCACGCCCCCCAGCCGGAACCGATGATGTCCGTCCCCACCGATGAAGAACTGCGCGTCCTGGCCCACCGTCTGGGCGATCGCCTCAGGCAAGGCCGCGATCATCTGGTCACGGCGGAAAGCTGCACGGGAGGCTGGATCGCCAAGTGCGTGACCGACATCGCCGGGTCGTCGGACTGGTTCGATTGCGGCTTGGCCGCGTACAGCTACGAAGCCAAGCAGGCTCTGTTGGGCGTGCGGCCGCAGACACTGGAGACCCATGGCGCGGTCAGCCGCGAGACGGTGATCGAAATGGTGTCCGGGGCACTGGTCAGCTCGGGTGCCAGCGTCGCGGTGGCCGTGACCGGCATTGCCGGCCCTGGCGGCGGAAGCCCGGACAAGCCGGTGGGCACGGTCTGGATCGGCTGGAAGCGGCGGGGCGGTTATGCGCGCGCCGAGGTTTTCCAGTTCTCCGGCGACCGCGATGCCGTGCGCCGGCAGACAGTGGCGACCGCGCTCGATGGGTTGGAACGGTTGTGATCGCGACACTCCTGCGTGGAGGAATGCGGTGATGTGGGAAACGCTGGGCACGGTGCGCGATCTGGGCCGATTGCAGGAGATCGCATCGGTGTTGATCCGCTGGGGCTTCGGCGATGTCGTCAAGCGCATCGGCATGGCCGGCGTGCTGGAGAAGGCAGGGCGCCTGCTGCACTGGCAGGCGGTCGAGGAAGGACGCCTGCGCATGGACGTGCCGGCGCGGCTGCGCTGCACGCTGCAGGACCTGGGGCCCACGTTCGTCAAACTGGGCCAGGTGCTGGCCACACGTGTCGACCTGCTGCCGCCCGCATGGATCGATGAGCTCGGCCAGTTGCAGAATGCCGTGCCGGCGTTGCAATGGGAGGACGTGCTGCCACAACTGCGCGAAGACCTGGGGGCGGATCCCGAAGCGGTCTTCGACAGGATCGAGCGGGAGCCGCTGGCGGCCGCCTCACTGGCACAGGCACACCGTGCGTGGCTGGCCGACGGCAGCGCCGTGGTGCTGAAAATACGCCGCCCCGGCATCCGCGATACGGTGGAGGCCGACCTCCGGCTGCTGAAACACCTGGCCGTGATCATCGAGAAGAACCTTCCCGAACTGCGCCGCTACCATCCGCAGCGCATCGTGCAGCAGTTCAGTGCCTCGCTGCGCCGCGAACTGGATTTCGCCGCGGAATGCCGCAATGCCGAGCGCATCGCGCAGAATTTCGCGGGCCGAGAGGACATCGTGATCCCGCGCGTGTACTGGGAGTGGACCTGCGAGCGGCTCAATGTGCAGGCCTGCCTGGACGGGATCCCCGGGCGCGACCTTGCTGCAGTGGATGCGGCGGGGCTGGACCGTCGGCAGCTTGCGCGCACCGGTGCGGGGATCGTGCTGAAGATGGTGCTGGAGGATGGCTTCTTCCATGCCGACCCCCATCCCGGCAACATCTTCTACATGCCGGATGGCGCCATCGGCGTGATCGATTTCGGCATGGTCGGGCGGGTCACCGAACAGCGCCGTTTCCAGATCGTGCGCCTGCTGCATGGCCTGGTCGCGCATGAGTCGGAAGCCGTGGCGGAAGTCCTGTGCGACTGGACCGAGGAGAACAACGACATCGACGAACTGCGGTTGCAGGAGTCGGCCGATGCCTTCGTCGATCAGTACCGCGGCGTGCCGCTGAAAGACCTGCGCATGGGCGCCATGCTCGGCGATGTCACCGCGATGCTGCGCGAGCACGGCCTCAGCCTGCCTGCCGACCTGGCGCTGATGATCAAGGCCTTCCTCACACTGGAAGGCATGGGTCGCCAGCTCGATCCGGACTTCGACATGGCAAGCGAAGCGCGCCCCTACCTGGAGCGCGCCATGCTGGAGCGCTACGCCCCCGATGTCCTCGTACGGCGCGGACGACGGACCTTGTCCGGGCTGGTGGACCTGTTGCGCGACATGCCGCGCGACGTGCATCGGCTGCTGCAGTCGGCCCGGCGCGGCAAGCTGCAGATGCACATCGAGGTCGATACGCTGAAGGTATTCGGCGAGCAGGTGGACCGGGCCGCCAACCGCCTGACGATGGGCATCATCACGGCCGCGCTGATCATCGGTTCGTCGATCGTGATGAACAGCGTGGGCGGAGGTGTTTCCAACCGGTGGCTGATGGCCCTGGGTGTGTTGGGCTTCCTCGGAGCCGCCTTGTGCGGGGTATGGATCCTGTTCTCGATCCTGCGCAGCGGGAAACGCTGACGCTGTCCAGGTTGCCAATCGGTGAAGTTAGTAGTATTACTACTAACCATGGACCTGACCGATACCCAACACGCCATCCTCGCCTTGATCGCCGAACGGCTTGAAGCCGAGGGCATGCCGCCATCGCAGGCGGAAATCGCCAAGGCCTTCGGCTTCAAGGGTGTACGTGCCGCCCAATACCACCTGGAAGCGCTGGAACAGGCGGGGGCCATCGAACGGGTGCCCGGCCGTGCGCGCGGTATCCGGTTGCTCAAGGCGCCGCTGCCACCCCAGTCGGACCTTGCATTTCCTGCTGCCGATGAAGACGGCCTTCGCGTGCCGGTACTGGGGCAGGTCGCGGCGGGTTCGCCGATCGGCGCGGACGCGGGGCATCACGACTACGTGCTGCTGGACCGGGCCTTCTTCGCGCCCGCGCCCGATTACCTGCTGAAGGTCAAGGGCGACTCGATGCGCGACGAAGGCATCTTCGATGGCGATCTGATCGGGGTGCACCGCACGCGCGACGCCCGTTCCGGCCAGATCGTGGTGGCGCGGATCGACGATGCCATCACCGTCAAGCTCCTGAAGATCGGCAAGGACCGCATCCGTCTGCTGCCACGCAATCCCGACTATGCCCCCATCGAGGTGCTGCCCGACCACGACTTTGCCATCGAGGGTCTGTATTGCGGGCTGGTAAGGCCCAATCGGTGAGCGACATGCCCCATGCCCCGGGGAGGGGTTTTCCGATGTCCCGGCGCGGCAGGGGCCGATCCTTCCGGACCGGATCGCCGATTAATTTCATTCCTGCCCGCCCCGTCGCAGCCTGTGCGATGGGCGCCTCCCACACTTACTTCACCGCACACGACCACATTGACCAGGACTACGACAATGGATGAGAACAAGAAGCGCGCCCTTTCCGCCGCATTGACCCAGATCGAGCGCCAGTTCGGCAAGGGCTCGGTGATGCGCATGGGAGACCGGGTCATCGAGCCCGTGGAAATCATCCCCACCGGCTCGCTGATGCTGGACATTGCCTTGGGCATCGGTGGACTGCCGCGTGGTCGCGTGGTGGAGATCTACGGTCCTGAATCCTCCGGCAAGACCACCCTGACCCTGCAGGCCATCGCCCAGTGCCAGAAGCAGGGTGGCACCGCCGCATTCATCGACGCCGAGCATGCGCTGGACCCGATCTACGCCGCCAAGCTGGGCGTGAACGTGGATGACCTGCTCCTGTCGCAGCCGGATACCGGCGAACAGGCGCTGGAAATCGCCGACATGCTGGTGCGTTCCGGCTCCGTCGACATCGTGGTCATCGACTCCGTGGCGGCGCTGACGCCGAAGGCCGAGATCGAAGGCGAGATGGGCGACCAGCTGCCGGGCCTGCAGGCACGCCTGATGAGCCAGGCCCTGCGCAAGCTCACCGGCAACATCAAGCGCTCGAACACCACCGTCATCTTCATCAACCAGTTGCGCATGAAGATCGGTGTGATGATGCCCGGCCAGAGCCCCGAGACCACCACTGGCGGCAATGCGCTGAAGTTCTACGCCTCGGTCCGTCTGGACATCCGCCGCATCGGTGCCATCAAGAAGGGCGACGAGATCATCGGCAACCAGACCAAGATCAAGGTGGTCAAGAACAAGCTGGCGCCTCCGTTCAAGCAGGTCGTCACCGAGATCCTCTATGGCGAAGGCATCAGTCGCGAAGGTGAACTGATCGATATGGGCGTGGAAGCCAAGCTGGTAGAGAAGGCGGGCGCCTGGTACAGCTACGGCAGCGAGCGCATCGGCCAGGGCAAGGACAATTCCCGGACCTTCCTGCGCGAGAATCCTGCCATTGCCGCCAAGCTGGAGTCCGAACTGCGCGAGAAGTTCCAGCCCGCCGAAGCGCAGCGCGAAGAAAGTGCGGACAACGACGGCGAATAAGCACCGCAATGGGTGAACCGGACGCGCGTCATGGTCGATGAAGCAGGAGATGCACCGGGGGCAGGACGCCGCCGGCGCAAGCCGGTCGAACAGACACCCCTGCAGCGCGCGCTCGGGCTATTGACCCGCCGGGAGCACTCCCGGCGGGAGTTGTCCCGCAAGTTGACATCCCGTGGAGTGGAAGCGGCCGATGTGCGATCGGCTGTGGACCGGTTGACGGATGAGGGTTGGCAGAGCGACACGCGCTTTGCGGAGGCCCTTGTCCGAAGCCGGGCCTCGGGTGGTTATGGTCCGCTACGTATCAAGGCCGAGCTGTCCACGCATGGGCTGGACCGCGAGGCGGTGGCGGTGGCCATGGCCACCTTCGATGGCGACTGGACCGAAGCGGCGTGCGACCTCGTCCGCCGTCGTTTCGGTCCAGCCCGCCAGATCGACCCGGCTCAACGGCGCAAGATCGCGGATTTCCTGATCCGGCGTGGCTTCGATGGTGCAGCCGTCCGTGCCGCAAGCCGGCTGGAGGCTGAGGACTGGGACGGGGCGTCCTGATAATCTAGAGCATTGGGTTGCCTCCACCTTGCCGCACCCGCATGTAGCGGAGAGCGCGGCGCGGAGATGCGCCTTCCAGCCAATGCCTGCCAGATGACCACTCCCAATACCTTCAGCACCCGCCAGATCCGCCAGGACTTCCTCGATTTCTTCGCCGGGAAGGGCCATACCATCGTGCCGTCCGCCTCGCTCGTGCCCGGCAACGATCCTACGTTGCTGTTCACCAATTCCGGCATGGTGCAGTTCAAGGACGTGTTCCTGGGCGCCGAGAAGCGCAGCTATGTGCGGGCGGCCGACGTGCAGCGCTGCCTGCGCGCGGGCGGAAAGCACAACGATCTGGATTCGGTCGGTTACACGGCCCGCCACCACACCTTCTTCGAGATGTTGGGCAACTGGTCCTTTGGCGATTACTTCAAGAAGGAAGCCATCGGCTGGGCGTGGGAACTGCTGACCGAGGTCTGGAAGCTGCCCAAGGAACGGCTTCTGGTCACGGTGTACCACACCGATGACGAAGCCTACGACCTGTGGCACGACATGATCGGCCTGCCGGCCGAGCGCATCGTGCGCATCGGCGACAACAAGGGTGCGCCTTACGCGTCCGACAATTTCTGGCAGATGGCCGATACCGGGCCCTGCGGCCCGTGCACGGAGATTTTCTACGATCACGGCGACCATATCGCGGGTGGTCCGCCGGGTTCGCCGGATGAAGACGGCGATCGCTACATCGAGATCTGGAACAACGTCTTCATGCAGTTCGACCGTCAACCCGACGGTACGCTGATACCGCTGCCGGCACCCTGCGTCGATACAGGCATGGGCCTGGAGCGCCTGGCGGCCGTGCTTCAGCACGTCCACACGAACTATGAGATCGATCTGTTCCAGGGCCTGATCCGCAAGGCCGCCGAACTGACCGGCACGGCCGATCTGGAGAACAAGTCGCTGCGCGTCATCGCGGACCATATCCGTGCGTGCAGCTTCCTCATCGTCGATGGCGTGCTGCCATCCAATGAGGGCAGGGGTTATGTGCTGCGACGGATCATCCGTCGTGCCCTGCGCCACGGCTGGATGTTGGGCATGCGCCAGTCCTTCTTCCACAAGATGGTCGGCACGCTGTCCGACCTGATGGGCGACGCCTACCCGGAACTGCCGGCGGCCCGCGACCTGGTCGAGCGCGCGCTCAAGGCAGAGGAAGAGCGGTTCGCGGAGACGTTGGATTCCGGCATGCGCATCTTCGACGACGTCGCCGCACGCGCGGCCGATGGGATCATCCCGGGCGCCGATGCGTTCCGGCTGTATGACACGTACGGCTTCCCGGTCGACCTCACTGCCGACATCGCACGTGAGCGCGGACTGACCGTGGACATGGCCGGGTTCGATGCGGCGATGGAGCAACAGCGGGAAACCGCACGTGCCGCCGGCAAGTTCACCTCGAATACCGGCTTGCCCGCCGACCTCGTGGCCCAGCTCTCGCCCACGGTCTTCCTGGGATACGACCACCTGGATGCCGGCGGCCTGCAGGTCGTGGCGCTGCTGAAGGACGGGCGCCCGGTGGCGTCCGTGGAAGCGGGCGATGAGGCGGTGGTTATCCTGGACAAGACGCCGTTCTACGCGGAATCCGGCGGGCAGGTCGGCGATACCGGCGTGCTGGCCGAACAGGGCGTCGAGTTCGATGTCGCGGACACGCTGAAGTTCGCGGGCCAGTTCCATGGCCATGCCGGCCGTGTCGCCAAGGGCACGCTGAAGCTGGGCGACCATGTGGTGGCATCGGTGGACGCGATGCGTCGCGCCAGCACCATCCTGAACCATTCCGCCACCCACCTGCTGCACGCGGCGTTGCGCGAAGTGCTCGGCACCCACGTCCAGCAGAAGGGCTCGCTCGTCGCACCGGACCGCCTGCGCTTCGATTTCTCCCATTTCCAGCCGATGACGGCGGTGGAACTGGCCGAGGTAGAACGTCGCGTCAACGCGCAGATCCGTGCCAACAGCGCAGCCGAAGTGCATCACATGGGCATGCAGGAAGCACTGGATTTCGGCGCCGTGGCGTTGTTCGGCGAAAAATACGGCGAAAACGTGCGCGTACTGAAGATGGGCGATTACTCCACCGAACTCTGTGGCGGTACCCATGTCGGCCGCACCGGCGACATCGGCCTGTTCAAGCTGGTCGGTGAAAGCGGCGTGTCCGCTGGCGTGCGCCGCATCGAGGCGGTGACGGGGCAGGGCGCACTCGACCATGTGGCCGGCGAGGAGCGCCGGCTTGCCGAAGCGGCTGGGCTGCTGGGCGGCAACACCGGTGAGGTGGTCGAGAAGATCCGCGCGCTGGCCGACCGGCAGAAGAAGCTCGAGAAGGAACTGGAGTCCCTCAAAGCCAAGGCGGCCTCCAGCGCCACGTCGGACCTGGGCGGCTCGGCTGTCGAGGTAGGGGGTATCCGTGTCCTCGCTTCGCGGCTGGAAGGTTTCGACGCCAAGGCGCTCCGCGATGCCATGGACCGCCTGAAGCAGCAGTTGGGCGACGCAGTGATCGTCCTCGCGGGCACCGCGGATGGCAAGGCGGCGCTGGTGGCAGGCGTGAACGGTGCCGCAACGGGGCGGGTCAAGGCGGGGGAACTACTGTCACATATCGCCAGTCAGATCGGGGGCAAGGGCGGTGGTCGCCCGGACCTCGCCCAGGGTGGTGGTGAGGACGGGCCCGCCCTTGCCACCGCCCTCGCAGGCGTTCCCGGATGGGTCCAGCAACGCCTTGGCTGATCCGCCATTCGACCATACGGCGCTTGCGGCCATGTGCCCCCGGCCGCTACCATGCTTTAGGTTCATGAATGTACCAGGAAGCTGTCGGCCCATTTTCACAAGGCTGGCGCGCCCCCGGCACTATCCTTGCCGGATTACGGAGAAGAAACATGTTGATCTTGACCCGCCGTGTCGGCGAAACCCTGATGATCGGTGATTCGGTCACAGTGACCGTGCTTGGCGTGAAAGGAAATCAGGTGCGTATCGGTATCACCGCGCCCAAGGATGTGGCCGTGCATCGCGAAGAAATCTACCAGCGCATCCAGCGCGGTGAAGAGATCGCGTCACCTGCAGGTTCGGAAAACGTCACTTCGGAGTGAATTTGTTTGCCGCCCGCGCGGCGAGTCGCTATCCTAGGCGGCCGCTGCAGCATGGCTGCAACGTGCGAAAAAACCGGAGTGATGCCCGAGTGGCCGAAGGGGCTCCCCTGCTAAGGGAGTATAGGGTCAAAAGCCTTATCGAGGGTTCGAATCCCTCTCACTCCGCCAGTTTGAAAAAGCCCCGCATTGCGGGGCTTTTTTTTTCGAACGAAGCGGTGTTTGTCTTCGGATGGGCGAAAAAAAACAGGCTGACCTAAGTCAGCCTGTTTCGAGAATGGCGCGCCCGGAGAGATTCGAACTCCCGACCGCCTGGTTCGTAGCCAGGTACTCTATCCAGCTGAGCTACGGGCGCGTTTCGTTAGACGCGGAATTCTGCACGAACGACTTTCACCCGTCAATAACCTGATCGAAAAGATTCCTTCAGCACGATGCCTGCGGCCGCTTTCGGCGGTCCTTCGCGTACTTGAAGGCAGGTCCGATCGCCGAAATGGGGCGCGCGTCTCACCCGCAGTGCCCATTGAAGGTCTGGATTAGCGGGTTGTTCACGCCCGCGTCGGGACAATGATCCGGCAGGGGAAACAACAGAACGCGAGCAATCGCGGGAGTCCATTTGATGCATTTCTCAAAACCCTTGCTTGGGCTGGGGCTGCTGGCGGCTGTCCCCTTGAGCGCGGCCGCCGCAACTTACAACGTTGGTCCGGGGCGCACCTACACGCAGCTGACGACCCTCTTCAACAGCGTCAATCTTGCGCCGGGCGACATCGTCGAAGTGGACGGCAATGCGACCTATGCCGGCAATATCGTGGTGGGCAGCGACGACAGCGGTACCGAAGCCAGTCCGGTGACGATCAGGTGGCGCCGCGTCGCCGGGGCGACCCGACCCGTGCTGTCGGGGGGTAGCCATACCATCAAGTTCCAGCAGTCGAATCACGTCGTGTTCGAAGGCTTCGAGGTGACCGGCGGAACGAGTTCCTGCATTTTCAGCGAAGCCCACAACGCCACGGTGCGCGATGCATACGTGCATGACTGTCCCTCGCACGGCATCCTGGGCGCCGACCAGAACTCCGGGTCGTTCACGCTCGAATACAGCGAGATCGCCCGCTCGGGACAGGGCGACCGCCGGCATGCGATCTACATGCAGTCCGACGAGGTGGCCTATCCGGACACCGTGTTCAAGATGCGCTACAACTACGTGCACAGCGCCACCGGCGGCGTGCTGGTGCGTGTACGCCACCAGCGTGCCGAAATCCATTACAACTGGATCGAGGGATCGGACCTGCATGAAGTCGAGCTGATCGGACCCGACTGCGAGACGCAGAAGTCCGGCTGGACCGCGGATCTCCGGCGCGAAGATGCCGAACTCGTCGGCAACGTCATCATCCATCGCTCGACGAGCCGTTCGGGCAATGCGTTGCGCATCGGCGGCGATCTCAACGGACGCAACCAGGGCCGCACGCGCCTGGTGAACAACACCATCCTGATGGACCGTTCCGGCACGGCCAACGCCGTACTGGTCCAGCTGGGCCAGGGCTCGCTGGAGATGCACAACAACGTGATCTACCAGCCGGCAGCGGGCAGTGCGCCCAGCATCGTCCGCGAGAATCCCGCGAGCAATGTCGATACGCCCTACTGTGGCCCGCAGAGCAGGGAGCCTTGGTCGGATGGCCGCAAGGTCGCCGGCTCCAACAACTGGGTGCAGACAGCGGCGGCGATGGTGCCGACGGAGTGGACGGGTACCCTGCGGGGGAGCGACCCGATGTTCGTCGATCTGGCGCAGCGCAATCTCCGCCCTCGCGCGGGCAGCCCGCTGTTGAACACGGGCAACAACACCCCCGTCACGCCGGCTGCGTTCCCGTTCCCGTCGCCGCAATTGCTGCCGGCATTCGATCCGCCGTTGCGGACCAAGCTCGCGATCGGGGACGCGCACGCCCGTCTTCTGCTGGAGAACCGCATCGATGTCGGGGCATTCGAACAGTTCGACATTGACCAGGTCTCCGACCCGATCCGGGTGAATGGATCCCAACCGTTGATCCCTTCACGCCCCGCCGGAACGGCGGCACAGCCGGTGACCGCGTCGCAGCCGGCCGTTGCCGCGCCAGCGCCGGCCACGCTGCCGGCCGTCCGCGAGCGGCCGCGCTGGCGACAGGCGCCCGCAGCACGCTATAGAAGGGGCGTCGTTCTCCGCCGCTGACGCAGTGGGTCCGTTTTCCCCAGTTACGACCAGAGGCCGCCCTTCGGGGCGGCTTTTTTCTTGTTCCGCTGTCCGCCAGCGACGGAAAGTCACGTTCGAGGAGATGTGTCGGAGGTAAGAAGACGTGCCGGAGCCAGAGCGATGGTCTTCCCCGGAAGGGGATGGCCGCGTGGCGACGGAATGAAACGTATCGCGGTACGGGCCGGGGGTGCTGGCCGGTACGGCAGCAGGGGACGTCGATGAAGGCAACGCACAAGAGCCGCAAGGACCGGGTCATCCGGTTCCTGTGGTTGGGGGAAGTGGTCGTACTGTTCGCGGCCGTGATGGCAGCGGCGTGGATCCGCTTCCACACCGATCCGGAATACCAGGTGATGTTCCTGGAGCAAACGCCATGGCGGGCCGCACTGGTGGCTTTGGCGATCACCGGCTCCATGACCGCCTTCGGTCTTTACCAGACCCATGTCCGGCATACGCGCATGGACTTCGCGCTGCGCCTTGCGCTTTCGTTCGCGTTTGGCGGCATCGCGCTCGTCGTCCTGTACTACCTGGTGCCCCAGGCCTATCTCGGTCGCGGCGTGCTGGCCATTTCGTTGGGCATCGGGGTGGTCAGTATCGTGGTGGTGCGCATCGGGTGGGTGCGGGTGTTCCATTCGGACGTACTGAAGCAGCGCGTCCTGATTCTCGGCGCCGGCCGCAACGCGGACCTCATCAATTCCTGCATGCGTCGCCGCTCGGACCGTCGCACGTTCTCGGTGGTGGGATTCGTGCCGGTGCCGGGCCAGCCCGTGCATGTACAGGAGGACATGCTGGTCCACATGGGGGACGAAGGACTCCACGCCCTCACGGAACGCCTGCTGATCGATGAGTTGGTGATCGCACCCGATGAGCGTCGCGGCGGGCTGCCCATGGAGCAGATGCTCCAGTGCGTGCAGCAGGGAATTTCGGTGGTGGACCTGTCCAGCTTCTTCGAACGCGAAGCGGGCATGGTGCAACTCAATGCCGTGGATCCCTCGTGGCTCGTGTTCTCGGGCGGCTTCGACTACTCCACGCCACGACGCTTGAGCAAGCGCTTCTTCGATCTGCTCGCCGCAGGCGCGCTGCTGCTGGTCAGCTGGCCGCTGATGGTCCTCGTAGGCCTCGCTGTCTGGCTCGAGTCGGGCGGGCCTGTCTTCTACAGCCAGACGCGCGTGGGCGAGCGTGGGCGCCATTTCACGTTGACCAAGTTCCGCAGCATGCGGGTGGATGCCGAGAAAGGCGGTGTCGCGATCTGGGCGAGCAAGGATGACGACCGCAGCACGCGGGTAGGACGCTTCATCCGCAAGACGCGCCTGGACGAACTGCCGCAGCTCATCGCGGTGCTGCGTGGCGACATGAGCTTCGTGGGCCCGCGGCCCGAGCGTCCGCATTTCGTCGACATGCTCAACGATGAAGTGCGCTATTACGGTGTGCGGCACAGCGTCAAGCCTGGCCTGACCGGATGGGCGCAGCTGCGCTACCCCTATGGTGCTTCGGTGCGCGATGCGGAAGAGAAGCTCAAGTTCGATCTCTTCTACGTCAAGAACCATGGCCTGGTGTTCGACGTGATGATCCTGCTTCAGACCGTAGAGGTCGTGTTGTTCGGCCGCGGCGCGCGCTGAGGCCGCGCCATGCGGAAAGGGAATTCAACCGGCCGGGAGCAATCCGCGCAGGAAGCGTTTCAGGCCGAACGGCAACAGGGCCAGGATCTCGCGACGTTGTCCCCTGTCCCGGGAAAACCGCCAGGCGCGGTTGGCCAGCCTGGCGCCCGCAGCCCAGCGACGGCGTATCAGCATGCCGCGCGCATTGCGGAGATAGGTGCCGGCGAGCGCCGCGTCCAGTTCGCCGTCGTCGAGCGCGCCACGGGCACTGGCGACCGCGGCTTCGACCACGCGGACATAATCGTCGTACGTGCTGCTGGCTGCCGACAGGCCTTCGTGCCCGCGCATCGCGCGGACGAGGGCCTGTTCGACGACGCCGATCGGCCAGTGGCGTGCGACCCTGAGATGGAACTCGAGATCTTCGGCAGTGCGCAATGTCTCATCGAACCCGCCCAACTGGTCCACCACCTGCCGGCGGAGCATGACCGACGCCGGAACCAACGCCGGGTTGTGCAACAACCATCGCAGCGCCCAGCCATCCTCACGGATCACATCGCGGCGATGGAAGACGTCGATATGGCGGTAATCGCCATCGATGCGCTCGACGTCGCAGACGACCATGCCGAAGTCCGGCCTGGATTCGAGGAATGCCACCTGCAGTGCGGTCTTCTCCGGCAGCCACTCGTCGTCGCTGTCGAGCAGTGCGAGATAGCGGCCACGGGCGAGGCGGAGGCCATGGTTGCGCGCAGCCGAGACGCCGGCGTTGGATTGCCATACGTGCTTCACGCGCTCGCCGTAGCGCGCCTGCAGCATGTCGGCCGTGCCGTCGGTGGAGCCGTCGTCCACCACGATGATCTCGTCGATGCGGCGGGTCTGCGCGAGTACGGAATCGATGGCGCGCGGCAACAGGTCCCGGCGGTTGTACGTCGGTATAATCACTGAAACTTCGATGTCGGGCGCCATGCTGAAGGACGTCTCCAAGAAGCTGTTGTATACGAGCGGTCTGCTCGGCCTCTATCACCGGCTGCGCAATGCGGACAGCCTGACGGTGGTGATGTTCCATCGTACCTTGAGTCCGGACGATCCGCGCTGGGCGACCTGCGACCCGGACTACACGCTTGCCACACGCTGGCTTGAGCAGTCGTTGGCCTTCTTCCGCCGCCACTACAGCGTGGTGTCGCTGGAGCAGGTGCTGGCCTCGCGCAGGACGGGCGCAGCCCTGCCGCCGAGATCCCTGCTGATCACTTTCGACGACGGCTGGGCCGACAATGCCCACTACGCGCTCCCCGCGTTGAAGCGGGCTGGCTTGCCGGCGCTGCTGTTCGTGGTGGCCGATGCGGTGGGAACCCGGCAGCCTTTCTTCCAGGAACGCCTCATCGGCGCGTGGCGGCGCGGAGCGCTGGGGGTGCGCGAACTCGCGGCTGCGTTGCCGGCTGGCGAGGCGCCAGGGACCGAGGTCGATGAGACCATAGGCGCCCTGCGCGAAGTGATCGCGCGCCTCGAAGCATTGGAGGCGGATGTCCGCGCGCGCGTGCTGGCGCCTTTCATGGCGCGGCTCGATGATGGGCACCGCCACATGGTCACGGTCGAGGAACTGCATCAGCTTGAAGCCGGGGGCGTGGCCCTGGGCCTGCATGGCAAGACTCATGCACCAATGAAGCTGGCGGATGATCTGGACGCGGAACTTGCCGGTGCACGCGCATCGCTTGCCCGGCAGCTGGGGCAACCGCATGCCAATGCGGAGTCGATGTCGTTCCCGCATGGATCATTCGATGCCGCCATCGCGCAGCGCGCGCGCGAAGCCGGTTACGAGTTGCTGTTCACCAGCGTGCCGGTACTGAATCCCACGACGAAGGGAGTTGGCTGGCTGCTGGGCAGAACGGGCTTCGAAACCGATGCGGTCGTCGATGCCAAGGGGCGGTTCCGCGAAGATTGGCTGGCGCTGTACCTGTTCCGACGCCAGGCGCGTCGCCTGGCCTGAGGCTGCCACGCACGCGCGTCGCGTGCGTGTTATTCGTCTTCGTCCGCCGAGGTCAGGAACAGCGACGCGGCGGCTGCCGGTTCGCCTGACGAGCTCCAGCGCGTGAACACCGGTCTCCGTCCGCGCTCGACGAAATGCAGCGCCTGCCACCCCTCGCGTTGCGCGTCCGATGCGCACATCTCCACCGAGACAGCCGCGCAGCCCGACTTGCGTGCTGCACGAAGCAGCTCCCCCACATGCATCGCCGCCATGCCGTGGGCACCGTCGAGGGACCAGAAGTCGCGTACATGCAGCGTACCCTCGATGCGCTGCACGGCGAACCAGGCCTGCAGGGCACGGTCGCGTGCGCGCTTCACCAGCAGATAGCGGGTGGTCGCCAGCGGACACTCGTCGAAGCGCCAGCGCAGATGGCCGACATCGCGTACCGCCATGACATCGTCGCCCTTGTGGGAGTCCGCCCACACCGCATCGATGCGGGCATCGGCCTGGTCCGCCCATGCCGAGCGCAACGCCGGCCCGCGCAGGCGCGACCATGCATCGCGGAGCGCGACGACCCTGTCGGCGGCCCAGCCCGCAGGTGATGCGAGCCAGCCCGGAAGGCGACTGCGAAGATAGTGGGCATGGCGCAGCACGCGTGCGTAGCGCACCAGATGCGCGGACTGGGCATATCCGATCCGCTTGAACACCGGGGCGGCCTTGGGATTCGGGAAGCCGTAGAGAACATCGAGCGCTTCGTCCGCAGCCGCGATCAATCCCTGCTGCAACATCAGGGCAGGCCCCAACGAACGATGCTGGGGCAGCACGGCGAGGTCGACGAGTACGCCTGCACGCAGTTCGCGCCCCTGCCACACGAGGCGGCGCCTGCCAGCCGATGCCGTGCCCGCATGCGTCTGCGTCGGGACATCGAGCAGCAACTGCAGCAGCGGCTCGCCATGCGGGCAGCGCAGGTAGAACCACTCGTACTTCGCGGTCATCCGGGCGTCCTGGCCCAGGTTTCCCCGCCACAGCGCGAGCACCGTCTCGCGATCGCGCGCCGGGTGACCGGCCTGCACGAGGTACTGCGGGGCGGGGGGGGCGACGTTCATCGCTCAGCCGAGTTCCGGGACGTCGCCGGCCAGCACCGGCGCCATGTGCAGGTACTGCGTGGTGCGGCGCTTGTTGCGGATGTCGTCGTAGACGGCCTGCGCCTGCGCCGGCGTGATGCCCAGCGCGATGGCGAGTTCGCCCGCCGGCCTGTCATGGTTGAGGGCCCACAACGCCAGGTCCATCTGCTGGTAGGGCAGGGCGAAGTAGAACTCGTCCTGGCCCTGGCTCAGGCTGTAGGTGTCGGTGGTCGGTATGGCGGCGCAGACGCGCTCGGGCAGGCCGAGATGGCGTGCCATGCCGTACACCTGCGATTTGTAGAGGTGCGCGATCGGCTTGACGTCCGCCGAGCCGTCGCCGTTCTTGACGAAGAAGCCCTGGTCGTACTCCACGCGGTTGGGCGTGCCGACCACGCCGTAGTTGAGGCGGTCGGCATGGAAATACTCCAGGGTCTTGCGGATGCGCTGCTTGAAGTTGGTGGCAGCGACGATGGTCAGGTAGTCGGCCAGGGCGAGGTCGCGTTCGTGCAATACGCTGTCCGGCGACTGCGCCACCAGGCGGAAACGGTTGATGCGGCCTTCCGTGCCGCCGTCGATGACGATCTTGAACTTCCAGCCTTCGGCATACTCGGGCAGCGTGTTGCGAACGGCTTCGTCGCGCGCGCGGTAGCAGCCGATCGCTGCCAGCGCGGGCGCGATGTCCACCGTCTCGGTCCGCACGCCCAGGTGTTCGGCGAGGATGCGTGCGCGCGCGGCGCTGTCGTCGGAGGAATCACGCTCGGGCAGGATCAGCGTGAAGACGCGATCCGGTCCCAGGGCGCGCACGGCCAGCGCGGCGCTGACGGAGCTGTCGATGCCGCCCGAAATCGCGACCACCAGGCCGCGTCTGTGCAGCTGGCGCGCGGTGATCTCGCGCAGGCGTGCGGCGATGCGGTCGGCTTCGCTCTGGTAGTCGATGTCGAGGACATGGTGATCGAGCTGGCTCATGGCGTGGTGGTCTGCTCCGTCAGTTGGATGCGTCTGACCTTGCCGGATGCAGTCCGCGGCAGGGCTTCGACGAAGGTGATGTGTCGGGGAATCTTGTAGGCCGGCAGGCGTGCACGGCAGTGCGCCTTGATGCGGTCTTCTGCACGCGGGATGCACTCGTCCGCCACCACGAAGGCCTTGATGACCTGGCCCAGCGTATCGTCGTCCACGCCGACCACGGCCACTTCGCGGATGCCGGCAAGCTCCGCGATGACTTCTTCCACGTCGTTGGGGTGCACGCGGTGGGCGCCGGTCTTGATCATGTCGCTGCGCCGGCCCTGCAGGAACAGATAACCATCGGCGTCGACATGGCCGAGATCACCGGTATGCAGCCAGCCATCGCGCAGGACCGACGCGGTGCCGGCGGGGTGGTTCCAGTAGCCCTGCATGATGCCGGGACCGCGCACGCAGACTTCGCCTGCTTCGCCCGTCGCGGCAGGACTGCCGTCCTCGCGCAGGATGCGCCACTGCGTGTCCTGCACGGGGATGCCGACCGAGCCCCGCTTGTCGTCCAGACGTTCCGGCGGAAGCCAGCTGATCCGCGACGTGGCTTCGGTCTGGCCATACATCAGGAACAGGCGCGCATCCGGAAGCACCGCGCGGACGCGGTCGGCGACCGCAGGCGCCATCGCGCCTCCCGCCTGCGTCAGGTAGCGCAGCGAAGACAGGTCGTGGCTGCGGCGCTCCAGCATCTCCATCAACAGCACATAGGTGGACGGAACGCCGGAGAACCCGGTCGCGCGGTGGCGCTGCAGCGCGTCAAGCACCTGGATCGGGAACACCATGCCGGGGCCAAGCACGAGGCACGCACCGCTGGCCAGATGGGTATGCAGCACCGATGCGCCATAGGCGTAGTAGAACGGCAGCACGCTGACGATCACGTCTTCGCGCGTCAGGTCCAGGTAAGCGATGACGGCATCGGTATTGGCGGCGAGATTCGTATGGCTCAGCATCACGCCCTTGGGCTCGCCGGTCGTGCCCGAGGTGTAGAGCAGTTGCGCCAGCGTGTCGTCGGCATCGCGCTGCGGCCAGTCTTCGTCGCCCTTGACCGCGGGCAGGCCGCCGTCCGGCGCCAGCGCGATCGCCTGCGGCGCGGGTGTCGCGTCTTCCCATTGCGCGAAGGTCTGCTCCATGTCGCGATGCCCACTTTCATGCACCACGAAGCGCGCACCGCAGTGGCGCAGCCAGGGCATGAAGTCGCGCGAACGCGCCTGCGCATTCAGCGGTGCGGCGACGCCGCCGGCCAGCCAGATGCCATACAGGGCCACCGCGGCCTCGATCCTGTTCGGGAGCACCAGCGCCACGCGCTCGCCTGCCCGCAATCCGGCCTGGCGCAGGTGATGCGCGAAGCCGGAGGCCTGCGACCAGAACGTGCCGTAGTCGATCGTGCGCTCGCCCTCCATCATCGCGGTGCGCTGCGGCGTGGTACGGGCGATCCGCGCGAGTCGGGTGGCGAGGCGCTCCATGGCGACGGCGTGCGCGACGGGTCAGCCGGCCAGCTTGCGCGAGATGAACGCGTCGACGGTCTGGATGGAGTCGAAATTGGCGGGCGTCATCTCTTCCGCCGCGATCTGCAGCTTGAACGCGTCCTCCAGGAAGAACACCAGCTCGTGGATCCCCGTCGAGTCGATGATGCCGCCCTGGATCAGCGAATCCTGATCGCCCACGGCGGAAGGATCATCCGAGAAGAGAAAGTTCTGCAGGATGAAGGTTTTGATCTGCTGCTTCTGCGGCATGGTTTCCCCAACGCTTCTTGTTCCGTTGCTGCTCACATGAACGGCGGTTCCGCGTATCACCGGCCATCTGGACGGGGGGCTGGCGGACGATCCGCCGGTGCTACCATCGCGGCCCTGCAACCCTGCCGACAGGAGTCCACGATGCGTCTGTCCCTGTGTCTGCTGGTCCTGGCGCTGGCGGCGTGCCGCCAGGCCGATCCCGTCGCGGCGCCCGCCGCACCGCCCCGCTCGATGCAGGATCCGGTGCCAACGGCCTACGCGTCGGAGAAGCAGGATTTCGTGGTGTCGGAACAGGTCGTCGGCCTCGACCATCCCTGGTCGCTCGCCTTCCTGCCCGAGGGCGGCATGCTGGTCACCGAACGGGCAGGACGACTGCGCAGGATCGCCGCCGACGGCAGCGTGTCGGCACCCGTCACCGGGTTGCCGGAGATCTTCGTCGATGGACAGGCCGGTCTGCTGGACGTCGCCCTGTCGCCCGGTTACCCGCAGGACGGTTGGGTCTACCTGGCCTTCGCAGAGCCCAATTTCCGCGGCAACAAGGCGGGGACGGCGGTCGTGCGCGGCAAGCTGCAGGGCGATGCGCTGGTCGAGTCGAGCGTCGTGTACCGGCAGGAGCCCAAGCTCTCGCACGGCACCCACGTCGGTGCACGGCTGGTGTTCGACGACCAGGGCAACCTGTTCGTCACCCAGGGCGACAACCGCGTCGGTGCGGCCACGGCGCAGGAGCTGGACAAGCTGTCCGGCAAGATCGCGCGCATCCGTCCCGATGGCGCGGTGCCCGCGGACAATCCCTTCGTGTCGCGCGCAGGTGCCCGTGGCGAGATCTGGTCGTACGGCCATCGCAACGTGCAGGGTGCGGCCCTGCACCCGGTGACGCGCCAGTTGTGGGCCACCGAACATGGGCCCATGGGCGGCGATGAACTCAACCTGCCCAGGGCCGGCCTCAACTACGGCTGGCCCGTGATCACCCACGGCATCGATTACAGCGGCCGCCCCGTACCGGGTTCGCAGGGTACGGCGGCGCCGGGCATGGAGCAGCCCCATCATGTCTGGGCGAAATCGCCCGGGCTCAGCGGCATGGCGTTCTATACCGGCGACGCGTTGCCGGGCTGGAAGGGCAATCTGTTCCTGGGCGCGCTGGCGGCCAAGGCGCTGATCCGGCTGGAGCTGGAAGGCGACCGCGTGGTGCACGAAGAACGCCTGCTGACCGAACGCAACCAGCGCATCCGCGACGTGCGGCAGGGGCCGGATGGCGCACTTTACGTGCTGGTGGATGCACCGGCACCCGACGGCAAGCTGCTGCGTATCGCCCCCGCGCCTGCGACAACCGCGCCGGCACAGGCCGCGGCGCAGTAGCGCGCGACGGTCAGCCGGCCGCGCTCGCCGCCGGCTTGCGCGCGATGAAATCCACGCTGGTGATGCACAGCTGCTCGGCCGGTACGTGGGCGAACTGCGGGTGCACGGGCATGCCGGCAAGCTGGCGCATGCGTTCGGGCCGTGTCGTGGACGTGTCCAGTTCGATGTCGAACCCATGCCTGCGCGCGCCCTCCACGAACCAGTGCGCGCGCAGCCGGTTCTGGTAGAGAAAGGCGTTGTTCCAGCGTTGCCACTGGGTGTCGGAATACTTCAGGTAGTGCAACTGGTGGATGCTGCGGTCCACGTAGGCGTAGTGGTCGCCGCAATTGACCGAATGGAACATCAGGCCGTGCGGCGACAGGATGCGCATGGCTTCGGCGTACATCGCATCGATCACGTCCGGTGGCACGTGTTCGAGCACGCTGTTGGAGAACACCACATCGACATCGCCGTCCGGAAGCGCGGTACGGGTGGCGTCCGCCGGCGAGCGGTAATGGATCACGCCGCCGCTGGCGGCGTCGAGGTCGGCACCCGCGCGCAGGCGTTCGAGCAGCTGTCGATGGCGTTGTTCGACGTCCGCGAGCGGAACCCCGGCAGCGGTGGCGATGCGATCGAGGAAACGGCCGAGCACGTCCGCGCAGCGCAACGTCAGGTCCATGCGCAGGTGCGGATTGAGATCGTACGTGGTCACCCGCGCGGCACCTGCCAGGTAGCAGGCGAACGGGAATGTCGGATACCACCCGGTACCGATCTCGAAGCAGCGGACGCCGGGCAGCACGATGCCGGCGCCGCGCAGGTGGCCGATCATGATTTCCCAGTCGTCCACCTTGGTCGCGAGTTCACCGTCGAAATCGCGCAGGCCGCCGAAGCGGCGCTGCAGGTGGAAGTGCAGCCCATGCCCACCGGGCAGCGCGCCGAGAACTTTCTGGATGGTGCCCTTGACCCGCCAATCCATGCCTTGATCCCCTCGAGATGTCCGAGTGTGCGTCCTACGCGACCGCGCCGGAAGGGTGTGCCGCCGGAGTGGGCGACAAGCGCGCCTCGACGGTCTGCCGATGCACCAGCATCGTGGAAAGGATGCCCACGAACGCCTGGTTGTCGGCGAAGCCCGTCGCCCGTCCCAGCCGGCACTTCTCCACCAGCCGCGATACCGGCGCGGGGTCGAAATAACCGGCATCGCGGATCGCATCGGGCGACAGCAGGTCGGCGACGTAGTCCAGCGGCTTGCCATCGAAGAAGAAGCTCTGGCTGTCCGGTGCACGGTACGGCTGCTTGGTCCGCTTCACGATGTCCGCTGGCAGCAGTTCCGCCAGGGCGCGCCGCAGCAGGTACTTTTCGGTCATGCCGCGGATCTTGAAGCTGGGCGGCAGGCGGTTGGCGAACTCGATGACGCGATGGTCGAGGTAGGGGAAACGCCCTTCGATCGAGTTCGCCATCGCCACCCGGTCGCCCTGCGACGACAGCAGGTAGCCGGCCAGCAGCGACTTGGCTTCCACGTACTGGTCGCGTGCGAGATCGTTCCATCGCGCCATCTCCGGCGGCAGCGTGTGCTCGTAGGCGTCCAGCGGATCCCAGTGGGCGGCCATGGTCCGCAGTTCCGGCGCCAGGAAGGCGAAGGCACGCTGCGAGGTGGTCCAGCGCGGGACATGCGCGAAGATCGGCCGGTGCAGGTGCTCCATGCCCTGGCCGAAGAACGACTGCGCGAACGCCGGGCTGCTCACCGGCGAGTTCTGCAGGTAGCCGTAGAGCTTTTCCAGCAGGCGCGGGCGCAGGCGGGAGTCGGGCTGGCGCGCCCAGAAGCGCCGCACCTTGGCTTCCTTGAACAGGTCGTAGCCGCCGAACACTTCGTCGGCACCTTCGCCGGTCAGCACGACCTTGTAGCCGTGCTGGCGCACGCTGCCGGCCAGCAGCATCAACGGGACGGGCCCGGTGCGCAGCACGGGTGTTTCCGTGTGGCGGATCAGGCGGGGAAACGCATTGCCGATGTCGCGGCGCGTGCACATCAACGTGGTGTGCTCGGTGCCCAGGTGCCTCACCATCGCCTGCTGGTGCGCGCTTTCATCGAACTCGCCATCCTCGAACGCCACCGAGAACGTGCGCACCGGCGTGTCCGTGAATCCGCGGATCAGCGCGACGATGCCGGACGAATCGAGGCCGCCGCTGAGGTAGGCGCCCACCGGGACGTCGGCGCGCAGCTGCAGGCGCACCGCATCGACCAGCAGTTCGCGCAGTTCCGCCGTGGCCTGCTCCAGCGTGAGCGGGTACCGGGAAGGCGATGTCGCTTCCGCGTCCGGGAACGTCCAGTCCCAGTAGCGGCGCAGGTGCTGGCGCCCGTCGCGCTCCACCGTCAGCACATGGCCGGGCGGCAGGCTCTGCACGCCCTGGTACAGCGTCTCCGGATCCACCGGCGCCCAGTAGGTCAGCGTCTGCAGCAACGCCTGCGGCTCGAGGTGCGCACATTCCGGCAGCACGGCCAGCAGCGATTTCACCTCGGAGGCGAACCACAGGCGACCGCGCTGGCGGGTGTAGTACAGCGGACGGATGCCGGCCCGGTCGCGCGCCAGCACCAGGCGCTGGCGTTCGCTGTCCCACAGGGCGATGGCGAACTGGCCGTTGAGGTGATGGACGAAGTCCTCGCCGTAGCGGTCGTACAGATGCACGATCACCTCGGTGTCGGACTGCGTGTAGAACACGTGGCCCTTGTCCTCCAGCATCCTGCGCAGTTCGACGAAGTTGAAGATCTCGCCATTGAACACCGTCCACACGGTACGGCGCGGATTGTGGATGGGCTGGTCGCCGGTGGAGAGGTCGATGATCGACAGGCGCGCGTGCGCCAGGCCGACACTCGGCGCGACGTGGAAGCCGAAGCCGTCCGGACCGCGGTGCGCCAGTGGCTGGATCATCCGCTCCAGCCAGGGCCGCGCCTCCGTCGAGACGACCCCGGGACCCATGAAACCCGCGATTCCGCACATGTGCTGCTTCCCCTGTCCGTGTTCTTGTCAGGCCTGGCCGGTGGCGCAGTACGCCCGGCCGGCATGCGTTTCGGCGAGCGCTTCCCCGCAGGCATCCAGGGTGTCCCGGGCGACCTGCTCCCAATTGCGGGAGAAGCGCCGCGCGAGTGCGGCTTCGTCCCAGTCCCGTTGCAGTGCCTGCACCAGTGCGGCCGCGAGTGCATCCGCATCGCGGGCCGGCACCAGCACGCCGTTGGCCGCATCCACCACTTCCGGGATGCCGCCGACCGGCGTCGCCACCACGGGCCTGCCGCACGCCAGCGCTTCGACCAGCACGTTGGGATGGCCTTCCGAGTAGCTGGGCAGCGTGACGACATCGGCGGCGACCATCCAGCGCGCCACGTCGGCGGGGGCCTGTGCACCGGCGAGTTGCAGCGGCAACGAAGGATCGGCGGCGAGTGCCGCATCCAGCTCGCCCCGCAGCGGACCTTCGCCCACCAGCACCACGCGGGCGCGTGGCCGCTCCGTCGACAGGCGGCGCGACGCGTGCAGCAGTTCGCGCAGGCCCTTCTCGGCGACGAGACGTCCCACGTACAGCACCACCTCGGCGTCTTCCGCCATCCCGAGCGCACGCCGTGCGGCGCTGCGGTCGCCGGGATGGAACAGGCTGGCATCGCAGCCATTCGGAATGGCGCGGATGCGATGGGGTTCGGCACCGTAGCCGTCGACGGCTACGCGCCCCAGGTCTTCGCTGACCACCAGCAGCCGGCGCGCCGCGCGGACCACGGGTCGGGTCAGGCGGCGGCTGACGGCATCCCGCACGCGCAGATCGGAGCCACGCGCACCCGCGACGAAGGGGACGCCGGCCGCGTGGGCGGCGCGCATCGCGCCGTAGCCGTCCGGATACAACCAGTAGGCCAGCACGACATCAGGCGCAAATGCACGCAACGGCGACGCGAGCGCCCGTGCACACAGGTGGCCGTTGAAAGGGCGGCTGATCGCCGGCAGTGCGGGATAACGGACATAGTCCACTTCGCAGCCGGGCACCCCCTGGGCGTCTTCCGCTGCGCGATACAGGTAGCTGCGGGGTTGCGCCCAGCGCGGATAGGTGGCGACCGGGCTGATCACCTTCACCTCGGCGAGCCGCGACAGCTCGCGCACGGTCTGGTAGACGGGGCGGCCGCGGTTGGGTTCCCCGGCAATCGGGAACTGGGAGGTTACGATCAGGATGCGCATGCAGGAGACGTGAGGGAGAGGCGGCCGCGCTGTCCGCAGCACGGCGTGGTTGGCGTTATGAGAACCGAGTCATGCGGATGCAGGGGAACAGGGTGGGTCACGAAACGTCTACGCCCTCGCGGATGGTGGAACTGGACGCCCTGCGCGGTATCGCCGCTGTCGCCGTGCTGGGTTACCACTTCACAACGCGTTATCAGGAGCAGATAGGCCATGTGGGCGGCATGGCGCTCGACCTGCGGGTAGGCAAGTACGGCGTCTACCTGTTCTTCCTGATCAGCGGCTTCGTGATCTTCATGACACTGGAGCGCACGCGCACCGCCATGGATTTCGTGGTGTCGCGCTTTTCCCGGCTCTTCCCCGGGTACTGGGCGGCCGTCCTGCTCACTGCCGCGGTGGTCTATGCCGCCGGGCTGTCGATGCAGCAGCTTCCGCTGGGCTCGCTGTTGCTCAACTTCACCATGGTGCAGGAGATCCTGGGCGCCGAGCATCTGGATGGCTCCTACTGGACCCTGCAGGTCGAACTGTTCTTCTACGTGCAGATGCTGTTCTGGTTCATGGTCGGCCAGCTCAGGCGCATCCACTGGATCATCGGCGGATGGCTGCTGTTGGCGACGGTCGAGGGCCTGTGCGAGAAACACCACTGGCACTTCTCGTACTGGGTGCGTGAACTGCTGATCCTGCGCTTCATTCCGTTCTTCGCACTGGGCATCCTGTTCTATCGCATGCATCGCCATCCTGGCGAGTGGCGGCTCAACCTGGCGATGGTGCTGTTGGCGCTGCTGGCCATCGCGGTCGGCGAGCGGCCGGTCTTCCTGCCGGTGGCGCTGGCCTGCTGCGTGATCTTCGCCTTGTTCATCCGCGGCGGGCTCGGGTTCCTCGATACGCGGTTGTTCGTGTTCCTCGGTGGCATCTCGTATGCGCTGTACCTGGTACACCAGGCCATCGGTTTCGTGGTGATCCACCAGCTGGAGCAGCGTGGCGTGCCGGCGTTGCTGGCGTGCGTGGTGGCGGCCACGGTGTCGCTGGCGCTGGCAGTGGGCCTGAACCGTGGCGTCGAACGGCCGCTGATGGCGCGGATGCGCGAAGGCTGGCGGCGGCGCGGGATGCGTCTGGAGACGACGTGAGCGATCATCCGGGCACCGGAAACACGCACCGGCACGGGACGCTTGCTTGAACGATCACCGAAAGATCTTTTCCGGCGCCGCGCTCGGCATCATCGGTGGCCTGTCGGGACGCGCGGTGGGCCTGGTCGGAACCCTGCTGATCGCGCGCCACCTGACGCCGGACATCGTGGCCGAAGTGACCGTGGCCACGGTGATCGCGCTGACCGGCAACTGGATCGCCGCGTGGGGGTGCGGCCAGTACGTCGTGGTCCGCGGGGGCGAGGGCAGGGACGCCATCTTCGCCGCGAGCATGGTGTACCTGCTTGCAGGCATCGTCATGATCGCAGCGCTCTGGTGGGCCACGCCGACGCTCGCGCAGTGGCTGCAGGCGCCGCGGGTGGCCGACTACCTGCCGGGCGCACTGCTGGGCATCGGCATACGCCGCCTCGGTGCGATTCCGGACAAGCTGCTCGCACGCGAGTTGCGCTTCGGTCGGATCGCGCTGGGCACCGCGCTGGGCGACGTGGCCTATGCGGTGGTGGCCGTCTCGCTGGTCAGCATGACCGCGCTGGGGGGGCAGGCGATGATCATCGCCTTCATCGTCCAGTCCTGCGTCATCGCCGGCGCGACGATCACGGCGACGCGCCTGCGCGATTGGCTGCAGCCGGTGCGGGTATCCGCTGCGCGGCTGCGCGACATCCTGCGCTTCGGCGCGCCGATCACGGGCGAGATCGTCCTGAGCGAAGGCGCGCGCTACTGGGACAAGCCGCTGATGTTCCGGCTCGTGGGTGCGCACGATGCGGGCAGCTATGGCATGGCGTTCAACCTTGCGCAGTTGCCCGCGGTGTATGTGGGCGGGCACATCGGCACGGTGATGGTGCCGGCGGTGACGCGCGCCCCACCGCAGGAGCGGCCCGCCCTGATGGTGCGTGCGCTGACGTTCGCGGCATTGCTCCTGTTCCCGATGTCGGCAGGGCTGGCGATATGTGCGCCCACCCTGGTCGGTGCGCTGCTGCCCCCGACCTGGTGGCAGGTCGCGCCGCTGTTGAGCGTGCTCGCCATCGCGGCGCTGCCGGGCACGGGCAGCTTCATCCTGTCCGCGTTCCTCGCTGCGCATGCACGCAATCAATGGCTGATGTGGATCGAGGTGGCGACCATGGCGACCCTGGTGTCGTCGTTGTGGCTGCTGTCGAAGGGCGGCGTGCTGCTGGCGTCGGGCGCCATCGGCGTGGCCGCGCTCGTGCAGTGGCTGCTCACGGTGCGTGCCTGCCGCGCCGACGGTCTGCGCCTGCAGGGACTGGTGGGGCCCTGTCTGCGCATCGCACTGGCGTGTGCATTGATGGGCGTGGCCGTGCTGGCCTGGCGCTGGGCCACGCAGGCGCACCTGGCCATCGGCTGGCGGTTGGCGGGTGAAGTGCTTGTGGGCGTGGTTGTGTATGGTGGAGCGATATGGGGTGTCGGGCGCGACCTGGTCGGGGACGCGCTGGCAGGGTTGGGGATGTCGCGTCGGCGGCACCTCGAAGATCGGGTGCGAGAAGGGGAAAGCACACCATGATTCATTTCGATGCCATCGCCTTGCTGCGACGGCCGGCGGCGACGCAATGCACGATGACGCTGTCGGAGGAGCAGCGCTTCGTCGAACTGCGTGAAGCGGACATGGACCGGCTGGTGGCGGCGTACCGCGCCAACGGCATGTCGGGGAAGCCGGAACGGATCCTGCGGCGCTACCGCCACGGCATGCGTTGCTTCGGCATCATCGAGGGCGAAGAACTTGTCGCATGGTTCTGGGCGCTGCATGGCGTGCCGCGTTACATGGACGAGCTTGCCTGGCAGCTGCCGCTGACGCCCTCCCAGGTATGGTTGCGCGATGCGTTCGTGGTGCCCAGGCGGCGCGGGCGGCGACTGCTGGTGGCGATGATGGGGCAGGGCATGAGCGTCGAATCCACGCCGATGGAATATTTCTCCGACGTGAGCGTGTCCAACCGGCCGTCGTTGCGGGCCCACGATGCGATGGGATTCAGTCGCTATGCGACGGTACGTTGCCTGCGGGTCGGCGAGGCATGGTTCTGGCGCAGCCTGCCACCGAAGGAGTTCCCGGCACCGGCCAGGATCAGGCCTGCGCAGCGCCGCCTGCGTCTGACCGCCGAAGAGATCGCCTGGCACCGCGAACAGATCGCCTGACGCGGCGTATCGTCAATCGTCATGCCCGCGCTTGTACGCGAGCGGACGCAGCGGGCGCGCCGCGGCGATCAACCCACGCTGCAGTCCCTTCGCATGCAGGATGCCGGACACCATGGGCTGGCGATCGGGCAGCAGCTCGCCCATGTAGGAATCTTCGTGGGCCTGGCTGTCGAACAGGGCCAGCCCGGGCCATCGCCCGTCCAGCGCCTGCAGCAGGTGCCATTCGTTGAGTTTGCCGGGGCTGGCGTTGGCGAAGTTCGCATCCCAGCCCGTCTTGAAGCCGCTCAACGCGTGGCCGCACAACAGGTTGCTGCTGGACGCCACCACGTGGTCGCCGCACAGGGTTTCGACGAATACCATGTGGCCGCGGTCCGCCAGGCGTGCACTGGCTTCCAGGAAGAACGTGCGCTCCGCGTCGGATGCGAGCATGGAGCTGCCCTGCGCACCCTTCCAGCCCGCATCCTCCAGGGCCAGGTGGCGGGTGGCCGCATCGGCATCCGCCTCACGGCCCTCGAGGATGCGCAGGCTGACGTCGCCGCGTTCCTGCAGCCGCCGGGCCCGTCGACGCAGGTCCTTCGCCACGTTCGGCCGGACCCGCGCGGCCGCCGGCACATCGCCTGGGAAGCGGCGCAGCACCGGCCGCCGCGAGAAGCCGGTCTGGTTCCAGCGCAGTCCTGTTCCTTCGCGCAATGCCGTCCACAGTTCGCCGTCGGCGGCCACGTTGTGCCACACGATCGCGCGCTCGCGCCAACTGCCCCGATGCATCAGGCGGGCGAATTCCCCGGCGATGGCGCTGGCCTCGCCCGGCAGGTGCAGGATGCCGGACTGGAACGCATGCAGGTGCCGGTACGCGCGCCAGTGCGGCATCGGCACGAACAGGTTCGCGGCGCGCCGCTGCAGGCAGGTCAGGGCAAGCAGGTCGCCTCCCCGCTCGATGGTCAGCACCACCGGCGGCGCATCCGGCGTCAGCCAGCGCGCCGCCGCCTGCACGAAACCCGGCAGCAGGAAGGGCACGGAGGCCGCGGTGGCATGCGCCAATCCGTCCCAGGCTTCGATATCGGCCGCGGTCAGTTCGTCGAGCGTCCTCAGCCGCGTGCGCAATACGCTCACGGCAGGATCTCCTGGCCTTTCCGGCGACGGTACAGGTCGACGATGCGCGCACGCCAACCTACGCGATCCACCGACAACCACGCCATGCGTCCTTCGGCCATCGCCAGCGAGCGCTTGTACTCGGCGTTGCCGGCCATCAGTTCGTAGCGGTCGAAGCCAAGTCCGGCGAACTCGTTGATGGCCGTGCTGAGCAGCAACAGCCCCGGGCTTCCGGTGCCGCCGATCTGCCGGTAGTTGATGCCGGCCTGATAGAAGTAGGCGATGCCACGCCAGACCAGGTGGTACAGGTAGCCCACGACGGTGCCGCCGGCCTCCAGGCGCATGAGATGCACGCCGGTCTCCTGCGTGGAGGCCGCGATCAGGGCGCGGTGGAACGCGATGATGCGCGGATCGGCGAACGCGCCCTGCTCGCCGGCGTCCTCGTCCCAGTGCGCCTGGTGCAGGCGGACCAGTTCGTCGAAGAATGCCAGCCGGTCGGCGACCGTCACCGCCGTGCAGCAGGCCAGTGGACCGAACTGGTCGATCAGCTTGCGTGCCGTGCGGCGCAGGTTGGCGCGCGTGCGGCTGCCCGGCACGGTGGTGACGTAATCCTGGTGGCCCAGGCGCAGGCTGGCCAGATCGACATAGGGGGTCGCGCTGCTGGTCCGCTGCAGGCGCAGGCGCGGTGAGCGCAATCGTTCCAGCGGGAGCGCGTCCATGTCGATGCCCGGCAGGTAGAGGGTCAGCCAGTGGCGCTCATGGCGTTCGAAGTGGTCGACGCAGGCGACCAGCACATCGTCCTCGTGTCCCGCGAGCGACAGCACGCCATTGAACTCGACGGTGATGCTGTCGGCCACGCGATCGCCGACCTGGTGCAGGCGCACGTGCTTGAGCCCCAGTGCGAACCAGCGCCGCTGTTCCACCACGATGCCCAGGCCGACCACGCGGCCCTCGACATGCACCGACAGCAGGCGCGCGCGTCGCAGCGGGCACAGGGTGCGAAGCCAGGCGCCGATCCACATCCAGCTCAGGAAGAAGCTGCCACGCGATTGCTGCTCAAGGGCCCGCCATTGCGTTTCCAGCAGGTCCAGCGGGGGCAACTGCTCCACCCGCACGTCATACAGGGCAGACGGCGTCACGCTGTCACCCGAACGTCGCATCCAGTCCCCTCTCCACGCCCACCCGCGGGGTCCAGCCCAGGTCCGTGCGCGCGGCCGTGGTGTCGAAGTTCGCCAGTGGCCGCAGCGAGCGCACGCGATAGCGTGTCAGCGGCACGTCGCGACGCAGGATCCTGCCCAGTTGCTCCACGCCGAAGCCCAGCGTCATGAACATCCAGCGCGGCACGCGCACCACCTTCACCTCGTTGCCGAGCTTGTGCTTGCAGCGGGCCAGGTAATCGGCCTGGGTGATGTGCGAGGTGTCCACCACGTTGAACAGCGGTCGCGCCGGTGCCGGTGCGTCGGCCGCACACAGCAGCGCGTCCACCACATCGTCCACGTACACCAGCGGCAAGGCCTGCGCGCCGTCGCCGACGGCGACCCAGCGACCGGCGAGGGCGATGACCCCGTTCGGGGTGACCTTCTCGGCGCCGGGCCCGAATATCTGGCCAGGACGCACGACGATGGCAGGCAATCCCCGCTGTGCCACGGCGTCAAGCACCATGCGTTCGGCCGACAGCTTGGTCTGCGTGTACGCGCCGCGCCAGTCGGGATGCGGCTCCAGCGGTGACGTTTCGGTCATCACCGCCTTCACGTCGCGTCCCGCGTGGTCGAACACGCTCATCGAACTGACATACACCAGCCGCTTCACGGAAGCGTCGACACAGGCATCGATGATGTTGCGCGTGCCCCAGACGGTGCCGGCCTCGAAGTCGCGCGGTCCGCCGCGCATCGCGGCGCCCACGTGGTAGACCAGCGGCACGCCGTCGACGGCATGGCGCACGATGCGCGGGTCACCAAGGTCGCCGATGACGGTCTGGATATCCTTGTCCTGCGCGAAGGCCGCCACCGGACGGCGCACCAGCACGCGCACCGTCCTGCCCTGTTCGCGCAGGCGGGCCACGACGCGCTTGCCGAGGAAGCCAGCGGCGCCGGTGACCAGCACGTCCGCCGGCGGAAGCGCGGCGTAGCGGGACTCCAGCAGCGCGATGCGCTCCGCATCGGGCGCCGCACAGACCGGTTCCAGCAGCTGCGCGATACGCAACGCGTCCTCGCCAGTGAAGGGCGGAGATGCGTTGTCGCGCGCGGCGCGCGCGAATTCCGCCGCGCCCCGCCGGATGCCGGGAGACGGCTTCAGCATACCGGTGGCGAACCGCACCACGTTCCACGGCACGCGGAACACATCCTTGCATGCGCTGGCGAAGGCGTTGATCACGATGCCGATGAACTTCGGGCCGGGCAGCACCCCGTGGATGCGGCAGGTCTGCAGGAAGCGGTCCACTTCGATCGTGCCGCGCGTGCCGCGCACGAACACGCGGTTCTCCATCGGCCGGGCGTTCCACGACAGCAGCAGGCGGCCCACGCCATCGCGCGCCTCGGCGTGCGCCTGCCATTCGTCGAAGTGCAGGTTGGGGTCGGTGCCGCGGGACTGGCAATCCACGCGCAGTCGGCGCACCGGACCAAGAAAGGCTTCCAGGGTGTACAGGCCATGCACGCCCAGGTCGCGGAACGGATACGAGCCCTGGGTGACCGAGCCCGGCAGCGGACCCCCGGCATACGGCGGATACTCCGAGTTGCGCACGATCTCCACCGACACCACCTCGCCGATGCGTCCGTCGCGCACCGCCTGCAGGGCCTGCATGAGCACGGGATCGAAAAGATCGGAATGGTTCACGCCGAGCTGCAGCTTGCGCGTGCGTGCGGCGGCGATCATCGCCTCGCAATCGTCGACGGTATCGGCCATCGGCTTTTCCACCAGCACATGGCAGCCCATGTCCATCGCGCGCAGGGCGATGGCGGCATGGAACGCGGGCGGCGTCAGGACATAGACGGCCTGCGGATGCTGGTCCGCCAGTTCGTCCAGGTGGGCCGCGACGCGCGGCACCTTGAAGCGGTCGGCCAGTGCCTGTGCCGCCGTGAGGTTCGGGTCGCAGATGCCGACGATGTCGACGAAGTCCAACTCGGCCAGTGCGGCGAGGTGATGGGTGGCGACATAACCTGCACCGACGATGGCGACACGCAGGCGGGTGGAAGCGGGAACGGTCATGGGGCGGGGGTCGTCATGAAGGTATGTTGTCGGTGATCGAGCGCGTGGGTGACGGTGGCCAGCACGTCCTCGACCCGGCGGTCCCAGGTCTGGGCCGCAACGGCAGCAACGCGGTCGTCGGCGGCCTCGCGGCTGTCGTCGGCCAGTGCCTGTTCGAGCGCGGCGAGGAAACCGGCGTGGTCTTCCGCGATGCGGACCCACTGCGCGAACTTCGCGATCTCGGGGTTGTAGGTACTCACCACGGGCTTGCCGGTGGCCAGGTACTCGCGCAGCTTGAGCGGGTTGGCGTTGGCGACCTGGCGGTTCATCCGGTACGGGATGATGGCGGCGTCGAACGCCTTCGCCCATTGCGGGAGCGTGGGGTAGGGTTGGGGGCCGGCCAGCCGCACATTGGGCAGTGCGCGCAGCGGAGACACATCGACGGCAGGGTGGCCGACCAGCAGGAAGCTCCACTGCGGGCGCTGTTGCGCCAGCCACGCGATCAGCTCGATGTCGATCCATTCGTGGATCGAGCCGATGTAGCCGATCACGGGTCCCTTCAGGTCGCGCGCGCCCTCCGCCACGGGCGTGGCCGGCATGCGCGCGGTGAGGAACAGGTCGAGATCGACGCCGTGCGGCGCGTACGTGGCGGTGGGATTGAGGGCCTGCTTGAGGGGCAACAGCGACGGGGGCGCGACGAACAGCTGGTCGGCCTCGCGGCTGAGCGCTTCGTCGCGCTGACCGATCAGGTCGGCATCCACGCCGGGATGCGCCGCATAGTCGTCGATGCAGTAGTACACGCAGAAGTCCTCGCCCAGACGGTGCGCGAGGAAGCCCGGGTGGGGGACGACGAACCACGACAGGTAACGGGTGATGCCGACCTTGCGCAGCGCGCGACGCACGGCCCAGCGGCTGAAGAGCCGGTTGAAGGCTTCCACGCCGGGAATGCGCCGGAACGGCAGCTGCGGCACGGTGCAATGCCAGAAGCCCGCGCGGATCGGCACCGGCGGCCGCAGCGCGGCAACCAGCTTGCGCCACGCACGCTTGAGGTCGCGCCCGGAGGTGTTCGGTGCACGCATGCCGGGGGAGTCGACGTAGAGCACGGGCATGTGGTTCGCCAGGCGCGTGGCGACGTGATGGCTGCTGGTCCGGTTCTCCGCGTTCCAGTCGTTGCCGAAATAGACCACGCCACGCCCCTGCAGCGCGGTGGAGGCATCACTCATCGCGCCACCAGCCGATGAGCCAGGCGGTACCGCCATGGTGGATCCACGTCTTCTGCAGGCCGGGAATGGCCTCGACATGCGGCCCCACGCGTCCGCACGCCGGTGCGAAGAACGTCACCACGCCGCAGCGCCCCAGGTGCCGCATGCGGGCGATCGTCGCGGCGGGATCGCTCAGGTAGTAGAGCACCTCGCAGGCGGTGACCAGGTCGAAGCGGTGCCGCTCGTCGCCCCACGGTTGCTGGAACAGGTCGGCGGCGGCGAAGTGCGCCTGCGGCAGGCGCAGACGCGCACGTTCCACCGCGGCCGGACTCACGTCGAGGCCGTACTGTTCGTCGCTGAGGTGGGCGAGGTGCTGGGTCTGGTGCCCTTCGCCGCATCCGATCTCGAGTATCGAACCCACGCGGCCGAACGCCTGCTCGATGACGCGGTTGGTGGCTTCGAAGCGCGTGCGCTCCATGGCCGAGTCCATGTTCCATGGGTCCTCGACGCGATAGGCCAGGTCCAGGCGCGCGTGGTTGTCGTTGCCGCCCACGCCGCGCAGCGCGTACTTCATCCACAGGCGACGCTGGGCTTTCTTCAGCAATCGGGCGGTATCACTCCACATTCGCGTGTCCTCTGTCCTTGTCCGCTCAGCCGCACGCGGCCGGGCCGCGCGGGCCCTCGGCCGCTTCATGTGCCGAATCCCGTCCCGCCGGCAGCGGGCGCGTGGGCGCGCTGTACCAGCCGGTGATCCTGTCGCATTCGACGTCGACCCATGAAGGGCCGTAGTGCCAGCGCGCAGCGTGC
The DNA here is from genome assembly GCF_029542205.1 of Pseudoxanthomonas sp. SE1. Taxonomy (NCBI): domain Bacteria; kingdom Pseudomonadati; phylum Pseudomonadota; class Gammaproteobacteria; order Lysobacterales; family Lysobacteraceae; genus Pseudoxanthomonas; species Pseudoxanthomonas sp. SE1. The sequence continues at coordinate 2,786,059 of NZ_CP113783.1, read as the reverse complement.
TCGGTGGTCGGCTCGCCCAGGATCCGGCGTGCCTGCTCCGTGTCCATGCCCAGTTCGAGTTGCCGCGCTGCACGCGGCTGCCAGGCGGCCGCGGAGGCATCGCCGGGACCGGCAGGGTCGAGGGTGGGGACGGAGGTGCGGTTGGCGCCCAGCCAGTACAGCAACGCTGCCACCAGCGCACCGATCAGCAGGTAGCGGCGGGAACGGGGGGGCGACGATGTTTCGTCGTAGGCGGGCATGTCCTGGGCGACGGGTTCGGGCTGGGCCGGGGTGTGCACGCTGCGCTGTGGTGCGGACGCGCCCGGCAGTCGTCCGTGCACCCGATGGAAGTCGAGGGTCGCTTCGTACAGACGATTCAGGCGCTGCAGCCGCGGCAGGTCGGAGGCGTCTCCCTGCATGTCCGGATGCAGGGCGGCCACGCGCCGGCGATAGGCCTGCTTGAAGGCGGCCATGCCGCATTCCGCGTCCAGCCCCAGTTCTTCGTACATGCTGACGAAGTCGGTATCGTCCGACATTGGTGACGCGCCCCTGTATCGCCGTCGGCGCCTTCTCGGCGCGTGATGTCTGCTTTCCCTGCTATACGCGTTCCGGGGCCTGATCCGGCCAGTCCCGGGGCTGGCCGCGCGCGCCGGCTTTCTACGTATCCACAGCATCAGGCAAGGTTGCCGAACTGCGGAAGATGATGGCCAGGGGATCATCGATGAGCGTCGCGGCGCGCGTAGGTCGCCGACAGTTGCTGGCACGCTGGTGCCATCGGCTGGGCGCGCTGCCATTGCTGAAACGCGTGAGGCCGGTGGCGCATGGAGAAGTGCGCGTACTGGCGTACCACCGCGTGCTGGAATCGTCCGATCCCCAGGGGTTCAGCTTCGATCCCGAGTTGATCAGCGCATCGGCGGACGTCTTCCGCCAGCAGATGCAGCACCTGAAGGCGAACTTCGTGCCGATGCGCTTCGATGAGGTGCTGGACCACATCGAGCGCCGCAGGCCCTTGCCTGCGGGCGCGACGCTGGTCACCTTCGATGACGGCTACGACGACAACTACCGTATCGCATTCCCGATCCTGCGCGACCTGGGCATGTCGGCGATGTTCTTCGTCTCCACGGGCCACATCGATTCCGGCAGGCCCTACGCCTACGACTGGCTCGTGCACATGCTGTGTTCGGTGCCGGCCGGCGAGCGCGTGCAGGTGCCTGAGCTCGGTATCGACTGGGTGGTGGAAGCCGCCCTGGCGGACCGCCGCCGGCAGGCAGCCGACCTGCTGTACCGGATGAAGTTGCTGGATGATGAGGGGCAGGCGGCCCTGGTGGCCCGCCTGGAAGCCGCCTGGGGGATCCCGCGCGCTGCGGGTCACCCGGACTGCCGGCCGATGACCTGGGACCAATTGCGCGAGATGCAGCGTGGCGGCATGGAGATCGGGTCGCATGGCGTGGACCACCGCATGCTGGCGAAGCTGCCACGGGAGTGCATGGTGGCCGAGGTGCGCGACTCCAAGTCGGCCCTGGAGCGTGAGCTGGGCGTGCCTGCGCTCGTCATCTCGTATCCGGTGGGTGGGCCCGATGCGTTCAACCATGACACGGTCGAGGCGGTCCGCACGGCGGGCTTCGGGCTGGCGTGCAGCTACGTGGCCGGTGTCGGCCGGCTGGGGCCGCGCACGCAGTTCTCGCTGCCCAGGCTGCCCGTGGAGCGGCACATGGACATGCCCTGGTTCCAGGCGATGATGGCCTTGCCGGAACTGTTCACCTACGCCTCGCGATTGCGCACGGGCTGAGGCAGGGAGCGACAGGGGACCATGTTCTTTTTCTTGTTGGTGTACTTGATCCTGGTGCTGATCAGGCCGCAGGACTACCCGGCGGTGGCCGAATCGCCCGGGCCGCCGCTGCAGTCCATCGCGCTGGTGCTGGCGGCCGGCCTGTGGGTGTTGTCGCAGCGCAAGTCGTTCAACCAGCCGCAGTACCTGCTGATTCCGGTCTTCCTGTTCATCGCCATGGTCTCCAAGGTGGTGAATGGCTGGGCGGGCGGTGCGCTGTTCGTGTTCTTCGTGTTCGCGCCCGTGCTGCTGGCCTATGTCCTGCTCGCCAACGCGGTGGATACGCGCAAGCGCATGCAGGCGACGATGGGGGTGTTCATCGTGTGCGCGTCGGTGCTGGCGGTGCATGGCATCGACCAGGCCAGCACCGGCATCGGCTGGACAGGGGTCGAGCTCTCCCAGGGCACGCGCATCCAGTACGTGGGCATCTTCAACGACCCCAACGACCTGGGCATGCTGTTCGTGATGTGCCTGCCGATGGCCTTCTACCTGAGTGCGCAGGGCGGCTGGCTGGGGCTGAAGCGGCTGTTCTGGTGGACGACGATCGTGTTGCTGGTCTGGGGCTGCTACCTGACCAATTCGCGCGGCACGCTGCTGGCGCTGGTGGCCATGCTGGGCGTGTACGTCTGGCGCACGCGCGGCATGTTCCTGGCGGGCCTGATGGGCGCCGGCGCACTGGGCGTCCTGATGATGTTGCCATCGCGCATGCAGGAGATGGACGTGTCCGAAGCCTCCGCGATGGGACGCGTCGAGTCCTGGTACGAAGGCATCCAGATGTTCATCGGCAGCCCGGTGTTCGGCATCGGTGCAGGTGGTTATTCGGACCTGCATGAACTGACCGCGCACAATTCCTTCGTCCTGGTGCTCGCCGAAACGGGCATCGTGGGCTTCACCGTCTGGCTGGCGATCGTGGGTTACTGCTTCCGCATGATGCTCGCCATCGTGAACCGTGGCGACGACATCATCGACGACGTGCCGCTGGACGTACCCGACGAGATCGCGCTGCAGGAATGGAAGACGGACAAGGCGTTGAGCCTGTGCCTGCTGTTGTCGCTGACCGGCTTCTTCACCGCGGCGTTCTTCCTCAGCCGCAGCTACGTGATCATCCTGTACCTGCTGGTCGCGCTGGTGGTCGGCCACTACACGCGCATGCGTTCCACGTACCCCAGCCTGCCGCAATTCTCGCTCGACAAGGACATCATCCGCTGGCCGATCATCGCTGTAATTGGCGTTATCGGGCTGTATCTGACCGTGAAGGTCCTGTTGGCCCTGGCATGAACTCCCGCTCGCGCACGCTCAACAACACCTTCTTCTCCTCGGTGGGCATGTACACCGAGTACGTGCTGGGCATGCTCACGTCGATCATCATCGCCCGGCACCTCGGCCCGGACGGATTCGGCACCTACAGCCTGGTGATCTGGCTGGTGGCGATGGGCGTGGCGACCACCAATTCGGGCACGGCCAGTGCGGCGATCAAGTTCATCGCCGAACTGCGCGGGTCGGGGCACGTGGAACAGATCCCCTACGTGCTCACCTACCTGCGGCGTGCGCAACGGGTGTTCATGCTGTTCGTGTTGCTGGCGGGCGCGGCGCTGTTCATCTTCGCAGGCGACCATGTCGCACCCGGCATGAACCACACGCTGCTGCTGGGGTTCCTGATCCTCGGCGTGGTGCTGCGCTCGTCGTACATGTTCAACATCGGCGTGGCGAAGGGCTTCGAGAACTTCCGCGCGACCGCCATCGTGGCGCTGGTGTCCACCCCGATCAACCTGCTGCTCGTCATCGCGGCGTGGCAGCTGGACGCGCCGGTGGAATGGCTGCTGGCCGTGTTCTCGCTGTCGGGCATCGTCTTCTACGTGATGTCGCTGCGGCAGATCCGTCCGCTGCTCCCGCCACGCCAGCCCGGCGTGGTGCTGCCCCCGATACTGCGCGCGCGGATAAGTCATCACATGCGCTGGACGGCGCTGACCGTGTCGGTCAGCTTCCTGGTGGCCAGCGAGGTGGAGGTGATGTTCCTCAACCTGTACGCGGACAGTCACGACGCCGGACAGTTCAAGGTGGCCTACCAGCTGGCAGTCGGCGCGGCGGCGCTGGTGCCGGGCGTGTTCGGTGCGCTGCTGCTGCCGATGATGGCGAGTGCGCTCAGCCAGGGCAGGGAAGTCGCGGCGCGGCGCTTCGCCGGCACCACGCATTACCTGTCCCTGCTGGCGACGCCGCTGATGGCGTTCGGCCTGGTGTTCGGCGACGACGTGATCCACCTGCTGTACGGGCCCGAATACTGGGCGGCGGGTCCGCTGTTCTCCGCCTGCCTGTTCGCCACGTGCCTGACCACGATGGCGCAGGGGGCCTCCAGCATGCTGGTCAGCGCGGACCGGCAGCGCAGCATCCTGGTACTGGCGGTGACCAGTGGCGTACTGAAGCTGGCGCTTTCCGCCGTGCTGATCGCGCACTTCGCCCTGGTGGGCGCGGTGATCGGCTACCTCATCGTGGCCCTGGTCAACGCCACGCTGTACATCTCGCTTGCGATCCGGGTCAGCCATGCAAGGTTGGCATGGGGCGGGCTGGGGCGCGTGTTGCTGGCGGGCGCGCTGGCGGCGGCGCTGGCGTGGCCGCTGCGCGGGCATCTGGTGCCCTGGGCGGCCGTCCTGCTGGGTGGCGTGTTGCTGGTGCTGTCGTATGCGCTGTTCACGCTGCTGCTGCGCTGCTGGAGCCGTGACGACATCGAGCACCTGCAACTGCTGCACGGCCGCTTCGCCGCTGGCCGGCCACGCCTGGGTGCGCGCCTGCTGGCGTGGGCGCACGAACGTGCAGGGGAACGCGCCTCATGACGGGTCTCTACGAATCCCTGTTCCGCCACGTGCTTTTCCCCGCGTACGAATCCGGCCTGCGCGGACGCAAGACGCTGTCGTATCTGCGCGAGTACGAACAGCAGCAATGGCTGGCGCCGGAACAGATCGATGCGCTGCAGTGGCAGAAGCTGCAGGCCCTGCTACGCCATTGCTGGGAGCACGTGCCGTACTACCGGGAAACCTGGGCCGGGCTTGGCATTGCCGCACCGGAGGACATCCGCGATCCCGCGCACTACGCTCGATTGCCTGTGCTGGACAAGCCCACGATCCGCGCCAACTTCGAGCGCTTGATCGCCGGCCCGCAGCGTGCCGGCCTGCTTTACAAGACCACCGGCGGCTCGACGGGCGAACCCTTGAAGTTCGGCTACACCCGCGACAGCTACGAACGTCGCGTGGCGATCATGTGGCGTGGCTACGGATGGGCCGGCGCCCGGCTGGGGCAGCGCTCCCTCTACCTGTGGGGCACGCCGCTCGGCGCGCAGAAGCGCAAGGACCTCCTTTTCCATGGGGCGTTCAACCGCCGCATGCTCAATGCCTTCGAAATGGACCGCACGCGCATGGCGGAGTACGCCGATGCGATCGACCGTTTCCAGCCCGAGACCATCGTGTCCTACGTGGCGCCCATCGTGGAGATGGCGGACTGGCTGATCGCCACCGGTCGCCGGGTGCATGCGCCGCTGCGCATCCTGGGCGCCGCCGAGGCGCTGCATGACACGCAGCGCGCACGCATCGAACAGGCCTTCGGCGCGCCGGCCTACAACACCTACGGCTGCCGCGAATTCATGCTGATCGCCGCCGAATGCGAGCACCGCGATGGCCTGCACGTCAACGCGGACCATCTGAAGGTGGAGCTTGGCCATGGCGAAAGCGTGGGCGGAGAAGGCCCGCGCGAACTGGTGATCACCGACCTGCACAACCTGGGCATGCCACTGCTCCGGTATGTCAATGGCGACCTGGCCACGCCCGGCCACGGCCAGTGCGCATGCGGACGCGGACTGCCAAGGCTTGCGCGCGTGGACGGGCGGAAGCTGGATGCATTGCGCACGCGCGATGGCCGGTTCGTGCCGGGCGAGTACGTGGTGTATGCCTTCCTGGGCGCGACCGGCATCCGGCGCTACCAGGTGGTGCAGAAACAACTGGATGCGTTCGAGATCCTGATCGTGCCGGACGCAGGCTTCGACGCTGGCGTCATCGAGCAAGTGCGGGGCGAACTGGTCAAGGTCGTGGGCGACAGTGTCGCCCTGAACTTCCGCCTCACGGACGAGATCCCGCTGACACCCAGCGGCAAGCAGCGTGTCACCGTGTCGGAACTCGGAGGGTAGGAAGAGCGTGGAGATCGTGCATTTCGTCGAGAACCTTGATCGGGGCGGCCTGGAACGCACCGTGGTGGACCTGATCGCGAGCCAGCGCGAGGCGGGCCACCAGTGCCGGGTCATCTGCCTGTTCAAGCTGGGCCTGCTGGCCAGGGAACTGCTGGCCAGCGGTGTCCGGGTGGATGCATGCGGCAAGCAACCGGGCCTGGACCTGCGTGCGCTGCGTCGCGCACGTGAACTGCTGCGGCAGTCGCCCGACGCGGTCATCCACACGCACAACGCGATGGCGCACTACTACGCCGTCATCGCGTCGCTGGGTCTTCCGGTGAAGTGCCGCATCAACACCCGCCACGGCATGGGAGGGCGCTCGCGCAGCGGTCGCCAGGAATGGCTGTACCGGCAGAGCATGCGCTTCACCGACTACGCGGTCGCGGTGTGCGAAGCGGCGCGCGAGCGGTTCGCCGAGGAGGGCGTGCATCCGCGGCATGGCCTGCTGGCCGTGCCGAACGGCATCCGGCTGGAGCGCTTCCGTTCCGCTGATCCGGATGCACGCCGGACGCTCGCTGCCGAGCTTGGCTGGCCGGCGGGCAGCCGGATCATCGGGACCGTGGGGCGCCTGCAGCCGGTGAAAGACCACGCGCTGCTGCTCCGCGCCTTCGCCAAGGTCCGCGTGCAGGTGCCGGAAGCCGTACTGGCCATCGTCGGCGATGGCCCCTTGCGCGAGGCACTGGAAGCCCAGGCCACCCAGGCCGGATTGGCGGACGCCGTCAGGTTCCTCGGCGACCGCCATGACGTGCCGCGCCTGCTGATGGGCATGGAAGTGTTCGCGCTGTCGTCTTCCAGCGAAGGCTATTCGATCGCGCTGCTGGAGGCGTGCGCTGCCGGGCTTCCCATCGTGGCCACCGATGTGGGCGGCAACCGCGAGATCGTCCGCGAGGGCGTGAATGGCCGGCTGGTGCCGTCGGGGGACGCGGCAGCGCTCGCCACGGCATTGATCGCGCTGCTGCGCGGCGGCGACCGTGCCGCGACGATGGGCCGGGCAGGCCAGGCCTGGGCGCAGGCGGAAGCTTCGTTCCGCACCATGGCCGAGCGGTACCATGGCCTCTACGAGGATGATGGCCAGGACATGTCATCCGGTGCGATGGCCGTGCAGGGACGCCTCTCATGAACCCCTGGGTTTCCCGGTAACCTGATCGCCATGAATCCGCGCCCACGACGACTGAAACTGCTGCGGTTCCTGCCGAACGGCTGGTTGTCGACCGCCGGCCCGAGCGGGGAGCGGCGCGCGTTGTACCTGACGTTCGACGATGGCCCGCATCCCGCCCACACACCGCCGTTGCTGGATCTGCTGGCGGAGCATGATGCCAAGGCCAGCTTCTTCCTGGTGGGGCGCGAGGTGGAACGGCACGATGCGCTCGCGCGCCGCATCGCCTCGGAAGGGCACACGCTGGGCAACCATTCGTACTCGCATCCGGTCTTCGAATCGCTGACGCTGGGGCAGCAGATGGAGGAGATCGATCGCACCGAGAAACTCCTGCAGGGCATCGATGGCCGCGCACGCCACGCATTCCGGCCACCCCGCGGCGTGTTGAGCGTGCCGATGCTGGCGCGGCTCGTGGGTCGCCGGCACCGCATCGACTACTGGTCGTACGACAGCCTGGACTACAGCCGCCGTCCGGTGCCGGAGCTGCTCGAGACGATCGGGCGCCATCCGCCGCGCGGTGGCGACATCATCCTGATGCACGATGACAGCGAGCATTCGCTCGAACTGCTGCAGCAGCTGATACCCGCATGGAAATCCCAGGGCTTCGATCTCCGCGCCCTGCCGCACGTGCATTGATCCATGCCGCACACCGGCGAGGGATGGCCGGTGCATCCGCGTTGTCGCGTTTTCTGGAGTGACGATGGCGCGACCACGCGCCGGCAACGACAGGGGGATGCTTGGACGGTGTGATGTGGCTGGCGGGACTGGCCGTCGTGATCATGGCGACCGTGCTGGCGGTCTGGAAGTTGCTGCGTTCGCGCAACATGGAACTCTGGATCGGCAGCTACCTGCGTCGCCCGCGCATGCGCGCCGTGGACGGTCCGGTGCATGTGATGTTCTGCTTCGTCGACCACTTCGAGCCCATGTGGCATGGCGCCGATGAAGCGACGCAGCGCGAGCGCGTGGACCGCTGGTGCCGCGATTACCGCACGCTGGCCGGACGCCACCGGGATGCGGATGGCCGGCCGCCCCAGCACAGCTTCTTCTATCCCGAAGAGGAGTACGTGCCGGAATACCTCGACAAGCTCTCCGCGCTGTGTACGGAAGGCTATGGCGAGATCGAAGTGCACCTGCACCACGACAACGACACCGAAGCCAACTTCAAGGAAGGCATGTCGCGCTTCTGCCGCGTGCTGCACGAGCGTCACGGCGCGCTGCCGCGCGATCCGGCCACGGGCGAACTCCGCTTCGGTTTCATCCACGGCAACTGGTGCCTGGACAATTCCCGGCCCGACGGTCGCTGGTGCGGCCTGGACAACGAGCTGATCCTGCTGCGGGAGTTGGGATGCTACGCCGACTTCACGCTGCCCTCCGCACCCAGCGACACCCAGACCAGCACCATCAACAGCATCTACTACGCCACCGACGATCCGCATGCGCCGAAGTCGCACGACCAGGGCGTGCCGGTCCGCGTCGGTGGACGGGCGAGTGGCGACCTGATGCTCATCCAGGGGCCGCTTGGCCTGAACTGGAAGGATCGACGCATGGGCATCATCCCGCGCATCGAGAATGCCGATGTGCGCAGGGGCCAGCCGCCGACGCCGCAACGGGTGGATGCCTGGGTGCGCGCGGGCGTCCACGTGCAGGGCAGGCCCGACTGGCTGTTCGTGAAGATCCATACCCACGGCACGCAGGAAGGCGACATCGATACGCTGCTCGGTCCACCGGTCGATGCGATGCACGATTACCTCGAATCCGCCTACAACGATGGCAAGCGGTACGTGCTGCATTACGTCACCGCGCGCGAGGCCTACAACATCGTCAAGGCGGCAGAGGCGGGCATGCAGGGCAATCCCGGCGATTACCGCGACTACGCATTGCCCGCTCCGCGTGCTTCATGGGCAGGTGGCAAGGTGGCACAGGCGGCCGCGTGACGGGCATCCGGCCAGATTCCGCTGTGGATGCGCCGACGGTCAGCGTGGTGATGCCTGTGTACAACGCAGAGGCCACGATGCGCCGGTCCATCGATTCGGTCCTGCAGCAAAGCCACGCGAACCTGGAGCTGATCCTGGTCAATGACGGGTCACGCGACGGTTCGCCGGCGATCATGGACGAATACGCAGCGCGCGATCCGCGCGTGGTGGCGATCCACCAGGCCAACGGAGGGGTCGCCGCTGCACGCAACCGGGGGTTGCAGGCCGCACGCGGAAGCCATGTCGCGTTCCTGGACAGCGATGACTGGTGGACACACGACAAGCTCGCCCTGCAGCTGGAACACATGCAGCGTACCGGTGCACGCGTGTGCTACACCGCCTACCAGCGTGTCGGCGAGGACGGCAGGCCGTTGGCGACCGTGCTGCCCCCGGCGCGCGTGGACTATGCCGGCATGCTCTACAGCAACCGCATCGGCAACCTGACCGGCATCTACGAACGCTCACTGGGCGAGGTGGCGTTCCAGAAGATGGGGCATGAGGACTACGTGTTCTGGCTGGATCGCGTGCGCCGCGCCGGCCATGCCGAACGCGTGCCGGATGAGCGGCCGCTGGCGTACTACCTCGTCCGCGAAGGTTCGGTGTCGTCGAACAAGTTGCGCGCCGCCGGTTGGCAGTGGCGGATCTACCGCGACATCGAGAGTCTGCCGTGGCCGCGGTCGGCGTGGTGCATGCTGCACTACATCGCGCACGCGCTGCTCAAGCGACGTCCCGTCTCAAGGCTGGCGTGAGCATGGCATCGTCTTCCCCCGTGACGGTTCCGGACTACGCCGTGGTGATCCCGGCCTACCAGGCCGCCGGCACGCTGGCGCGCGCGCTGGACAGCGTGGTGGCGCAGACCTTGCCGCCACGCCAGATCGTGGTGGTGGACGATGGCTCCCCGGATGGCGAGGAGGTGGCGCGCATCGTGGCGGGCTATGGCGGCGTCGTCGACCTGCTGCGACAGCCCAATGGTGGGCCTGCCAGCGCGCGCAATGCAGGCGTGCGCGCGACCTCGGCTGCGTGGGTGGCGTTCCTGGATGCGGACGACACGTGGTTGCCGCACAAGATGCAGGCGCAGATGCCATTGGCGACGGACCCGCGTGCCGGTCTGCTGCATGGGGGTGCGCGCGAGGATCGCCTGGCGCTGCCGGCGGACATGGATTTCGACCTGCTGTGGCGCTGCAACCGGATATGCACGTCGATGAGCGTGGTGCGCCGCGATGTCTTCGATACTCTCGGTGGCTTCTTCGAAGCGCGCGAGCTGATCGGTGCGGAGGACTACAGTCTGTGGCTGCGCATCGCGCACGCGGGCTGGCGGTTACGTGCCTGCGCTGGCCTGGTGGGGCACTACACGCCCGTGGAAGGCAGCCTGACCAGCCGTATCGAACGCTGCGCCGCTGCGGAAATCCACAACGCCGAGACGCTGGGCGATCAGTTGTCGCTGCCTGCGGCCATGGTGGGATGGAAGGTGCGGGCGATCCGCACGGAATTCGCCCGCCACCTGATCCATGCGCGCCGGTTGCGGCCGGCACGTCGCCTGCTGCTGCCGGCGCTGTTTGCACGGCCGACACTGGAACGCATCGGCCTGATGTCGATCAGCTGCGTCCCCGTTCCCGTGCTGGACATGCGCCGCCGCCTGCGCGCGCGCGGGCGGCGGCCTCACGCCTGCCCCTGAAGGGCGGGTCAGATCTCGCTCAATTCGACGACGTAGCCAGTGGTGCCGCCCTGCACGTCGATGCGGAAGCGCGCGCCGTCCTCGACGTACTTGCCCGAGCTGAAATTGCTGTTGATCGTGGCGTTGGCCGGCTCCAGCACGCGCACGCGCAGGCGGCCTGCGGTGGCTTCGCGGCTGTTCACCAGCGTCGGCGCGACCGGCACGTTCACCTGGAACGTCGCGGTGGTGCCGCTGGTGATGCTGAAGGTGTCTCGGACGGTCAGGCGGCGGTTGGCGAAAGTGAAGTTGCGGCGCCAGTTGGTCACGGCGTCGCTGTTGCAGAACGCCGGCGTCAGGTTGGCATCTGCCGTGAACGCGCCGCCGCTGCCGGGATTGACCGTGAGCGTCGAGGCCCGCGTGGTCGATTCGCACTGGCGCGCCACCGTGCCATTCCGGACGAAGCGCACCAGATTGTGCACATCGGTGCCCTGGTTGATGCCGCTGTGGCTCCAGATGTTGGCCGTGACCGCCAGCCAGTCGCCGGAGAACAGCGTGAACGAACCCTGGTCCTGGTGGGCGTGGCTCTCGTTGTAGGGACCGGCGACGATCGCCAGCCACATCGCGTCACGCGTCCAGCCGGTGCGTGCGAACAGGTGTCCGGTGCCTCGGGCGTGGTAGATCAGCTCCGGCGGTACGGCGGCCGTGGTGCCGGTGGGCAGCAGGTCGTAGCGATAGTTGAAGCCCGAGCCCATGCGTGCGATGGAGATGTTGTTGAGCCACCAGGTCGCCTGGTTCTGCACGACCGGATTGGTCGCCACCGAACGCGCTTCCAGCATCAGGCGGCGGTGGTAGTCGTAGATGTCGGGAACCGAGCTGCGCGCCTGGTCGCCGATCGGCGCGAAGCGATCCAGCGTGGGGACCGTGGCGTGCACCCAGTACGGAATGCTGTCGGACGCGTGGCTGTTGGCGTTGGCCAGATCGGTGCCGGTCGCATCGCGCCAGATGCGGTACAGCGAGAACAGCCGCATGTGCGAGGTGCCATAACCGGTGCCTTCGCTGCTGCCGCCACCGGGCAGCCGGGCGAAGTAGGTCTGCAGCGCAGGCAGCTTGTTGTCGCGCAGGAAGTTGAACCAGGTGCCGTTGCCGCTGGCCAGCGCCCAGTACATCGTCGCTTCGACGAAGCTGTAGTAATAGTTGTTGCCGGGATTGTTCACCGACCAGCCGGACCACGGATGGCTGCGACCGCCCCACTGGGCGTTGTTGTAGTTCCACACGTTCCACACCGCCTGCTCCGCATACGCGGACCAGCGGGTGCGCTGGCTGGCGGTGATGCTGCCGCCGCAGGCGGTCATGGTGGACGCCAGATCGGCGATCATCGGGCCCACCTCAAGGTAGGAATCCCCCGCCACGGCTGGACGGCCGCCGGAAGCGATCGCGGATTCCGCGGCGCTGACCTGCGCTTCGACCATGCTGACGGCCAGCGTGCAGTACTTTGCTTCAGGCGAGATCTGGTACATCAGTGCGGCCTCGGCAGCACTGAAGCCGTAGCCGCGGTTGCCGGCGACGGCCGCATCCACCCAACCCTTGAAGCGGGTGTAGGCAGCGGACGACTTGTCGACCGCCGGCACCGGCATGGGCAGGTTCACCAGCCGTGGCCGGGAGGAATTCGAACTGATCCGCCCGCCGCTGCTCAGGACCGGGGTTGAATCCACGGTGGGCGCTACCGGCGTGAGGACGACGGGGTTGGCCGTGCTGGTGCTGGTGGGCGTGCCGGTGGCAGCGCGTTCGCGCGCACGGCGGGCCAGCCGGGTGTTGGCGGAAGCGCGCGTCCAGAAGCGCAGGACGTGGTCGCGCGTATCCTGGCGCAACTCGGCGAATTCATCTTCGGCCTGGATCCATGCATGGGATGCAAAGGCCTGGGCACGAAGCCCGAACAGGCCGCTGGCGGCGCTGGCGGCAGTCAGGGCGGTAAGCGACGCAGCGCCCAGGAACAGGGCGAAGGGCAGCCGGCGGGTGCGGCGGGGGGAAACGGACGTGCGCGACAAGGGGGTTCTCCTGGCAAGAAAACCGCGCACGAACGAATTGGAAGACGACAGCCCTCGAGGCTGGTGACTACCCGCTGCAGCGCCCCCTCGCTACATGCGATCCGCGCAACGGCGGGCGGATCATAACGTGGGGGTTCCGTCAAAACGGACGGGCTGGGTCACAGAACGGCAGGTTGGTTCAGCGGGCGGCAGGGGAGGTCACGGGCCCGTGAGGGTGCATTTGAGACTCACCGCACTCTTTGCGGCGCCTGCCTTGCCCGACGCGACCCGGCTCACTTCTCGCTGAGCTCGACCTTGTAGCCGGTCTGTCCGCCCGAGACATCCACCCGCCAGCCCCGACGGAACTCCTGCGCGTCATCGTCGCTCCAGGTGTGGACGCGCAGCGTCGCATTCGCGGGCTCCAGCACGCGGATGCGCAGCCGCCCGGCGGTGGCCTCGTTGCCCTGGACGGTGGGGCGCTCCGGGACATTGACCTGGAAGATCGCACGGGTGCCCGCGCCCAGCCGGAAATCGTCCTGCACCAGCAGCTTGCGACCACCGAACTCGATGCGTCGCTGCCAGGACTGCAGGGCCGGATTGTCGCGATACACCGGGGTCAGGTCGGCCGTGGCGGTGATGCCGCCATCCGGTCGCGGCGTCACGGTCACGCGGGAGCGCGAGCGCGGGGTTTCGCACTGGTGCACCACCACGTCACCGCGCGGCGCCGCGCATTGCTGTGCGTCCGCGTTGGCGCGTTCGAAGCGCACCACGTTATGGACCGGCGTGCCTTGCTGGATGCCGCTGTGGCTCCAGATGTTCTCGGTCACCGCGAGCCAGTCGCGGGCGAACAGGGTGAAGCCACCCTGCTCCTGGTGCGCGTGACTCTCGTTGTAGGGGCCGGCGACGAACGACATCCACATCGCATCCTTGCCCCAGTCGCTGCGTGCGAAGAGGTGGCCGGCACCTTCCGCGTGGTAGACCAGGGCCGGGGGCGGATCGCCGCCATCGCCGGCCGGCAACAGGTCGTAGCGACTGTTGAAGCCCTGGCTCATGCGCGGCACCGAGATGCTGCGCAGCCACCAAGACGACATCGCGCGCGCATCTGTATCCGTCGTCAACTGGCGCGCTTCCAGCACCAGCCGGCGGTGGTAGTCGAACAGTTCGGGTATCGAACTGCGCGCCTGGTCGCCGATCGGGGCGAAACGGTCCAAGGTGGGCACCGTGGCATGTATCCAGTACGGAATGCTGTCGCGCGCATGCGTGCTGGCCGTGGCCAGGTCCTCGCCCGTGCTGTCCTTCCACAGGCGGTAAAGACCGAACAGACGCATCTGCGCAGCGCCATAGCCGGTGCCTTCGCGGCTGCCGCCGCCCGGCAGCTCGGCGTAGTACGCCTTCAGCGGCGGCAGGCGACGCGTCTTGAGCTCGTCCATCCAGGTCTTGCTGCCGCTGACCAGCGCCCAGTACATGGTCGCTTCGATGAAGCTGTAGTAGTAGTTGTTGCCGGGATTGTCGATGGACCAGCCAGTCCATGCGTGGGTGCGGCCGCCCCACTGCGCCCGGCTCGGGTTCCAGACGTTCCACACGGCCTGCTCCGCCAGGGCGGACCAGCGCTGCCGCTGCGCGGCATCGATCATGCCGGTGCAGGCGTGCAGCGTCATCGCCAGGTCCGCGATCCTGGGGCCGACTTCCAGATACGAATCGCCGGCGATCGCGGGGCGCGAACCGCCTGCGATCGCGCTTTCGGCTTCAGCGACTTCCTTTTCCACCATGCGGACGGCGAGCTTGCAGTACTTCTCGCCACCACTGAGCAGGAACATCAGGGCGGCGTCGCTGGCGCTGAAGGCATAGCCCGGGTTGCCCGACACGGCGGTGTCCACCCAGTTGCGGAAGCGGCCGTACTCCGGCGACCTGCGATCGACGAACGCCAGGTCGATCTTCAACTGGTCCGTGCCTGCCGGTGCAGCCGGGGCGACGGGCGCGGCGGTCGCCTGTGGCGCGCCAGCGGAAGCCTGCGGCTCCCGGGGTTCCGGTGCGGAGCTCGCCTCCGGTGCGTCGGCTGCACCGCAATGGCCGATAGCGGCCGCCAGCAGTGCCAGCGTCAGCAACACCGCACTGGGGATGCCATGCGTCTTCAATCTGGAGGGCGTGGCGCGCATGCCGGACACCTCAACGGTTGGAATAGGCGATGCTCAGGTAGATCAGGTTCTGCGAGACGCTCTGGCCAACGTCGGTGCTGTCGCGCTTGTAGCGTTCGGCGTGCAGGCGTGCCGACCAGCGGGGCGCCCATTGGTATTCCAGGCTCGCGCCCACGCGCGACGTTTCGTCCTTGCGGTTGAGCTGCGTGTAGTCCAGGCGTTCCCAGGTGGCGTAGCTTCCCAGCGTCAGCGAACGACGGATCAGCCATTGCAGGTCGAAGCGCGCGCCGCGGGTCTTCTGGTCGAACGTGTCCGAATCCACGTAGTCGCGCTTCTGCACGTAAGGGGTCAGCGAAAAGGTCAACCGCGTGCCCGTGTACTGGTAGCCGAGGTCGATGCTGCGGACCTCGTACGGCGATGCATTCACCACTGCGTCGCCGGTCAGGACGTTCTCCGGCACCGTGGCCTCGGACTGGATGCCGGTCAACGCGTCGGTCGCGGTGTCCGAAAACTGGCTGGACACCGCCGCGATCAGCTGGCTGTGCGGCGACAGGTTCCATTGGGCATCCGCGCGCAGCAATGGTTCCGAGCGCGACTCGCCCTGCCGGTAGTCGATGCGCGAATAGCCCAGGTCCGCACCGAGTTCGAAGTTGGCCAGCGTGCGGACATAGCGTCCGTAGATGTCGTAGCGGTTGTAGTCGCGTGCCACGATGTCGTCGTCGAAGTCCACGCGCTGCGCCTGCAGGTTCAACGACACGCGGCTGGTGGGCGAGAGTTCCTTGATCGTGCGGACCGCAGCGGCGAGGCGCTGCGAATTGAACTCGTCGGTCACCTCGGCATCGCTGTGCACGTAGCGGAGTTCGGCCTGTCCATGCAGCGAGGAGGTCCAGTTGAACAGCACCGTCGGACCGGCGGAGAACACGTTCACCTGCTGGCGGTTGCCCGGGCCATCGGGCACCAGCGAATCCACCGGTTGCACCGTCAGGTTGTCCTCCACCACGAAGAACAGGCGCTGCGGAATGGCGACCCAGTTCATGCGCCCGGAGAGCGTGCCGTCGACGGTGTCGGCGAAGATGTCGTCCTCGTAGTCGCGGTACTCGGCGCGCCCGTCCAGGTTCAGCTGCAGCGCCGAGATGTTCTCGGTGATGCTGAAGCCGACGCCGGCACGCAGGTAGCGCTGCTCGATGGGGTCGGCCGGCACCATCGTCACGTTGCTGTTGCGCTCCATGCCGAGGTCCACGGTGTAGTCGACGCGTGCGGCGAACGCGTGGCCGGAGAACGTGGCCAGCACGGAAGCCGCGATGACGGAAACGCGAAGGCGGGTGACGCGCATGCCGATGCTCCTTGGCTGCTTCACGGGATTTCGTTGAACACCACGCCGGCCACCTTGTCGGCCGGGAAGCTGCCGATGGCCTTCTCCAGCTTCTCCGGCGTGACCTTGCCGTAGCCCGCGACCAGGACCACGAGGTCGGCGAGCTCGGAGAGGATGCGCGCATCGGGCGAACCGAGGACCGAAGGACTGTCGAGGACGAGGTAACGGTCGGGATAACGGCTGCGCAGCGAATCCATCATCGCGCGCATGCGGAACGAGCTGAAAGCCTCGCCCGTCGTTTCGCGCTGGCGGCCGCTCGGTATCAGGCGCAGGCGCGGTACGCCGGTGCGGTAGAGGATGCGGGCGAGATCGGTGTCGCTGTCGTCCAGGTAGTCCATCAGCCCGCCGTGTCCGGCATCCACGCGCAGCGCGGTGTGCTGCGTCGGATGCAGCGCGTCGCAGTCCACCAGCAGCGCGCTCTTGGTGTCGTCGAACGCGAACGCCGTGGCCAGGTTGCGGGCAACGAAGCTGCCCCCGCAGCCGTGGCTTACCGGCGCCACCAGGGTGACGAAGTTCCTGTCGCCGCCCAGGGCGAGCAACCGGGTACGCAATTCGCGGAACGCATCGGCCTGTTCGCGCACGGAATCGTTGCGATGGATGACGCGACGCTCTTCCAGTTCGCGTGGCGTCAATGCCGTGGGCTCGTCCATCAGGGCCAGCGAGCGGGAGGTGTCGGCGCGGTAGGGCACGCCGTGCAGTCGGTCGTTGTCCGGGGTCACTGGCTTTTCCATTGTGGCGTGTTGGGTCATGGGGGTGGCCTCAGGCGGCGAGTTGCTTGAGGCCGAACACGAGCCCATACGCGAGCACGACGATCAGGAGGATGCCGACGCTCATCGCGTTCCTCGTCATTTCCTGGCGACGGTCGCGCGGCGAGTGGTAGGTCGGCACCACGGTCAGCAGCGGGCGGTCCGTGAGCCGTTGTACCTGGTGCGCCGAGCGGATGCGCGGATCGAAGCGCGCACGCAGGAACACCAGGCCGAGCGGAATGCCTACCGCCATCAGCAGCCCGCCGATGGCGAAGTGCATGAAACGCAGGCCCGTCGGCCGCAACGGCATGGTGGCGGGATCCTGCACGCGCAGGGTCAGGCCGCGTTCCTCGCGGTCCAGCTGCATGGAGACGCGGGCGTTCTCGCGCCGGCGCAACAGGTCCTGGTAGATGTCGCGGTTGACCTCGTAGTCGCGCGTGAGCTCGGCCAGGGCGCTTTCCGAGTCGGCGATGCGCCGGCTGCGGTTGAGTTCGTCGTTCAGCATCGACTCCGCGATTGCCATGCGCGACGCGGTCGCGGCCACTTCGCGGCGTGTCTGTGCCTGCTGGCTGCGCAATTCCTGGTACAGCGGATTCATCTGGGCTTCGTCGAACGGGCTCCCACTCTGCGGTGCGGAGGCGCGACGGTTCTGTTCGTTGACCATGGACTGCTGCAGATCGGCCATCTGGTGGCGCACGCGCACGACGTCCGGGTGCTGCTCGGTGTAGTTCAGCAGCAGGCGGTCCAGCTGGCCCTGCAGCTCCAGCAACTGCCCGCGATACAGGCTCTCGCGCGTCTGCACGGCGGTGACCGCGGATTCGCCGGAGAGCTGCGAGGCGATCGCGCTTTCGCGCGAGCGCTGTTCCAGCAGCGACATGCGGGTCTGTTCGACCGTGGTACGCAGCGAGCTGATGCGCGTATTGGCATCGGTCGCGCTGCCGGGCTGGGCGTCGGTGTTGGCCGAGCGGTACATGCGCAGGCGCTCCTCGGCTTCCAGCAGCTTGGCGTGGTAGTCCTGCACCTGCTTGTTGATGAACTCGTAGGCCTCGCGGCTTTCGCGTTCCTTCGCCGCCAGGCTCTCCTTGATGAACATCTCGCTCAGGCGCTCCGTCACCTGGTAGGTGCGCTTGGCATCGCTGTCGCGGTAGGTGATCTGGATCAGGTTGGGGCGCGGGCTGGTGATCGCGATGCGGCCCTTGATCTGTTCCATCAGGCGGTCCTGCTGGACGGCATTGGGGACGTCTTCCAGCCAGCCGCCGGTTTTCAGCGCATCCTGCAGGACCCGCTGGCTGTAGATCACCTGCCGGGCCATGCCGGCGCGGTCCACGACGCCGGTCGCCACGGCGCGGCCTTCCAGCAGGGGCTGGATGATGTCGCTTTCCTGCGCCAGGATCGTCGTCGAGGCCGTGTAATTCTTCGGCAGCACCAGCAATCCGACCAGCAGCGTCAGCAGGGCGACGCCGGCGAAGATGCCGACCAGGGCCACACGGTGGCGGCGCGCTTCGCGCAGCAGGATCGGGGCCAGTTCGTTCGGCGACAGCGCGCCCGCGGGCGAGGCCGGCGCGGCGTATCCGCGCCGCGCGGGGAGATTGCTCTGGCTCATCAGAACGTGCGCTCGGGAACGGTGATGACGTCGCCGGGCGATACCGTGTAGTTGGTGCTCAGGTCGCCACGGTTGAGGATGCGGTCAAGCCGGACCGCGTAGGTCTGGGTCTGCTCGGCACCCTTGCGGTGCAGATCGGACCGGTCGGCGGCGGCGAACTCGGTGATGCCACCAGCGGCCAGCACGGCATCCAGTACTGTCATGCCGGGGCGATAGGGCAGCGACACGGGCTGGCGGACGGCGCCGGTGACGCGTACCCGGGACAGGTATTCGTGGCTGCGCAGGTCGGTGAGGATCACCGCCACCTGCGGATCGCGCACGTAGGTGGCCAGGCGTTCCTGGATGTCCTTGGCGACGTCACCGGGTGTGCGGCCGCCGGCGGGCACGTCGCCCACCAACGGAACCGAGATCATGCCGTCGGGACGCACCGGCACGGTGATGCCGAGTTCCGGATTGCGCCACACGGAGACCTGCACGATGTCGTCCACGCCGATGTGGTACGCGTCGGTCCCCAGCGTGCTCGTCGCAGGCGGTGGCGTCTCGCTGCCGGAGGACGTGGCGCACGACGCCAGCAGCATGGAAAGGGCGGTGGCGGCAAGGCCGGCAAAGAGGCGGTTCATCGGAAGATCCCCTGGAGTTGCTGATGCCGGTAACAACGGCGGCGACAGGGGAATCCGGCCACTGCGGAGCGCCTTGCAAGCGCTCCTCGTGGGATTTAGGCGGCGTAGAACGTCCGGTACCAGTCCACGAACTGGCGCACGCCGGTCTCGATCGGCGTCGTCGGCGAATAGCCCGTGTCGCGGCGCAGCGCCTCGACGTCGGCTTCGGTGTCGGGCACGTCGCCAGGCTGCATCGGGAGCAGGCGTTTCTCCGCCTTGCGACCCAGGCAGTCCTCCAGCACCTCGATGTAGCGCAGCAACTGCACCGGCTGGTGGTTGCCGATGTTGTAGACGCGGTACGGAGCGCTGGACGAACCCGGGTTAGGCAGCAGCGGGTCGTACGCCGGGTCCGGGCCGGGCACGGTGTCCAGCGTGCGCACGACGCCTTCCACGATGTCGTCGACGAAGGTGAAGTCGCGGCTGTGGTGGCCGTGGTTGAACACGTCGATGGGCTTGCCCTCGAGGATGTTCTTCGTGAACAGGAACAGGGCCATGTCCGGTCGGCCCCACGGGCCATATACGGTGAAGAAGCGCAGTCCGGTGGTGGGCATGCCGAACAGATGGCTGTAGGTATGCGCCATCAGCTCGTTGGCCTTCTTGGTGGCCGCGTACAGGCTGACCGGATGGTCGACACTGTCTTCCACCGCGAACGGCAGTTTCCGGTTGGCGCCGTACACCGAACTGGACGACGCATAGACGAGGTGTTCGACGCCGCGGTGCCGGCAGGCTTCCAGGATGTTGGTGAAGCCGACGATGTTGCTGTCGATGTAGGCGTGCGGGTTCTCCAGCGAGTAGCGCACGCCGGCCTGCGCGGCCAGGTTCACCACGCGCTGCGGCTTGAATTCGTCGAAAGCCGCCTCCAGCGCCGTGCGGTCTTCCAGTGAGCCGTGCACGAAACGGAAGCCCGCCTTCGGCAGGAGCCGCGCCAGGCGGGCCTCCTTCAGCGTCGGATCGTAGTAGGCGTTGAGGTTGTCGTATCCCAGCACCTCGTCGCCGCGATCGAGCAGGCGATGGCTGAGGTGTGAGCCGATGAAGCCGGCAGCGCCGGTGACCAGTACGCGCATCAACAGGGTCCCGTGGAGATCGGATCGCTTACAGGCAGTCGTCGACGGCGTGGCGGGGCAGGGCCCGCTTCACGTCGAAGAGCACGGCACCGGGTTTGCCGAGCGCGCGCACGCCATCGGCGCCACGTTCGGTGAATTCCCGGTGCGCAACCGCCAGGATGATGGCATCGTACCGGCCGGGCTGCGGCTCCGCCACCAGGTCCAGACCATATTCGTGCCGCGCTTCATCCGCGTTGACCCACGGATCGTGTACATCGACCTCGGTGTTGTAGCTGCGCAGCTCCGACACGATGTCCACCACCCGCGTATTGCGCACGTCGGGGCAGTTCTCCTTGAAGGCCAGGCCCAGCACCAGCACCCTGGCGCCGGCAGTGGGCAGGTTGCGCTTGGCCATCAGCTTGGCGACGCGGCGGGCGACATGGCTGCCCATGCCGTCGTTGATGCGCCGCCCGGCCAGGATCACGTCCGGGTGGTAGCCGATCTGTTGCGCCTTGTGGGTCAGGTAGTACGGGTCCACGCCGATGCAGTGGCCACCGACCAGGCCGGGGCGGAACGGCAGGAAGTTCCACTTGGTGCCGGCGGCTTCCAGCACCTCGTGGGTGTCGATGCCGAGGCGGTGGAAGATCAACGCCAGCTCGTTGATCAGCGCGATGTTGACGTCGCGCTGGGTGTTCTCGATGACCTTGGCCGCTTCCGCCACGCGGATGCTGCTGGCCTTGTGCGTGCCGGCGGTGATGATGCTGCCGTACAGCGCATCCACGAAGTCGGCGACCTCGGGACTGGAGCCGGAGGTGACCTTCATGATCGTCTCCAGCCGATGCTGCTTGTCGCCGGGGTTGATGCGCTCGGGGCTGTAGCCGGCGTAGAAATCCCGGTTGAAGACCAGTCCGGATTCACGCTCGATGATCGGCACGCAGACTTCTTCGGTCGCGCCCGGGTAGACGGTGGATTCGTAGATGGCGACCGCGCCCTTGCCGATGGCGCGGCCGACGGCGCGGCTGGCCGATTCCAGCGGATGCAGGTCGGGGCGCTTGTAGTCGTCGATCGGGGTGGGAACGGTGACGATGAACACGTTGCAGCCCGCCAGCGCGGCCGGATCGTCGCTGAAGCCCAGCTGCGGGGTGTCGCGCAGCTCTTCGGCGGTGACCTCCAGCGTATGGTCATGATGGTCGCGCAGTTCGGCCACGCGCTTGCCATTGATGTCGAATCCAAGCGTGGGAAACCTGCGGCCGAAGGCGACGGCCAGCGGCAGGCCGACATACCCCAGTCCAATCACGGCGATCCTGGCCTGGTCCAGGGTAGGCAGTGGTGCGTTCATCGATGTGGAGATCCCCTGTGTGTCGCGTGTGTCGCGCAGTCTATACGGTGGCGCGGCGGGCGTTCGCCCGGTTTCCGGCCTGGTGTCGAGTCGATCAACGTCCAAAGTACGCCCGGGAGGACACGCGGAAGAATTGGCCTGAATGCCGCGTTGCCTGCGTATCAGGAGATGATCGTCCATCCGGAACATGGGCGACACGCGACCGGGGGAGTCGAGATGCGGATCCTGTTGTGCGGTGGCGCCGGCTACATCGGCGCACACACCTACGTGGTGCTGGTGGAGCGCGGCCATGACGTGGTGGTGGCCGACAACTTCAGCAACAGCTCGCCAGGCGTGCTGGCCCGCCTGCAGCAGATCACCGGTCATCCGGTGCCCTTCCAGCCGTTGGACCTGCGCGACCGCGAGGCGGTCGCCTGGTTCTTCGCGCGCCAGCAGTTCGATGCCGTCGTGCATTTCGCCGCGCTGAAATCAGTGGGCGAGTCCTGCGAGCGACCTCTGGACTATTTCCACAACAACATCGGCGGCACGCTCAACCTGCTGCACGGGATGCAGGCCGCAGGCGTCAGGCGGCTGGTGTTCAGTTCCTCCGCCACGGTCTATGGCGACCCCGCCAGCGTACCGGTGCGCGAAGACGCGCGCCTGCAGGTCACCAATCCGTATGGCCGCACCAAGCTGGTGATGGAAGAGCTCATCGGCGATCTGTGCGGCAGCGATGCGGAATTCCATGCCGCCAACCTGCGCTACTTCAACCCGGTGGGTGCCCACGCATCGGGCCTCATCGGCGAAGATCCGACCGGTGTTCCCAACAATCTGATGCCGTACATCTGCCAGGTGGCGGTAGGGCGGCGCGACCGGCTGAGCGTATTCGGCGGCGACTGGCCGACCCTGGACGGCACCGGCGTGCGCGACTACATCCATGTGATGGACCTCGCCCGTGCGCACGCGGATGCGCTGGATTTCCTCGTGCGCGAGCGGCGCAACCTGACGGTCAACCTGGGCACCGGCCAGGGTGTCAGCGTGCTGCAACTGGTGAAGGCATTCGCGGATGCGGCCGCACGGGACATTCCGTACGAAGTCGTTGCCAGGCGGCCTGGCGATGTCGCGGAGGTGTACGCGGATCCGTCGCTGGCCCGTCAGACGCTCGGTTGGCATGCCGAACTCGGGGTGGAGGCCATGTGC
This sequence comes from Pseudoxanthomonas sp. SE1, assembly GCF_029542205.1. Taxonomy (NCBI): domain Bacteria; kingdom Pseudomonadati; phylum Pseudomonadota; class Gammaproteobacteria; order Lysobacterales; family Lysobacteraceae; genus Pseudoxanthomonas; species Pseudoxanthomonas sp. SE1. The sequence continues at coordinate 2,763,159 of NZ_CP113783.1, read as the reverse complement.
CGCGATGCGTGGCGCTGGCAATCGCAGAATCCGCAGGGCTATCCGGCCGCGTGATTGATGCGCCGAACGTGACCGGGTTGGCATAAGCACGCGCGCGACGGCCTGTCGCGGGCTGGCACAGGGGCTGCGATTGGCTGAGAATCGGGTCAACTCATAACGCCTGGACCCGCTTGTCCCCTGACGCTGCGCGCGACATGGCGGAACAGAACCGCTCACGCTATGGCCTGCGCATGTACCGGATGCGCGCGCTGGGGCTTGGGCTGGGCGCGATATGCGTGGGGGCCGTGTTTTACGAACATTCGGCGTCGCCCGCCCTGTGGGCGTTGCTGGTCGCCAATGGCTTCCTGTGGCCGCACCTGGCCTATCTGCGGGTCAAGCTGAGCCGCGATGAACCGATCCAGGCCGAATTCCAGAACCTGACCTTCGATGCGGCGATGGGCGGCTTCTGGATCGCCGCCATGCATTTCGATGCGCTGCCCAGCGTGCTGCTGGCGGTGATGCTGACGATGGACAAGGTGATCATCGGCGGTGGACGCTTCGGCATCCGCACGCTGGGCACCATGCTGCTGACCTGCCTGGCGGCCAGCGCGGCGTGGGGTTTCAGGTTCGATCCCTACACCAGCTACCCCGTGGTCCTGGCCTGCCTGCCGTTCCTGGCCATCTATCCGATGGCGATCGGCGTTGCCACCCACTCGCTGTCGCGCAAGGCGCGGCAACAGAAGGACCTGCTGGAGAAGATGGCGCGTTTCGATGCCGCCACCGGACTGATGAACCGGCAGCAGTGGCTGCATGCCGCCACCACGGAGCTGAAGCGCTTCCAGCGTTCGGGCCGGACGGCGGTGCTGGTGCTGATCGATATCGACCGCTTCAAGGACATCAACGACGGCTACGGCCACACGGTCGGGGATGAAGTGGTGGAAGAGTTCGCGCGATTGTTGAAGGCCTGCCTGCGCGATGTGGACACGGGTGGCCGTTATGGTGGCGATGAGTTCGGCGTCGTCATGCCCGATACGCGCTGGGAAGAAGCGATCGTGGCGGCGGAGCGGCTGCGGCGGCAGGTGGCCGCCTGTGCCTTCTCCGCACGCGGCCTGCGCTGCACCGTCAGCATCGGGCTGTCCGAAGCGCATCCGGGCATCGCGACGGTGTCGGACTGGATCAACAGCGCGGACAGTGCGCTCTACCGCGCCAAGGCGCAGGGACGCGACAGCATCGTCGTGGGTTGCTGATCCGCGATCAGGACAGCAGGGCGTCGATCACGGCGCCAGGCTGCTTCATCCAGGCGAAGTGATCCGCACGCGTGCCCAGCGCCGCATGATGCAGCGTGGTGACGCGGGCCGCGCTTGCGGGCATCTTGGCCGCAAGCGCGCGCAGCGAACTTTCCGGCGCCAGCCAGTCGTCGTCGAACAGCACGCCATGGAGGGGAGCCTGGACCTGGCGCATGCCGGCTTCCAGATCCGTCGGCAAGCCGGCGGCACGATAGCGACCGCTCAGGCCCACGCGCGCCCAGTCGCGGATCAGGCTGCGTGCTTCGTCGCCGCCAAACCCCAGGCGACGACCCGGCAGCGCACCGCATGCGCGCGCCAGCCAAGGCGCGAACTGGTAGAAGAACGGCAGTGCGAAGCCGCGTGGCGTGGGGAACGCGCGCCAGTAAGGCGTGCCGCTGCCGACCAGCCACAGCGCTGCGAACGCGTCGGGGTGCTGGCCGAGATGGCAGGCCGCGAGTTGCCCACCCAGGCTGTGCCCGCCGATCACGTGCGGCACATCGGGCACCTGCCGGCGAAGTTCTGCATGACTCGATGGCAGGTCCATGCCCAGCAGCTCGCGGTAGCCCCAATCGTGGCGGCGGTCGGCGCGCAGCGAGCTGCTGCCGTTGCCGCGCCATTCGTGCACGAACACCGCCATGCCGCGCGCGGCCAGGCCCTCCGCGAACGGCATGTAATGCCGCGCCGCCACACCGAGGGCGGGGACCCACAGCACGGCAGAGGTCGCCTGTGCGGGGATGCGCGCCATCAACGCATATGCATGGCCGTCTGGCGTGGTCAGCGGAATGTCCTGCGCTGAGACCATGGGCATGTCGATGTCGTCCATCAGAAGGGTGCGGCGCCGAAGTGATCCAGCACGAGGATGTCGCTGCGTCCCGGGCGGTAGCCGCCCCGAAGTGCGGCGTGCACGTAGTCGGATGCGGCGAGGCAGGCGTCCTTCATCGTCATGCCCTGCGCCCGACGGGCCGCGATGGCGGACGCCAGCGTGCAGCCGGTGCCATGGGCTTCAAGTGCAAGGCGCGGATGTGCCGTTTCCGCTACGCCTTCCGCATCCGCGTACAGGTCGATGACGTCCCCTTCGCCGGGCAGATGACCGCCCTTGAGGAAGACGGCACGCGCGCCCAGCGCCAGCAGGTCCCGTGCCGCGTCGCGCATCGCCTGGGCATCGGGGATCGCGCGTCCCAGCAGCAGTTCGGCTTCGGGAAGATTGGGTGTCAGCACGTCGGCCAGCGGCAGCACCTGGCGGCGCATCGCGTCCAGCGCGCTGTTTTCCAGCAACCTGGCGCCACTGGTGGCGACCATCACCGGGTCGACGACCACCGTGTCGGGGCGATGCCGGACGAGTGCTTCGACCACGGTGCCGATCACCTCGGCGGTGGCCAGCATGCCCAGCTTGACCGCGCGGATATCGAAGTCCTCGAAGCACGCATCCAGCTGCGCGCGCAGGAAGTCCATCGGCGGCACGTTCACCGCGGTCACGCCGCGCGTGTGCTGCGCGGTCAGCGCGGCGATGGCCGAGAGGCCGTGCACACGATGTGCGGCGAAGGTTTTCAGGTCGGCCTGGATGCCGGCGCCGCCACCGGAATCGGAGCCGGCGATGGTCAGGGCGGAAACCACGGAGGGAAGCGTCATCCGCAGATTGTGCCATCCGTACGCCAGCGTGCGGGTGGCCGGGTCAGGCGGACGGTCGCCGCGCCTGCATCCACTGGCGGTACACCACATAACCCACACCCGTGCCGCCGGTCAGCAGGGCGGGCGCCAGGAGGGCGTCGTAACCGAAGTGGCGATACAACCACGCGCCCAGCACGCCGCCGCCCAGGAAGCCGGAGATGATGAGGCCGCTCAGGGTCAGCCGCCGCACCGGCAACGGCATGCCACGCAGCAGGTGCCCCAGCCCGATGCCCAGGTCGGTGAACATGCCGCTCAGGTGCGTGGTGCGCACGGCCGCGCCGCTGTACGTGGTGACCATCGCGTTCTGCAAGCCGCACGCCACGGCGGCCAGCAGGGCGCCCCAGATCTGTTCCTGTTTGAAGAGCGGGATCGCGGCCACCAGCAGGAGCGCTTCCAGCGTGAGCACCACGCCGTAGCGGCGCCCGAGTTTCAGCGTCTGGTCCTGGATGATCAGGCCGCTCAGCATCGCGCCCAGGCAGAACGCGATCAGCATCCCCCACAGGTGCGTCACTGCGCGCAGGTCGCCCTGCGCGAGGGCCGCGCCCAGCAGGCTGGTGGTGCCGGTCAGGTGGCTGACCGCCTGATGCTCGAAACCGAGGTAGCCGATGACGTTGACCATGCCGGCCACGCAGGCCAGCAGGACGGCACCGATCCAGACCCAGCGGGGAAGGTGCAGGCCCATCAGTCGTACGTGAGCAAGGTCGGCGCGCCGGTTGCCGCGCGGCAGGTGTTCATCGCATCGCCTCCATGAAGGTATCCATGAACTTCGCGCGCGGGCGCTTCGCGCAAGTGCTGGCCACCTTGTCCGGCGCGGACGGCAGGCGTTTGATGGCATCGGGCGCCATCGTGCCCTTGGTCGCCACCCAGATGCCGGAGACCAGATCGAACACGCGCATGTCGTGGGCGGTCGCGTGGGGCTTCAGGGTGCGGTACTGGGCGAAGTCGTGGTTGAACTCCTCGCATGTCTTTGCCGGAAGCGTCTGCATGCTGTCCAGCGAGAATCCGATGGGCACGCGTACGGGTACGGGCAGCGCATCCGCATCGCGCGGCTTGCTGGCGAGTCCCGCGACGACGGTCAGCGCCGCGCCATCCAGCACGGCCGACCCCGATGACGTTTCCACCTGGGCGTCGACCCACTTCCCGGTCGCCAGGACCTCGGCCCGGATCATCACCTCGCCGGAGAGACGCTGCACCCTGGCTTCCGCCGGAAAGGCATCGCTGTGGGGAAACAGCGCGATCTCCCTCAAGGTCTGCACCGACTGCGCACCGGAGTGCGCAGCAGCCGGGGCCTGCGCCAGGACATCCTGTCCCGAGCAGGCCGCCGCCACCAGCAGGCACGCCGCTCTCCAGCGGGTGCCAAGGCTCACAACACTTCCGACGCGTAATCCGCCAGGCGCGACCGCTCGCCACGCCGCAGCGTGATGTGCGCGCTGTGCGCCCAGTTCTTGAAGCGGTCCACCGCATAGGTCAGGCCGGAGGTCGTTTCCGTCAGGTAGGGCGTGTCGATCTGTTCCACGTTGCCCAGGCAGACGATCTTGGTGCCCGGGCCGGCACGGGTGATGAGCGTCTTCATCTGCTTGGGCGTGAGGTTCTGTGCTTCGTCCAGGATCAGGTAGCGGCTCAGGAACGTGCGCCCGCGCATGAAGTTCATCGAGCGGATCTTGATGCGCGAAGCGAGCAGGTCGTTGGTCGCCGCGCGCCCCCACGCACCGCCTTCCTGGTTGTGCGTCAGCACCTCCAGGTTGTCGGTCAGCGCGCCCATCCACGGGGTCATCTTTTCCTCTTCCGTGCCGGGCAGGAAGCCGATGTCCTCGCCCACGCTGACCGTGGCGCGCGTCATGATGATCTCGCGGTAGCGCTGCTGGTCCATCGTCTGCGCCAGGCCAGCCGCAAGCGCGAGCAGCGTCTTGCCGGTGCCGGCCGTGCCGAGCAGGGTGACGAAGTCGACTTCCGGGTCCATCAGCGCGTTGAGCGCGAAGTTCTGCTCGCGGTTGCGCGCATTGATGCCCCACACCGCATGTTGGCTGTGGCGGAAGTCATCGACGATCTGCAGCGTCGCCTTGTCGCCTTCCACCCGGCTGACGCGGAACTCCGATTCGTCATCGCCTGGCAGGTACAGGTACTGGTTGGGATACCAGCCCGCGCCCTCGGTCATGGTGACTTCGTAGTACGTGCGGCCCTTGTCGGTCCACGACCGCAGGTCCTTGCCATGGCGTTGCCAGAAATCCTCCGCCAGCGGATCCGCGCCGGTGTACAGCAGGCTGAAATCGTCCAGCGCGCGGTCATTCTCGTAATCCTCCGAAACGATCCCGGCGATCGCCGCCTTGATGCGCAGGTTGATGTCCTTGGAGACGAACACTACCGGGATCTCCGGCTCGCTTTCCTTCAGCGCGAGGATGGCGCCGAGGATGGCGTTGTCCGGGATGACCGCGCCGAAGCTCTTGCCCGCGTCGAAATGGCTTGTCTGGAAGCGCAGCAGGCCCGCACTCTGCGAGCCACGCAGCTGCAGGCTGTTGGGCTGGATCAGCGGAATGCCGGCCGCCAGGTTGTCCAGCCCGGAGGCTTCGACCAGTTCGTTGAGGAAGCGGCTGACCTGCCGCGCATTGCGGCTCGCTTCCGACGTGCCTTTCTTGCCGTTGTCCAGTTCCTCGATCACCTGCATCGGCAGGAAGACATCGTGTTCCTCGAACTTGAACAACGCGGTGGGGTCGTGCATCAGCACGTTGGTGTCCAACACATAGATACGCTTGCTACGGGTCATTCGGGCAACCTCATCGAGGAAGATGTGTGAACACGGGCGACTTTTCCGCGGACAGCAGCGAACCACCATGACCCGCCGCGGCGCGGGATGGTGGATGGGGTGGAGGGGAATTCGGTCACTGGGCCTGGTGGGCCTTCAGGGCGTCCAGCACGGCGTCGGCATGGCCGGGAACCTTCACGCCGCGCCATTCCTGTGCGATGCGGCTGTCGGGCGAGATCAGGAAGGTGCTGCGCACCACGCCCAGCACCTTGCGGCCGTACATGTTCTTTTCGTGGATCACGTCGAAGGCCTTGCACAGCGCTTCGTCGGCATCGCTCACCAGCGGGAACTTGAACCCTTGCTTCGCGCAGAAGTTGTCGTGCGATTTCACCGAATCGCGCGAGACGCCCAGCACCGTGGCGCCTAGCTTCTTGAACTTCGGCAGCAACGCATTGAAGTCCAGGCCTTCGGTGGTGCATCCCGGCGTGCTGTCCTTCGGATAGAAGTACAGCACCAGCCAGTGGCCGGCATGGTCGGCGAGGGTGGCGGTCTCGCCGCCGGACAAGGCCAGCGGCAGTTTCAGTGTCGATTTGGGCAGGGCGTTCGCGCTTTTCGCCGTCATCGTCAGAACTTCATCGGATCCATGATCGCGTCCAGGTTCAGATGGTCGCAGAATTCAAGGAAGTCGTCGCGCAGCGCGGCGATGTGCATGTTGGCCGGCACGCCGATGGTCACCTGCGCCGAGAACATCTCCGCGCCCGTCTGCATGGCGCGGTAGCGCGTGCTCTGCAGGTTCTCGATGGTGATGCCCTGGCGGTCGAAGAAGTCGGCCAGCTGGAACAGGATGCCCGGCTTGTCCGCGGCCACCACTTCCACGATGTAGGGCAGCAGGTTGGACTGCACCACCTTGGGACCGGTGCGGTAGAACACCAGCTTCAGTCCCTCGTCGCGCTCGAGCCGCGTGAGCATGGTTTCCAGCTTCGCCACCGCGTCCCACGACCCCGTCGCCAGCGCCGTGACGGAGACGTCGCGCCCCACCGTGGACAGCCGGGCATCCACCAGATTGCAGCCGCTGTCGGCGATGCGGCGCGTCACCGACAGAAGCGGCGACTCCGGATGCGTCGTATAGGCGGTGATCAGGAGGTGGTTTTCGGTCGGCGAAGGCCGGGGCGTGGAATCGGTCAAGAGAGCTTCCGGCGTTGCGGTCAGGCTGAATGGCGGCCGGGCAGCGTCCCGGCGACGCAGGCAGCATACTTGCCCGCCCTTTGAGCCCGCAAGTAACATGCGGCCGACATTGCAGGCGAACCGGGACAACTGCGCTTGTGGGCGCCACCGGACGCCGGCCACCCCACCGAGAGCCATCCCTTGCATCTTTCCGGCAGCATCACCGCACTGGCCACGCCGTTCCTGGCGTCGGGCGAACTCGACCTGGAAGCCTGGCGCTCGCTGCTCAAACAGCAACTGGATGGCGGCACGCAGGGCGTGGTGGTGGCGGGATCGACCGGCGAGGCGGCCGCGCTCACCGACGATGAGTACGACACCCTGCTGCGCATTGCGGTGGAAGAGGTGCGCGGGCGCATTCCCGTCCTGGCCGGCACCGGCCAGATGAATACCGCCAAGACCATTGCCGCCACGCGCCGGGCAGCCGCAGCGGGCGCACAGCTCGCGCTGGTCGTCACGCCGCCCTATGTGCGCCCCACGCAGGCCGGGCTGGTGGCGCATTACCGCGCGGTGGCCGACCAGGGCGGATTGCCCGTAGTGCTCTACAACGTGCCTGGCCGCACCGGATGCGATCTGTTGCCGGAAACGGTGGCCGAGCTTGTCGACCATCCGAATATCGTGGGCATCAAGGAGGCGCGCGCCGAACCCGAACGCATGACGGCCCTGCTGGCGCTGCGCAAGGAGGGCTTTGCGGTCCTGAGCGGCGACGACCCGACGGCATCCCGCGCCATGCTGGCCGGTGCCGATGGCCTCATCTCGGTGGGCTCGAACGCCCTGCCGCGCACCTTCCGCCGGCTGTGCGACCTTGCACGCGCAGGCGAGGCGGCTGCAGTCGCGGCGTTGGATGCGCAACTGCAGGAGATCTATGCCTTCCTCGGCGTGGAATCCAACCCCATCCCGGTGAAGGCGCTGCTGCAGCGCGCAGGCTTCGGCCATGGCCTGCGCCTGCCGCTGCTTTCGCTGTCCTCCACCCATACCGATACTGCCGATCGTCTCGCCACCGTGGCGCAGGCGCTGGAAGCACAATCCAACCGCGACATCCTCGCGGCCTGAACCCAGGAGATCCTCATGCGTCTTTCGTCTTCCCTCGTGCGTCCGCTTGCCCTGGTGCTGCTGGTCGTTTCCGTCGCCGGCTGCTCATGGTTCAAGAAGGGCGCGAAGGGCGACTATGCGCTGGCGCCTGAAGCGCGTCCGCTGGAAGTGCCGCCGGACCTCAACCTGCCCAACACCAGCGGCGCCATGCAGATTCCGGCGGCCGGCGCGGCCACGGCAGCCACCGCCGCACCCGCAGCAGCGGGCGGCTTTACCGTCGCCGGCACCCGTGACGAAGTCTTCACCCGCGTGGGCGAAGCGCTCGCCGGCGTGGACGGCGCCACCATCGCCAGCCGGGCCCAGTTGCTGGGCACGTACGACGTCAGCTACGAGGGCGCCAGCTTCCTCGTTCGTGTGTCGGGCGTCGAAGCAGGCGCCTACGTGACGGCGGTCGATCCGCGCGGCCTGCCGGCCACGTCGCCGGCCGCAACCAAGCTGCTGGCCGCGCTGAAGGCCAAGCTGGGCGGTTGAGCAATCCGCTGCGGCGGGTGAAAGATGTGCTGTCGTCGTCCCAGCGGGACCCATCTTGATCCTGCCCGTGCACTCCGACTGCCACGGCAACGGCAACATGGATCCCGGCGTTCGCCGTGATGACGAAAAAGGCGCCTCGCGGCGCCTTTTTTTTACTTGTGGTGGACCCGCCAACTTGCCGATGACAGTCGAGCCGCCCGTCGCGCTGAAGGCCAAGCTGGCCGATGGGCAGCCCACTGCGGCGGAGATAGTGATGTTTGCCGTCGTCCCAGCGAACGCTGGGACCCATCTTGATCCTGCCTGTGCATTCCGACTGCCACGGCAAAGGCAACATGGATCCCGGCGTTCCGAAAAGGCGCCTCGTAGCGCCTTTCCCATGTACTTGCGGCGGGCCCGCCAACTTGCCGACGACAGTCGGGTTGCTCGCCGCGCTGATGAAGGCCAAGCTGGCCGATGAGCAGTCCGTTGCGGCGGAGATAGCGGTGTTTGCCGTCGTCCCAGCGTACGCTGGGACCCATCTTGATCCTGCCTGTGCACTCCGACTGCCGCGGCAAAGGCAGCATGGATCCCGGCGTTCGCCGGGATGACAGAAAAGGCGCCTTGCGGCGCCTTTTCCATGTGTGCGTGGTGCCGCAGCGTGCGCCCGTCAACGCTCCAGCAGCGGCAGCTTGTCCGGCTTGCCTTCCCATTCCTTCGCATCCGGCAGCGGATCCTTGCGCGTGGTGATCACCGGCCATGCCCGGGAAAGTTCCGCGTTGAGCGCGACATAGCCTTCCTGGCCCGCCGGCACGTCATCCTCCGGGTAGATGGCATTGATCGGACACTCGGGTTCGCACAGCGTGCAGTCGATGCATTCGTCCGGATCGATCACCAGGAAGTTGGGGCCTTCGTGGAAGCAGTCCACGGGGCAGACTTCCACGCAGTCGGTGTACTTGCACTTGATGCAGTTTTCGGTGACGACGAAGGGCATGAGGTTCGATGTGCAGCGGCGGAAACCGCACAAGTTTAAATCACCGCGTCATCGAGGATGGAAATGTTTCTTGGCGGCCCCCTGTGCTTGCGCGCGAATCCTGGCCGGGAAACGCGACGGAGCGTCCATCCATCTCTTGCTGCGTGGCGGCGCTTCAGGTCGCGGCGTTCCAGCGGGGGGGAAGCAAAGCGGGTTATCCGCCTTATAGTTCCATCAGTAGAACGACCTATTGGTTTTGGTTGGCTTTATCCCATCCGTGTCGAGGATCATGCTGCAGGCCTCACCACAGACCGGAGCACCGCCATGATCATCCTGCGCCCCGCCACCTCCCGCGGCCATGCCAACCATGGCTGGCTGGATTCGTGGCACAGCTTTTCCTTCGCCGAGTACTACGACGACAAGCACGTGCACTGGGGCCCATTGCGCGTGATCAACGAGGACCGCGTGGCGGCCGGCCGCGGTTTCGGCCAGCACGGCCACCGCGACATGGAGATCATCAGCTACGTGCTGGAAGGCGCCCTGGGCCACAAGGACTCCATGGGTACCAGCTCCAGCATCGTGCCGGGCGACGTGCAGCGCATGAGTGCCGGGACGGGCGTGCAGCATTCGGAGTTCAACTACAGCGAAACCGGCACCACGCATTTCCTGCAGATCTGGATCATCCCCGACAAGCAGGGCGTGGCGCCGTCGTACGAAGAGAAACGCTTCGCCGCCGAAGAGAAGCAGGGCCGCCTGCGGCTGGTGGTCAGCCCGGACGGGGCCGATGGCTCGATCAGCATCCACCAGGATGCGCGTCTGTATGCCGGTCTGTTCGACGGTGACGAGGCCGCGGTGCTGCGCCTGGCCGAAGGACGCCTGGGTTACGTGCACGTGGCGCGTGGCGAAGTGACCGTGAATGGCCACACCCTGTCGGCGGGTGATGCGCTGCTTTACGAAGGCGAGCCGCTGGTCAGCGTGGGCCAGGGCATCGGCGCGGAAGTGCTGGTGTTCGACCTGCCGCCGTTGAAGTAGGCGGGTAGCGCTGCGGCGCTTGTATCGACCAGAAAGGGTGCGCGGACACGCATCCTTTTCTGTTTCCGCAAAGGCGGCGATCAGGCGAGCATGCGCTCCGCGACCAGGAAGCCTGCCGTCATGGCGACCACCAGCAGCGCGCCCTGCAGCCGGGGCGGTGCGGGCAATGGCACGTCCAGCAGACGGCAGCCCATGCCGATGGCCAGCGCGAGCACGAGGCCAAGCAACGCCATCATCCGGGGTGTCCTCCCTGTTTCGTCTAGCCGGTCGGTCCGCCACAGTGGGCGACGTGGCGTGCTTCGCGGCGCGCCATGAAACGGTCTGCGACCACATACCCCAGCGTCATCGCCACCACCAGCAGCGCGCCCATCAGCACCGGCGGCGCCGGCACCGGGATGCCCATCCAGCGACAGCCGAAACCGATGGCGAAGCCCAGCAGCACGCCCGCGAAGAATTTCAGGTTCACGCCATGCCTCCGGGTGCCTGCGATGGTGCCGGCACGCGATGGCCCGGTGCACCGCCGATGAAATGCCGCACGGTGGGTGCGTGGGTCGGGTCTTCCAGCAGCGCCTTGATCGTGTCCTGCAGGGCGCGCTCGTCTTCGGTGACGCGTTCGTGCTGGCGGAGGTGCTCGTGCCAGGAGCAGTCGACGAAGTATTCCAGGTAGGTGCCGGGCTGGGTGCTGTCTTCGGCCACGCCCCATTGCACGGCGCCGTTGCGTCGGCGTGCGTGCCCCAGGGGCTGCATGCGGGCCAGGAATTCCTCGCGCCGCGCGACCGCCACGCGGTACTCGACCGTCACCAGCACCGGGCCGCGGTCACCACCGACATCACCCGCGACCACCGGTTGTGGCCAGTGGCCGGACGGGGTGACGTTGACGCGCGCGGCCTCGCCCAGCTTGAACCGCCAGCTGGCGAGTGCAGCGATCACCGTGCCGATCCCCGCCACGATCAGCGCCGTCGGCGTTCCGCAGGCCTGTGCGATCGCGCCCCAACCCAGGCTGCCGACCGCCATGCCGGCGGAAAACACCACGATGTACAACGACAGCGCCCGTGCCCGTACCCACACCGGCACCGAGGTCTGCGCGGCGATCTGCAGCGATGACAGTACCGTGATCCATGCGAAGCCATTGAACAGCGACACGACGTACAGCACGGGGATGCTCCGCAGCAGGGCGAGCGCCACCATGCAGCCCGCGTAGACGCCGGTGGCGGCCAGCACCATCGCGTCGGGATCGAAGCGCGTGCGCAGCGTCGGCAGCAGCATGGCGCCGCCGATCGCGCCGATGCCGATACAGCCCAGCAGCAGGCCATAGGTGCCTGCACTGGCACCCAGCTCCTGCTTCACCACGATGGGCAGCAGTGCGGTCAACGCGCTGGTGAAAACGAAGAAGCAGGCGGCCTTCACCAGCACCGACTGCAGCACCGATGCCTGCCTGGCGTAACGCAGCCCCGCGCGGAGCGCCATGCCGAACGTTTCCGGCGGCAGCGCCGAGGATGCCGGCGTGCGCCGCCAGCGCCACAGCACCACGACCACGCCGAGGAAACTCAACGCGTTCACCGCGAACGCCCATGCGATGCCGGCCTGCGCCACGATCAGGCCACCGAGCGCAGGACCGATGGAGCGCGCGATGTTCATGCTCAGCGAGCCCAGCGCGACCGCCGGGCCCAGCATCGGCCGGGGCACCAGCTCGGGCGTGGTCGCCTGCTGCGCGGGCATCGCCATCGCTGCACCGATGCCGAGCGCGAACGTCAGCGCGACCAGTGTCCATGGCCGCAGCATGTCCAGGTGCGCCAGCACCGCCAGCGTGCTGGCGACCAGCAGCATCCACAGCTGCGCGATGATCAGGTAGCGCCGCCGGTCGACGATGTCGGCCAGCGTGCCGGCCACGATGGCCAGCAACACGACGGGCAGGGTGGTGGCGGACTGCACCGCGGCCACCATCAACGGCGAACCCGTGGTTTCCGCCATGACCCAGGCGGCCGCGACATCGTGGATCCACGTGCCGATGTTGCCGACCAGGATGGCCAGCCACAGTGCACGGAACGTCGGTTGTTTCAGTGGTGACCAGGGTCCGGCGGGTGCGGGCGTCGCCATCGGTCAGAACGCGAAGCAGGAGCAGCCCATCGCGCCCCAGAAATTCCGCAGGTCATGCGTGGGCGTGGCGTGGTGCGCGGCATGGCCGTGCTCATGCACCTGGCAGTGCTTGCCATGTGCATGCGATATCGCCGCGGTCGCCTGCGCCAGGGTGCCGCCCTGATAGCCACCGAAACGGTTGACCGGCGACCAGTCCGGCATCGGCGGCGGCAACGTGGGGGCGAGCGGTGCATAAGGGCCGTCGCCGTGCACGATGCGGCCGCCCACCACGGTCAACACGCTGGTGATGTCGGGGATGTCGGCCTCGGGCACGCTGAAGAAATCCGCGGACAGCAGCGACACGTCGGCGAACTGGCCCGGCGCCAGCCGTCCCTTGTGGTCCTGTTCGCTGGAGAACCACGCGCTGCCCCGGGTCCACAGCGTCAGTGCTTCCTCGCGTTCCAGCCGGTTGTTATCGCCGTACATGCGCAGGCCGCCGAGCGTGCGCCCGCTGACCAGCCAGTACAGCGCCACCCAGGGGTTGTAGCTGGCGACGCGGGTGGCGTCGGTGCCGGCGCCGACCGGCACGCCCGCCTGCAGCATGCGGCGTACCGGTGGTGTGTGCTTCAGCGCGTCGCTGCCATAGCGTTCGGCGAAGAACTCACCCTGGAAGGCCATGCGGTGCTGGATGGCGATGCCGCCGCCCAGTGCGCGCACGCGGTCGATGTTGCGCGGCGAGATGGTCTCGGCGTGGTCGATGATCCAGTGCAGGCCATCGAACGGCACGTCGCGGTTCACGCGCTCGTAGACGTCCAGCACGCGACTGATGCTTTCGTCATACGTGGCGTGGATGCGGAACGGCCAGCGCTTTTCGGCCAGCAGGCGCACCACGCCATCCAGCTCGCCTTCCATGCCGGCTGGCAGTTCCGGGCGCGGTTCGCGGAAATCCTCGAAATCGGCCGCCGAGAACACCAGCATCTCGCCGGCGCCGTTGTGGCGCAGCATGTCGTCGCCCTGGCGCGGCGAGAGCAGCCCTGACCAGCGCTGGAAGTCGGCCAGTTCCTGGCCCTTTTTCTGGGTGAACAGGTTGTAGGCGATGCGCACGGTCAGTTCGTCGTCCGCGTGCAGTTTCTGGATGATCTCGTAGTCTTCCGGGTAGTTCTGGAAGCCGCCGCCGGCATCGATCACCGACGTGATGCCGAGCCGGTTCAATTCGCGCATGAAGTGGCGCGTGGAATTCAGCTGGTACTCGGCCGGCAGCTTCGGTCCCATGGCCAGCGTCGCATACAGGATCAATGCATTGGGTTTGGCCAGCAGCAGCCCGGTGGGATTGCCTGCCTTGTCGCGCTGGATCTGCCCGCCCGGGGGATCGGGCGTATCGCGGGTGTAGCCCACCGCACGCAGCGCGGCGCGGTTGAGCAACGCGCGGTCGTACAGGTGCAGCAGGAATACCGGCGTATCCGGCGCCAGCGTGTTGATCTCCTCCAGCGTGGGCAGGCGCTTTTCGGCGAACTGGTGCTCGCTGAAGCCGCCCACCACCCGCACCCATTGCGGCGCCGGTGTGCGATCCACTTGGGTCTTCAGCATCGCCATGGCGTCGGCCAGCGAGCGCACGCCGTCCCAGCGCAGCTCCAGGGTGTAGTTCAGGCCGCCGCGGATCAGGTGCGTGTGGCTGTCGTTGAGGCCGGGGATCAGCCGGCGTCCGCCGGCGTCGACGACGCGCGTGGCCGTACCTGCCGTGGCCATCACCGTGGCTTCGTCGCCGACGGCCAGCACGCGACCCTCCGCGATCGCCAGCGCCGACGCCGAGGGACGTGCGTCATCAAGGGTGGTGATGCGCGCGTTGCGGATGATCAGGTCTGCCATCGGACGGTCTCCGGAATAGGCGCGGCCGGCACTCGCCATGACCGCAGCCGCGGCCACGCCTTTCAACAGGCTTCGGCGCTGGTCATCGATCGAAGGCATCGCGGAGGTCCAGGTCGCGTTGCCGGATTCAATGACCGCCTTCGGTCGCCCCGAACATGCTCTTGGCATACTGGATGCCCAGCCCGTAGCCGCCGCCGTGGATCTTCGCGATGCCGGTGGTCAGGTCGTAGGTCGCGCCACGCGCCCAGTCGCGTTGGAGTTCCAGCAGGTACTGCACGCTGGTCATCGGTCGAACGCCGGCCTGGATCATGCGCTGCATGGCGCGCTCGTGCGCCTCGGCGGTGACGTCGCCGCAGGCATCGGCTATCACGTAGACCTCGAACCCCTGGTCCAGCGCCGACAGCGCCGGCCCGACGATGCACACACTGGTCCACAGGCCACCGAGCACGATGCGCCCTTTTCCGGAGGCGTTTACCGCCGCGATGACCGCCGTATCCTCCCAGCAGTTCATGGTGGTGCGGTCGAGCGCCTTCGCATTCGGGAAGGCCTCGGGGATTTCGGGGAACAGCGGACCGGAGAAGGATTTCTCGGCCACGGTGGTCAACAGCGTCGACACGCCGAAGCCGGCCGCGCCCTTGGCGACCAGCGCAACATTGTTGCGCAGCATCGCCACATCGATGGAATGCGTGGCGAACGCCATCTGGGACTGGTGGTCGATCAGCACCAGCGTGTGGTCGTTCGGCGTGAGCAGGGTCTTGCCGGCGGCGGGGGTGGCGGTGGGCATGGCGGGCTCCGGGTCGGAAGGTGGAATCGCAACACTGTCGCGTGCCGGCACGCGCGCCGGATTGCATCGGCGTGCGCGCTACCCGCGAACCTCAACCGTGCAGCTTGATCGCGGTCTCGGCGACGCGCTGGCCCTGGTAGCGTGCGGCGTCCAGTTCGTTCTGCGTGGGCTGGCGCGAGCCGTCGCCGCCGGCAATGGTCGTGGTGCCATAGGGAGAGCCACCGGTCACTTCGTCCAGTTTCATCTGCCCCACGAACCCGTAGTCCAGTCCCACGATGACCATGCCGAAGTGCAGCAGGTTGGTGATGATGGAGAACAGCGTGGTTTCCTGGCCGCCGTGCTGGGTGGCGGTGGAAGTGAAGGCGGCGCCGACCTTGCCGTGCAGCGCGCCCTTGGCCCACAGGCCACCCGCCTGGTCCAGGAAATTCGCCATCTGCGACGACATGCGGCCGAAGCGCGTGCCGGTGCCGACGATGATGGCATCGTAGTCGGCGAGTTCCGCGATGGTGGCCACGGGTGCGGGCTGGTCGAGTTTGTAGTGCGATGTCCGGGCGACCTCCTCGGGCACCAGTTCGGGCACGCGCTTGATGTCCGCGCTGGCGCCGCCTGCGCGCACGCCTTCAGCTACGGCATGGGCCATGGTCTCGATATGCCCGTAGGCGGAGTAGTAGAGGATCAGGACCTTGGCCATCGTGCGACTCCCGTGGAGGACGGAGGAATGCGGCGACCACGCCGCGATGCAGGGCAGGGTTACCCGTGCCGGGTTACAGGCGCGTGTAAGTGGCGGAATTCGCGCGGCGAGTAGCCGGTCATCCGACGGAAGGTGCGGGTGAAATGGCTCTGGTCGAAGAAGCCCAGCGACGCCGCGGTGGCGGAGATCTTCTGCGGTCCGCACGCCAGTTGCGCCTTGGCCAGGGCGATGCGCTTGGCCAGCACGTATTCCATCGGGCTCTGGCCGGTACTGATACGGAACAGGCGGGCGAAATGGAAGCGGCTGACGCAGGCCGCGGCCGCAATGTCCGTCAGCGTCAGGCTGTCGCCGATATGCCGTTCGATGTGGTCGAGCGCGCGTGCGAGTGCGCGGGCGCCGAGGCCTCGCGGCGGCGCATCGTCCGTGCCTGCACCAGCGGCGGCGGAGTGCGCGGGCGGCGCAGCTGTCGATTCGTGAAGGAACAGGGACGGGGAGCTATCCACGGCAGTGTCCTCGGGTGTTGGCGGTGGGATGCGCCCGCGATCGATGGCGGATGATGCAGGGCGGGTCCCGCCATGGTCCTTGCGCGGCAAGCAACGCATAACCCCTGATCGGGCGACGTGCGGACCCCCCGAATGGGGGGCGGGTTGCCTGTCCCGAGTCCGCGCCCGTATCGTGCCCGGACATGCTGCGTCGCCCCTCACGTCGCACCCGCCCAGGCCGATATCCGAATGCCCATCCGCATCCTCACCGTCGACGATCACCCCTTGCTGCGCGAAGGCATCGCGGCGGTGATCGAAGGGCAGTCCGACATGCAACTGGTGGGGGAGGCCGCCAACGGGCTCGAAGCCCTGCAGGTCTTCCGCGACTGTCGCCCGGACGTGACGTTGATGGATCTGCAGATGCCGGAAATGGACGGCGTGGACGCGATCGGCGCGATCCATCGCGAATTCCCGGAGGCGCGCATCGTGGTGTTGACCACGTACCAGGGCGACGCGCAGGCACTGCGCGCATTCAAGGCAGGAGCATCGGGGTACCTGCTGAAGAGCATGTTGCGCCGGGAACTGGTGGACACGATCCGCAGCGTGCATGCGGGGCGTCGGCGCATCCCGCCGGAGATCGCCACCGGCATCGCCGAACATGCGTCCGATGATGCGCTGACCCTGCGCGAGATCGAGGTGCTCCGGCAGGTCGCGGATGGTAACGGCAACAAGCGGATCGCCCACCACCTCGGCATCGCGGAGGAAACGGTGAAGGCGCACATGAAGAACATCCTCGCCAAGCTGGGTGCCAACGACCGTACGCATGCGGTCACGATCGCGGTCCGTCGCGGGATCTTCCATCTGTGAAGGATTTAAGGAGTTCTTAAAGAGCGTACGGGAGCATGGGTGGGCCGGATGTCCGGTCCCCCGCCTGCGAGGTCTCCATGAGTGCATTGCGTGCCTGTACGCCGTTGTTGTTGCTGTTGCCACTCTCCGCTGCCGCACAGGTGGTCGAACGCACGGACAAGCAGGCGCACGACCAGTTGCCGTCGCGCTGGAGCGCCGGTCTGGCGGTCGTCCACCGCGACAGCGAGTACGCCGGCGAAGGCACCCGCACGCGCCTGCTGCCCAACATCGCCTACGATGGCGACCGCTTCTACCTGCGTGGCGCCGCGTTCGGCTATCGCGCCTACAACGACGATCGCTTCGAGGTGCGTGCCTTCGTCGCAGGTCGCCTGGACGGTATCGATGCCGATGACTTCGGCAGGGCCGAACTGGCGCAGCGTGGCGTGGACCGGAATCTGCTGGAAGATCGCGACGACAGCGTCGACGTCGGCGCGGGTGCGAGCTGGAAGGGCGCCGCCGGCAAACTCGACCTGGATGCACGCGTCGATGTCACCGGCACCAGCGATGGCTATTCCATCGCATTGGACTACAGCTATCCGCTCACGCTGGGGCGCACGACCCTGGTGCCTTCCATCGGCGCGATGCGCCTGTCGGCGGACATGGCCGACTACTACTACGGCACGCTGGACGAAGAGATCGCACGCGGCGTGATCGCCTACCGTCCGGGTGCCGCGACGGTGCCGCGTGCCAGCCTCACCCTGATCCATCCCTTCGCCAAGCGCTGGGCGTTGCTGGGCAACCTGGAGTACCGCGCGTTGCCCGACGCGCTGCAGGACAGTCCGCTGGTCGAGGCGGGCAAGGACCGCAGCACGTCCCTGTTCATTGGCATATCGCGCGGATTCTGACGCGCGGCCCTGCTTTCCATCACCGGAGTGACCCGATGCTCTCCAGACCCCCTCATGCCGGGACGGAACCGCTGCCTGGTCCGACCTCCACGGCACACCTGCCTTCACCGGATGAACTGGGTGGGATGCATGTGCCCGTGGATCGGGACATCGTGATACGGCGTGTCTCGCGCCCCCAGGCTGCGGCGCTGATGCGGCTGTGCGATCGCCAGATGGCCGAACTGCCGCATGCGCCCGGCAGGCGCGTCGGCGGCGTGCTCGAACTCATGGAGGCCTTGTTCGAACCGCCCCTGCGCGCATGGGCCTGGATGGCGGAGCGGGGCGGTGAACCCATCGGCCATGCATTCGCCACGGTGGGCTTCTCGATGATCGAGCGCGCGTATTACTTCAACCTGGAATCGCTGTTCGTTCCAGCGAACGAGCGACCGTCCGGGGTCGCGGTCGCCCTGCTCGCCGAGGCCCGTCGCATGGCCGAAACGCTCGGCTGCGTGGATCTGCGCTGGCAGGTTCCGCTGGCGCAGGGCAGCGGGGAGATCGCGCTGCCCGGACACGCCGGCGCGGCGGCGATGGTCCAGTACGTTTTCCCCACCTTGCAGGACCTGCCGCATGACTGACGTACCCGGAAGACATCTGCAGCGCCTTGAGCCCCGCAAAGGGCGCTGGCACTTGCGGCGCCTGGTCGCGGCCGCCTGCGTTTCCGCCACCGCCTTCGGGTATGCCGGCCTGTCCGGCTGCAGCACGGTGTCGTATCCGCAATCGCCCCAGTTCGGCGAGGATGGATTCCAGAACACGCGCAAGCCACGCCCGCTGGGCTGGCGCCAGACCGGCAAGCTCTGGTGGGATTTCCTCATCGGCGGCAAACCGGCGGGCACGGTGCCCGCCGGCACGATCCCCGTGCAGGCAGTAACGACCGCGCAGTTGGACCACGCCGCAGACGGCACGCTGTACCGGCTGGGGCATTCCACGGTGCTGATGAAGCTGGACGGACGGTTCTGGCTGACCGATCCGGTGTTCTCCGAACGTGCGTCACCGGTCCAGTGGGCCGGACCGAAGCGTTTCCATTCGCCACCCTTGACCATCGAGCAACTGCCGCATCTTTCCGCCGTGGTGCTCTCGCACGATCATTACGATCATCTCGACCGGGACGCGGTGCGCGCGCTGGCAGCGAAGACGGACGTGTTCCTCACCCCGCTTGGCGTGGGTGATCGCCTGGTCCGCTGGGGCGTGCCGCGCGACAAGGTGCGGCAGCTGGACTGGTGGGGCGACGCAGCGCTGCATGGCGTGCGTTTCACCGCGACGCCGTCGCAACACTTTTCCGGCCGCACGCCGTTCGATCGCAATGCCACGCTGTGGGCGTCATGGGTGATCCAGTCGGACGATCTGCGGATCTTCTTCAGCGGGGACACGGGCTACTTCGACGGCTTCCGCACGATTGGCGAGCGCATGGGGCCTTTCGACATCACCTTGCTGGAATGCGGTGCCTACGACCGCCGTTGGCAGGACGTCCACATGCTGCCCGAGCAGACCCTGCAGGCGCACCTCGACCTCGGCGGCAAGTGGTTGCTGCCGATCCACAACAGCACCTTCGACCTGGCTTTCCATGGATGGAGCGAGCCGATGGAAACGCTGTACGTCCTTTCGCGGCAAGCGGGCGTGGACATCACCACGCCCGTGATCGGCCAGCCATTGGTGGTCAGGCAACCGGAAGGCACGCATCCATGGTGGCGCAGCGAGTGAGGGGTGTTGCGCGGCTCAGGCGTCCTGGGCCGCACTGAATCCGACCCTGCAGCCGAAGCCCCGGCCGGAGATGCCGTCACCGACCGTGATCGTCGCCTCGTGCGCGCGCGCAATGCGCTGGACCAGCGAAAGGCCGATGCCGCTGCCACGTTCGCCATTGCCCTGGCTGCCACGGAAGAAGCGCTCGAAGATGCGTTCGCGCTCGTCCGGGTGGACGCCGGGACCGTTGTCGCGAACCGTCAGCCAGGCGCTCGTGCCATCGGGGTCCGTGCCGCAAGCGATTTCGATGCGGGTACCTTCGCCGCTGTAGCGCACCGCGTTGTCCAGCAGGTTGCGGGCGAGGATGCCGAGATCGTCCAGGTCGCCCTGGACGCTGGCCGGCTCGGCGTGGATCGCGAGGGTCTGCTGGCGCCGCGACGCCATCGATTCGAACTCGCGCGCCACCATCGTCACCACATCGGGCAGTGCGACGATGGGACGGTCTTCGCGCAGGGGCGACGCATCCACGCGTGCAGAGTCGAGCAACTGCTGCGCAAGCCGCGAGGTGCGCTGGATGCCCTGCGCCAACTGCTCCAGCGCCGCATGCGCGTCGGCCTGGGTACCGGCGCGCAGCGCGACCTGGGTCTGCGTGAGCAGCGCCGCGAGTGGCGTACGAAGTTCGTGCGCAGCGTCTGCAAGGAACTGTCTCTCGCCCCGCATGGCGTGGGACAGGCGTTCGAGCAGGAGGTTGAACGAATCCACCAGCGGCCGGATCTCGCGCGGCATGCCCGCAGATGGCAGCGGGGCGAGATCGTGCGCATCGCGTTGCGCCATGTCCCGGCGCAGGCGGTTCATCGGCCTCAGGCTCCAGTGGATCGCCAGGCCTACCGTCATGGCCAATATGAGCAGGATGCCGATTCCGCTCCAAAGACTGATCTTCACCCAGTGGGCCAGTTCCGCGCGCATGGCGGACTGCGCCATGCCGGCCTGCACCTGGATGCGGCCGCTGGCATCGGAGACGGCATAGACGCGCCATGGTTCGCCGCCCACCTGGCTGATCACGAAGCCGGGTTCGAAATCGGGACGCAGCGGCTCGGTCGGTGCGCCGGCCGACAGCACGACAGGATGTTGACGGCCGAGGATCCACACCTGGTAACGCAGGGTTTCGAATTTCCTGTAGGTGGAGCGGGCACGCGTGGGCAACTGGAGTCGGGGCCCTTCGCTCAGTGCATCGAGGTTGGCCGGCATCGACAGCAGGATCTGCTCGCCGACCTCCTGCAGGAAATGGTCTTCGTGCCCCTTCTGCTGCCGCGTCATCTGGAAGTGCTGTCCTCCCAGCCAGCACGCCCACCCCACTGCCAGGGGCGTCATCACGGCCAGCAACAGTTTGGCCTTCAGCGAATGGTGGCTCATTCGCCTTCTCCCAGCCGGTAGCCGAAACCGTGCACGGTGGCGATGACGCCGTCGCCGAGCTTCTTGCGCAACTGGTGGATGTAGACCGCGATGGTGTTGCTCTCGATCGCCCCGTCGCCGCCATAGACCAGCGACTCCAGCGTTTCTCGCGCGATCACGCGGCCGGGACGTTCCATCAGCGCCAGCAGGGTGCGGTATTCGTGCACGCCGAGCTTGATGGGGCGGTCGTTCTGGCGGACCGAGCGATCCGCCGGGTCCAGCACGATGTCGCCGTGGCGCAGCACCGGTGCGACGCGCCCTTGTGTCCGCCGCACTACGGCACGCAGGCGTGCGCCGAGTTCGCCGGTTTCGAAGGGTTTGACGATGTAGTCGTCGGCACCGGCGTCCAGGCCGCGGACACGATCGCTCAACTGGTCGCGGGCCGTGATGATGAGGACCGGAGTGGTGTCGTAGCGCTGGCGCAACGCAGCCAGCACATCCAGCCCGGACCCGCGAGGCAGGCCAAGGTCCAGCAGGACCGCCGTGTAGCCGTGCTCGACCAGCGCGAGCCGAGCCGCAGGCGCATCTTCGGCACGATCGATGGACCAGCCATCCTGTGCCAATGCGGCGGCCAGTGCGTCGCCGAGCATGCGATCGTCTTCAACCAGGAGCAGGCGCGACACGGGCGACCCTTGGGGATGGCGGGGGCTCCATGCTAGGTCGAAGCGATTAAACAGTCTTTAATAGGCCCGTGGCACCGCCAGCTGAAACACAAAACCCCGCCGGAGCGGGGTCTTGAGTCGATTCACCGGCCATGGTTCTCAACCCGTGGCCCTGTGCCGGATGGCGCTCCCTAGGGGACTCGAACCCCTGTTTTAGCCTTGAGAGGGCCACGTCCTAACCTCTAGACGAAGGGAGCGTTTTTGGTGAAACCGGCTCAGCGGATTAGTATAGGCGGCGACCCGGTCCAGGGCAATCATCCTGGCTACCGCGCGACCCACCAGCATGGAACCGCCACTATCACGCCGCTCACCGCTCTGCGAACTATTCCCCGCGACCAGCACACCATCTCGCGCAAGGACATCAGCCCGAACGCGCTGCGCGTGCTCTACCGGCTGCGGGATGCCGGTTTCCAGGCCTATCTGGTCGGTGGCGCGGTGCGTGACCTGCTGGTGGGAGGGCACCCCAAGGATTTCGACGTGGCCACCGACGCCACGCCGGAACAGGTACGCCAGCAGTTCCGCAATTGCCGCCTGATCGGGCGCCGCTTCCGCCTGGCGCATGTGGTGTTCGGTCGCGAGATCATCGAGGTCGCCACGTTCCGCGCCAACGTCGACGACGGCAGCGGCGACCGCGAGATGGACAACGGCCGCCTCGTCCGCGACAACGTGTACGGCACCGTGGAAGACGATGCGGTGCGCCGCGACTTCACCGCCAACGCGTTGTACTACGCCATCGACGACTTCTCCGTGCGCGACTACGTGGGTGGTTTCGAGGACGTGATGGCGCGTCGCCTGAAACTGATCGGCGAGCCGGAACTCCGCTACCAGGAAGACCCGGTGCGCATGCTGCGCGCGGTCAGGCTGGCGGCGAAGCTCGATTTCGAGATCGACGCGGCCACCGCCGAACCGATCGGCCGCCTGGCGCCCCTGCTTTCGGAAGCCGCGCCCGCCCGCCTGTTCGAGGAAATCCTGAAGCTGTTCCTGTCCGGCCATGCGGTCGCCAGTTTCGAGGGGCTCGAGCGCTTCGGTTTGCTGAAGGTGCTCTTCCCCGAGACCGCCGCAGCGCTGGCGTCCAACCGCAGCGGCGCGTTGCGCCGGATGGTGATGGCGGGGCTGGCGGGAACCGACCAGCGCGTCGCCAACGACGAACCCGTATCGCCGGCCTTCCTGTTCGCGTTGCTGCTCTGGCCGGCGTACTGCCGTGCCCTGATGGGGCTGCAGGCCCAGGGCGTGCATGCCGAAGAAGCCCAGCGCCGCGCCGCCGACCGCGTCACGCTGCACCAGTTGAAGACCGTGGCGCTGCCTCGCCGTTTCTCGTTGCCCATGCAGGAAATCTGGTTGCTGCAGACCCGCTTCGGCAACCGGCAGCGCAAGCGCGTCACGCGACTGCTGTCGCATCCGCGTTTCCGCGCGGCGTTCGACTTCCTGGCGTTGAGGCTCGCGGCATCGCCGGAACATGCAGAGGACGTCGCGTTCTGGCGTGATGCACAGACGCAGTCCGGCGAAGAACTCGCGGCGGCCCTCGGCGTCGCGGTGCCGGAGGAGGCCTTGGGCGAAGAGGGGGGGCCGGCATCCAGGCGTCGCCGTCGCCGCCGTTCCCGCAGCACGGCCTCGTCGCCCGAATGAAGACGAGCGTCCAGGCCTGCATCGGCCTGGGAGCCAATCTCGGCGATGCCGAAGGCACGCTACGGCGGGCGGTGATCGCGCTCGGGCAATGCAAAGAGGTCACGGTGCGGCGGATGTCGCGCTGTTACCGCACGCCCGCGTGGGGCAGGGAAGACCAGCCCGACTTCATCAACGCGGCCGTGTTGCTGGAGACGAGCCTGTCGCCGCGCGCGCTGCTCGATCTTCTGCTGGCGATGGAAGCCGGTTTCGGTCGTCATCGGATCGATGGCGAGCGCTGGGGCCCGCGTACGCTGGACCTGGACCTGCTGCTCTACGGTGATGCGATGATCGACGAGCCCGGCCTGCGCGTGCCGCACCCGCATCTGCACGAGCGCGCGTTCGCGCTGGTCCCGTTGCTGGAGGTCATGCCGGATGCCCGTATCCCGGGTTACGGCGACGCGCGGGACGCTGTGTCCGTGCTGGAAATGTCCAACATCCATCCCTTATGAGTGGATAATGCGGGGCTATGAGCACGCACGCAGACAACAAGCCCTGGACCGTTCCCGCCCTCGCCGACGCCAAGCGCGAGGGCCGCAAGCTGGTGATGCTGACCGCCTACGACAACAGCTTCGCCCGGGTCATGGATGCCAATGGCGTGGACCTGGTGTTGATCGGCGATTCACTGGGCATGGTGGTGCAGGGTCATGACTCCACGCTCCCGGTGACGGTGGACGACATCGTCTACCACACCCGCGTGGTGGCGCGTGGATTGACCCGCGCGCTGCTGGTGTCGGACCTGCCGTTCCAGTCCGATGCCACCCCCGAGCGCGCGCTCGACGCGGCGACCGCATTGCTGCAGGCGGGTGCCGAGATGGTCAAGCTGGAAGGCGCGGGGCACAAGCTCGACGTCATCCGTTTCCTGGTCGAGCGCGACATTCCGGTCTGCGCGCACCTGGGGCTCACGCCGCAGTCGGTGCTGAAGTTCGGTGGTTATCGCGTGCAGGGTCGCGGTGACGCGGCGGCCGCGCAGTTGCGCGACGATGCGCGCGCGGTGGCGGAGGCAGGGGCGCAGATGCTGGTGCTCGAATGCGTGCCGTCGTCGCTGGCGACTGCGATCACGGCGGATATCGCCATTCCCACCATCGGCATCGGCGCGGGCCCCGGCTGCGACGGGCAGGTGCTGGTGCTGCACGATTTCCTCGGCCTGGACACGGGCCACCGGCGTCCGAAGTTCGTCAAGGATTTCCTCGTCGAAGGCGGCTCGGTGGCGGGCGCGGTCCGTGCCTATGCCGACGCAGTGCGCAGCGGGGCGTTCCCCGACGACGCCCACTCCTACTGACCGCGCTGCGCGCACCGATACGCCACAGGGGCCACGATGATCGAGACCATTACCGAACTTGACGCGTTGCGCGCACGCGTCAGGGAGTGGAAGCAGCAGGGCCTGCGGGTCGGCTTCGTGCCCACCATGGGCAACCTGCATGCCGGCCACTACTCGCTGGTGATGCTCGCGCGGCAGTACGCCGACCGCGTGGTGTCCAGCGTGTTCGTCAACCCGACCCAGTTCGGACCCAACGAGGACTTCACCCGGTACCCGCGCACGCCCGAAGCGGACATGAGCGGGCTCGAAGGCGCCGGCTGCGATGTCCTGTGGCTGCCGACGGTCGAGTCGATGTACCCGTTCGGGGTCGAACTGGCGGCCAAGGTGCACGTGCCCGGTGTCAGCAGCGTGCTGGAAGGCGCGCACCGGCCCGGTCACTTCGATGGTGTTTGTACGGTGGTCAGTCGCCTGTTCAACCAGGTGCTGCCCGACGTCGCCGCCTTCGGCAAGAAGGACTACCAGCAACTGGCGGTGATCCGGCAGATGGTCACAGACCTCGCGTTTCCCATGCAGATCCTGGCGGGCAGCATCGTGCGCGAGGCCGATGGCCTGGCGATGAGCTCGCGCAACCAGTACCTGTCCGCGGACGAACGGCCGCGCGCAGCGGAAATCCGCAGGACCCTGATCGCGATGCGTGAAGGCCTGCTGGCGGGGCAGTCCCGCCAGCAGGTCGAGTCCGACGCCGCGCGGCACCTTGCCGGCGTGGGCTATGCGGTCGACTACACCGTGGTCCGCCGTCACGACCTGAGCGAACCGCAGGACGGCGAACAGGGCGCGAAGGTCGCGTTGATCGCCGCGAAGCTGGGGCGTACGCGGCTGATCGACAACCTGGAATTCTGACGGCGCAGGCGATCCGGCGCCGCACGCGGTGTTGCACGGGCATGCACGCCATGGCGTGCACGAGCGGCTAAACTTCGCGTTCCCGTCCCCCATGCCGCCGACATGCACCTCAGCCTGCTCAAGACCAAGATCCACCGCGCCACCGTCACCCATTCCGAGCTGAACTACGAAGGCTCCATCGCCATCGACGGCCTGCTGCTGGACGCGACCGGCATCCGCGAGTTCGAGCAGGTACATATCTGGGACGTGACCAACGGCGCCCGCTTCTCGACGTACGCGATCCGTGCCGACGAGGGCAGCGGCATCATCTCGCTCAACGGCGGCGCCGCGCGCCACGTGCAGGTGGGGGACCTGGTGATCATCGCCGCGTTCGCGTCGATGAGCGAGGAGGAAGCCGACCGGTTCCAGCCCACGCTCGTCTACGTGGACGGCCAGAACCGCATCACCCACACCAACCGCAGCATCCCCAAGCAGGCTGCCTGACATGACCACCGGTTTCGATGCGCTGCAGTCCCACGCCACGCGCCTGCGTGGAGGCCCTCTGGGCGAGTTGCTGGCGCGCGAGCCCGATCGCGTTGCACAGCACGCCGTGCGCAATGGGCCGCTGTACTTCAACTTCGCACGCCAGTCCTACGATGCGCCGGCATGGCAGGCGCTGCTCGAGCAGGCGCGTGCCGCGGACCTGGCGGGCGCGTTCCGGCGCCTGTTCGACGGTGAGAAGGTCAATGTCACCGAAGGCCGCGCGGCGCTGCATACCGCCTTGCGCGGACAGCACACCGACGCGGTCGCCGCACGCGAGGCGCATGCGTCGGCAGTGGATGTCCGGCAACGCATGGCGGCACTGATCTCGCAACTCGAAGGCAGCGACGTGACCGACATCGTCAGCGTCGGCATAGGCGGTTCCGACCTGGGGCCGCGCCTGGTGGCCGATGCCCTGCGTGATCCATTGCCGGGCCGATTCCGCGTGCACTTCCTGTCCAATGTGGACGGCGCGGCCGCGCAGCGTACCCTTGCGCCGTTGGACCCGGCACGCACCGCGGCGGTGCTGATCTCCAAGACATTCGGCACGCAGGAGACGCTGCTCAACGGCACCATCCTGCGCGACTGGCTGGGCGGCAGCGAACGGCTCTACGCGGTCAGCGCGAATCCCGAGCGTGCGGCGGCGGCATTCGACATCGCGGCCGAGCGCGTGCTGCCGATGTGGGATTGGGTCGGCGGGCGCTATTCGCTGTGGTCGGCGGTCGGTCTGCCGATTGCGCTGGCCATCGGTTTCCCTCGTTTCGAGCAGTTGCTTGAAGGTGCGTCGTCGTTCGATGCGCACGTCATCGGCGCACCGCTGGCCGACAACATCGCGGTACGCCATGCGTTGACGGCCGTGTGGAACAGGAACGTGCTCGGCCATGCGGCGCAGGGCGTGATGACCTACGACCAGCGCCTGGCGCTGCTGCCGGCCTATCTGCAGCAGTTGGTGATGGAAAGCCTGGGCAAGTCGGTCAAGCTGGACGGCAGCCCGGTGGCCGTCGATACGGTGCCCGTGTGGTGGGGCGGCGCGGGCACGGATGTGCAGCACAGCTTCTTCCAGGCCTTGCACCAGGGCACGGGCATCGTGCCGCTGGATTTCGTCGGTACGGTCAACAGCGACGCGCCTTACGCGGAGAACCATCGCGCGCTGCTGTCCAACCTGCTGGCGCAGAGCGAGGCGCTCGCCAACGGCCAGCGCAGCGAAGATCCGCATCGCAGCTATGCCGGTGGCCGTCCGAGTACGCTGATCCTGCTGGATGCGCTGACGCCGCAGTCGCTGGGTGCATTGATCGCCATGTACGAACACAGCGTCTACGCGCAGTCAGTGTTGTGGGGCATAAATGCCTTCGACCAGTTCGGCGTGGAACTCGGCAAACAGCTGGCCAATGGGTTGCTGCCGGCATTGCGGGGCGAAGTCGAAGCGCAGGACCCGGTGACGCGCGCGTTGCTGGCGGAGATCGCCGCGCGCGGCTGAAGGCGCGCGCATCGCCGCATCCATTCTGTAGGCGCGACATGGGTCGCGACCGCACGAATGAAGCGCAGTCGACGACGGATCACGCGGATCACAGAGGACGTGGTCCCGCACGAGCGAGCTTCCGTGTCCGTTCGCATGATGCATGCCCCGCGTTCGCTTCGCTCGTGCGATCGCGACCCACGTTGCGCCTACCGGGAGTGATGCCTGTGCAGGGCCCATGCCACGTGTTCGCGCACGAGCGGGGAGGTATCTTCGCGTCGGCTTTCCAACGCGGCGAGTACGTCGGGCGTCGTCGGCGCATTGCCCAGCGCCACCGCGATGTTGCGCAGCCAGCGCTCATGCCCGCTGCGCCGGATCGCCGAGCCTTCGGTGCGGCGAAGGAACTCGTCCTCGTTCCACGCGAACAACTGCGGCAGGGTCGCCACGTCCAGATCGTTGCGCGCGCGGAAATCCGGTTCGTCGGTGCGCCTGGCGAACTTGTTCCACGGACACACCAACTGGCAGTCGTCGCAGCCGAAGATGCGGTTGCCGATCGCGGGCCGCAGGTCTTCCGGAATCGCGCCCTCGTGCTCGATGGTGAGGTAGGAAATGCAGCGGCGCGCATCTAGCCGGTACGGCGCGGTGATCGCCTGCGTCGGGCACACGTCGATGCAGCGCGTGCAGGTGCCGCAATGCGCCGAGGCGGGCGCATCGATCGGCAGCGGCAGGTCGACGTAGATCTCGCCGAGGAAGAACCACGAGCCGCCGTCCTTGTCGATCAGGCAGGTGTGCTTGCCGATCCAGCCGAGTCCCGCGTTGCGCGCCAATGCGCGCTCCAGCACCGGTGCCGAGTCCACGAACACCCGATGGCCGAACGCGCCGACTTCCTGCTGCAGGCGTTCGGCCAGCTTCTGCAGGCGGTTGCGCATCAGCTTGTGGTAGTCGCGGCCCAGCGCGTAACGCGCGACATAGGCGCGCGTGCCGTCCTGCAGCGTGTCCCAGGCGTCGTCACTGTCGTTCCGACCATAGTCGAGCCCCACGGAGATGACCCGCAACGTGCCGGGAATCAGTTCCTGTGGCCGTGCGCGCTTGTCGCCGTGGTGTGCCATCCACGCCATCGAGCCATACAGGCCCTGCGCCAGCCAGTCGCGCAGGTGGTGTTCGTCGTCGCCGAGTTCGATGCCCGCGATGCCGCAGCGCTGGAAGCCGAGTTCGCGCGCGAGGGCGCGCACGCGCAGCGCAAGCGCGTGCGAGTCTGGTGCGGGCGTCGTCGGGCCGGGCAGGGACATGCGGGAATTATAGGTGGCGGGAGCGCATTCACTTCCCCGCAACCCCGGCCAGTCCTAGAATCCGGCCATGTCCGGCACCTTGCCCCTTCATTCCACGCTCGCCGCGCGGGCATTGGACGAGCGCGCCACGCGTGCACTGGGGGATGATCCCTACGTGCTGATGCAGCGCGCCGGGCAGGCCGCTTGGCAGCATCTGCTGCTGCACTGGCCGGAGGCCCAGCGCATCGTCGTGGTCTGCGGCCCGGGCAGCAACGGCGGGGATGGCTACGTACTCGCACGACACGCACATCGCGCAGGCCGGCGCGTCGAGGTCGTGCACCTGCCGGCGCACGTGCCCGGCAACGCCGTCGCGCAGCGCGCGTGCACGGACTACGTGGCGGCCGGCGGGCACGTGACGTTGTTCGGCGGCACCTTGCCGAAGGCCGACATCGTGATCGACGCGCTGTTCGGCATCGGACTTTCGCGCGCACCGGATGCAGGCGTGCAGGCCGTGATCGATGCGATCAACATGCAGTCGGCGCCGGTGTTCGCGCTGGACGTGCCCAGTGGTGTGGACGCCGATCGAGGCAGCGCTCCCGGGGTGGCGGTGGTGGCGACGCGCACGTTGCAGTTCATCGCGCGACATGCGGGCCTGCATACAGGGGATGCGCTGGAATACACCGGCGTACTCGCGCTGGATGACCTCGGCCTGCCTGCCGACACGCATGACGGCGTGCAGGCGCAATCGTCGCTGTTGCAGCAGGAAGCGCTGGCACGCTGGTTGCTGCCACGCCGTCGCAACACGCACAAGGGAGAGTCCGGGCACGTGCTGTGCATCGGAGGAGATGAGGGCAGCGGCGGCGCGGTTGCCTTGTGCGCGGAAGCCGCGCTGCGCGCAGGCGCTGGCCTGGTGAGCGTGGCGACGCGCGCGGCGCACGTCGCGGCACTGCTGTCGCGCAGGCCAGAGGCGATGGTGCGGGCGGTAGAGTCGACGAGCGACCTGATGCCGTTGCTGGCGCGCTCGGATGTTGTCGCCATCGGGCCCGGACTTGGGCGGCACGACTGGGGGCAAGCCCTGTTCCAGTATGCCGTGCGCAGTGCGAAGCCGCTGGTGCTCGATGCGGACGCACTCAATCTGCTGGTCGACATGCCGCAATCGCTGGAAGACGCGATCCTGACGCCGCATCCGGGCGAAGCCGCGAGGTTGCTCGGCTGCAAGACGACGGACGTGCAGCGGGATCGATTCGGTGCTGCGGCAGCCATCGCGCAACGCCATGCATCCGTCGTGGTGCTGAAGGGCGCAGGCACCCTCGTTGCCGCGCCCGGCCAGGTGCCGCGGGTGATCGATGCAGGCAATCCCGGCATGGCGGTGGGTGGGATGGGCGATGTGCTCACGGGCATCATCGCGGCATTGCGTGCGCAGGGGCTGTCGGGGTTCGATGCGGCAAGTGCAGGCGCGTTGCTGCATGCGCTGGCCGGCGATGCGGCAGCGTGGGATGGCGAACGCGGCCTGCTGCCTGCGGATCTGTTTCCCCACGTACGGCGCTTGGCGAATCCCTGACGCGCAGGCAAGCGAACCGCCCGACGTGGGCAACCCCGTAGAATCCGGACATGCACATCCTTCTCGCCGACAGCGATGCCACCGAAGCGTTGGGCCATGCGCTTGCCCGCACCCGCCCGCAACCTGCCGTGGTGCACCTGCAGGGTGACCTGGGCGCGGGCAAATCGACCCTGGCACGCGCCCTGCTGCGTGAGCTGGGTGTAACCGGCGCGATACGCAGCCCGACCTACACGCTCGTCGAGCGCTACCCCCTGGAAGGTGGCGAAGCCTGGCATCTGGACCTCTACCGCATCGGCGATGCCGGTGAACTTGAATTCCTGGGCCTGGATGAAGGGGCTGCGGTGCTCTGGCTGGTGGAATGGCCCGAGCGTGGCATTGCGGCGCTGCCGCAGGCAGACCTGAAGGTGCTCCTGGATGTGGAGGGGAGGGGGCGTTCGGCGCGACTTGTCGCATCCTCACTGGCCGGTGAGCAGTGGTTGTCCCGGCTAGCCTCAGAGGGGCAGTTGCAGGCGCCATCTCTCCAGACTGGTTAGGAACATCTGGCAGGTCACGGATTATTAAGGGAAAACGCCTTGCATTCGTGACTCGATGGTGCTTGAATCCGCGGCATGATCCCGGGGATGCCCACCACCACCACCACCGCGTTGCGCCTTGCCCTCGCGGGCTTGCTGGCGTTGGCGCCTTGCGGGCTGCGCGCGGGTGAAGTCACCGCCGTCAGCCTGAGCCAGGGCAGTACCGGCACCCGGGCGGAAATCCAGCTCGCGGGCGCCGGGCAGTACAAGACCCTGACGCTGAAAGCACCGGACCGGCTGGTCGTCGACCTGCCGGCCTCCAAAGCGAAGGCCGGCCTGCGTCTGCCCGTGCCCGCAGGCGTCGTGCGTGCAGTCCGCACCGGCCAGCCCGATCCCACCACCCTGCGCATCGTGTTCGACCTGGCATCGCCGGTTGCCGCGCTGAAGCCCCGCATGGAGCAGGCGGGCGGAAGCTCGCGCCTGGTGATCGAATGGCCGGGCGATGGCGTGCCCGCATCCACGGCCCAGGCGCCGACGACCCCGCCCACGCAGGCAGCGACGGTGCCGACCACGGTCGCGTCGACTGCCGCATCGACTGCCTCGCCGCAGGCCGATGCCGCCCGCGCCACCGCGTTGCTGACCGCGCAGGTGGTGCAGGCCGGGAATGCGCCCGCGGTAGCCGTGCCGACGGCACCGGCACCGGCACAGACGACAGTGGGGAGCGCCGCCACGACGCCCTCGCCGCAGGCCATCCTCAATGGCCAGCCGACGCCGAATACCGCGCCGGCATCCACGGTGGGCGGCGAGCGTCCTGCCTATACCATCGCCACCGGTCAGCCGGCCCCTGTGCCTGGCTCGACCGTCACGCCGGCGACCGGAACGGCACCCGCGCCGGAGGCTCCGAAGCCGTCCAGCAGCCTCATCGCCGGTACGCGACCGCTCGTGGTTGCGATCGACCCTGGTCACGGCGGCCAGGATCCGGGCGCGATCGGCCCCAGTGGCCGCTACGAGAAGCATGCAGTGCTGGCCATCTCCAAGGAGCTGGCCCGGCAGATCAATGCCACCCCGGGCATGAGGGCCTACCTGGTCCGTGATACCGACGTCTATGTGGAACGCCCGCAGCGCGCCCGCAAGGCGCGTGGTGCGAAGGCCGACATGTTCGTGTCGATCCATGCGGACGCTGCGGAGAACCGCAGCGCTTGGGGCTCGTCCGTCTACGTGCTCTCGTTGCGCGGTGCGTCGTCGCAGCACGCGCGCTGGCTGGCCGACAAGGAAAACGCCTCCGACCTGGTCGGCGGTGTGCGCCTGACCAAGGACACGTTGTCGAACGTGTTGCTGGATCTCGCCCAGAGCGGCCACATGAAGGCGTCGCAGGACGCGGCGGGGCACGTGCTGACCTCCCTGAAGGGGTTGGGCAAGACCCACAAGCCGCAGATCGAGTTCGCGAACTTCGAGGTGCTGCGCAATTCCGACATGCCGGCGATGCTGGTGGAAACAGGTTTCATCTCCAATCCGGACGAGGAGAAGCGCCTGTTCGACCCGGCCCACCAGCGCAAGGTGGCAAGCGCCGTGCTGGAGGGCATCCAGTCCTACTTCACCCGCCAGCCGCCACCGGGCACGTTGTTCGCCGCGCGTGCGCAGGCCGAGGCCGAGGCGCGCACCGTCGCCGCCGGCGGTGCGGCCGGCGCGCCCTGATCCCGCACGCGCTCGGCTATCATCACGTCTGATTCCCCGGGACGGCGCGCCAGCGCCGCCAGCACGTGCCGATCCGCCAGCTCCCCGATACCCTCATCAACCAGATCGCCGCCGGCGAAGTCGTCGAACGCCCCGCGTCCGTGGTCAAGGAACTGGTGGAGAACGCGCTCGATGCCGGCGCGCGCCGCGTCGACATCGACCTGGAAGAGGGCGGCGTCCGCCTGATCCGCATCCGCGACGACGGCGGCGGCATCGCGCCGGACGAACTGCCGTTGGCGGTGTCGCGCCACGCCACCAGCAAGATCGCTTCGCTCGACGATCTGGAAGCGGTGGCCACGCTCGGCTTCCGTGGCGAAGCCCTGCCGTCGATCGCATCGGTCAGCCGCTTCGCGCTGACGTCGCGGCGCGCGCAGGATGAGCACGGCGCATCGCTGCAGGTGGAAGGCGGCAAGGTCGGTGAAGTCGCGCCCAAGCCGCACGCGGTGGGTACCACGGTGGAAGTGCGCGAACTGTTCTACAACGTGCCGGCGCGGCGCAAGTTCCTGCGCGCCGAACGTACCGAAATGGGCCACATCGAAGAGTGGTTGCGGTCACTGGCGCTGGCGCGTCCCGACATTGAACTGCGCGTCTCGCACAACGGCCGTCCGTCGCGGCGCTACAAGGCCGACGAGCTCGAATCGCTCGCACGGCTGGGCGAAACGCTGGGAGAGGAGTTCGCACGCAACGCGCTGCGCGTGGACCATGCCGCCGCCGGCCTGCGCCTGCACGGCTGGATCGCGCAGCCCGGTTACTCACGGGCCAGCGCCGACCAGCAGTACGTTTACGTCAACGGACGTTCCGTGCGCGACCGCAACATCGCGCACGCGGTGAAGATGGCCTACCAGGATGTGCTGTTCCATGGTCGCCAACCTGCGTACGTGCTGTTCCTGGAGCTCGATCCCACGCGTGTGGACGTGAACGTCCATCCGGCCAAGCATGAAGTCCGCTTCCGCGACACGCGACTGATCCATGACTTCGTCTACCGCACGCTGCATGAAGCCCTGGCGGAGACACGTGCGGGCATGGTGCCGCAGGGTGCCAGTGCATCGCCGTTCGCATCGCACGCCGCTGCTGCTGCGCCCGCGCCTTCGGCGTGGATGCCTACGCAGCAGTCTCCGCTGGGCCTCAGCGTGGCCGAGGCACCGGCGGCATACGCGGCGCTCTATGCGTCCGCGCCTGCGGCTCGCCCGGATCTGCAAGCGGCATATTCCCCATCCTCCATGCCGGTGATGCCGGCAGACGACGCGAGGGGCATTCCACCACTGGGCTTTGCCATCGCGCAGTTGCATGGCATCTATATCCTGGCGGAGAACGCCGATGGCCTGATCGTGGTGGACATGCATGCCGCGCACGAACGCATCGGCTACGAAAAACTGAAGGATGCGCACGACAGCATCGGCCTGCGTACCCAGCCGCTGCTGGTGCCGCTGGTGCTGGCGGTGGCCGAGCGTGAGGCGGACGTGGCCGAGCGCGAGGCCTCCACGCTCGCTGCACTGGGGTTCGATGTCACCCGCAGCGGCCCGCAGTCGCTGAGCGTGCGCAGCATCCCGGCCCTGCTGTCCAATGCCGAGCCGGAGGCATTGCTGCGCGATGTGCTGGCCGACCTGCGCGAGCATGGCGAAAGCCGGCGCGTCGCGGCTGCGCGCGACGAACTGCTGGCAACGATGGCCTGCCACGGCGCCGTGCGCGCCAACCGGCGCCTCACGCTGCCTGAAATGAATGCCCTGCTGCGCGAGATGGAAATCACCGAGCGCTCCGGGCAATGCAACCATGGCCGTCCGACCTGGACGCGCTTTTCCTTGGGCGAGATCGACCGCTGGTTCCTGCGAGGACGCTGAAATGGGGAAGAACACGGGATGGCTGGGGATGGCCATGCTGCTGGGCCTGCTGGCCGCGTGTGGAGGGGATGGCGGGAAGGGGGCGACGACCGGCAAAGTGGTCGATGCCGGCTTCCTGGCCGACAACGCCACGTGGCGCGAGCAACGGAAGAACGAACTGGTGGCGCCGGATGGCTGGACCAGCCTGGTCGGCCTGCACTGGATCGAACTGAAATCGCACTTCCTCGGCAGTGGACCGGCCAGTGGCATCAAGCTCGCCGTGGGCCCGGCGAAGATGGGCATGTTGACGCAGCAGGAAGGGCGCATCTTCTTCACGCCCGAGCGCGGTGTCGACCTGACACTCGACGGCGAACCGCTGAAGGGGCGCGTGGAACTGCAGAGTGATCGCGATCCTTCGCCAAGCGCCGTCGGGTTCGATGAAGGCAAGGGCACGCTGTCGGTCATCGAACGCGGAGGGCGCCACGCGCTGCGCGTGAAGCATGCCGATGCCGAATCGCGCACGCAGTTCGTGGGACTGGATTACTGGCCCCTCCAGGAGGCGTGGCGCGTGGAGGGGCGTTACATCGCGCACCCACCAGGCAAGACACTGACCATCGTGGACGTGATCGGCGTGACCAACGAGTCACCGAATCCAGGCGCGGTCGAGTTCGAGCGCGATGGCAAGATGTTCCGCCTCGAAGCGCTGGGTCCTCCCGAGGGACCGTTGTTCTTCGTGCTCGCCGATCGCACCAGTGGGCACGGCAGCTATCCCGCAGGCCGCTTCCTCGATGCGGAAGGACCGAGCAACGGCAAGGTGGTGCTGGACTTCAATCGCGCCTACAACCCGCCTTGCGCGTTCACGCCATACGCCACCTGTCCGCTGCCACCTGCGGAGAACCGCCTCGACCTGCTGGTCGACGCAGGTGAGAAGGCTTACGCGAAGCCCATCAAAGTGCTCTGAAAGGAAGGCTCCGATGCTGTTGCGCCAATCGCTGAAAACCTTCGTCCTGATCGGTGTGCTGGTCAGCACGTCCGTTCTCGCGGCAGATGTGCCCAAAGCGACGGGAGCGCCCGTACCGCTGATGTGGAAGGTCTCGGACAAGGACAATGCGGTGTACCTGCTCGGCTCGTTCCACCTGCTGCGGACCAGCGACTATCCGCTCTCCGCCGACATCGACGCCGCGTTTGCCGATGCCGAGCGACTGTTGTTCGAACTGTCGCCCGAGGAAATGCAGTCCCCGGCACTGCCGCAGTTGATGATGCAGGCCGCCATGCGTACCGATGGCAAGACGCTCCAGCAGGATCTGGATGAGGCGACATGGTCGCGCCTTGACGCCTGGGCCGGCGAGAACGGCATGCCGCTGGCCACGTTCAACAGTTTCGAGCCGTGGTTCGTCGCTCTTACCATCAGCATCGTCGAGATGACCAGGCAGGGGCTGGATCCGAAGTTGGGCCTGGACAACCACTTCATGGACAGGGCCAAGGCCGCCGGCAAGCCGACGGGCGGGCTGGAGCGCGCGCGGGAACAGATCGGTGTGCTGGACGGCATGGATGCCACCGAGCAGCGCCAGTTCATCACGGAAGCGCTGGAACAGGCCGACAAGGGGGCGGCGGAAACCGAGCGGCTGCACCAGGCCTGGCGTCGCGGCGATGCCGAAGGCCTGTGGACCCGCATGGCAGCCGACATGAAGCGCCAATACCCGCGCCTCTACCAGCGCATCAATGTGGAGCGCAACGACGCATGGGTGCCGAAGATCCGGCAGATCCTCACCCAGCCCGGCGACGACGATGCGCTGGTCGTCGTGGGCGCCTTGCATCTGCTGGGCAAGGATGGGGTGGTGGAGAAATTGCGTGCGCAGGGTTATACGGTCGAGCGCGTGTGCTCGGCTTGCGCAAACGGCGATCGTTGATCGTTCTCGAACTCAGGGTGCCCGGACCGGCTCCATCACAATGCAGTCCACCGGGCATGCAGGCACGCAGAGTTCGCAGCCCGTGCACAGGGGGTCGATCACCACGTGCATATGTTTCGCGCCGCCGATGATGGCATCCACGGGGCAGGCCTGGATGCACTTCGTGCAGCCGATGCAGTCGGCTTCGACCACCACTGCGACGATGGCCGCCTTGTGCGTACCGCGCGTGCGGTCGTAGGGCAGGGGCGGTACTTCCAGCACCCTTGCGAGGGCCCGCGCGCCCTCATCGCCACCGGGCGGGCAATGGTCCACGCCTGCGTCGCCATGCGCCATTGCCTGCGCGTAAGGCAGGCAACCGTCGTACCCACACTGGCCGCATTGCGTCTGCGGCAATAGGCGGTCGAGGCGTTCGACGAGATCGGCGTTCATCGCCGTAGCGCGACCGCGCGGATCAGCGCACCGGCATGCCGGGCAGGGCGCCGGCATCCGCATCCAGCAGCGCCAGTGCGCCACCATCGAAGCCGGCCGACAGGATCATGCCCTCGCTGAGGCCGAAGCGCATCTTGCGCGGGGCCAGATTGGCGATGAACACCACGTTGCGCCCGATCAGCTTTTCCGGCTCGCCGTAGCTGGCGCGGATGCCGGAGAAGATCTGCCGCTGGCCCAGGTCGCCCGCGTCCAGCAGGAAGCGCAGCAGCTTGTCGGAACCGTCGACGAAACCGCATTCCAGCACCTTGCCGACGCGCAGGTCGAGCTTGGCGAAATCGTCGATGCCGATGACGCCGGTGGCGTCCTTCGCTTCCACGGGCGCAGCCGACTTCGCCTCGGCCTTCTTCTCGGGGGGGGCAGGTGCGGGTGCGGCGAGCGTGTCCTTGGATGCGTCGGTCATGGCGTCGATCAGTTTCGGGTCGATACGGGTGAACAGTGGCGAGTAGGGCTGGATGGTGTGGCCGAGCAGCGGCGCAGCCACGTCGCTCCACAGCACCACCGGCGCGCTCAGGAAGGCTTCCGCCTCCGCCGCCGTGCGCGGCAGGACGGGTTTCAGTGCGGCGGCCAGGATGCGGAACAGGTTCAGACCTTGCGTACAGATGGCCTGCAGTTGGGTGTCGGCGCCCTCCTGCTTGGCGATCACCCACGGCTTCTTTTCGTCGATGTATTTGTTGGCGTCGTCGGCCAGTGCCATGGTCAGGCGCAGCGCGGTGGCGGGTTCGTTGCGTTCATAGGCCTCGGTGATGGGGCCGAGCGCCTCGACGAAGCGCTGGTACATCGCCGGCTCGGGCAACACGTCCGCGAGCTTTCCCCCGAAGCGCTTGTCGATGAAGCCCGCGCAGCGGCTGGCCAGGTTGACGAACTTGCCCACCAGGTCCGCGTTCACGCGCGCGATGAAGTCGCCCAGATTCAGATCGAGATCATCCACGCCGCCCGAGGACTTGGCGGCGTAGTAGTAGCGCAGCGCCTCCGGCTCCAGGCCGACATCCAGGTAGGTGCGCGCCATGATGAAGGTGCCGCGCGACTTGGACATCTTCGCGCCATCCACGGTCAGGTAGCCGTTGACGTGCAGCCGCGTGGGTGCGCGCAGGCCGACACCGTGCAGCACGGCAGGCCAGAACAGGCCATGGAAGTTGACGATGTCCTTGCCGATGAAGTGGTGCAGTTCGGTGTCGGTGCCGGCTTTCAGGTATGGGTCGAAGTCCATGCCCAGGCGTGCGCACAGCGTGCGGAAGCTGCTCAGGTAGCCGATCGGGGCATCCAGCCACACGTAGAAGTACTTGCCGGGCGCGCCGGGGATCTCGAAGCCGAAGTAAGGCGCGTCGCGCGAGATGTCCCAGGCGCGCAGGCCGCCCTCCGCATCCAGCCATTCGCGCAGCTTGGCCTTGACGCCCGGCAGTGCCACGTCGCCGGCCAGCCATTCCCGCAGGAACGCCTCGAAGCGGCCCACCTCGAAGAAGTAGTGTTCGGAGTCGCGGATCTCGGGCGTGGCGCCCGACAGCACCGACTTCGGTTCCTTCAACTCGGTCGGCGCGTAGGTGGCCCCGCACACTTCGCAGTTGTCGCCATACTGGTCGGCCGAACCGCAGTTCGGGCAGATGCCCTTGATGTAACGGTCCGGCAGGAACATGCCCTTGGCCGGATCGTAGAACTGCGCGACGCTGCGGCGCGCGATGTGGCCGCCGGCCTCCAGACGCCCGTAGAACGCTTCCGTGAGCTCGCGGTTGGCGACCGAGTTGGTGGAGTCGTAGTGGTCGAACGCCACGCCGAAGGCGGCGAAGTCGCGTTCGTGTCCGGCCTGGATGCCGGCGATGAAGGCCTCGGGTGTGATGCCCGCCTTCTCCGCGGCCAGCATGATCGGCGTGCCGTGGGTGTCATCGGCACACACGAAGAACACCGTGTCGCCACGCATGCGCCGTGCCCGCACCCAGATGTCGCCCTGGATGTAGCCCACCAGGTGACCGAGGTGCAGCGGTCCGTTGGCGTAGGGCAGGGCGTTGGTGACGAGGGCGGTGCGGCTCATGACGGACTTCGCGACGGGGGGCCGCGATTATCGCATGGACCGAACGGCACCCTTTCCGCCCCTGCAATGCAGCGGGCCCGGCAATGACCGGGCCCGCGGGAACTCATGAAAAGCGTTTACTGGCGGATCCAGGTCTGCGACTT
Source organism: Pseudoxanthomonas sp. SE1 (assembly GCF_029542205.1). Taxonomy (NCBI): domain Bacteria; kingdom Pseudomonadati; phylum Pseudomonadota; class Gammaproteobacteria; order Lysobacterales; family Lysobacteraceae; genus Pseudoxanthomonas; species Pseudoxanthomonas sp. SE1. The sequence goes on along the minus strand of NZ_CP113783.1, from coordinate 2,723,986 downwards.
GCAGATGAAGGCGATGCAGCCCGACACCTCCAGCTTCTTGCCGCCGTCGATCAGTTCCATCTTCGACTTGTACACCTTGCCTTCGTCCGGCTTCAGGATCGTGCCGCCGCTCCATTCATTGGCACCGTCGGCCTTCATGCCGCGGATGATCTCCATGCCGGTGATCGGCTTGTTCTTGCGGTCGTCCTTGCACTTGTCGCAGACCGGATTCGGCTTGCTCGGGTTGAGCAGCTCGATGATCCGGCCGCTGAGCGTACCGTTGGCGGCACGGGTGATTTCCACGATGGACTTGGGCTTGCCGGTATCGCTGTCGATGGTCTTCCAGCGCCCGGTCGCATCGGCAGCGGCGGCCGACAGCGACAGACCAAGCAACGGAACGGCCAGCCAGGCGGCCAACAGGGTCTTGCGCATGTTCCCCTCCCAGGGATGTTGGTCAGGCCCGCCGGCGGTGGCCGGCGGGATGGCCTCTTTATACCGCATCCGGTGGGGTATGGAAGAAGGGTCGTGCTCGACTTGTTGCCGGAGGTTCCGCAAAAAAGCAGAGGCGGCTTTCGCCGCCCCTGCCTGTTACACCACGATGCGCGGACCGGCCGTCAGAACTTGTAGTTCACACGGGCGAACAGCGAAACGCCGAGGTAGTCGTACTGGGTGGCACTCACCGGTACGTTGCCGTAGCGGTTGTAGCCAGCGGCGGCCGATATGGTGTCCGGTTCCTTGTTGAACAGGTTGCGGATACCCATCAGGAACGACCACTTCGGCTGTTCATACTGCACCGATACCGTGTGGTAGGTGCGGCTGTCGGCCTTGGTGTCGACGACGGCGTTGGGATGGCCGAAGTAGGTGTAGCTGCCGGTGGAGGTGAGTGGCGTCAGACGACGGGTGCTGTCGACGAACTCGATGCCCCAGTTGTACGTCCAGTCGCCGCGCTCCAGCGAAGCCGACAGGTTGCCGACGGTCTTCGGACGGCCGATGCCGCCGACGTAGTTGGAGATTGTCGAACCACCCGCCAGCGGACTGTCGAACAGCTGCACCACATCTTCTTTCATGTAGGTGACATTGGATTCCAGCGTCAGCTTGCCGAACGAGAAATCGTCTTCGTAGCGGACCAGCAGGTCATAGCCACGCACCTTCTGCTTGTTGATGTTGACGTAGGTCGCATAGACCTCCTGGATGCCGTTTGGTTCGACCGCAGCATCCGGTGCGTTACGCGTGAACATCGAGCAGAAGTTGTTCGGATACACGTCCGAGCCGTAGCAACTGGCGACGATCGTCTGCGCTTCCAGTTCGCCGATCTGGTCCAACACCTCGATCTCGAAGTAGTCCAGAGCGACACTTATCGGAGCGAATTCCGGGGTCCAGATCAGACCGCCGGTGAAGGCGTTGGAATGTTCCGGTGTCAGGAAGCCCGCACCGCCACCTTGGTAGATGGTGGCCGAACTGGGTGCGCCGTTGTAGTTGTCCGGAATACCTGCTGCACCGCAATTGGCACGGATGTTGGCATTGGAACTTTCGCCCCAGTTGATGCAGGGATCGATCGCTGTCTGACCCAGGAAGGCCGACTGATTGCCCAAGTACAGCTCATACAGGCCCGGAGCACGGTACGAAGTGCCCTTGGTTGCACGCAGGCGCAGCGAGGGCACGATCTGCCAGCCCAGACCGATCTTCCAGACATCGTCGCTGTCGCCTACCGAGTCGTAGTCGAACCAGCGGGTCGAAGCGTTGAACGTCAGCGACTCGACGCCCGGCAGGCCCTTCAGCAGCGGCACTTCGACTTCGGCGAACACTTCCTTCACCGAATCGTCGCCCTTGGTCTGCTGTGCAGAGGACGCGCCCCAAAGGAGACCGTTGACCGAGTAAAAGCCCGGCTGGTCGTCAATGCTGAATTCGCGGTACTCGGCACCGATCGCCGCGCCCACCGCACCTGCAGGCAGGTTGAACAGCTCACCGGTCACCACGCCGGTCACGACCGTCTGGTCGTACACGGTCTTGCCGGTATCCCACACACCAATCAGGCCGACCAGTTCGTCCATCCGGGTGCCATTGAGGAAACCCGGATCGAAGTAATTGATGGTCGGGGCATCTTCACCGTAGTTCCAGTCGCCGGTCTTGGATGCGTCGATCGCCAGATTGCTGTAAGTACCGCTGGAGCGCGAGTACGACGCATTGATGTCCCAGGACCACGTGTCGGCGAACAGGCCGTTGAAGTTGGTGTTGACGTAGTAGTAGTCGACCTTCTGGCTGCTGTTCGAGCGGAAAGGCATGACCGGCTGAGAAACACCGGAGGGTGTTGCGGTATTCCGGAAATCGGGGTCGTTGGCGTAGAAGTAGCCCGAACCACCGACGATGACCGGGAAGAACTGGCGGAAGCCCCTGTACTCGCTTTCGCGACGATTGACCAGGAGTTCGGTCTTCCAGTTCACGTCACCCAGTGAGAAGTCGGTCGACAGGTAACCGCTGAAGCGTTCGAGATCCTGGATGACGTACTGCTCGCCGAAGAAGGGGAAGTTCAGCACGTCGGTGTAGCTGGCCTGCGGCGAGTTCGCGTAGGTCGTGCTTACGCGCGGGCGGTAGCCCGGGATGTTGCCGATGGTCTGGCCGTTCCAGGTAGGCACGTAGCGCGCACCCGTCAGCAGGTCGCTGACGGTGTTCGCGTACAGGTTGCCGCTGGTGCAGCCGCCGAGCGGGGTGCCGGCGAGGATGGAGCGATCCTCGCGGTCGATGCGGTTGCCTTCCTGATCCCACACCAGGTCTTCAGCGCACTTCAGGAAGTCGCGGTCGCCGACAGTCAGCGGAGACTGCTTGTAGTACTCGCCCGCCAGCGTGATGCTGCCGTTGTCGAAGTTCCAGCCGGTCGCGCCGGACAGATTGATCACTTCGCCACCGCCAAAGAATGGGGCGCGGAAGCTCACGGAGATTTCCGGAGAGGTGATGTTCTTGCGGGTAATGACATTGGCCACACCGGCTACGGCATCCGAACCGTAGATCGAGGACGAGCCGTCTTTCAGCAGTTCGATGCGCTGCACGATCGAAGAAGGCAGCACGTTGAGGTCGAACGCGCCCACCTGGCCGCGCGTACCGGCCGGGCCGGGGCGGTGGCCATTGAGCAGGACCAGACTACGGTTCGGGCCAAGGCCGCGCAGCGACAGGGTCTGCGCACCCACGCCACCTTCGGTCACGAATGCGCCGAACTGGTGGCTGATCTGGGTAGCACCTGCAGCGATGCTCGACTTCTGCAGGAACTCGGAGGTTTCAACCTGCCCCAGCGCGATGTTGGTATCAGCGGTGATGACCTGGACCGGTGACACGGAGTCGTATTCGACACGCTTGAGCAGCGAGCCGGTAACCGTGATCTTGTCGAGCTGAACGGCTTCTTTCTTCTCCTCCGGTTCATTCTCGGTTGCCTCGTCCTGTGCCATAGCGTTGCCGCCGTACAGGCAGCCGAGGACGGCGACGAACAAAGGCAACTTCTTGAAGGCAATGCCTTTCTTTGCTTGCTGCATGGTTGAATCCCCTAAGAGTCCCGCTAGATGAGTGCCCCTGCACGTTATGCAGGGGTTAAGCGAGTATATGCACCGTCCGGTTCCCATAGCAACCAAATGTTAGAAACATGTGACACGGGCATAACCGCCTTCCGCGAAGCTGTGCTAAGGGGGGGGCGCGCAATACGCTGGCTTGTCGCACGGGAAACCGCAGATGAGGCCGGATCGGGCATCGGGCCGGTAGCACGCTCGGAGAACGGTGAAAAAAGAAACCCCGCCGGGCGGCGGGGTTCCAATGCGTGGAAGCGTGGGGGTCAGAGTCCGCCCGGCCCGCAATCCTTGGCCAGGAAGTTTTCCATCAGGCCAAGGGCTTGCTGCTGGTGGCGGTAGTACCACGGCATGCTGTGGGGCATGTCGGCGATCAGTTCGAATTTTGCCGGTACCTTGTCCTTGACCGCATCGTAGAAGCCGCGGGCATGGAAGGACGGGGTGCGTACATCGCGATCGCCCACGTACAGCAGTACCGGGACGTTGGCTTTGTCGGTATTGAGCATGGGGTCCATGCCCTTGACGGTCCGGCCTTGCAGGATCCGCTGCAGGCGGTTCTCACTCCATGACCAGCCCAGCTTGGTCAGGTCGGTCACCGGTGCGCCGGAGATTGCGCACTGATAAGGACTGTTGGGGCGGACCACGGCCGCCGCCGCTGCGAAGCCGCCGTAGGAATAACCGAAGATGGCCAGGCGTTCGGGGTCGGCGATGCCCTGCTTGACCAGCCAGTCAGCGCCATCGTCCTTGTCATCCTGCATCTTCTGGCCCCATTCGGCGTCACCGGCCAGCCACAGCTTGCGTCCCAGACCACTGGAGCCGCGGTACTGCGGACGGAGCACGGCGTATCCGCGCGAGGTGAGGAACGGTACCCAGCCCGACGCGTCCCAGCCGCCGTAGTCACGGGCCCAGGGACCTCCGTGCGGATGGATGATGGTGGGCAGCGGGCCATCGCTCTGCTTCCAACCGGCCGGCAGGTCGAGCAGGGCAGGGATGCTCAGGCCGTCACGGGCGGGATAGTTGACCCAGCGCTGCTCTCCAATCTGTTTGGAGTCGATCCAGGGGCGCTCATCGCCTAGGTCAACGACACGCTTGCGATCGATCAACAAGCGATAGCTGGATGCCTGCTGCGCACTTTCGGTGGTGAACAGCACACGCGACAGGTCATTGTTGTAACCCGTGATGGCGACCGTGCGGCCGGGATAGGCCTTCTTCAAGCCGGCGTGGATCGAGGTCAGTTCCGGGTCGACGTACGTCGCCTCCGGTTCCGGACCGTCGACGACAAAGCCGAGCACGCGGTTGAAGTTGCTTGGTTGCGAGCCCAGGATCAGGCGGCTGATCGAGAACTTGGGGTGGGCGAGCAGTGGCTCGCTATCGAACTTGCGCGTTGCAGGGTCATACATCCATGCCTGCACAAGGTCCGAAAACATGTCGGTCAGTACATAGAACTTGCCGGTCTGCTCATCGATGCCGACGATATCGACGGCATTGCGCTGGCTGAGTTTACTGGTCAGAGGCTCGTGCACCTCGAATTCGCCGGCCTTGTTGCGGATGAGGATGCGCTGCTCGTATTCGCCAGGCGAGATCGGTTCCAACTGGCTACGGGTCAGAAGTTCGCCATTGCGCGGATTGAACAGGCCGGGGCTGGTACGGTTGTTGGCGCGGAACAGCAGCTTCGTGTCGTTGGTACGCAGGTTGTAAAGGTAGTAGGCGCCGCTGAGCGACAGGCCGCTGGTCTGCGAAATAATGACGTTGTCCGGATCCAGCGGCAGCGTATGCACCAGATTGGCCGTGCCCGCGATCTCAAGGCAGCGCTTCAGGTCCTCGCCAACACCGAGGCGCCGTGTGTTGTCCGCGAACGCCTCGTCGAACTTCTGCTGTTTGACGTCGGTCAGGTAGGGCTTGACCACGAAGGTCTTGGTCGCGCCCACCGTGCTGCCTTCGCCGCAGCCGCCCAGTTGCCCCGTCCACTCCTGGCGGCCCAGGACGAGTACCCGGTTGGCCTTCATCGCATTGGCGGCGATGAACTTCATCCTGTCGCCGGAGGGCGTGATGACCGAGCCGGCATCCAGATCGTCCAGATTCCAGGTCGCCAGCCCTGTTTCCTGATTGTTGGAGCCGGGCATCGCCACGATGGCAACTAGGTTCTTGCCATCCGTGCTCATGGACACGGACTGGATGTTGGGCAGGCGCGCGAAGGATTCGATCGGAATCGCTTCTCTAGCCGTGGCGTTTCCGGTCATCAAAAGTAATGACGCAACGATCAAATATCCTTTCCCAATCTTCATGGTCTGTTTCGTACCCTGGAGTCTTATGAAATGGCGCCAATGGACGGCTGCAGCTGTCCAGATGATCCGATACTGAACATCTCGTTCAGGCATTGGCTTGCGGGCCAGAGTAGTGCAGCGGGCGCGGACTGGAAAGTCCCTCGGCCTGGAGTATGAGATGATCCGTGCCCGCTCTGCCGATGCGCGCGGTGCTTTCTCGACGCAATGGCACGCACTTTTGCCACGTCCCGAGTAGCTTTTCCATGTCAGTTCGAGCCCACACCGTCCAAGGCGCCCTCACTCCCCACCCCCGCGTCCGCAACGTCATCGCGGTCGGCTCTGGCAAGGGTGGCGTGGGGAAATCCACCACGGCGGTGAACCTGGCCCTGGCGCTGGCCGCCGACGGGGCGCGGGTCGGTGTGCTGGATGCCGACGTCTACGGGCCCAGCGTGCCGGCCATGCTGGGTCTGTCGGGACGGCCGGACAGCCCGGACAACAAATTGATCGAACCGATGCGGGCGTTCGGGGTGGAGGCCATGTCCATCGGGCTTCTGGTGGACCAGGACACCCCCATGATCTGGCGCGGACCGATGGCCACGTCGGCACTGATGCAGTTGTTCAATGACACCCTCTGGGGCGATCTGGACTATCTGCTGATCGACCTGCCGCCGGGTACCGGCGACATCCAGCTGACGCTGGCGCAGAAGATCCCGGTCGCGGGGGCCGTCATCGTGACCACGCCCCAGGACATCGCGACGCTGGACGCCAAGAAGGCGCTGAAGATGTTCGAGAAGGTCGAAGTGCCGGTGCTGGGCATCGTCGAGAACATGGCCGTCCACACCTGTTCGAACTGTGGCCACGTGGAGCACCTGTTCGGCCAGGGCGGTGGCGAGCGGATGGCGGCGCAGTACGGCGTGCCGCTGCTGGGGTCCTTGCCGCTGGACATCGCCATCCGCGAGCAGGGGGATGCGGGGCAGCCTGTCGTCGTGGCCGCACCGGATTCGGCTGCGGCACAGGCCTATCGGCAGACGGCGCGGGTGATGGCGGCGACGCTGGCGCAGCGACCGCGGGCGTCCGTGCCCATCGCCTCTTCGTTGGTTTGACCGGTCAGCCGAAGACGGCGGGCCGGGGCCCGCCCTACAATTCCCCGTCCGCCGCGCGCCGTCCGTGCGGCCTTCGCCCCACCAGACCAGGATTTGCATGAGCATCAAGAGCGACCGTTGGATCCGCCGCATGGCCGAACAGCAGGGCATGATCGAACCGTTCGAGCCGGGACAGGTGAAGCAAGTCAACGGCGAGCGCATCGTCAGCTACGGCACCTCCAGCTATGGCTACGACGTCCGCTGCTCGCGCGAGTTCAAGGTGTTCACCAACATCAATTCCACCATCGTCGACCCGAAGCACTTCGATCCGAAGAGTTTCGTGGACATCGAAGCCGACGAGTGCATCATCCCGCCCAACAGCTTTGCGCTGGCACGCACGGTGGAGTTCTTCCGTATCCCGCGCGACACGCTGGTGGTCTGCCTGGGCAAGAGCACCTACGCGCGCTGCGGCATCATCGTCAACGTCACCCCGCTGGAGCCGGAATGGGAAGGCCACGTGACGCTGGAGTTCAGCAACACCACGCCGCTGCCGGCACGCATCTACGCAAATGAAGGTGTGGCGCAGATGCTGTTCTTCCAGTCCGATGCCGACGACGTCTGCGAGACCAGCTACAAGGACCGTGGCGGCAAGTACCAGGGCCAGACGGGCGTGACGCTGCCGCGAACCTGAGTCTTCCCGCGCACGCATCCCAGGTAAGCAGCGCCACGCCGACGGGCAGGGCTATCCGCGGCATGCCATCGCCTACATCCCGTGCATGGGCTCGATCTACGTGCTGGTGGATGTGCCGATGGTCTTTCGGGACGATCGCCGTTGCCTGCACGACCTCATTGCGGGTACGGGGGTGGCCGTTTCGCGCTGATCAGTGTTCCGCGCCGCCCGGCAGACGCGCGTCCTCACGCACGCGCAGTGCGGCCTGCAAGGCGATACGGAGCGCGCCCGTCGCCGTTTCCACGGCAAGACTCGGTGCACCCGGATGCCTTGCGGCCTGCGCAGGCGAATAGGGCAGGTGGATGAAGCCGGCACGGACGTGGCGCTGCGCGCGCAGCGCATGCATCAGGCCGTAGAACACGTGGTTGCAGACGAAGGTGCCCGCGGTCTGTGAAATCTCGGCGGGAAATCCTGCCTCCTGCAGTGCCTGCCGCATCGCCTTGATCGGTAGCGTGGCGAAGTACGCCGCGGGCCCGCCAGTCACCACGGGGACATCCACCGGCTGCTTCCCGGCGTTGTCGGGGATGCGTGCGTCGTCCACGTTGATCGCGACGCGCTCCAGCGATATCTGCGCGCGTCCGCCGGCCTGGCCCACGCAGACCGCCAGCGCCGGGCGCGTGTCGCGCAGCGCAACCCGCAGCGCCTTCAGGGCGTCTCCGAACGCCACCGGAAGTTCGCGCGCCACCACGCGATGCCCGGCGATGCGCGTGCCATGCAAGGCCGCTACGGCTTGCCAGCTTGGGTTTTCCTGCTCCCCGCCGAAGGCCTGGAAGCCGGTCAGCAGGAGGGTACGGGTGGCGGTCATGTCAGAGCTCGGGAAAACATCGCATCAACGGAAACACAGCCAGGCCATCAGCAGCACGTTGGTGACCATCAGCCACAGTCCGGTGGCGGCCTGCGCGCGGATCACGCCGTACTGGTCGTCCAGCCCCAGCAGCACCGCCGGCACGATGTTGAAATTGGCGGCCATCGGCGTCAGCAGGGTGCCGCAATAACCGGTCAGCATGCCGATCGCCCCCAGGACGGCCGGGTCGGCACCATGCCGTTGCACCAGCAGCGGCAGGCCGATGCCGGCCATCATCACCGGGAATGCGGCAAACGCGTTGCCCATGATCACCGTGAACACCACCATCCCCAGCGCGAAGGCCAGCAGGCAGGCCATGCGGCTGTCGGCGGGAATCACCATCGAGACCAGCGACGCCACGGCTTCGCCCACGCCACTGACGGCGAAGACGCCACCCAGGGTCGCCAGCACCAGGGGCAGGAGTGCCGCCCAGCCCAGTGTGTCCAGCAACCGCCGGCCTTCGTCCGCGGCCCGCAACGGACGCTGGTGCGTCACCGCGACGGCCGCGAGCGCCGATACCGTGCAGGCCAATGCCAGCCCGGTCAGGGTGAGGCCGGCGGAGGCGAACAGAGGCGTTCCGGCGAGCGAAAGATGCGGACCCGCCAACACCACCAGGATGGTCAGCGCAGGAATCAGCAGCGCGGGGAGGAACAAGCGATGCCCCAGTCGCAGCGCGGACGCGAGGCGCTCCGATTCCGGCGCTTCGTCCTGGGGTTCGCGGCGCATGCGCGTGGCCAGCAGAGCGAGCGCGATCACCGCGGCACCGGCCAGCTGCGCGGGCAGCGCGTCGCCGGCCTTGCTGGCGCGCACTACGTGTCCTCCGCCCGCGAACAGCAACGCGATCAGTCCCCAGAACGCGGCGTGCGCGTACCGGTGCTGGCGGAGGTTCCTCCAGCCGGCGTAGGCCAGGAAGGCCGCCAACAGCAGGTAGAACTGGTCAATCGACAGCATCGCTGCGCTCCGTCGCCGGCACGGCCTTGCGATCCAGCCGGCGCTGGAACAGCACGATGCGCACCGCATGGATGACGAACGCGGCGATCGCCGTCGGCAGCGCCCACAATGCGATCTGCAGCGGCTCCAGCGCGATGCCGTGCTGGGCATAGAAGCCCTGGATCAGCAGCACCGCGCCGAAGGCCAGGAACACGTCCTCGCCGAAGAAACGGCCGATGTTGTCGGTGGCGGCGGCCATCGCATGCACGCGTTGCGCTTCCTCGCGCTGCAAGGGCGCACGGGTCTTTTCCGCGGCCGATTCAGCCATCGGGGCCAGCAGCGGGCGCACGGTCTGCGCGTGGCCGGCGATGTCGATCAACCCCACCATGCTGAGCCCCTGGCGCACCAGCAGGTAGCCCGCCAGCAGCCGCGACAGTGTCAGCCCGCGCAGTCCCGCGATCCAGCGCAAGGCATGCTCGCGCAGCCCCGCACGTTCCAGCAGCCCGATGGTGGGCAGGGTCAGCGCGAACATCAGCAAGGCGCGATTGGAGACGAAACTCTCCCCCAGCAACGCCAACAGGTCGGGGATCGACTTGCCGGCGGCAACGCCGCTGATCAGGCCTGCGCTGACCACCACGATCACCGGGTTGAAGCGCAGCACGAAGCCGAGGACCACCACCACGATGCCCAGCAACGGCCAATAGTTCATGCGTGACGCTCCATGCTGCGGACCGCGAAACCGGCGGCCTCGATGGCCTGACGCAGTGCGCGCGCGAAAGCCGCGGCATCGGCGCGGTCGCCATGCAGGCAGATGCTGTCGGCCTGCAGCGGCACGGCAGGCCCGGTGCGCGAGATCACGTCGCCCTGCCGCAGCATCCGCGCGACCTGCGCTACCGACGCGTCGATGGACGGCAGGCATGCATCCGCATGCGTGCGCGGCGTCAGGCTGCCATCGGATTCGTAGCGACGCTCGGCGAAGGCTTCATGCGCCACCTTCAATCCCAGTCCTTCACCGGCGGCGGTGAGCCTGCTGCCGGAAAGTCCGTACAGCACCAGTCCCGGGTCATGGTCATGCACGGCCTGCGCGATGGCGCCTGCGAGTGCCGCATCGTGCGCAGCCTGGTTGTACAGCGCGCCATGCGGCTTGACGTGATGCAGGCGCCCGCCGGCGGCACGCACGAAACCATCCAGTGCCGCGATCTGGTACAGGGTGAGCGCGTACGCGGCGGCGGGTTCGATCGCGTGCGGAATGCGGCCGAAGTTGTCGCGATCCGCGTGCGAAGGGTGCGCGCCGATCGCCACGCCGCCTGCCAGGCACAGCGCCACCGTCCGTTGCATGGTGTCCGGCGACCCGGCATGGAAGCCGCAGGCGATGCTGGCCGAACTGATGAAGGGCAGGAGCGCGGCGTCATCCCCGCAGTCCTCGCCCAGGTCGCAATTGAAATCGATGTCGCGCGTTGCGTGCATGCGATGAGCGTACCCCAGCCTTACAGGCGTTGCGCGATGGCCAGCCGCAATCGCGCCAGCCGGTGCTGGTACCCGAGCGCGAGTGCGCGGGCTTGCCGCAGTTCGATGGGCTCGAAGTGGACCGATTCGCCGGGTCGCAGCTGTGCCGCCCGGCCCAGGTCGCAGGCGATCACATGGCCCAGCCGTGGGTAACCGCCCACCGTCTGTGCATCGGCGAGCAACAGGATCGGTTGCCCGTCGGGAGGAAGTTGCAGCGTGCCCACCGCCACCGGCTCGGAGACGCCACTGCCGTCCTGCGCTTCGAGCGGTGCCCCGTCCAGTCGAAGGCCCTGCCGGTTGCTGTTCGGATGGACACGCCAGCGCTGCGTGCCGAGCGCCGACGCTGCAGCGTGATGCAACGGGACATAGCGAAGCACGTGCCGATCCACGGTCCACGGATCGTCGGGATCTATCCACCAGGCGGGAAACCGCGGCTGCGAGGCGGCATCATGTGTGCTGCCGGCAGGCAACAGGTCGCCAGCACGCAAGGCACGCCCTTCATGACCGCCGAAGCCCCCACGCAGGTCGGTGCTGCGGCTGCCCAGTGTCGGCGCGACATCCATGCCGCCGGTCATTGCCAGCCAGGCGCGCGCGCCGTCGCGTACCGCGCCGAGCGTCAGTTCCCCGGCGGGGACTCGGATCGGGCGGCCCATCGGCAACGGCACGTCGTTCCACGAGGCACGCACGTGTGCACCGACCAGCGCGATGTCGGCAGGCCGGGGCAGGCGAAGGCGTGGCCCCCGCAGCACGATTTCCAGCCCCGCGCAGGATTCCGCGTTGCCGACCAGCCGATTGGCCAATGCGAGCGCGGACGGGTCCAGTGCGCCAGCGCGTGCCACGCCCAGGTGACGCCAGCCGGTGCGCCCCTGGTCCTGCACGGTGGTCTGTACGCCCGGCGACAACACTTCCCAGCGGCTCATGGCTCGCCCGCCAGTGCGGCGAAGGCGTGTGCATCGATCGGTACGAAACGGACTTCATCACCGGGCAGCAGCAGCGAGGGCGCCTCGCGCCGTGCATCGAACAAGGTCAGCGGCGTGCGCCCGAACAGGCGCCAGCCGCCGGGCCCCGCATGCGGATAGATGCCGGTCTGCGCGCCGCCCACGGCCACGGAACCGGCCGGCACCCGTGCGCGCGGTGTCGCCAGCCGCGGCAGCGCGAGCGCCGGATCCAGCCCCAGCAGGTACGGGAATCCCGGCGCGAAGCCGAGCATCGCGACGCGATAGCGCGGCGCGCTGTGGCGTGCGATCAGCTCGGTTTCCTCCAGCCCCAGTTCACGCGCGGCCGTCGCGAGGTCCTCGCCGAAGCCAGCGCCGTAGCACACCGGGATGTCGTGGAGTGTGGGTGTCGCGTTCCCGAGGGGCGCCGGCGGGTCCACCCTGGCGGTCACGGCTTCCGCGATCACGGCATGGGGATCGTCGCCCGGCATGCAGGTGCTGTCGAAAAACACGCCGAGGCTGGCATAGGCCGGCACCAGGTCGCGCAACCATGCGGGTGATAGGGAACGCAGGTGACGGGCCAGGGCGTGCACACGCTGATTGGTGGCGTCGTCGATGCCATCGCCGAAGCGCAGCAGCAGCGCATCATCGCCCAGCCGTTCGATCTGGGGGCCGCTCATCGCAGCCGGTGCTGCCAGCGCGCGACTTCATCAGCCAACGCGCCGGGGGTGTGCCGGACCATCGCGCCGCTGCCCCACACCGGTCCTGGCCATGCCGCATCACCGTCATGCCGTCCGACCAGATGGACATGCAGTTGCCGCACGATGTTGCCGAGCGCGCCGATGTTGAGTTTCTGCACGCCGTCCTGCGCGCGGATCAGGTTGCCCGCCTGGTTGATTTCCGCCAGCAGCAGGCGCTGTTGGCCGCCGTCCAGCTCCAGCCATTCGGTGACGTCGGCGACGCGCGGCACCAGCACCAGCCAGGGGAAGCGGGTGTCGTCCATCAGCCGCACCTGCGACAGCGGGCCGTCGGCGATGAAAACACTGTCGGCGGCCAATCGCGGGTCGAGGACGAAGTCGCTCATGAAAGATGGGTCCTGAAGAAATCGAGCGTGCGCTGGCGCGCGATCTGTGCACTGGCGGGATCATAGTCGGCCCGCAGGTCGCAGTTGAACCCGTGTCCGGCGGGATAGGTGTGAACCGCCATCTGCGGTAGCGCGTCGCGATGCGCCTGCACCATGTCCGGCGGGATGGAGGCATCCTGTTCGCCGAAGTGGAACATCACCGCCGCCTGCGGCGTCTCATCCAGGAACGGCAGGTTGCGCGCGCCGTAGTAGCTGACCGACGGCAGGCCCAGCCGCAGCGCGGCGAGCAGCGCGACGGTGCCGCCCCAGCAATAGCCCACGGTGCCGACCCTGCCGTGGCCCGCCAGCGCATCAGCCGCGGCGCGGGTGATGTCCGACGCGCGTTCCAGGCCCAATGCAGTGATCAGGGCCTTGCCGCGCGCGATGCCATCGGCGTCGTAGTCCAGTTCCACGCCGAGCTCGACCGGGTCGAAGTAGGCTGGTGCCAGCGCGACATAGCCCTCGCGCGCAAATCCTTCGGCCACGGTGCGGATATGCGGATTGACGCCGAAGATCTCCTGCACCACGACCAGTGCACCGCGCGGTGGGCCCTCGGGATCGGCCCGCCAGGCGTGGATGCGGCCGTGCGGGGATTCGAAAGGCAGCCACTGGCCCATGCGCGGGGTCCGTTCGTGAGGGCAGGACAGTGTAGGCGCCGCCCGGTAGAGCGGTGTGCAGGGAGCACCGCCTGAACGGTCCGGCCCGGCCTACCGATGCCCGGGGGCTATAATCCGCGCCCCGTACACGCCGCCGCCGTACTCCCATGTCCCTGCAGAACCCCAAGGTGGGCTTCGTCAGCCTCGGCTGCCCGAAGGCCCTGGTCGACTCCGAACGCATCCTCACCCAGCTCCGCGTGGAGGGATACGACATCGTGCCGACCTACGACGCGGCGGACGTGGTGGTGGTGAACACCTGCGGCTTCATCGATTCCGCGGTGGCCGAATCGCTGGACGCCATCGGCGAGGCGATGAACCAGAACGGCAAGGTCATCGTCACCGGTTGCCTGGGCAAGCGCCCGGAGCAGATCCGCGAGCAGTACCCCGACGTGCTGGCGATCAGCGGTCCGCAGGACTACCAGAGCGTGATGGAAGCGCTGCACGAAGCGCTGCCGCCGAAGCACGACCCCTTCGTCGACCTGGTGCCGGACTACGGCATCAAGCTGACGCCGCGGCATTACGCCTATCTGAAGATCTCCGAAGGCTGCAACCACCGGTGCAGCTTCTGCATCATCCCGTCGATGCGTGGCGATCTGGTGTCGCGCCCGGTCGATGACGTGCTGCGCGAGGCCGAGCGCCTGGTGCGCGGAGGGGTGAAGGAATTGCTGGTGGTCTCGCAGGACACCTCCGCCTACGGCGTGGACGTGAAGTACGCCGAGCGCGAATGGCGCGGCAAGGCGTACCAGACGCGGATGAAGGCACTGTGCGAAGGGCTGGGCGAACTCGATGCCTGGGTACGCCTGCACTACGTGTACCCGTATCCGCACGTCGACGACGTGGTTCCGCTGATGGCCGAGAACAAAGTGCTGCCGTACCTGGACATCCCGTTCCAGCATGCCAGCCCGCGCATCCTCAAGCTGATGAAGCGCCCCGGCGCCGTCGACAAGACGCTGGAGCGGGTGAAGCGCTGGCGTTCCATCTGCCCCGACATCACCCTGCGCTCGACCTTCATCGTTGGCTTCCCGGGTGAGACGGACCAGGAGTTCGAGGAGCTGTTGCAGTTCCTCGACGAAGCGCAATTGGATCGCGTCGGTGCATTCGCCTATTCGCCGGTCGAAGGCGCCGCCGCGAACCTGCTGCCGGATCCGGTGCCGGAAGAGGTCAAGCAGGAGCGCCTGGCGCGCTTCATGGAGAAGCAGGCGGAGATCTCCGCCGCGCGTCTGGAGGCCAAGATCGGCACCGTGCAGCAGTGCCTGGTGGACCTGATCGAGGACGACATCGCCGTGGCGCGCTCGAAGGCCGATGCGCCGGAGATCGACGGCCTGGTGCACATCCAGAATGGCGGCGAGCTGGGTTTGCGCGTCGGCCAGTTCGTCGACGTGGAGATCACCGAAAGCGACGAGCACGACCTGATCGGTGATGCCATCGCCGGAACGGCGGGCACGCCGCTCGATCTCAAGGTGCTGTGACCGCGCCCACGACAGGAGCACACGCGGGCACTGGCCGGCGTCGTTTCGTCGCCCCCTTGCGTGAACAGGTGGATGCCGCGCGTTTCCGGCATCCCTTGTTCGAGGGCTTTGGCGAATATCTGGACCTGGTGACGGCCGCACGATGGCCCGATATCGAGGACCTCAATGCGCGGATGCCGCTCTCGGGGCCTCGCTTCGTGATGCAGGACGCGGCCTTGCTCGCCGACGGGTTGCACTACGAGGCACGCATCGCGCAGGGGCGCATCGCCACGCGGGCGGAGAACTGGCATGACCTGTTCAACGCGATGGTCTGGATGCGTCATCCGATCCTCAAACAAGCGCTCAACCGGCAGCAGTGCCGCGAAGTCGCGCGATGGGGCACGCGAGAGCGCGGTCCTGCGCAGCAGGCCCTCACCCAGTTCGATGAAAGCGGTGTCATCGTGCAGCTGCGCGACACCAGCCTGCTCGACCTGTGGGACCGGCACGACTGGCAGGCCCTGTTCCATGCGAATGCCGGGCGCTGGCGCGACGGTGGCATCGCGGTGGTGGCGGTGGTCGGTCACGCGTTGATGGAGCAGGCGTTGGTGCCGGGACGCCTGCTGGTCGGCAAGTGCCTGGTGGTGCCCGGTGATCTGGCCGACGGTGTCGCGCACGTGGCCGAATCGATGGCGGCGGGTGCGACCCTCGCCGCGCCGTCAGAGCTTCGTCCGTTGCCCCTGGCAGGCATCCCCGGGTGGCACGCGGAACAGTGCGAGGCGTTCTACGCGCAGGCGGACTACTTCAGGCCGCTGCGGGAGCGTCGCGTGTATCCGCGGCCCTGGTGAGCATCAGCCCGCGTAGCTGACATCCACCAGCACGAAGCGGGTGATGCCGCCGGGCAATTCGACCGAGAATTCATCGTCGATGCGTTTCTTCAGAAGCGCACGCGCCAGCGGCGAATCGATGCTGATCCAGCCGCGCACGGGGTCGGTTTCGTCGGGACCGACGATGCGATAGCGCGAGCTCTCGCCGCTGGCGAGGTTCTCCAGTTCCACCGTCGCGCCGAAGAACACCGCCTCCGGATCGCTGGGCGCGGTGTCGACCACCCGCAGCGCTTCCAGCCGCTTGCTCAGGTAGCGCACGCGACGGTCGATTTCGCCCAGCTGCTTCTTGCGGTAGGTGTACTCGGCGTTTTCCGAGCGGTCGCCTTCGGCCGCGGCGGTGGCCAGGGCTTTGACCACCTCCGGACGACGCGCGCGCCACAGATCGTCCAGTTCCGCCTTCAGGCGGTCATGGCCCTCGCGGGTGATCAGGGCGGTGCTTTTCTCGCCCGGCGGGCGCCAGCGCGACACCTCAGCGATCCCCGGCGGTGTCCGCGCGCCGCAGCGTGCGCCCGCGCGGGTCTTCGACCGGTTCGATGCAACTGCCCAAGGTCAGCACCAGCAGGTCGTCGTCATGGATGGCGAATTCCTGCGTCGGCTGGTCATCGTCCGGCGTGAGCTGCACGCAGGTGCCATTCCACGTCACCGACCAGCGGCCGGCACGTGCCGGTGCGGCGTGCAGGTCGTCCTGGCAGTGCGCCTGCAGGGTGTAGCGTCCGTCGGCGCGCAGGTCCAGCAACACGTTCTGCATCACGCAGCCGGTGGACGGCAGGCTGCCGAAGAACGGACCGGCGAAGGCCGCCGGTGTCGGGCTGGCGGCCGAAGCCGCCAGCGACACGGCGACGCCCGGCACGACGAAAAGCCGTTTCATGCGCATGCGATCAGCGTCGACCGCCGAAGATGCTGCCCAGGATGCCGCGCACGATCTGGTTGCCCAGCTTGGTGCCGATGGTGCGCGTGGTCTGCTTGGCCATCGTCTCGATCATGCCCTGGCGACGCTTGGTGCCGAACACCGCGTCCTTCACCGTCTGGCCGAAGCCGCCGGCATCCGGATCGTCCTTCTCTGTCTTCGCGGCAGGCGCATTCGCGGCCTCCATCGTCGACTCCGCACGCTTGGCCAGCATTTCGGCGGCGGATTCGCGGTCGATGGCGGTGTCGTACTTCCCGCCCACGGGACTGCCGTTGCGCACCTGCTGCCGCTCGGCCTCGCTGATCGCACCCATGCGGCAGCGCGGCGGCGACACCATCGTCTGCTGCACGGGCGAGGGGATGCCCTTCTCCTGCAGCGTCGAAACCAGCGCTTCGCCCGTGCCCAGTTTGGAGATGGCCTGGGCCACGTCCAGCTTCGGGTTCGGCACGAACGTTTCGGCGGCGGTTTTCACCGCCTTCTGGTCGCGCGGGGTGAAGGCGCGCAATGCATGCTGCACGCGATTGCCCAGCTGGCCGAGGATGTTGTCGGGCACGTCGTCGGGGAACTGCGAACAGAAATACACGCCTACACCCTTCGAGCGGATCAGGCGCACGACCTGTTCGATGCGTTGCTGCAGGGCGGCCGGCGCATCGTCGAACAGCAGATGCGCTTCGTCGAAGACGAACACCAGCTTGGGCTTGTCCAGGTCGCCGACTTCCGGCAGCGTCTCGAACAGCTCCGACAGCAGCCACAGCAGGAAGCTGGAATACAGGCGCGGCTTCAGGATCAGCTGGTCCGCGGCCAGGATGCCGATCACGCCGCGGCCGTCGGTGTTCGTGCGCATCAGGTCGGCCAGTTCCAGCGCGGGTTCACCGAAGAACATCTCGCCGCCTTCCTGCTCAAGCCGCAGCAGCGCGCGCTGGATGGCGCCGACCGACTGCGTGCTGACCAGGCCATAGCTGGTGGAAATGTCCTTGCGCTCGGCGGCGACCAGGCCGAGCAGCGCGCGCAGGTCTTCCAGGTCGAGCAGCAACAGGCCGCGGTCGTCGGCCAGCTTGAACACGATGTCCAGCACGCCGCTCTGCGTGTCGTTGAGTTCGAGGATGCGGGAGAGCAGGGTGGGGCCCATCTCGCTGACCGTGGTGCGGACGGGGTGGCCCAGCTTGCCGTACAGGTCCCAGAAGATCACCGGATTGGTGCCCGGCGCGTAGTCGGTGATGCCGATGTCCTTCGCGCGCTGCATGACGCGTTCGCTGCCATCGCCTGCGGCGGCCAGGCCGGCCACGTCGCCCTTCACGTCGGCCATGAACACCGGCACGCCCATCCGCGAGAAGCCTTCGGCCAGCGTCATCAGGGTGACCGTCTTTCCGGTGCCGGTGGCGCCGGCCACCAGGCCGTGGCGATTGCCGAACTTCGGTTGCAGCGTGACCGGAATGTCGTCCGTGACGCCCTTGCCCAGCAGGATGGGATCCATGTTCAACCTCGCGTGATGATGCCCGGATTCTAGCGGCTGGATGCTGCATCCGGGGAAACGTTCCATGACGCGCGACCTTGCCCGGGGTGCACGGCGGGGGCTACCCTCCCGACTCACACTCTGGATGCTCACCTGATGTCGTTTGCGGTTCCTGCCTGTCTGCGCCACTGGCCCGTTGCGGCCGTCCTTTCCCTGCTGCTGGTCTCGCCTGTTTCACTGGCCCAACGGGTGTCCGCGCGTGACCGCGCTGCTGCTGAGGCGCTCGAACAGCGCATGGCCGCCGCCGAGAAGCGCTACCGCGATGGCCTGGTGCTGGTGGCCAACAGCGATCCGCGCGGCGCAACTGAGAGCGACGCGGCGCTGGAGGACATGGAGGACGTGCTGGACGCCTGCATCAAGCAGCGCGGCTGCCAGGTGCCCACCTTGCTGGCAACGTACAAGCGGCTGCTCAAGGGCAACGCCGATGCGCAGGGTGAAGATGATGCGGGCGAGGGCGACGCGATCGATGCGCTGGACGACGGCACCGACCACGCCATCGCAGCGGGCGCCCCGGTGCCGGAGACGGCGCGCACCGCGGCGTTGCTCAACGACCAGCGGCATGCATTCGATCGCATGGTGGAGTACAACCCGGCGGTCCAGGCCGGCATCCGCCGCTGGCTGACCGACATGCGCCCGGCGTTGATCGACAGCTTCGAGAATTACCAGAACATGCGCTCGGACCTGTACCCCGCTTGGGAGCGAAGCGGCCTGCCGGAAGCATTGCTGTTCGGCATCATGGCCAAGGAATCCAACGGGCGCGTGCATTCCACCTCGCGCGCGGGTGCGGCCGGGCCGATGCAGTTCATGTTCCACACCGGCGCCCGCTTCGGGTTGGGCCGCGATGCCAGCGGCTTCGATACGCGTTATGACCCGTATGCCTCCGGGCAGGCCAGCGCGGCCTACATGAACGAGCGTATGCGAGGACTGAACAACAACATCGAACTGGCGTTGGCCGCCTACAACGGTGGCGAAGGGCGCGCGGCGCGCGTCTATCGCGAAAACCCCGGCCTCGGCTTCTGGGATGACGTGGTCTACCGGCAATTCCCGGGCGAGACGCGGGACTACGTGCCGATGGTGATCGCGGCGGCGTGGCTGTTCCTGCACCCCCGCCAGTACGGGCTCGAGTTCCCGAAGGTCAGTGCGCAGGCGGCCCCGCTGAAACTCGCTCGTGATGCATCCATCTACGAGTTGACCATCTGCCTGGGCAATGGCGGTACGCGCGAGGGTTACATGCGCACGCTGCGCAACCTCAATCCTCGTTACCAGGCGGAAAGCTGGATCCCGGCCGGCACCACGCTGAAAGCCAATGCGCGCATCGTGGGCCTCTACAACCGCCATTGCGTCAGCGGTCCCCGTGCCGAACTGGCCCGCACGCTGGTCAATGCCGATCCTGCCGCCGCGATCCGGCGCGCGCTGCCAACGGGCAGTGTCGCGGTCGGCGACGTGACGCCGGTGGCGGGCGTACCGACCACGGTCGCCACCGGAGAACCCCAGGCGGCGGAACCCAAGAAAGAGCAGACGCGCGAGTACCGCGTTGCCAAGGGCGATACGCTGGGCCGTATTTCGCAGCGCTTCCAGTGCGACCTCAAGAAGCTTGCGCGGGCGAACAAATTGAAGGCGCCAGCGTACGCGGTGCGCCCGGGCCAGGAGTTGAAGTTGGAGAGCTGCGGGAAGTAGCGTGCGCTATGCGCACGACATCGCGATGCCGGCAGGATTGAGGTCGTGCGCATAGCGCACGCTACGGTTCGCCGGCGTCTAAGGTATCGATGTCGCGGGTTGCACGCCAATTGCCGTCATAGGCGCCCGCATGGACATGTCGGGAGAAACTGGAATAGGGCCACGCTGCGGGAGCATCCGCGTGGCCGTGCCGGACGGGATTGAAGTGGATGTAGTCGACATGCCGATGCAGGTCATCGGTGTCGCGTATGAGATGTTCCCAATAGCGTCGTTGCCATAGCCCGCTTTCGCGACGCGCGACCATCGAACAGGAGCGCGCCATCGGCGGCAGTTCAGCCAGTTGGGATGTCCTGCGCTTGATGATCGACCAGCGTCGTGGATAGTCCGTATCGCCCTCTGGAAGTGTCCAGATCACATGAAGGTGGTCCGGCAGAATGACCCAGGCCGGCATCGAGAATGGCAGCGTTTGCTGAACTTCGCGCATTGCCGTGCCGAAGGCCGAGATCACGCGCGGGTCTGTCAGCAGGGGGCGCCGTCCTGCGGCGACGACGGTAAAGAACCAGGTCGCGCCTGGCGTGAATACGCGTCGAAAACTCGCCATCCTTGGCCGCCTTTTGGAGAGAACAGGCGGCCATGATGCGATTCATTTTTCGTCGGCGCCATTAACAATGCCCGCCGGATGGCGAGTATGGCGTCTGTGCGCCTCAGCGCGTCGAAGAGATGCATCGTGCAGTCGTGCGCATGGCGCACGCTACGGTTCAGGAGGGCGGTCCACGTAGCGTGCGCTGCGCGCACGACCATGGGATGCCTGGAGAGCTTGTGCACGTGTGATGCATCGTGCGGTCGTGCGCATGGCGCACGCTATCTGTTACCGCAGTCGGGCGAGAGCCTGACCTAATCGCACCGGTGATTCGGCTTTCAGATTCGGCGCCAGTTCCGCCACACCCGGCGGCAACAGCACGATCACCGTCGAGCCGTAGTTGAATCTCGCCATCTCCGCGAACCGCTCCAGCGTGATGCCCTTGCCCCGGTAATCCTTGCGCGTGACCGCGGTGCCGTAGGCAGGAATCTCTTCGCCGCTCCACACCGTTTCCACACCCGAAACAAGCAACGCGCCCACCATCACCGACACCATCGGGCCGAAATCGGTGTCGAAATGGCAGACCAGCCGTTCATTGCGCGCGAACAGGCGCGGCACGTTGGCCACCGCATCCGTGCCGACACTGAAGAGACGGCCGGGCACGTGCACGGTCTCGCGGAGCGTGCCGGTCCACGGCATATGCACGCGGTGGTAGTCGCGCGGCGACAGGTAGACCGTGGCGAACAAGCCGTTGCGGAACGGCTCCGCTGCCGCGGCATCGCCGAGCAGTTCGGCCGCGGTGAACGACTGGCCCTTGGCCTGGAAGATGCGCCCGTGCTCGATGGGGCCACACTGGCTGATGTGGCCGTCGGCCGGCATCAGCAGCGCGCGCGGATCGGAATCGGCGACGCGTGCGCCCGGCTTCAGCGCGCGGGTGAAGAAGGCATTGAAGCTGGGGTAGGCGCGCGGGTCGGGTTCGGCCGCCTCGCCGAGGTCGACATTGAACTTCCTCGTCACCGTGTCGATCAGCCAGCGGCTGGTGCCGGGCGAGGTGGAATACGCCAACCGGCGTGCCAGCGACGACAGGAACCGGTGCGGCAGGACGTACGTCAGCGAGGTCAGCAGGCTCATTTCGTCGACGCCTCGGTCAGCGCGCGCATGTCCGCTGCGATCGCCTTCGGCTGGAACGGCGGTCGGATCAGGCCGGCCAGGCGGCCCTGCGGGTCCAGCACGCCGATCGCCGAGGAGTGGTCCATGCTGTAGTCGTTCGGGTTCTGCTCGAAGCCGTCACCGGGCACTTTCATGAAGACGAAGCCGAGCGACTTGGCGAAGTTCTCCAGCGTCGGGACATCGGCCGTGGCGGCCATCGTGTCGGGATGGAAGGCGTGGGCGTACTCGCCGATGCGGGTGGGCGTGTCGCGTTCCGGGTCGACCGAGACGAACAGCACGCGCGGGCGGGTGGAGTCGGGCAGGTCCTTCCACTGCGCCTGCGCCTGGGCCAGTTCGGCCAGCGTGGTCGGGCAAACGTCCGGGCAGAAGGTGAAGCCCAGGAAGACCAGCGTCCAATGACCCTTCAGCTCGCCGTCGGCCAGTTGGGTGCCGTCCGACTGGCGCAGCGAGAAGGGCGGCAGCGGACGCGCCTGCGGGAACAGGGTCACCGTCTGCGTGGCCGGCCATTGGGTGGCGGGCGTGACCGGGCCGAAGAACGTCTGTGCGGCCAGCAGGCCCAGGCCGGCGGCGAGCGCCAGGATGAGGATGAGGCCGATCTTCTTGTTGAACATGCGGTGGGGTTCCCACGAGGAGGAGGGCGCAGCCGGTGGGCTGGGGCCGCATGGGCGCGGCGTGAAGGCGACCATGATACCGGGGCAGCCCCTATAATCGGCGGCCTTCGCCGTTCCGGCGTCTTCACAAGCCTTGCCATGACCGCCGACGTCGCCGCCGAACTGCACACCATCATCGATCTGATCCGCTACGGCGCCAGCCGTTTCAACGCCGCCGGCCTGACCTTCGGCCACAGCTACGACAACGCGCTGGACGAGGCCTCCCATCTGGTGCTGCACACGCTGCACCTGCCGCCGGACCTGGGCCCGGCGTACGGACAGGCGCGCGTCACCAGCGCGGAAAAGGCAGAGGTGCTGGCGCTGGTCGAGCGTCGCGTCAACGAGCACATCCCGGTCGCCTACCTGACCGGCGAGGCCTGGTTCGCTGGGCTCAGCTTCAAGAGCGATGCGCGCGCGCTGGTGCCGCGTTCGCCGATCGCCGAACTGATCGAAGCCGGTTTCGAGCCCTGGTTGGGAGGGCGTGAAGTGAACCATGCACTCGACCTGTGCACCGGCTCCGGCTGCATCGCCATCGCGATGGGCCACTACAACCCGGACTGGCAGGTCGACGGCGTCGACATCAGCGACGACGCGCTGGCGCTGTCGGCCGAGAACAAGGCACGCCTGCTGGCCGACAACGTGCAATTCCTCAAGTCGGACCTGTTCGCCGGCCTTACCGGCAAGCATTACGACCTGATCGTCACCAATCCGCCCTACGTCACCAACGACGAGACCGATGCGCTGCCGAGGGAGTATTCCTACGAGCCGGAACTCGGCCTGCGCGCTGGCGACGATGGTCTGGATCTGGTGCTGAAGATCCTGCGCGACGCGCCGCTGCACCTGAGCCAGGACGGCCTGCTGATCTGCGAGGTGGGCGAGTCCGAGCGCGCGCTGGTCAAGCTGCTGCCGGACGTCGAGTTCGCCTGGATCGAGTTCAAGGTGGGGCAGATGGGCATCTTCGCCGTCGAGTGCGCCGAGCTGATCCGCCACAACGCCCGCATCACCGAACTCGCCGCCGCGCGAAAATAAGGCCGCGCGCCTCGTGCGAACGTCCGCAGCGGTTGCGCCTGCAACCGTCGCGGCCGGCGTTGGCGCGCTGCACAATAGGGTGGCCGGCATGCGATGCTTCACGCCCCGGCACGGGTAGTTCCACAGCGGAGCGACGCTTGAGCAGCAACAGTTTCGGAAAACTCCTCACGGTCACCACGTTCGGCGAATCGCACGGGCCGGCCATCGGCTGTGTGGTCGACGGCTGCCCGCCCGGGCTGGAGATCGCACCGGAGGAGTTCCGTCACGACCTGGAACGCCGTGCCACCGGCAAGTCGCGGCATACGTCCGCACGCCGCGAGGCCGATGAGGTCGAGATCCTCAGCGGGGTGTACGAAGGCCGTACTACCGGCACGCCGATCGCGCTGCTGATCCGCAACACCGACCAGCGCAGCAAGGACTACACCGACATCGCGCGGCAGTTCCGTCCGGGGCACGCGGACTACACGTACTGGCAGAAGTACGGCATCCGCGATCCGCGTGGCGGCGGACGTTCGTCGGCGCGCGAGACCACCATGCGCGTGGCGGCCGGCGTGATCGCCAAGAAGTGGTTGCTGCAGCGGCATGGCGTGACCGTGCGCGGTTACCTGTCGCAGCTTGGCCCGATCGTGCCGGAAGGCTTCGACTGGAGCGCGGTGGAAGACAACCCGTTCTTCTGGCCGCATGCCGCGCAGGTGCCCGCGCTGGAAACCTACATGGACGCGCTGCGCAAGTCGGGTGATTCCATCGGCGCGCGCGTCAATGTGGTCGCCGACGGCGTGCCCGGCGGCTGGGGCGAGCCGATCTACGGCAAGCTCGACGGCGACCTCGCCGCGGCGCTGATGAGCATCAACGCCGTGAAGGGCGTGGAGATCGGCGACGGTTTCGCGGCGGTCACCCAGAAGGGCACGGAACACCGCGACCTGATGACGCCGGACGGCTTCCTGTCCAACCACGCCGGCGGCATCCTCGGCGGCATTTCCACCGGCCAGCAGGTCACTGCATCGATCGTGTTGAAGCCCACCTCCAGCCTGCGCCTGCCGGGCGCGACGGTGGATGTGGACGGCAACACCGTCGAGGTCATCACCACCGGCCGCCATGACCCCTGCGTCGGCATCCGGGCCACGCCCATCGCCGAAGCGATGATGGCGCTGGTGCTGATGGACCAGGCGCTGCGCCATCGCGCGCAATGCGGCGACGTGGGCGATGTACCGCCGTACGTTCCCGGCAGCGTCGATGGCTGAGCCGCGGCCGCGCGTCTGGGTGTCGCAGCCGCTGTTCGACGATATCGTCGCGCGGCTGGCGGCGCATTTCGACGTGCGATCGACGAGCCATGTCACCGAGTACACACCGCACGTCATCGCCGATGCGCTGCGCGACAGCGCGGGTGCGCTGGTCACGCTGAACGAGCGGATCGGCGCGGAGGAAATCGCCGCTGCCTCGTCGCTGCGCGCCATCGCCAACGTCGGCGTGGGCTACAACAACCTTGACGTCGATGCGCTGACGCAGGCCGGTATCGTCGCCACCAATACCCCCGACGTGCTGACCGAGACCACGGCCGACTTCGGCTTCGCGCTGCTGATGGCCACCGCGCGACGCATCACCGAGGCCGAACGCTGGCTGCGTGAAGGCCAGTGGCAGCAGTGGTCGTTCGGCACGCTGCTCGGCGCCGACCTGCACGGCAGCACGCTGGGCATCGTCGGCATGGGCCGGATCGGGCAGGGCATCGCCCGCCGTGCGCGCGGCTTCGGCATGCGCGTGCTGTACCACAACCGCAGCCGCGTTCCGGACACGGTGGAGCGGGAATGCGGTGCGAGCTACGCGGGTTTCGACGAGCTGCTCGCCCAGTCCGACCACGTGGTCCTGGTGCTGCCGTACTCGCCGCAGGTACATCACCTGGTCGATGCCGCGGCACTGGCGAAGATGAAGCCCACCGCCACGCTGGTGAATATCGCGCGGGGCGGCATCATCGACGAACTCGCGCTGGCCGATGCGCTGGCGAACGGCCGCCTCGCCGCCGCTGGGCTGGACGTGTACGAAGGCGAGCCTGCCGTGCGCCCGGAACTGCTCGCGCTGCGCAACGTGGTGCTGACGCCGCACATCGCCAGCGCCAGCCTGGCTACGCGCCGCGCGATGGTGTCACTGGCGGTGGACAACCTGATTGCCGCGCTGGGCGAAGGCCCGCAGGCCGGCCGTCCGCCGACGCCCGTGAATCCCGACGCGCTGGCCGCCCCCGCGAAAACCACCATCGCCAAACGACAGGGAGCCTGAGGCACGCCCGCAGGTTCCCCGAACACAGCCAACACGTGTCTGCTGTCTTCATTCCCTTCTTCGCGAAAACCCATCCATGAGCAACCAGAACCGAACCTTCAACGTCGCCGTCGTGGGCGCCACCGGCGCCGTCGGCGAAACCATGTTGTCCATTCTTGCCGAGCGCAACTTCCCCGTCGGCAAGCTCGTCGCACTGGCCTCGGAGCGCTCCGCCGGCAGCACGGTCGAGTTCAACGGCGAGAAGATCACCGTGCAGGACCTGGCCACCTTCGATCCGGCCGGCATCGACATCGCGCTGTTCTCCGCGGGCGGCGGCATTTCCAAGGAATTCGCACCCAAGTTCGCTGCGGCCGGCGCCGTCGTCATCGACAACTCTTCGGCGTTCCGCTACGACGCCGATATCCCGCTGGTCGTCAGCGAAGTGAATCCGGAGCAGGTGCAGAACCGTCCGCGCGGCATCATCGCCAATCCGAACTGCTCGACCATGCAGATGCTGGTGGCGCTGGCGCCGATCCACCGCAAGTACGGCATCGAGCGCATCAACGTGGCGACCTACCAGTCCGTATCCGGTGCCGGCCGTTCGGCGCTGGAAGAGCTCGGTCGCCAGACCGGCGCGCTGCTCAACTTCCAGGACCCGGATCCGCAGCGCTTCCCCGTGCAGATCGCCTTCAACCTGATCCCGCATATCGACGAGTTCCTCGACAACGGCTTCACCAAGGAGGAGATGAAACTGGTGTGGGAGACGCGCAAGATCCTCGGCGACGAGAGCATCCAGGTGAATCCGACCGCCGTGCGCGTGCCCGTGTTCTATGGCCACTCCGAAGCCGTCGCCATCGAGACTCGCGACAAGGTCACCGCCGCCGAAGCGCGCGCGCTGCTTGAAGCCGCGCCGGGCATCGAAGTCGTCGATGACCGTGCGCCGGGCGGCTATCCCACGCCCGTCACCCATGCCTCCGGCACCGATGCCGTCTACGTCGGCCGCATCCGCGAGGACATCTCGCATCCGCGCGGGCTGAACCTGTGGATCGTGTCCGACAACATCCGCAAGGGCGCGGCCCTGAATGCCGTACAGGTAGCGGAACTGGTGGCGAAAAACGGCTGACCGGCTATAGTCGTGGCCGGGAAACATGGGGAAGGGCCGTGAAACCGAAGCACAGACCTCGGACGGCAAGGCTCCTGCTGGCCGGCATGATCGGGCTGGGGCTCGCGTTGTTGAGCAACGCGGCCCTCGCGCTCGGCCTGGGGGAGATCAAGGTCAAATCGCAGCCCGGCCAGCCTTTGCTGGCCGAGATTCCGATCATTTCCAGCGAGCCGGGCGAGCTGGAACAGCTGAGCGCGCGCCTGGCGTCGCCGGTGACGTTCGAGCGCGTCGGCCTGCCGCGGCCGCAGGGCCTGGTCAATGAACTGGATTTTGCCGTCGCACTGGATGATGCGGGGCGCCCGGTGGTCCGCGTCACCAGCCGCACGCCTGTCGATGTGCCGGCGGTCAACTTCCTGATCGAAGTCGATTGGGGGCAAGGCCGGCTGGTGCGCGAATACTCCGCGCTCGTGAGTGCGCCAGGAACGCTGGCGGCCGCCGAGCAACCGGTGATCGACGCCCCGGTGGCCGCGCCCTCGGACATCATCAGCCGACCGGTCGAGCCGGTCGTCGTGGCGACGCCGGAACCTCCACCCGTGGCGCAACCGGCTCCCGAGGCGCCGGTGCGTGCGGCACCGGAGCCCGTCGCGACCGCCGCGCCCGTGCCGCAGGTTTCCCCTGGCGACACGCTGGCGCCGGTGCGCCGGGGCCAGTCGTTGTCGCAGATCGCGGCGCCGTTGGCGCGTGAGCAGGGCTACACGCTGGACCAGGCGATGGTCGCGCTACTGCGCGCCAATCCCGAAGCCTTCATCAACGGAAACGTCAACCTGCTCAAGCAGGGCGCGGTGTTGCGCGTACCGGAAACGGCCGAGGCGCAGACGATCCTGGAAAGCGAGGCCGCAGCGCTGGTGCGCAGCCAGATCGCCGAGTGGCGACGCGCGCGCGCGCCCATCCCGCAACCGGCGGCCGTGGTCGAGCCGACGGCGCCTGCTCCGGCGGCTGCGACGCCCGCGCCCCAGGTGGCGGAAGCGCGCCTGGAAATCGCGCCCGCGGCGACAAGCACGTCGGGTTCTGGAACGCAGTCCGGCGTCAATGCCGGCGGTGAGGGCGAGATGTTGGCGAACGAACAATTGCAGCAGTCGAAGGAAGACCTGGCCGCGCGCGAAGCGGAAGTGCAGGAATTGCGCTCGCAGGTCGCGGACCTGGAAAAGCTCAAGGCGCAGCAGGAAAAACTGCTGGCCATGAAGGACAGCGATCTCGCCGCCGCCCAGCAGCGCCTGGCGCAGAGCAATGGCAGCGATGGCGGTGTACCGGTGTGGGCGTGGGCAGGCTTCGGCCTGTTGTTCGCGGGTGCGCTGGCCTGGGGCTTCGCACAGCGTCGCAAGCGCCTGTCGCCGGCGCCGACACCGCGCAGCAGCGTGTTCGGCGAGTCGCCGGTCGTCAGCCGCGCCGCTGAACTCGCGGCGGGAATGCCGACGGCGCCCGTGGCGGAACCCGCGCCCAGCCCGACGCTGCAACCGGTGATCGTACCCACCGCTGCGCCGCCCTCGAAGCCGGTCGAGAAGCCGGCGCCGGTCGCGGCGGGTCCCACGTGGCATTCCGGCGGTGCGCCCACGCCCCTCGCACATCCTGCCCCGGCACCCGTGGGCCGCGAGCGGCTGGAATTGGCCGTGGCTTACCTGGACCTGGGCGATGTGGTCACGGCGCGCGACCTGTTGAACGAAGTCGCCGCCGGCGGCGATACCGCCGCCCGCGATGAAGCGCTGCAGTTGCTGCGCGAGATCGGATGACCGGGTGATGCGCTGATGCGTTACGCGCTGGGCGTCGAATACGACGGCGGCGGATTCCTGGGCTGGCAGCGGCTGAGCAAGTCCGGCACGCCGGACGACACCACCACCATCCAGGCGGCGCTGGAGGGCGCACTGTCGTCGGTGGCCAATGCCCAGGTGAACACCATCTGCGCCGGCCGCACCGACGCCGGCGTGCATGCGCAATGCCAGGTGGTGCACTTCGACAGCGATGCCGCACGCGACTCCCGGGGCTGGCTGCTCGGCACGACGGCGCGGCTGCCGCCCGCGGTGTGCGTGCGCTGGTGCCAGCCGGTGGCAGAGGACTTCCACGCACGTTTTTCCGCGCGGGCACGCCGCTACCGCTACACGCTGGTGAACCGGTTGGCACGCCCCGCGCTGGAACGCCAGTACCTGAGCTGGGAACGGATGCCGTTGGACGCCGCCGCGATGCATCGCGCCGCGCAGGTGCTGCTGGGTGAAAACGACTTCAGCGCGTTCCGTACGGTCCACTGCCAGTCCCCGCATGCGATGCGCAACCTGCATGCCATTTCGGTCACGCGCCATGGCGAGCGTGTCGTGGTCGAAGTGCAGGCCAATGCGTTCCTGCACCACATGGTGCGCAACATCGTCGGCTCGCTGCTGGTGGTGGGGCGTGGCGAACGGCCCGAAGACTGGATCGCCGAACTGCTGGCCGGGCGGGACCGCACGGTCGCCGGTCCCACGGCGCCTCCGGACGGACTGGTCTTCGTCAGCCCGCTCTATCCGCCCGAGTGGAAGATGCCCGCGGAAGTGACGTTGCAGGACATCCCGGACCGTCACGCCATCGCGCGGTAGCAGCGCCTTGCGGCGCGACGCACGGCGACCGGATCGCGGAAAGCACCGCGCCCGGGATCGCCTCCCAACGGGACCAGCCGAAAGCGGATACGCTTCGCCCACGCCTGATCGCCTTGCGCCCGCCATGCATACCCGCATCAAGTTCTGTGGCCTCACCCGTGCCGAGGATGTACGCCTCGCCGTCGAATTGGGCGTGGATTACCTGGGGCTGGTCTTCGCGCCGCACAGCCCGCGCCACCTGCTGCTGGGCCAGGCGCGCATGCTGCGCGAACTGGTGCCCGAGGAGATCGCGGTCGTCGCCCTCGTGATGGACAACCCGCGTGGCGAGGTGGAGCAGATCGTCGAATCGCTGCAGCCGGACGTGTTGCAGTTCCACGGCGCCGAGGACGATGCGTTCGCCGTGTCGTTCGGTATTCCCTTCTGGAAGGCGATCGCGATGGGCGGGCAGGGCGATGGCGCTTTCGCGACCCTGGCGGCGTACCCCGATGCGCAGGGGTTCCTGTTCGACGGTCATGCTGCGGGCGAGCAGGGCGGCAGCGGCCAGCGCTTCGACTGGCGGCGCATGCCGGCCGCCACCGACAAGCCGTTCCTGCTGGCGGGTGGTCTGTCGCCGGAGAACGTGGGGCTGGCGTTGCGCACGGCACGTCCCTGGGGCGTGGATGTATCCAGCGGCATCGAAGCGGGTCCCGGCATCAAGGACGCCGACAGGATGCGGCGCTTCGTCGACGCGGTACGCGTGGCGGACGCCAGGCCCTCACCGTAGGCGTCAAGCGAGTTCCGCGCGTAGCCAGTCGGCCAGCGCTGCGATGCGGGGATCAGGATTGCCGCGCGCACTGCACAGCGCCCATTCGCCCCCGGTGTCGGAGAACCCCCAAGGTGCCACCAGGCGACCGCTGTCGAGATCGGACTGCACCAGCTCGCGCGGCGCGATGGCGACGCCGAGGCCGGCGATGGCGGCTTCCAGCAGGTAGGTGAGGTGGTCGAAGCCGGTGCCCAGGCGCGGCGCATCCGGCAGTTGCCGGCTGGCGAACCAGCGCGGCCACGCCTGCGGTCGCGAGACCGTATGCAGGAGGGGCTCGTCCCGCAATGCCAACGGCGGGGCATCACGCAGCGCCGCGAAGTGCGCGTGGTGGGGGCTGAGCACAGGGCCGATCTGTTCGGGCGCCAGCGTCCGCACCTGCCAGGCCGAAGGCCATGGCGCCTCGCCCAGCAGCAGGGCCGCGTCCAGGTCGGCCGCGGCCAGATCTATCCCGCCTTCCTGTGCGGACAGGTGCAGCGTCAGGTCCGGCAGGTCGGTCGCCAGCCGTTCCAGCCGGGGGATCACCCAGCGCGCCAGAAGGCTGCCAGGACAGCCCAGCACGAAGGCGGCCGGCCGGCGTTCGTGCTGCAGTGCACGCCAGCCGGCCTGCAGGCTGGTGAAGGCGTCGCCGGCAATGTCGCGCAGGCGCTGGCCGTCGGCAGTCAGCGCGAGGCCTCGCCCTTCACGGACGAACAGCGGCCGGCCCAGCGCATCCTCCAGCGTGCGGATGTGGCGACTGATCGCGCCGTGGGTGACATGCAGTTCGCCTGCCGCCCGGCTGAGGCTGCCCAGGCGGGCGGCGGCCTCGAAGGCGCGCAGGGCGTTGAGGGGCGGCAGGGGACGTGACATTACGTGAGTCTAAGTCACGGATCGATGAGATTTCATCGTTTTTCCGCGGTCGACCTGCGCGCTAGAGTGACAGCCCACGACGACTGCCCTGCTGCCATGTCCATTCCCGCCGATTACCACGCCTATCCTGACGCTGCCGGCCATTTCGGTCGCCACGGCGGCCGCTTCGTCGCCGAAACCCTGATGGGTCCGCTGCAGGAATTGGCGGCGGCCTATGACGCCGCGCGGACCGATCCGGCCTTCATCGCCGCCTTCGACAAGGACCTCAAGCACTATGTCGGCCGCCCCAGCCCGATCTACCACGCCGAACGCCTGAGCCGCGAAGTGGGCGGCGCGCAGATCCTGCTCAAGCGCGAGGACCTGAACCACACCGGCGCGCACAAGATCAACAACACCATCGGGCAGGCCCTGCTGGCCAGCCGGATGGGCAAGAAGCGGATCATCGCCGAGACCGGTGCCGGCCAGCACGGCGTGGCCAGTGCCACCGTCGCCACCCGGCTGGGCCTGGAATGCGTGGTCTACATGGGCGCCACCGACATCGAGCGCCAGAAGATCAACGTCTACCGGATGAAGCTGCTCGGCGCGACCGTGGTGCCGGTCACCAGCGGCTCGGCGACGCTGAAGGACGCACTGAACGAAGCGATGCGCGACTGGGTGACCAACGTGCACGACACGTTCTACATCATCGGCACCGTCGCCGGCCCGGACCCGTATCCGCGCATGGTGCGCGACTTCAACGCCGTGGTCGGCCGCGAGGCGCGGACGCAGATGCTGGCCGACTACGGCCGCCTGCCGGATGCGATCACCGCGTGCGTCGGCGGCGGCAGCAATGCGATCGGGTTGTTCCATGCCTTCCTCAACGATCCCGGCGTCCGCATCGTCGGTGCCGAAGCCGCCGGCGATGGCATCGAGACGGGCCGCCATGCGTCCTCGCTCGCCGCCGGCCGCGTAGGCGTGCTGCATGGCAACCGCACCTACGTGATCTGCGACGACGATGGGCAGATCATCGAGACCCATTCGATTTCCGCAGGCCTGGATTACCCGGGCGTGGGCCCGGAGCACGCCTTCCTGAAGGACAGCGGGCGCGCGGAGTACGTCGGCGTCACCGACGAGGAGGCGCTCGCCGCGTTCCATCGGCTGACCCGCACGGAAGGCATCCTGCCCGCACTGGAATCCAGCCATGCCGTCGCGCAGGCGATCAAGCTGGCGCGCGACCTGCCGAAGGACCGACTGGTGCTGTGCAACCTGTCCGGTCGTGGCGACAAGGACGTGCACACGATCGCCGCCCGCGAAGGCATCACGCTGTGACCCTGTAGGAGGGGCTTCAGCCCCGACCGTGGATTCGGAAAGCGGTCGGGGCTGAAGCCCCTCCTACAACGGCCGACCCATTGAGCAACCTGAGCCCGCCATGTCCCGTTTCGAACAGAAATTCGCCGATCTCAAGGCCGCCCACCGCAAGGCATTGATCCCCTTCATCACGGCGGGCGATCCATCGCTGGAGTCCACCGTACCGGTGATGCATGCGCTGGTGGCTGCGGGTGCCGACGTCATCGAGCTGGGCGTGCCGTTCTCCGATCCGATGGCCGACGGTCCGGTCATCCAGCGCAGTTCGGAACGCGCGCTGGCGCGTGGGGCCGGCCTGCGTTACGTGCTGGAGGCGGTGGAAGTGTTCCGCCAACAGGACGATTCCACGCCGATCGTGCTAATGGGCTACCTGAACCCCGTGGAGATCCACGGTGCGGAGCGCTTCGCCCGCGAAGCGGTCGCGGCCGGCGTCGATGGTGTGCTGCTGGTCGACTTGCCGCCGGAAGAAGCCGCTGAGACGCGCGCCATCTTCGATGGCCACGGCCTGGCCCTCGTCGCGCTGGCGTCGCCGACCACCTCGCCGGAACGCCTGCGGATGCTGTGCGACACCGCCCAAGGCTACCTGTATTACGTCAGTTTCGCCGGTGTCACGGGCGCCTCCGACCGCCTGGACATCGGCGCGGCAGGCGAGCGGCTGAAGCATTTGCGGGCGGACTCGCGCGCGCCGGTGGTCGCCGGCTTCGGCATCAAGGACGCGGCCAGTGCAGCCGCGATGGCCGCGGATGCCGACGGCGTGGTGGTGGGTAGCGCGCTGGTCGCGGCATTGGCCGAGGCGGGCGCGGATGCGCCGGCGCGGGCCGCCGCCTTCCTTGCGCCGTTGCGCGCGGCGCTGGACAGCTGATCTACCGTACGGTTGTGCATGGACGACTGAGCTAAACTGCCGCGCTAATCCATTGGGCCCCTCCCGGGGCAGGCAGCAAGACCACGCATGAGCTGGCTCAGCAAACTGATGCCGTCGGGCATCCGCACCGAGGGCAACGCAGGCAAGAGCAAACGCAGCGTCCCCGAGGGCCTGTGGGAAAAGTGCGACCGCTGCGGCGCGGTGCTGTACCGGCCGGAGCTGGAAGAAAACCTGGAGGTCTGCCCGAAGTGCAGCTTCCACATGCCGATCCGTGCCCGCGCGCGCATGGCGGCCCTGTTCGACCCGGGCAGCACCCGCGAGATCGGCGCTGCGCTGGGTCCGACCGATGTGCTGAAGTTCAAGGACCAGAAGAAGTACGCCGACCGTATCAAGGCCGCGCAAAAAAGCACCGGCGAGCGCGATGCGCTGATCACCCTGCAGGGCACGCTGAAGGGCCGCGACCTGGTCGCCAGCGCGTTCGACTTCGCCTACATGGGCGGCTCAATGGGCTCGGTCGTCGGCGAACGTTTCTCGCTGGGTGCGGAGAAGGCGCTGGAGATCGGCTCGCCGTTCGTGTGCTTCTCCGCCAGTGGCGGTGCGCGCATGCAGGAGAGCCTGTTCTCGCTGATGCAGATGGCCAAGACCTCCGCGGCGCTCGGCCGCCTTCGCGAGGCCGGACTGCCGTACATCTCGGTGATGACGCACCCCACCACCGGTGGCGTGTCGGCCAGCTTCGCCATGCTGGGCGACATCAACCTGGCGGAGCCGGAAGCGCTGATCGGCTTCGCCGGCCCGCGCGTGATCGAGCAGACCGTCCGCGAGACGTTGCCAGAGGGTTTCCAGCGTTCGGAGTTCCTGGTGGTGCATGGCGCCATCGACCAGA
The DNA here is from genome assembly GCF_029542205.1 of Pseudoxanthomonas sp. SE1. Lineage (NCBI taxonomy): Bacteria > Pseudomonadati > Pseudomonadota > Gammaproteobacteria > Lysobacterales > Lysobacteraceae > Pseudoxanthomonas > Pseudoxanthomonas sp. SE1. The sequence continues at coordinate 2,689,824 of NZ_CP113783.1, read as the reverse complement.
TCTGCGACCGCCGCGAGCTGCGTGACCGCCTCGCCGACCTGCTGGCGTTGATGATGCGACAGCCCAAGCCCGAGCAAAGCGAACTGGTGACCGCATGAGCCGCAAGTATTTCGGTACCGACGGCATCCGTGGCCGCGTCGGCACCAGCCCCATTTCCGCCGACTTCGTGCTGCGCCTGGGCAACGCGCTGGGTCGCGTGCTGTGCCAGAACGCCGGCGACGCGCGTCCGGTGGTGGTGATCGGCAAGGACACGCGCATTTCAGGCTACATGTTCGAAGCGGCGCTGGAAGCCGGCCTGGTCGCCGCCGGTGCCGACGTGCAGTTGATGGGCCCGATGCCCACGCCAGCGGTCGCCTTCCTGACCCGCACGCTGGGTGCCGATGCCGGCATCGTGATCAGCGCGTCGCACAACCCGCACTACGACAACGGCATCAAGTTCTTCTCGGCCGAAGGCGAGAAGCTGGATGACGCCACCGAACTGGCCATCGAAGCCGCACTGGATGCGCCGTTCTTCACCGCCGAATCCGAGAAACTCGGCAAGGCGATCCGCACCCGTGATGCGGTCGGTCGCTACATGGAGTTCTGCAAGGCCAGCGTGCCGCGCCGTTTCGACCTGAAGGGACTGAAGCTGGTGCTGGACTGCGCGCATGGCGCGACGTACCACATCGCACCGCTGCTGTTCCGCGAACTGGGCGCCGACGTCATCACCATCGGCGCCGAGCCGAACGGCGTCAACATCAACGACGGCGTGGGCTCCATGCACATCGACAGCCTGGCCGCGAAGGTGCGCGAGTCCGGCGCCCATCTCGGCATCGCCTTCGATGGCGACGGCGATCGCGTGCTGATGGCCGATGCGCAGGGCGCGCCGGTCGATGGCGACCAGTTGATCTACCTGCTGGCGCGCGACTGGCAGGCCAGCGGCCGCCTGCGTGGCCCCGTGGTCGGCACGCTGATGACCAACTACGGTCTTGAGCGCGCACTGGCCAAGCTGGAGATCCCGTTCGTCCGCACCAAGGTCGGCGACCGCTACGTGCACCAGGCGCTGGTCGAAGGCAATGCGGTGCTGGGTGGCGAAGCGTCCGGCCACCTGCTGTGCCTGGATCGCACGACCACCGGTGACGCCATCATCGCGGCGCTGCAGGTGCTGGAAGCCCTGAGGCGTCGCAAGGTCTCGCTGCGCGATGCGCTCGATGGCCTGGCGATGCTTCCGCAGAAGACCATCAACGTGAAGCTGGCCAACGGCGCCAGACCCACCGAGGCCGCGAGCGTGCAGGCTGCGCTCGCGCAGGCGCAGGCAGCGGTGTCGGGGCGTGGCCGGGCGTTCCTGCGCCCTTCCGGTACCGAACCGGTGGTGCGCGTGACGGTCGAGGCCGACGACGACGCGCTGGTGAAGAACACGCTGGAAACCCTGGCCGAGGCCGTGCGGGCTGCCGCCACCGCTTGAGCCTGATCAATGAACATCTGGCGCGGGAACGCTTCAATGGCGCTCCCGCGCAACACATCTGTTGGAGCAGAGTCGCATGAGTGCCCGTATCCCTACCTTGGACATCACCCGTTTCGACACCGACCGTGACGCCTTCGTGGCCGAGCTGGGCGCGGCCTATCGCGAATGGGGTTTCGCCGGCATCCGCAACCATGGTATTCCGCAGGCGCAGATCGATGCGGCCTACGACGTGTTCAAGCGTTTCTTCGCGCTGCCCGACGAGGTGAAGACGCAGTACCACTTGCCCGGCAGTGGCGGGGCCCGCGGCTACACGCCGTTCGGCGTGGAGACGGCGAAGGACTCCAAGCACTTCGACCTGAAGGAGTTCTGGCATATCGGCCGTGAGATCCCGGACGATTCGAAGTACCGCGACGTGATGCCGCCGAACCTGTGGCCGGACGAGGTGCCGGGCTTCCGCGAGCATGGCTATGGCCTGTACCAGGCGCTGGACCAGCTCGGTTCGCGCGTGCTGTCGGCGCTGGCGCTGCACATAGGTCTGCCGGAGGACTACTTCGCCGACAAGACCGATTCCGGCAATTCCATCCTGCGCCCGATCCACTACCCGCCGATCACCGCCGACGACATCCCCAACGTGCGTGCCGGGGCGCACGAGGACATCAATCTGATCACGTTGCTGGTGGGTGCCAGCGCCGCCGGTCTGGAAGTGAAGTCGAAGCAGGGCGAGTGGGTGCCGTTCACCTCCGACGCCGACACCATCGTCGTCAACATCGGCGACATGCTGCAGCGCCTGACCAACCATGTGTACCCGTCGACCACGCACCGTGTGACCAATCCGCCGGGCGAACAGGCGCGCCAGCCGCGCTATTCGGTGCCGTTCTTCCTGCATCCGAATCCGGACTTCCTGATCGACGTGTTGCCGTCCACGGTCACGCCGGACAATCCGAAGCGCTATCCCGAGCCGATCACGGCCCAGGGCTATCTGGAAGAGCGCCTGCGCGAGATCAAGCTGAAGTAGGGCGGGCCCAGGCCCGCCGTTGCGCAACCTTGCGACGCCGGGAGCTTCCCGGCGTCGTGCGTTTCCCGATGGATCAATCCAGTGGCCGCACCTTGCGCGAGTTCCGCGCCATCAAGCCCATCGCCAACCGGTGCGGCAGCAGCTTCACGATCATGTGCAGCAGCCGGTAGCGCCAACCGGGGACCACCAGCACGTCCCCGCGCTCGCTGCCGTCGATCCCGGCACGCGCCACCTCCGCCGCTTGCAGCCACATCGTCGGCGACACCCGCATGCGTGATCGGGTGCCGGTGACGTCGTGGAACTCGGAATACGTGAAGCCCGGGCACAGCGCCGTGGCATGCACGCCGCGATCGGCGTTTTCGAGCGCCATCGCCTCGCTGAACTTCAGCAGGAAACTCTTCGCCGGCGCATACAGTGTCTGGCCCTCGGCGGCCGGCATCAGCGCGGCGAACGAGGCGACGTTGAGGATGCGGCCCTGGCCGGAGGCGCGGATCGACGGCAGCAGTCGCCACGTCAGTTCGCATACCGCGGTCACCATCACCTGCAGGAACGCTGCATGATCGGCCCATGCGTTGCTGCCGTAGCGGCCCGGCATGCCGTAGCCGGCGTTGTTGACCAGGATGCGGATCGCCACGCCGCGCCGTTCCATCTCGGCGACCAGCGCCGCCGGAGCGGCCGGATCGGCCAGGTCCGCCGCCACGATCTCCACCGGTACCTGCGCCTGCAGTTCCGCCGCCAGAGCCTGCAAGCGCTCCACGCGGCGAGCCGTCAGCACCAGCGGTACGCCGCGGCGCGCGTACTCGCGGGCGATCTGTTCGCCGATGCCGCTGGACGCGCCGGTGATCAGGGCGTAGCCGGCGGCGCGGGCAGAAGAAGCATCGGTCATGGAAGATCCTGGTCGTCGAAGGCGGCTCGGCCTGCACGATAGCGCGACGGGTAGGTGCGCCGGACAACATCGGCTAGACTGCGCGACCCGAACTGGACAGGAATTGGTCTTATGCGCCGCAAGCTCGTGGCTGGGAACTGGAAGCTCCACGGCAACCGCGGTTTCGCCGCCGCGCTGATGGACGAGTTGGTCGCAGGCCTTCCTCTGGACGGCGTGGACGTGCTGGTCCTGCCGCCGTTGCCCTACCTGGGCGAGCTGATCGAAGACTACGGCCAGCGCGGCGTCGCGTTCGGCGCCCAGGACGTCAGCAGCAACGAGAAGGGTGCCTATACCGGCGAAGTCTCGGCCTCCATGCTGGTCGACGTGGGCGCGAGGTATGGCCTGGTGGGCCATTCCGAGCGTCGCCAGTACCACAACGAGAGCAGCGAGTTCGTGGCCCGTAAGTTCGTCGCGGCCAAGCATGCCGGCCTGATCCCGGTGCTCTGCGTGGGCGAGACCGAGCAGCAGCGCAAGGACGGCCAGACCGAGTTCCGCATCCTGAAACAACTGGAAGCGGTGTTCGACCTTGCCGGACCGCAGGCCTTCGCCGACGCAGTGATCTCCTACGAGCCGGTCTGGGCCATCGGCACAGGCCTGACCGCCACGCCGGAGCAGGCGCAGGCCGTCCATGCCTTCATCCGTGGCGAAGTGGCCGCGCGCGATGCTAGAATCGCCGATTCGCTGACCCTCCTCTATGGAGGCAGCGTGAAGCCCGACAACGCCGCGGAACTGTTCTCGCAGCCCGATGTCGATGGAGGGCTGGTGGGCGGCGCTTCCCTGGTCGCCCGGGATTTCCTGGCCATCGCGCAGGCGGCGGCCGGTCGGGGGTAGCCCCTGGCAAGACCGGACCCTCGCGGGCCGGACGACTCAACCGGTTGAGACTGATTCCGATGCAGTGGATGTTGATCCTGAATGTGGTTTACGTGCTGGTGGCCATCGCCATCATCGCGCTGGTGCTGATGCAGCGTGGCTCGGGTGCCCAGGCCGGTTCCGGCTTTGGCGGCGGGGCTTCCGGCACGGTGTTCGGTGCGCGCGGCGCGTCCAACTTCCTGTCCAAGAGCACCAAGTGGCTGGCCATCGTGTTCTTCGGCATCAGTCTGTTCATGGCGTGGTACGCCACGCACAGCGCGCGTCCGACCACGCAGCAGAACCTCGGCGTGATGTCGCAGCTGCCGGCGGCGCCTGCCGCTCCTGCTGGCGAATTGCCGAAGCCGTCGACCGTGCCGAGTACACCGATCCAGCAGGCGCCTGCACCGGCCGGCACCGTGCCCGCCGCGCCGCAGGACGCAGCGCCCGCAGGCGAACAGGTGCCGGCGACACCGCCGCAGGGCGGCTGAGCCCGGCTACAATGGCGGGGCGCGCGAAGCGCTGCGTAAAGGTTTGATTGCCCAGGTGGCGGAATTGGTAGACGCACTACCTTGAGGTGGTAGCGACGAAAGTCGTAGGGGTTCGAGTCCCCTCTTGGGCACCAATACGGCGGGTCGGCATGAATGTCGTTCCCGCATCGAAAAACCCGCCATCCGGCGGGTTTTTTCTTTTGTCGAGAACCGCGATATGCGCGGGTAATCGTTTACTAGCGAGTTCACGAACCGTTACAATCCCGGCGATTCATCGGGCGCCCGGTACGTGTTGCGGAAGGGCTCCCGCAGAAGGTGGGCCCGGGCGGCGTCGCCAGAGGGTCGGTCGCGGCATACGCCGGGGCCGGGCGGGCGATGCAAGCCCCATTCATGCCGAGCCGCAGTCATGCGCGCCGGCGGATAGGACAAGAAGAGACAAGCGAGTGCTGGCCAACTACCTGCCCACCCTGTTGTTCCTGATCGTCGCCACCGGCATCGGCATCGCGCTGATGGTGGCCGGCCGCTTCCTGGGGCCGCGTCGTCCGGACGCGCAGAAGCTGTCTCCGTACGAATGCGGCTTCGAGGCTTTCGAAGACGCACGCATGAAGTTCGACGTGCGCTACTACCTGATCGCCATCCAGTTCATCGTGTTCGATCTGGAAATCATCTTCATTGTTCCGTGGACGCTGGTGTTCCAGGAGCTGGGTCCGCGTGCGCTGGTCACGATGGGCCTGTTCGTGGGCATGCTGTTCCTCGGCTTCATTTACGTTTGGAAGAAGGGAGCGCTCGAATGGGAGTGATCCAGACCGTCGACCGTCTGATGAACAACCCGATCCCGGAAGGGCGGGTGGACGACATCCTGCGCCCCGAAGGCGACAATCCGTTGCTGGAAAAGGGCTACGTGACCACCAGCGTGGATGCGCTGATGAACTGGGCGCGTACCGGTTCGATGTGGCCGATGACCTTTGGTCTGGCCTGCTGTGCGGTGGAGATGATGCACGCGGGCACCTCGCGCCTGGACCTGGATCGCTACGGCGTGGTGTTCCGCCCGTCGCCGCGCCAGTCCGACGTGATGATCGTGGCCGGCACGCTGGTCAACAAGATGGCCCCGGCGCTGCGCAAGGTCTACGACCAGATGCCCGAGCCGAAGTGGGTGATCTCGATGGGCAGCTGCGCCAATGGCGGCGGCTACTACCACTACTCGTACTCCGTCGTGCGCGGTTGCGACCGCATCGTGCCGGTGGACGTCTACGTACCCGGTTGCCCGCCCACGGCCGAGGCGCTGGTGTACGGCATCCTGCAGTTGCAGAAGAAGATCTGGCGCACGCAGACCATCGCGCGCTGATTCCTGCTTCCCCCCGACATCCCCCTTCAGAGCACGCCACGCCCCATGGCAGAGCAAGCTGCAAACTTCACCGACCAGCTGCGCGCCCGCTTCGCGGACGCGACGGTCAGCGTGGCCGAGCCGCGCGGCGAGATCACCCTGGAAGTGCCCTCCGCGTCCTGGCACGCTGTCTGCCTGGCGTTGCGCGACGAGTTCGGCTTCGAACAGGCCGTCGATGTCAGCGGCGTCGATTACCTGGGCTACGGCAGTACCGAATGGGACACGGCCGACGTCTCCTCCGCGGGTTTCAGTCGCGGCGTGGAGGGGTTCGGTCCGGGTCGCTTCAACTGGGAGCAGCGCCCGCAGGGTGCCGCGCAACCCAACCGCTTCGCGGTGGTCCTGCACCTGCTGTCGTACCAGCACAACCGCCGCGTCCGCGTGCGCTGCTTCGCGCCGGATGACGGCCTGCCGGTGGTGGCGTCGCTGTGCGACGTGTGGCCGGGCCTGAACTGGTTCGAGCGCGAGGCGTTCGACCTGTACGGCATCATCTTTGAAGGTCATCCGGACCTGCGCCGCATCCTGACCGATTACGGTTTCGTCGGTCATCCGTTCCGCAAGGATTTCCCGCTGATCGGCAACGTCGAAGTCCGTTACGACGAAGAGAAGAAGCGCGTGGTGTACGAGCCGGTCACCTCGGTTGAGCCGCGCGTCGGCGTGCCGCGCGTGATCCGCGACGACGCCCGTTACCAGACCGCTGCAGGCGAAGCTGCTGCACGCGAGGGCAAGGCATGAGCAATCCGCAATCCGGCGTCGCGTTCGCCAGCAATCCTGCCGAGGGCAAGCAGGAAATCCGCAACTACACGCTGAACTTCGGCCCGCAGCATCCGGCCGCGCACGGCGTGCTGCGCCTGATCCTGGAAATGGACGGCGAGACCATCGTGCGCGCCGATCCCCACGTCGGCCTGCTGCACCGGGGCACCGAGAAGCTGGCCGAATCCAAGCCGTTCAACCAGTCGATCGGCTACATGGATCGCCTGGACTACGTGTCGATGATGTGCAACGAGCACGCCTACGTGCGCGCCATCGAGACGCTGATGGGCATCGAGGCGCCGGAACGCGCGCAGTACATCCGCACGATGTTCGACGAAATCACCCGCATCCTGAATCACCTGATGTGGATCGGTTCCAACGCGCTCGACCTCGGTGCGATGGCGGTGATGCTGTACGCCTTCCGCGAGCGCGAAGAGCTGATGGACTGCTACGAAGCGGTCAGTGGCGCGCGCATGCATGCGACGTACTACCGTCCGGGCGGCGTGTACCGCGACCTGCCGGACCGCATGCCGAAGTACAAGGAATCGCCCTGGCGCAAGGGCAAGGCGCTGAAGCAGTTCAACCAGGCGCGCGAAGGTTCGCTGCTGGACTTCCTGGAAGACTTCACCAACGAATTCCCCAAGCGCGTCGATGAATACGAGACGCTGCTGACCGACAACCGCATCTGGAAGCAGCGCACCGTCGGCATCGGCGTGGTCTCGCCGGAACAGGCGCGTGCGCTGGGCATGACCGGCGCGATGCTGCGTGGTTCGGGTATCGCCTGGGACCTGCGCAAGAAGCAGCCATACGCGAAGTACGACGTGGTCGATTTCGACATTCCGGTCGGTGTCAATGGCGACTGCTACGACCGTTACCTGGTCCGCGTCGCCGAGATGCGCCAGTCCAACCGCATCATCCAGCAGTGCGTGAAGTGGCTGAAGGCCAACCCGGGCCCGGTCATGGTGCAGAACTTCAAGGTCGCGCCGCCCTCCCGCGAGGAGATGAAGGACGACATGGAAGCGCTGATCCACCACTTCAAGCTCTTCAGCGAAGGCTACTGCGTGCCGGCCGGCGAAACCTATGCCGCGGTCGAGGCACCGAAGGGCGAGTTCGGTTGCTACCTGGTGTCCGATGGCGCCAACAAACCGTTCCGCGTGAAGTTGCGCGCGCCGGGCTTCGCGCACCTGTCCTCCATGGACGAGATCGTGCGCGGCCACATGCTCCCCGACGTCGTCGCGATGATCGGTACTTATGATCTTGTCTTTGGTGAGGTGGACCGATGAGGGCCACGGGTAATTTCGAGGCGGCGCAGAACGTCGATCCGCTGGTGGCGTTGAGCGACAGGACGCGCGCGCACATCGATCATTGGCTGACCAAGTTCCCGCCGGACCGCAAGCGTTCCGCGGTACTGCAGGGTCTGCATGCGGCGCAGGAGCAGAACGAAGGTTGGCTGACCGACGAGCTGATCGCCGCCGTCGCCAAGTACCTGGACCTGCCGCCGGTGTGGGCCTACGAGGTCGCCAGCTTCTACTCGATGTTCGAGACCGAGAAGGTCGGCCGCAACAATGTCGCCTTCTGCACCAACATCAGCTGCTGGCTCAACGGTGCCGAGGATCTGGTCGCGCACGCGGAGAAGAAGCTCGGCTGCAAGCTGGGCGAATCCACCGCCGACGGTCGCGTGTACCTGAAGCGCGAAGAAGAGTGCGTGGCCGCGTGCTGCGGCGCGCCGGTCGTGGTCATCAATGGCCATTACCACGAGAAGCTGACGCCGGCGAAAGTCGACGAGCTGCTGGACGGGCTGGAGTAAGCGCATGGCAGGCCACTCTCACTATTCCGAAGGCTACGGCCCGGTCGGCCCCGCTCCCAAGGAGCACCAGGCCGTCTACACCACGCTGCACTTCGACAAGCCGTGGTCGTACGAGAACTATCTGAAGACCGGCGGCTACGCCGCGCTGCGCAGGATCATCGAAGAGAAGATCCCGCCGGCCGATGTCGTCGAGATGGTCAAGCAGTCCGGCCTGCGCGGCCGTGGCGGCGCAGGTTTCCCGACCGGCCTGAAGTGGAGCTTCATGCCCAAGGGCGATATGCAGAAGTACATTCTCTGCAACTCGGACGAGTCCGAGCCAGGCACCGCCAAGGACCGCGACATCCTGCGCTACAACCCGCATGCGGTGATCGAGGGCATGGCGATCGCGTGCTACGCCACCGGCTCCACCGTGGGCTACAACTACCTGCGCGGCGAGTTCCACCACGAACCCTTCGAGCACCTGGAAGAAGCCACCGCCGAAGCCTACAAGCATGGCTGGCTGGGCAAGAACATCCTCGGCTCGGGCGTGGACATCGACCTGTACAACGCGCTCGGCGCGGGCGCCTACATCTGCGGCGAAGAAACCGCGCTGATGGAGTCGCTGGAAGGCAAGAAGGGCCAGCCGCGCTTCAAGCCGCCGTTCCCGGCCAACTTCGGCCTGTACGGCAAGCCGACCACGATCAACAACACCGAAACCTACGCGTCGGTGCCGGCGATCGTGCGTAACGGCGCCGAGTGGTTCATGAACTTGGGCAAGCCCAACAACGGCGGCTGCAAGATCTTCTCGGTCTCAGGCCACGTCGCGAAGCCGGGCAACCATGAGATCCGCCTTGGCACATCGTTCGCCGACCTGCTCGAGCTGTGCGGTGGCATGCGCGAAGGACGCAAGCTCAAGGCGGTCATCCCGGGCGGTTCCTCGATGCCGGTGCTGCCGGGCGAGGTGATGATGGGCCTGACGATGGATTACGACAGCATCCAGAAGGCCGGTTCCGGTCTGGGATCGGGCGCGGTCGTCGTGATGGACGACACCACCTGCATGGTGCGTGCCTGCCAGCGCATCGCGCGGTTCTACTTCAAGGAAAGCTGCGGACAGTGCACGCCGTGCCGCGAAGGCACCGGCTGGATGTACCGCATGCTGACCCGCGTGGCCGAGCACAAGGCCACGATCGAGGACCTGCACACGCTTCGCGCGGCCGCGGGCCAGATCGAAGGCCACACCATCTGCGCGTTCGGCGAAGCCGCCGCGTGGCCGGTGCAGGGCATGCTGCGCCACTTCTGGCACGAATTCGAATACGCGATCGTCAACAAGCGTTTCCTCGTCGACGACGAGCGCGACGGCACGGTGGTCCGTTCCAACCTGGAGGTGGCCGCGTGAGTGCGCAGCCCGTGAATCCCAACCTGCCGCCGGACCACGTCACCGTTTTCATCGACGGTGTCGAGATGGCCGCGCCCAAGGGTTCGATGATCATCCAGGCCGCCGACAAGGCGGGCATCCCGATCCCGCGCTTCTGCTACCACGAGAAGCTGCCGATCGCGGCCAACTGCCGCATGTGCCTGGTGGAAGTCGAGAAGATGCCGAAGCCGGCGCCGGCCTGCGCCACGCCGGTGATGGATGGCATGAAGATCGCCACGCGCAGCGACAAGGCGTTGAAGTCGCAGCGCAACGTGATGGAATTCCTGCTGATCAACCATCCGCTGGACTGCCCGATCTGCGACCAGGGCGGCGAATGCGAGCTGCAGGACCTGTCGCTCGGCTACGGCCGCTCGGTCAGCCGCTTCCAGGAACGCAAGCGCGTGGTGCCGGACGAGGACATCGGTCCTCTGGTCGCCACGGAGATGACCCGCTGCATCCAGTGCACGCGCTGCGTGCGCTTCACCGCCGACGTCGCCGGTACCTACGAGCTGGGCGGCATGTACCGCGGCGAGAACCTGCAGATCGGTACCTACGACGGCAAGCCGCTGACCACCGAGATCTCCGGCAATGTCATCGACGTGTGCCCGGTGGGCGCGCTGACCAACAAGGTGTTCCAGTTCCGCGCCCGTCCGTGGGAACTGATCGCGCGTGAATCCGTGGGCTTCCACGACGCGATGGGCTCCAACGTGTTCTATCACTCGCGCCGCGGTGAAGTGCTGCGCGCGGTGCCGCGCGAGAACGAAGCCGTCAACGAATGCTGGCTGTCCGACCGCGACCGCTATTCGCACCAGGGCCTGTACGCCGATGACCGCGCGGTGAAGCCGCTGCAGAAGATCAATGGCGAGTGGCGCGAAGTGTCCTGGGCCGAAGGCCTGGCCGCCGCTGCCGAGATCCTGCGCGCGAACAGGGGCGACAGCCTCGGCGTGCTGGTGCACCCGGCGGTGTCGAACGAGGAGGGCGGCCTGCTGGCCAAGCTCGCCGACGGCTTGGGCACCGGCAACCTGGATCACCGCATCAACAACCGCGACTTCTCCGATGGCGCGGTGGCCGAGCCGTTCGCGCTGCCGCTGGCGGAGATCGAGCAGGCCGATGTCATCGTGCTGTTCGGCACCAACATCCGCCACGAACTGCCGCTGCTGCACCAGCGTATCCGCAAGGCCGTCCGCAAGGGCGCCAAGGTGCATGCGGTCAATCCGGTCGACTTCGACTTCGCGTTCAGTCTGGCGGGCAAGCAGATCGTCGCACCGTCGAAGTTGGGCGAAGCATTGAACGGAGCCGCATTGCGCGATGTCGCCAGGGGCGCCAACCGTGCGGTCGTGATCGTCGGTGGCGTCGTCGAGAACCATCCGCAGGCCGCCGCGCTGCGCGCTGCCGCCGGCGAGTTCGCCACCGCGACCGGCGCTTCGCTGTGCCGCATCCCGCAGGGCGCCAATGCCGTTGGCCTGGCGCGTCACGGCGTGCTGCCGAGCGGTCGCGACGTGGCCGGCATGTTCGCCGAGCCGCGCAACGCCTATGTCATCTACGGCATCGAGCCGGGCCTCGATTTCGCCGATACGCCGGCCGCGTCGCGCGCGCTGGCCTCTGCGAAGGTCGTGGCGTTCAGCCATTTCGCGTGCAAGTCCACGCGCGACGTGGCCGATGTGATCCTCCCCATCGGTCTGCTGCCGGAAATCGAGGCGACGCTGACCAACCTCGACGGCGTGGACCAGCGCACGCAGGCCGCCGGCAAGTTGCCGGGTGAAGCACGCGAAGGCTGGAAGGTGCTGCGCGCACTCGGCGGCGAACTGCAGCTCGCCGGCTTCGAGTTCACCGATGTTGCAGGGATGCGCGATGCCATCAGCAACGCGAAGCCCGTCGTGATCGCGAAATCCGCAGCACCTGCACTGAATGGTCAGGGACTGGAACTGGCCGTCAGCGCGGCGATCTATCGCACCGACGGTACCGTCCGCCGCGCCGAAGCGTTGCAGGCGCACCCGCTGAACGTGGGTGACCGCATCGTGCTGAATCCTGCCGACGCGCAGGCCGCCGGCGTCGCCGAAGGCCAGATGGCCAAGGTCGGCAACGGCATCGGCACGGCCGCGTTGCCGGTAGTGGTGGATGCCCGCGTCGCGGCGGGCGCCGCGTGGATCGAGAGCGGCTACGGCGCGACTGCGCCGCTGGGCGCAGGACGTGTCACGGTGGTGAGCGCATGAACGAGCTGTTGATCAACGCCGTCGGCCCCCTGCGCGAGTGGTTCTTCGGGCTGGGCGACATCGGCATGGCGCTGTGGATCGTGCTGAAGATCCTGGTGATCGCCATGCCGGTGATCATCTCGGTTGCGTTCTACGTGGTGTGGGAGCGCAAGCTGATCGGCTGGATGCACGTGCGCCACGGGCCGATGTACGTGGGCATGGGCATCTTCCAGGCCTTCGCCGACGTGTTCAAACTGCTGTTCAAGGAAATCATCCAGCCCAGCAGCGCGCAGAAGACCATGTACATCCTGGCGCCGCTGATCACGCTGGCGCCGGCGTTCGCGGCATGGGCGGTGGTGCCGTTCGACTACCAGTTGGTGCTGTCGAACGCCAATGCCGGCCTGCTGTACCTGCTGGCGATGACCTCGCTGGGCGTGTACGGCATCATCATCGCCGGCTGGGCGTCGAACTCGAAGTACGCGTTCCTCGGCGCGATGCGTTCCGCCGCGCAGGTGGTCAGCTACGAGATCGCGATGGGCTTCGCGCTGGTCGGCGTGCTGATCGCCGCCGGCAGCCTGAACCTGACCGACATCGTGATGGCGCAGTCCGGCAACGCTGGCTTCTTCGAGTGGTTCTGGCTGCCGCTGTTCCCGCTGTTCATCGTGTACTGGGTGTCCGGCGTCGCCGAGACCAACCGCTCGCCGTTCGACGTGGTGGAAGGCGAGTCGGAAATCGTCGCCGGCCACATGGTGGAGTATTCGGGTGCGGCGTTCGCGCTGTTCTTCCTGGCCGAATACGCCAACATGATCCTGGTCAGCTTCCTGGTGTCGCTGTTCTTCCTGGGCGGCTGGCTGAGCCCGCTGCAGGGCTGGATCACCGCCGACGTATCGCCGTGGATCAACTGGATCTGGGCCGGCGGCTGGCCGTGGCTGCTGCTGAAGGTGCTGTTCTTCGCCAGCGCCTACATCTGGTTTCGCGCCAGCTTCCCGCGCTACCGCTACGACCAGATCATGCGCCTGGGCTGGAAGGTGTTCATTCCGCTGACCATCGCGTGGATCGCGGTGACGGCGTTGTTGGTGTTCTTCGGTGTGTTCGAGAAGGGTGTGTAAATGAACAAGGTTGTGCACTACTTCAAGAGCCTGATGCTGCTGGAACTGATGCAGGGCCTGTGGCTGACGCTGAAGTACACCTTCAAGCCGAAGTACACGCTGATGTACCCGATGGAGAAGTTCCCGCAGTCGCCGCGCTTCCGCGGCCTGCACGCGCTGCGCCGTTACCCGAACGGCGAAGAGCGCTGCATCGCCTGCAAGCTGTGCGAAGCGGTCTGCCCGGCGCTGGCCATCACCATCGACTCGGCCCCGCGCGAGGACGGCACCCGTCGCACCACGCGCTACGACATCGACCTGTTCAAGTGCATCTACTGCGGCTTCTGCGAGGAAAGCTGCCCGGTGGATTCGATCGTGGAGACGCACGTGCTGGAGTACCACTTCGACAAGCGCGGGCAGAACATCGTCACCAAGCCGCAGCTGCTGGCGATCGGAGACCGGCTGGAAGCCGAGATCGCCGAGCGCCGCGCCGCCGACGCCGCCTTCCGCTGAGGTCCGAAGAATGGATTGGGTCCTGATCAGTTTTTACGCTTTCGCCACCGTCGCGGTCATCGCCGCCGGCGCAGTGATCAGCGTGCGCAACCCGGTGCATGCCGTGCTGTGCCTCATCCTGACGTTCTTCTCGGTGGCCTGCACCTGGTTGCTGGTGGGCGCGGAGTTCCTGGGCGTCGCGCTGATCCTCGTCTACGTGGGCGCGGTGATGGTGCTGTTCCTGTTCGTGGTGATGATGCTCGACATCGATGTCGACGCGTTGCGCGAGGGCTGGGTGAAGTTCCTGCCGGTCGGCCTGCTGGTCGCCGTGGTCATGCTGGCGCAGATGCTGGTGCTGATCGGCATCAAGGCGAAGATGGCGATGCCGTTCCAGGACAACGCCGCGTCCGCCGCTGCCGAAGTGTCCAACACCGCGTGGCTGGCACGCACGCTGTTCACCGAGTTCCTGCTGCCGTTCGAGTTCGCCGCCGTTATCCTGACCGTGGCGGTGGTCGCCGCCGTGATGCTGACGCTGCGCAAGCGCACCGGCATCAAGACGCAGGACCCGGGCGAGCAGTCGCGCGTGAAGGCGCGCGACCGCATCCGCATGGTGTCGATGCCGGCCGAGAAGCCGGTGCGCGAAACGCCGGCCAGCGCCCCGGCAGAAGGGGAGGGCAAGGCATGATTTCCGTAGGCCACCTGCTGGCGCTCGGCGCCGTGCTGTTCTGCATCAGCCTGGCCGGCATCTTCCTGAACCGGAAGAACGTCATCGTGCTGCTGATGTCGATCGAACTGATGCTGCTGTCGGTGAACATCAACTTCGTCGCGTTCTCGCGCGAGCTCGGTGACGCGGCCGGCCAGATCTTCGTGTTCCTCATCCTGACCGTGGCCGCGGCCGAGGCCGCCATCGGCCTGGCGATCCTGGTCACCCTGTTCCGCACCCGGCGCACGATCAACGTGGCCGAAGTCGACACGCTCAAAGGCTGATGCACCGATGACCGGTATGGAAGTCCTCCTCTCCAAGAACGTGCTGCTGGCCATCGTGCTGGCGCCGCTGCTGGGCAGCATCATCGCCGGGCTGTTCGGCCGCTTCGTCGGTCGTGCCGGCGCGCACACCGCCACCATCCTGGGCGTGGCGACCAGCTGCGCGCTGTCGTGCTGGGTGCTGTACCAGCTGGTGGCGCAGGGCGCGTCGCCGTTCAACCAGAACCTGTACACGTTCTTCGAAGTGGGCAACATCACCGGCCACGTCGGTTTCATGATCGACAAGCTGACCGCGATGATGATGGTCGTGGTGACCTTCGTGTCGCTGCTGGTGCACATCTACACCATCGGCTACATGGCCGAAGATCCGGGCTACCAGCGCTTCTTCAGCTACATCTCGCTGTTCACCTTCAGCATGCTGATGCTGGTGATGAGCAACAACTTCCTGCAGCTGTTCTTCGGCTGGGAAGCGGTGGGCCTGGTGTCGTACCTGCTGATCGGCTTCTGGTTCAAGCGGCCGACGGCGATCTTCGCCAACATGAAGGCCTTCCTGGTCAACCGCGTCGGCGACTTCGGCTTCCTGCTCGGTATCGGCTGCGTGCTGCTGATGTTCGGCACGCTGGATTACGCCACCGTGTTCGCCAACTCACCGATGCTGGCCGGCAAGGCCGTGCCGGTGTGGTCTGGCGCGCTCACGCTGTTCGGCGAAACCTGGCAGGTCCTGGACCAGCCGGTGATCTGGTCGATGGCGACGCTCACCTGCATCTGCCTGTTCATCGGCGCGATGGGCAAGTCGGCGCAGGTGCCGTTGCACGTGTGGCTGCCCGATTCGATGGAAGGCCCCACGCCGATCTCGGCGCTGATCCACGCGGCGACGATGGTGACCGCCGGCATCTTCATGGTGGCGCGCATGTCGCCGCTGTTCGAGCTGTCGCAGACGGCGTTGGACTTCGTGCTGTTCATCGGTGCGACGACCGCGCTGTTCACCGGCCTGATCGGCATCGTGCAGAACGACATCAAGCGCGTGGTGGCGTACTCCACGCTGTCGCAGCTGGGCTACATGACGGTGGCGCTGGGCGTGTCTGCGTACTCGGCGGCCGTGTTCCACCTGATGACGCACGCCTTCTTCAAGGCGCTGCTGTTCCTGGCGGCGGGCTCGGTCATCATCGGCATGCACCACGAGCAGGACATGCGGAAGATGGGTGGCCTGCGCAAGCACATGCCCATCACCTGGATCACCAGCCTGATCGGCACGTTGGCGCTGGTCGGCACGCCGTTCTTCTCGGGGTTCTACTCGAAGGACACCATCATCGAGGCCGCCAAGCACCACCAGCACGTGGCGCACGAAGTGGGCGAGAAGGTGGCCGAGATGGGCGTGATGGCCGCGCAGGGATACCAGGGGCCGAGCGAGTGGATCGCCACCTACGGTTACTGGGCGGTGCTGCTGGGTGTGTTCGTCACCAGCTTCTACAGCTTCCGCCTGCTGTATCTGACGTTCCATGGCAAGGAGCGCTTCCGGGACGCGCATGCGGACCATGGCCATGGCCACGACGCCCATCACGACCACGCCCACGACGACCATGGTCACGACGATCACGGTCACCACGGCGCACACGAGCCGCACGAATCTCCCTGGGTGGTGACGGTGCCGCTGGTGCTGCTGGCGATCCCGTCGATCATCATCGGCTATTTCACCGCTGGGCCGATGCTGTTTGGCACCGACTGGACCGGTCACCATGAGGCGACGCCGTTCTTCCTGGGAGCGATCGACTTCCTGCGCCTCGACCCGTCGCTGGCCGTCTCACCACGCGATACCGTAATGGCGCTGAAGGACGAGCTGTGGCACGGCCCTTGGGCGCTCGCGCTGCATAGCGTGAAAACCCCCGCCTTGTGGCTGGCAGTGGGTGGCTTCGCGCTGGCGACGTTTCTGTACCTGTTCAAGCCAGACCTGCCGGGCAAGGTCCGCCACAGCACCGTTGGCGCCTTCCTGACCAACATCCTGGACAAGAAGTACTGGGCCGACCATCTCTGGATCAACGGCTTTGCCGGCGGCGGCGTGAAGCTGGGCAAGGCGTCGCGCGCCTTCGACAGCCACGTGATCGATGGCGCGGCGGTGAACGGTACGGCGAAGCTGGTCGACCTGGGGGCGCAGTTGCTGCGCAAGACCCAGTCCGGCTACCTGTACCACTACGCGTTCGCGATGATCGTCGGCCTGATCCTGCTGCTGGGCGTCGTCATCAAGTTTTGGCAGTAACGACCTGACACCGCTGCGTGCGGATCGTCCTGGCGAAGAACTCAACGGATAACACAACGTGTCGAACTGGCCCCTGCTTAGTGTTCTGATCTGGCTGCCCATCCTGGGTGGCGCGCTGGTGCTTGCCCTGGGCAACGCCCGGGCCGATGCCGCCCGCTGGCTGGGTCTGGTGGTTGCGGTGCTGACGTTCGTGGCCAGCCTCGGCCTGCTGACCGGCTTCGACTACGCGAATCCGAGCCTGCAGTTCATCGAAACCCACGCCTGGATCCCGAGTTTCGACATCCACTACAACCTCGGCGCCGATGGCATCGCGGTGGCGCTGTTGCTGCTCAACACGCTGATCACCGTGCTGACGCTTGCAGGCGCGTGGGGTTCGGTGAACAAGCGTGTGGCGCAGTACGTGGCCGCGTTCCTGATCCTGGAAGGCCTGACCAACGGCATCTTCGCTGCCAGCGATGCGGTGCTGTTCTACGTGTTCTTCGAAGCGATGCTGATCCCGATGTTCCTGATCATCGGCGTCTGGGGCGGTCCGCGCCGCATCTATGCCTCGCTGAAGTTCTTCCTGTACACGTTCCTCGGCTCGGTGTTGATGCTGGTCGGCCTGGTGTATCTGTACATCAAGGGCGGCAGCTTCCAGCTGGCCGACCTGTATGCGCTGCCCTTGAATGCGAAAGAACAGATGTGGCTGTTCTTCGCATTCCTGATCGCGTTCGCGGTGAAGATCCCGATGTTCCCGGTGCATACCTGGCTGCCGGACGCGCATGTCGAGGCGCCGACCGCGGGCTCGGTGATCCTGGCGGCGATCGCGCTGAAGATCGGCGGCTACGGCCTGCTGCGTTTCAGCCTGCCGATCGTCCCCGACGCCGGCCATGAGTGGGCCACGTTCGTCATCGTGCTGTCGCTGATCGCCGTGGTCTACGTGGGCCTGGTGGCGCTGGTGCAGGACGACATGAAGAAGCTGATCGCCTATTCGTCCGTTTCGCACATGGGCTTCGTCACGCTGGGCATCTTCATCGCCTTCAGCCTGGTGCGCGACGCCGGCAACCTGGACGGCGCGCGCCTGGGCCTGCAGGGCGCGATGGTGCAGATGATCAGCCACGGCTTCATTTCCGGCGCGATGTTCACTTGCGTCGGCGTGCTGTACGACCGCATGCACACCCGCATGATCAAGGACTACGGCGGCGTCATCAACACGATGCCGTGGTTCGGCGCATTCTTCATCCTGTTCGGCATGGCCAACTCCGGCCTGCCCGGCACCAGTGGCTTCGTCGGCGAGTTCATGGTCATCCTGGCCTCGTTCCAGTTGCACCCGCTGATGGCCTTCTTCGCCGCCACCACGCTGGTGATCGGTGCGGCCTACACGCTGTGGCTGGTCAAGCGCGTGATCCTCGGCGACGTGGCGAATGCCCATGTGGCCGAGCTGAAGGATGTGTCCCTGCGCGAGGCATTGGTACTGGGTGGGTTCGCCGTCTGCGTGCTGGCGCTGGGCGTGTATCCCAAGCCGCTGACCGACCTGATGGAGCCGTCGATCGCGCAACTGGCGATGCAGCTCGCCAACAGCAAGCTGTAAGGAAGAATCATGACGACGCCGATGCCCATCTCCGCCGCCGACCTGCAGCCGCTGCTGCCAGAACTGACCCTGATCGGCGGCGCGTTCGCGCTGCTGATGCTGGACCTGTTCCTCGACAATTCCCGCCGCTTCATCACCCATGCGCTGGCGCTGGTCGTCATGGCCGCCGTGGTCTGGATGCTGGCCACGGGCGTGGGCGGGCAGGGCGCCGTGTTCAGCGGGATGTTCGTGCGCGACACGCTGGCCGATGTCAGCAAGGTCGTGATCGTCGCGGTGAGCGCACTGTCGCTGGTCTACGGTTGGCCGTACCTGCGCGAGCGCAACCTGTATCCGGGCGAGGCGCCGGTGCTGGTGATGTTCGCGACCGCCGGCATGATGATGATGGTGTCCGCCGGCAGCCTGGTGATGGTCTACCTGGGCCTGGAGCTGTTGGCGCTGTGTTCGTACGCGCTCGTGGCGCTGAACCGCGACGACGGGCTGGCCACCGAGGCGGCGATGAAGTACATCGTGCTCGGCTCGCTGGCCTCGGGCCTGCTGCTGTACGGCATGTCGCTGGTGTATGGGGCGACCGGCTCGCTGCACCTGCCGGCGATCTTCGATGCGACCGGAGCCGCCTTGGGCGGCAGCAGTGATGCACGCATGCTGTTGCTGACGGGTGTGGTGTTCATGGTGGCAGGCGTGGCGTTCAAGCTGGGCGCGGCACCGTTCCACATGTGGCTGCCCGACGTCTATCAGGGCGCCTCCACGCCGGTGACGCTGTTCATCAGTGCGGCACCGAAGCTGGCCGCGTTCGGCATGGCATTCCGCCTGCTGCAGGACGGCCTGGGCCCGGCGGCGGCGCAGTGGCAGTGGCTGCTGGCCGGTCTGGCGGCGGCGTCACTGGTGATCGGCAACGTCATCGCCATCGCGCAGACCAACCTCAAGCGCATGCTGGCGTACTCGACGGTGTCCCACGTCGGCTTCCTGCTGGTCGGCTTCGCTGGCGGCGGCGAAACCGGATACTCGGCGGCGCTGTTCTATTCGATCAGCTACGCCACCATGTCGGCGGCGGCGTTCGGCGCGATCATCGTGCTGTCGCGGCAGGGTTTCGAAGCCGACAGGATCGACGACTTCAAGGGCCTCAATGCGCGCAATCCGTGGCAGGCGGGCCTGGTGCTGTGCGTGATGGCGTCGCTGGCCGGCGTGCCGCCGTTCCTGGGCTTCTGGGCCAAGCTGGTCGTGCTGGGCGCGGCGGTCAATGGCGGCTTCCTGTGGCTGGCCATCGTCGGCGTGCTGTGCGCGGTGATCGGTGCCTTCTACTACCTGCGCGTGATCAAGGTGATGTACTTCGACGAGCCGGTGGGCGAAATACCGCCGCCGCGGGCGGACCGCGTGGTGCCGCTGGTGTTCGGCGTCAATGCACTGGCCTTGCTGGCGCTGGGCGTGGCATGGAATCCGATCATGGCGTGGTGCAAGCTGGCGTTCGCCGGCTGACCGTACGCGACGGGGAGTTACCGCCGGAGAAAGGCGCCGGCGGCGCGCGATGAACGCGATGTTTCAAGTTGGTGCATGACAAGGCTTGCAATGCACCGGCGTATTCATCATAATTTCGCTTCTGCTGCGGGGTGGAGCAGTCTGGCAGCTCGTCGGGCTCATAACCCGAAGGTCGCAGGTTCAAATCCTGCCCCCGCTACCATGTTTGTCCGAGGCCGCCTGAGTACAGGCGGCCGACGAAAAACCTGGGCACGCAACGACGCATGTTCCCGTCGTTGCACCGACATCCAGCGTATCGGACAAGGGGCCCATCGGGCCCCTTGTCTGTTTCAGCGGCACGCAACACCACGAACCATTGGCAGCGAACCCGTGAGCGACAAGGCCAACGACATCGCCAACCTGCTGGCTCCCACCGTCCAGGCACTGGGCGTGGAACTGCTTGGCATCGAATACCTGCCGGCCCCCGGCGGCGCTACGGTGCGCCTGTACATCGACGTGCAGGAAGCCGAGCGCGCCACGCGGCACGTCAACATCGAGGACTGCGAAGCGGTGAGCCGTGAAGTGTCGGCGCAGCTCGACGTCGAGGACCCGATCACGGGCAATTACACGCTGGAAGTCTCCTCGCCCGGCGTGGACCGTCCGCTGTTCCAACTGGCGCATTTCGCACGCTTCGTCGGCGAATCGGCCAAGGTGGTGCTGAAGTTGCCGCAGGAGCGCCGCCGCCGGCTGCAGGGCACGATCAGCCGCATCGAAGGCGAGGACATCGTGTTTGCGCTGGACGGCGCCGAAATGACGGTGGCGTTCGATAATATCGACAAGGCGCGCCTGGTCCCCGACTGGGCCGCGCTGGGCCTGGCGCCCGAGAAACCCGGTGGCGGCCGCAAGGCCGGTGCCAAGAAGGCCGGCGACGCCAAGCGCGCGCCTGCCAAGAAAGCAAAGAAAAAACCCAACCAACCGGCGGCCCGCAAGCCGCGCGCGGAGTGATCAATGAGTAAGGAATTGTTGCTGGTCGTGGATGCGGTGGCCAACGAAAAGGGCGTGCCGCGCGAAGTCATCTTCGATGCCATCGAGGCCGCCCTGGCGTCCGCCGCCAAGAAGCGCTACATGGACCAGGACGTGCAGGTGCGCGTCACGATCGACCACAAGGACGGCAGCTACGAGACGTTCCGCCGCTGGGAAGTGGTGGCCGACGACGTGGTGATGGAATCGCCCGATCGCCAGATCCGCCTGATGGACGCCGAGGACGAAGCCGAAGGCGCCGAAGTGGGCGACTGGATCGAAGAGAAGATCGAGAACCCCGATTTCGGCCGCATCGCCGCGCAGGCCGCCAAGCAGGTCATCGTGCAGCGCGTCCGCGAAGCCGAGCGTGCGCAGGTGGTCGATGCCTGGAAGGACCGCGTGGGCGAACTGGTGACCGGCGTGGTCAAGCGCGCCGAGCGCGGCAACATCTACGTGGACCTGGGCGGCAACGCCGAGGCCTTCATCCCGAAGGACAAGGGCATCCCGCGCGACGTGCTGCGCGCCGGCGACCGCGTCCGCGGCTACCTGTTCGATGTGCGCTACGAACCGCGCGGCCCGCAGCTGTTCATCAGCCGCGCCGCACCGGAATTCATGATCGAGCTGTTCAAGCTGGAAGTGCCGGAAGTGGGCCAGGGCCTGGTCGAGATCAAGGCCTGCGCGCGCGATCCGGGCGACCGTGCCAAGATCGCGGTGCTCGCCCACGACACCCGCACCGACCCCATCGGCGCCTGCATCGGCATGCGCGGTTCGCGCGTGCAGGCCGTGAGCAACGAGCTGAACGGCGAGCGCGTGGACATCGTGCTATGGAACGACAACCCGGCCACCTTCGTCATCAACGCGATGGCGCCGGCGGAAGTGCAGTCGATCATCGTCGATGAAGAGAAGCACTCGATGGACCTGGCCGTGGCGGAAGACCGCCTGGCGCAGGCGATCGGCAAGGGCGGCCAGAACGTGCGCCTGGCCAGCCGCCTGACCGGCTGGCAGCTCAACGTCATGACCGCCGACCAGGTGCAGGCCAAGAGCGAGGCCGAACAGGCCGTCGCCCGCCAGCTGTTCATGGACAAGCTGGAAGTGGACGAGGAAATCGCCGCCATCCTGGTCGCCGAGGGCTTCAGCACGGTCGAGGAGATCGCCTACGTGCCGGTCGGCGAACTGCTGGCCGTCGAGGGCTTCGACGAGGACATCGTCGAGGAACTGCGCTCGCGTGCCCGCGACGCCCTGCTGAACGAGGCGCTGGCCGAGGAAGAGGGCCTGGAGGAAAACCACCCGGCAGAGGACCTGCTGGCGCTGGAGGGCATGGACGAAGAGACCGCGTTCGCGCTGGCCTCGCATGGCGTCCGTACCAGCGAGGACCTGTCCGACCTGGCCGCCGACGAAGTGGTCGAGTTCGGCATCGAGGGCCTGGACGAGGGTCGCGCCGCGGCGCTGATCCTGGCCGCCCGCGCCGAGGAAATCGCCCGTCTGGAGCGCGGCGAATGACCGCCCTCCGGGCTCGCCTGGGACGCGGCGCATGAGCCACCCATGAACACCGCCCTGGCACCCGCAGGGCTTAGAATTCCCCCTCTTGAACAGGGTTGCCCCACCACCACCGGGGGGGCGCAACACCCAACCTAGGATCCGAATGTCGCAGCAAACCACCATCCGCAAGCTCGCTGAACTGGTCAATACGCCGGTCGAGAAACTCCTGGAGCAACTGGCCGAGGCCGGGATGAGCTTCAGCGGTCCCGACCAGGTCGTGACCAGCATGGAAAAAGTGAAGCTGCTCGGCTTCCTCAAGCGCTCCCACGGCAAGAGCGATGCCGCCGCGGATGATGCCGGCTCCAAGAAGATCACGCTGAACCGCCGCAAGGTGCAGGAAGTGACCGTCGCGGCCGGCCGCAGCAAGACCACGGTGAACGTGGAAGTGCGCCAGAAGCGCACCTACGTGAAGCCGACCGACGCCGAATCCGTCAGCACCAACTGGCAGAACGAGCCGGACCCGGAGCGCGCCGAGATCCTGCGCAAGCTGGAAGAATCCCGCCAGCGCAACCTCGACGAACAGCAGCGCCTGGCCCAGGAAGACGCCAAGCGCGCCGAAGAGCTCGAGCGCCGCCGCCAGGAAGAAGCCGCCGCCCGCGCCGAAGCCGAGGCCGCGCGTGCGCAGGCCGACGCCGAGGCTGCCGCGCTGGCCGCCGGTGCCGTCGCCGTGGACGGCGACGAACCCGCGCGCCCGGCCAAGCCGGCCACCCCGGGCCACCACGTGCCCAAGATGGTCGTGCGCAAGGATCCGCCGCGCACCGACGACCGCAACAATGCCGCGGCCGCCAAGCACAAGACCCGCGGTTCGCACGCGATGGTGGCCGGCGTCGAAGACGACGACAACACCAGCCGCTTCGCCGGCCAGTTGCACCTGTCCGCCGCCGACCGTGCCCGTCGCGGCGCTTCGCGCGGCAAGCCCAAGCCGCCGCGCCGCCATGAGCAGAGCCGCGGTGGCGGCGGTGCGCACGGTTTCGAGCGCCCGACCGCGCCGATCGTGCGCGAAGTGGCCATCGGCGAGACCATCACCGTGGCCGACCTGGCGCAGAAGCTCGCGCTGAAGGGCGGCGATGTGGTGAAGGCGCTGTTCAAGATGGGCGTGATGGCCACCATCACCCAGTCCATCGACCATGACACCGCTGCGCTGATCACCGAGGAACTGGGCCACAAGGCTGTCCGTGCCGACGCCAACGACGTCGAGAACGAACTGCTGGCGCATTCGGAAGAGCAGCAGGGCGAGAAGGTCGCGCGTCCGCCGGTGGTCACCATCATGGGCCACGTCGACCACGGCAAGACCTCGCTGCTGGACTACATCCGCCGCACCAAGATCGCCAGTGGCGAAGCAGGCGGCATCACCCAGCACATCGGCGCATACCACGTGGAAACGCCGAAGGGCGTCATCAGCTTCCTCGACACCCCGGGCCACGCCGCGTTCACCGCGATGCGTGCCCGTGGCGCCAAGCTGACCGACATCGTGGTGCTGGTGGTCGCGGCCGATGACGGCGTCATGCCGCAGACCCGCGAAGCCATCCAGCATGCGAAGGCGGCCAAGGTGCCGCTGATCGTGGCGGTGAACAAGATCGACAAGTCCGACGCCGACCCGCTGCGCGTGAAGAACGAGCTGCTGGCCGAGGAAGTGGTCGCCGAAGATTTCGGCGGCGACACCCAGATGGTCGAGATCTCGGCCAAGACGGGGCAGGGCGTGGACAACCTGCTGGATGCCATCTCCATCCAGGCCGAACTGCTGGAACTGAAGTCGGTCGAAGACGGTCGCGCCAGCGGCGTGGTCATCGAATCCTCGCTGGACAAGGGCCGTGGCCCGGTCGCGACGGTGCTGGTGCAGCAGGGCACCCTGAAGAAGGGCGACTACCTGGTCTGCGGCGTCCAGTACGGCCGCGTGCGTGCGCTGTTCGACGAGACCGGCGCCCAGCCGCCGTCGGCCGGCCCGTCCATCCCCGTGCAGGTGCTCGGCCTGTCGGGCGTGCCCGAGGCCGGCGACGACTTCGTGGTGGTCGAGGACGAGCGCCTGGCCAAGGACGTGGCGCAGCAACGCGATGCCAAGCGCCGCGAGTCGCGCCTGGTGCAGTCCGCCGGCAGCCGCATGGAAGACATCATGGCGCAGCTGGGCAAGGGCGAAGGCCAGCTCAGCCTCAACCTGATCATCAAGGCCGACGTGCAGGGTTCGGTGGAAGCGCTGCGCCATTCGCTGACCGCGCTGTCCAACGAATCGATCCGCATCAACATCATCAGCTCCGGCGTGGGCGGCATCACCGAGTCCGACGCCAACTCCGCGGTCACCTCCAAGGCGACCGTCATCGGCTTCAACGTGCGTGCCGACGCCTCCGCGCGTCGCATCATCGAATCCAATGGCGTGGACCTGCGTTACTTCTCGATCATCTATGACGTGATCGACCAGGTGAAGCAGGTGGCCTCCGGTCTGCTGGGCGTGGAGATCCGCGAAGAGATCATCGGCATCGCCGAAGTGCGCGACGTGTTCCGCAGCTCCAAGTTCGGCGCGGTCGCGGGCTGCATGGTGGTCGAGGGCACGGTCAAGCGAAACAAGCCGATCCGCGTGCTGCGTGCCAGCACGGTGGTGTTCGAAGGCGAACTGGAATCGCTGCGCCGCTTCAAGGAGAACGTCGACGAAGTGCGCAACGGCACCGAGTGCGGCATCGGCGTGAAGGCCTACAACGACGTGCAGCCGGGCGACCAGATCGAGTGCTTCGAGCGCATCGAAGTGCAGCGCACGCTCTGATCATGCCCACCAAGTCGTTCCACCGCACCGACCGCGTTTCCGCCCAGCTCCGCCGCGAGCTGGGCACGCTGGTGCACGAGGCCGTGCGCGAGCACGGCCTGCCGTCGGTCAGCGTGTCCGACGTGGAAGTCACCCGTGACATGGCGCATGCCAAGGTGTTCGTCACCGCCCTGATGCCCGAGCGTTCCGCGGAAGCCGTGAAGGGCCTGAAGGAACTGGCCTGGGGCTTGCGCATGGAACTGGCACGTCGGGTCAAGATGCGCCACGTGCCCGAGCTGCATTTCCACTACGACGATTCCGTCGACCGCGGCGAGCGCATCGAGAACCTGCTGCGCGACCTGCCGCCACCGCCGGCAGACGAAGAACCGCGGGATCCGTAAGCGGGCGGCGTCTGGCCTGGGCACGATCGAGCCTGCCGCCGTACCGTCACATGGGACGGTCCACGCGGCCGGTGTTCGTGCCCAACCTGGGAGCGGCTGTTGTAGGAGCGCGCCATGCGCGCGATGCTCCTGCTCTGCCCACCCATGCGAAGAGCATCGCGGGCATGGCCCGCTCCTACAGTAAGGAATGCGCCTCTCCCGATGTCGCCGCCGAAGCTCAAGTTCCGTTCGCTGGATGGCCTGCTGCTGCTGGACAAGCCGCAGGGGATGAGTTCGAACGCCGCACTCCAGGTCGCACGCCGGCTGTTCCGGGCAGAGAAGGGCGGGCATACCGGCAGCCTCGATCCGCTCGCCACTGGCCTGCTGCCACTGTGCTTCGGTGAGGCGACCAAGATCGCCGGCCTGTTGCTGGGATCCTCCAAGGCCTACGACACGGTCGCCGTGCTGGGTGTCACCACCGATACCGACGATGCCGACGGTGCGACGCTGCGCGAGCGGCCGGTGCCGGTGCTGGATGCCGCCACCGTCAAGGCCGCGCTGGTGCCCCTGACAGGGCGCATCCGCCAGCGGGCCCCGATCTATTCGGCGCTCAAGCAGGGCGGCGAGCCGCTCTACACCAAGGCCCGCCGCGGAGACGTCATCGAGGCGCCCGAGCGTGATGTCGACGTCCACGCCATCGAGGTGCTCGAGATCGCCCCGGGCCGGCTTTCCCTGCGCGTGGAGTGCGGTTCGGGCACCTATGTGCGCAGCCTGGTCCGTGATCTGGGCGAGGCGCTGGGCTGTGGTGCCCACGTGGCCGAACTGCGTCGTCTCTGGGTCGATCCGTTCAGGCAGCCACGCATGTATTCACGGGACGCGCTGCAGGCGTTGGCTGAACAGGGTGGAGAAGCCGCCCTCGAGGCGTGCCTGCTGCCCATCGAGGCCGGCTTGGCCGGCTTCCCGCGCGTGGATGTCGACGCCGTCGATGCGCGCCGGCTCGCGCAGGGCCAGAAGCTGCGCGGACATCCCCCCAGCGACGGCCCGGTCGCGATCCACGGGCAGGAAGGCCGGGTCCTGGGGCTGGGTACGGTCGGCCCCGATGGCACGCTATCGCCGCAGCGATTGTTCGCCTGGGCCGTAGCCGGTACCGCCACCAAGGCCGGCAACACTCAATAAAACCTTGTTTCACAAGGCCCCCGCGGCTACACTACGCCGCCGGTTTCGCACCGGCGTTTCCTTATTTCCCCAGCTTCATCAACGGCGAGCCAGGCGGTGCGCGCGGAGGACAGCCCGCGTTCCTGCAGGCCACGCATCAACGAGAGAACAGCATGTCCGTCGATACCCAGAAAGTGATTGCCGACAACGCCCGTGGCGCCAACGATACCGGCTCCCCGGAAGTGCAGGTCGCCCTGCTGACCGCGCGCATCGAGCACCTGAGCGGCCACTTCAAGACCCACAAGAAGGACCACCACAGCCGTCGTGGTCTGCTGCAGCTGGTCAACCGCCGCCGCAGCCTGCTTGATTACCTCAAGAAGAAAGACAACGAGCGCTACAAGACCCTGATCGAAAAACTCGGTCTGCGTCGCTGATATACCCCCACCGCGGCGCAGAGATGCGCCGCGGTTTGCATTTCAGGGAACGGAATGCGCTGCATCCGCTGGCCGCACCGGGCCCGCCCCTCAAAGCTCCATCGGCCGGACGCATCCGGCCAGCCGCACGCGACAAGGGTCGCGTGAGGTCCAACCCGCACAAGGCATCTCAAGGAACCAACGTGGCAAAAATCACCAAAACCTTCCAGTACGGCAAGCACCAGGTCACCCTGGAAACCGGCGAAATCGCCCGCCAGGCCGGCGGCGCCGTCGTCGTCAAGTTCGATGACACCGTGCTGCTGGTTACCGCCGTGGCGGCGAAGTCGGCCCGCGAAGGCCAGGACTTCTTCCCCCTGACGGTCGACTACCAGGAGAAGTTCTACGCCGGCGGCCGCATCCCCGGTGGCTTCTTCAAGCGCGAAGGTCGCGCGACCGAGAAGGAGACGCTGATCTCCCGCCTGATCGATCGCCCGCTGCGCCCGCTGTTCCCGGAAGAATTCCGCAATGAAGTGCAGGTCATCGCCACGGTGATGTCGCTGAACCCGGAAATCGACGGCGACATCCCGGCGCTGATCGGCGCCTCCGCGGCCGTCGCCCTGACCGGCGCGCCGTTCAACGGCCCGATCGGTGCCGCCAAGGTCGGCTACATCAACGGCGAATACGTGTTGAACCCGACCGTCAGCGAACTGAAGGACTCCAAGCTGGAGCTCGTCGTCGCCGGTACGTCCAACGCCGTGCTGATGGTCGAATCCGAAGCCGCCGAGCTGTCCGAAGACGTGATGCTGGGCGCGGTGATGTTCGGCCACCGCGAAATGCAGAAGGTCATCAACATCATCAACGAGCTGGTCACCGAAGCCGGTACCAAGAACTGGGAGTGGTCTGCGCCGGCCAAGAACGAGGCGATGATCTCCGCGCTGAAGGAAGCCGTGGGCACCCAGCTCGAGTCCGCCTTCCAGGTGCGCGACAAGCTGCAGCGCCGCGACGCCATCGCCGCCATCAAGAAGGACGTGATGCAGCAGCTGGCTGGCCGTGCCGAAGCCGATGGCTGGAGCGCCGGCGCGCTGTCGAAGGAATTCGGCGAGCTGGAATACCAGACCATGCGCGGTTCCGTGCTGGCCACCAAGGTCCGCATCGACGGTCGTGCGCTGGACACCGTCCGCCCGATCTCCTCCAAGGTCAGCGTGCTGCCGCGCGTGCACGGCTCCTCGCTGTTCACCCGTGGTGAGACGCAGGCGATCGTCGCCGTCACCCTCGGCACCGCGCGCGATGGCCAGGTGATCGACGCCGTCGGCGGCGAGTGGAAGGACCACTTCCTGTTCCACTACAACTTCCCCCCGTTCTCGGTGGGCGAAGCCGGCCGCATGATGGGCCCGAAGCGTCGCGAAATCGGCCACGGCCGCCTTGCCAAGCGCGGCGTGCTCGCCGTGATGCCGACGATGGAAGCCTTCCCGTACACGATCCGCGTGGTCTCGGAAATCACCGAGTCGAACGGCTCCTCCTCGATGGCCTCGGTCTGCGGCAGCTCGCTGGCGCTGATGGATGCCGGCGTGCCGATCAAGGCGCCGGTGGCCGGCATCGCGATGGGCCTGGTGAAGGAAGGCAACGACTTCGTCGTGCTGAGCGACATCCTGGGTGACGAAGACCACCTGGGCGACATGGACTTCAAGGTCGCCGGTACCGCCAACGGCGTGTCCGCGCTGCAGATGGACATCAAGATCGAAGGCATCACCGAAGAGATCATGAAGCAGGCGCTGACGCAGGCGAAGGCCGGCCGGTTGCACATCCTGGGCGAAATGGCCCATGCGATGACCTCGCCGCGCCAGGAGCTGAGCGAGTTCGCGCCGCGCCTGATCACCATCAAGATCCACCCCGACAAGATCCGCGAAGTGATCGGCAAGGGCGGTTCGGTGATCCAGGCCATCACCAAGGAAACCGGCACGCAGATCGACATCCAGGACGACGGCACCATCACCATCGCCTCGGTCAACGGCGCCGCCGGCCAGGCCGCCAAGGCCCGCATCGAGCAGATCACCTCCGACGTCGAGCCGGGCCGCATCTACGAAGGCAAGGTCGCCAAGATCATGGACTTCGGTGCGTTCGTCACCATCCTGCCGGGCAAGGACGGCCTGGTGCACGTGTCGCAGATCTCCAACGACCGCGTCGAGAAGGTCAGCGACGCGCTGAAGGAAGGCGACGTGGTCAAGGTCAAGGTGCTGGAAGTCGACAAGCAGGGCCGCATCCGCCTGTCGATCAAGGCCGTGGAAGAAGGCGAGGGCGTGTCGGCCGAGTAAGCCGCACGACATCGCGACGCGATACGGAAAAGCGGGCTTCGGCCCGCTTTTTCTTTGCACGGGCATGAGCCGTGAGAAGTGCGGCTACTCCCTCTCCCCGCAGGCGGGGAGAAGGATTCAGGCCATGCACGATCGCGCAGGACACAGCGTCTTCATGCGTGCGCCGACGGCTGTCATGCGGTCGACGATAATGACGTGCATGGAATCCAAGAAGACGCACGCCGCAGCATCCGCATCGCTCTGGTCCGGCCGCGGGCTGGTGCTGCTCGGCATCGTGCTGTCCGCGTTCAACCTGCGCACGGCGGTGACCTCGCTGACGCCGCTGCTCGACACCTTGGGCGATGCGTTCGGCTTCGGTGCCACCATGACCGGGGTGTTCGGCATGCTGCCCACGGCGGCGTTCGCAGTGTTCGGCGTGGCGACGCCTGCGCTGGCGCATCGCATCGGCCTGGAGCGCACCGCATTGCTCGCCATGTTGCTGGCGATGCTGGGTCTGCTGTTGCGCAGCGCGGCCGGCGACACGACCGCGTTGATGGCCGCCTCGCTGACGGCGCTGGCCGGCATGGGCATCGGCAACATCGTGCTGCCGCCGCTGGTGAAGCGCTACTTCGCCGATCGCGTAGGCACGGTCAGCACGCTGTACATCACCGTGCTGCAGGCCGGCACCATTCTGCCCGCGCTGGTCGCCGTACCTGTGATGGAGGCTGCCGGCTGGCGCATCTCGCTGGGTTTGTGGGCGGTGTTCGCCGCCGCATCTGCGGGGCCCTGGTGTCTTGTTCTGTGGCAGGAGCGTGGGCGCAACACGCCGCTAGCGCGTGTGCACGACGCAGCGGTCACTGTCGACGACGAAGCGCCCGAACTGGCGGCGCCGCGTCCCACAGGTCGCGCGTGGCGCTCGCCGGTGGCCTGGGGCATGGCGCTGATGTTCGGCATGACATCGCTGGTGACGTATTCGATGTTCACCTGGCTGCCGAAGCTGCTGGTCGAAGCCGGTGGCACGCCGGCACTGGGCGGCACGATGGTGGCGCTGTTCTCCACGCTCGGCCTGGTGGCGTCGCTCAGCATGCCGCTGATCGCGGTGCGCATGCGCAACCCCTTCATCGTGGTGGTGGTCTGCGCGGGCTTCTACGCTGCAGCGTTCGCCGGCCTGCTGCTGGCGCCGATGGCCGCCCCGGCGCTGTGGGTCGCGCTGCTGGGGCTGGGGCCGAGCACGTTCCCGCTGTCGTTGACCATGATCAACCTGCGCACGCGCACGCCGGAAGGCTCGGCGTCGCTGTCCGGCTTCATGCAGGGCGTGGGCTATACGCTGTCCTGTGCTGGCCCGCTCACGTTCGGCCTGCTGCACGAACACACGCACGGCTGGGCGTTGCCGATGACGTTCCTGTCCGCATGCATCGTGGTACTGGTGATCGGTGGCTACCTGGCCTGCCGGCCGAGGTATCTGGAAGACACCTGGCACGCGTGAGTAGGATGGGTTGAGCCGCAGGCGATACCCATCATCGTGGCCTCGAAGTGCTCCTTGATGGGTATCGCTGCGCTCCACCCATCCTACGAGCTGGAGCCGGAGTTCACGATCCCCAACACGCGTGGTTGGTTGATTGTCGGGAATGGAACCTATCGCCTGGTGCCGGCCGTGCCCGACCATCACGCCCCCTTGGGCGAGGCCCTCGACGAGATCCTGCGGCTTGAGCCGAATCCGTTCTTCGGTTCATTGGACGATGTCCGCGCGCACCTGCGTGGTTAAGCCGGCCAGGCCGAGCATCGGCCACTGGAATGTGGATGATGAGGCGACACGGGCGGTGGTCCATGCCGCGGGCAACGCCCGTAAGCCCCTGGCCGGCGACTTTCCGATTCTCGACCTCGATACGCATACGGCTCGGGTGCGACCCGCAGATCCTCGAACGCGAATGTCCGTGCTTCGAGGTGCAAGCCTGGATATGTCGGCTGCCAATCCCTGGGTATCGGCTTCGAGGCACGGAGTGTCGCGCTTCACCCGTGGCGTGTCGGCGGCGAGTCCCCGACGTTTGAAGCGACAAGCATGTCCGGCTCGCGCGCGAGACTCCGCGCGTTGCCGGCGAAACGCGGTGGATCGCGTGCGACTCTTTTTCAGTGACGTGTCAGTTTCCGGACATCGCCGGCGAGTGATGCGGACTCGACGACGAGCACATGAGAGTCACGCATGACACGGGGGTGTATCTCGCGTAGGCCCGCACGTGTTGAAGGCCAGCCCATCGGACCAGTGTTCCGGACACCGGCGCCCCCCGTTGTTCCGGCCATACCGACTGTTCACAAGAAGTCACAACGACTTCCGGCAGGGGTTTGCCGGCCGGCGCAGTGCTATCTAGTCGTTTTCCTGACACCGCTGGGGAGCACCCGCATGACCACCCGTCGTGACCTGTTCAAGCTGGGCGCGCTGGCCGCCGCCGCGGCCGCGCTGCCGTCCTTCGCCTCCGCTGCCAGCGAGGGCAAGCCGGTGGGGAAGGCGTCCAAGCCGCTGAACATCCTGATCCTCGGCGGCACCGGCTTCACCGGGCCGTTCCAGGTCGACTACGCGCTCAAGCGCGGCCACAAGGTCACCCTGTTCAACCGCGGCAAGCGGCCCTCGCCGGAATGGCCGGGTGAAGTGGAACAACTGCACGGCGACCGCAACACCGGCGACCTCGCCTCATTGAAGGGCCGCAAGTGGGACGTCTGCATCGACAACCCCACCAGCCTGCCGTTCTGGGTGCGCGATGCCGGCCAGGTGCTGAAGGGCAACGTGGGCCACTACCTCTTCATCTCCACCATCTCGGTGTATGCCGAAGGTGGCAAGCCCGGCATCAACGAGGATTCTCCGCTCGCCGTATACAAAGGCAAGGACGCGATGGCCGAAACGCAGCAGACGCTGCGTGCCGACATCGAGAACCTGTATGGCTCGCTGAAAGCACTGAGCGAAGCCGAAGCGCACAAGCAGTTCGGCAGGAACGTCACCATCGTGCGTCCCGGCTACATCGTCGGCCCGCGCGACGAGACCGACCGCTTCACCTACTGGCCGCACCGCGTGGTGCAGGGCGGCGAGATCCTGGTGCCCGGCGAGGGCAACGACCCCATCCAGATCATCGACGGCCGCGACCTGGGCGAATGGATGATCCGTCTGGCTGAAGCGAAGACCTACGGCACCTTCAACGCCTGCGGCCCGGACTACACACTGGGCATGGACGCCATGCTGCATGGCTGCCAGGCCGTCACCGGTGGCGGCATGACGCTGACCCACGTGTCCCCCGGGTTCCTCGAACAACAGCAGGTCGGCCTGCCGATCTGGGTGTCGCCGACGCACCCGCAGTACGGCGGCTACGGCGCGGTCAGCAATGCGCGCGCCATCGCGGCAGGCCTGACCTTCCGTCCACTCGCGACCACCGTCACCGACCTGCTGGCGTGGTTCCGCAGTCTGCCGGCCGAGCGCCAGGCCAAGCTCAATGCCGGCATCACCCGCGAGAAGGAAGCCGAGCTGCTGAAGGCGTGGCACGCGCGCAGCGGCTGAGCACGACGCTATCCCTGCAGGAGGGGCTTCAGCCCCGACCCGTCACCCCAGGCGCGTCGCCGCCCACGGATATGCGCGCCTGCATGCTGCGCGGTGCCTGCCATCGGACGGGTCCGGCAAGCATCGGGGCTGAAGCCCCTCCTACAGGAGCCGGCGCTTATCGCTCCCGTCGTACCAGCATGCGGTTCACCGGGCCGCGGCGTTGCCAGTCGGGGACCACGCGCTCGGCGGGTGCGCTGGTCACCGGCATCGGGGTGGGGGCATCCGGCACCACCAATGATGGAATCGATGTGGCGGTGGTTGCCGCAGCGTCCACCTTCGGCGCGATGTCGGTGCCCTGCATGAGGCCCAGCGGCGCATAGCCCGTGTAGCCGGGGAACACCTGGCTGAGGTTGGCGTTGCCCATGCGGCGGATCAGGATTTCCGACATCACGCGGCGGTAGTCGGTGGTCACAGGCACGTCGCCGAAGGTGGGCGAGAGGGTTTCCGGATTCAGGCCGGGCCAGCTGCCGTAGAAGCGGCGTCCGTTGACCGGACCACCCAGCACCAGCATCGGATTGCCGTAGCCATGGTCGGTGCCGCCGTTGGCGTTGGCGCGCACGCGGCGCCCGAATTCCGACTGCACCACCACCGTCACCCGCGCCATCTCGCCGGTACCGTTGAGTTCGGCGTAGAACGCGGCCAGCGCCTGCGAGAGCTCCGCGATCTTGTTCTGGTAGTAGTGGTAGCCGCTGCCTGCCGTGCCCTGGCCCTCGTGCGTGTCCCAACCGCCGAGATCCAGCGTGGCGTAGCGCAGGCCGAGGTTGAAGCGGATGGTCTGCGCGATGGTCCACAGCTGCTGCGCGAAATTGCCCGTCGGCCAGCTGGCCGGCAGGCTGGCGTAGCCCTGCTGCCCGATCAGGCGCAGCGCGCCGTCCGCGCGGCGACCACTGGTCTCCATGCCGGTCTGGCCGTTCCACAGCGAGGCCACGGTTTCGCTGACGCCACGCAGGCCGCTGGGCGAGTCGCTGCGCGTGCGCTGCCAGCTCCACGCCGTGGTGTTGAGCGAGAAGTCGGACGGGCTGCTCATCGTCAGCGCGTCGATCGCGCCCATCAGGCCGGCGGGCTGCGTGCCGCTCACGCCGAGCGCAGGCAGGGTGCCGGTGCCGTTGGGCCGCGTCTCCCACGCGCGCGTCATCCATCCCGTCGGTGAGCCGTACTTCCCGGGTGTACCCAGGTCGATGTACA
This sequence comes from Pseudoxanthomonas sp. SE1, assembly GCF_029542205.1. Taxonomy (NCBI): domain Bacteria; kingdom Pseudomonadati; phylum Pseudomonadota; class Gammaproteobacteria; order Lysobacterales; family Lysobacteraceae; genus Pseudoxanthomonas; species Pseudoxanthomonas sp. SE1. The sequence goes on along the minus strand of NZ_CP113783.1, from coordinate 2,655,443 downwards.
GCTGCGCATCGAAGTGGCTGCGCGTCACCGTGGTCGCCATGCCGCAGGCGTGGACGATGGCCATTCTGCCGTCGTTCCACAGGTCGCGCAGGCCGCTGGCCGAGGGATGCAGGCCGAAGCCGGTGCCGGCGCCGCCCGACAGGGTCAGCGGCAACGCGCCGTAGGCACCGCTGGTCTCGATCTTCAGGCTGGGGCGCGCTTCCTCATAGAAGCCGCGGTCCACGCCGTCGACCGGCACCACCAGGTTGAGGCCATCGATGCCGCCGCGCAGGAACAGATGCACGACCGTGTCGTAGCTGTTGACGGCGGCATCGGCGGGGTCGGCAAACATCAGGCTGCCGCCTGCAGTGCCGACGATGGCGGCCGCGCCGCAGCCTTTGACGAAGTCGCGTCGGGTCAGTCGGAAGTCGGTCATCGTCGCCTCAGCGGCTCATGAATTCGGGAGTCATCAGGATCAGCGCCACCAGGCTGCGCAGGCGCTCGTGGTTGTAGTGCCGCTTCAGGTCGCTGCCCTGCCACGTGTTGGTGTCGGTGATGACGTAGGTGTTCGGGTCGCCGTTCTGCGCCATGAACGCCACCAGCGCCTGCTTGCGCGCCGCTTCGGGCTGATAGCCGAGCAGGCGGGTGCACCACCACGTCACCAGCGTGTTCGCCGTCCAGTTGGCCACCGGCACGTTGGCGCGCGTGGTGTCCACGATGGGGTGCAGCGGCACGTCGCCATCCCTGCTTTCGGTCAGCCAGCCCAGCAGGCGCCATGTCATTGCGTAGGAATTGGAACCCGACCACGCCAGTCCGCTGTCGGGATAGCCGTTCGGCGCAGGCCAGTTGTACGGCGTGTGGCCGGTGAAGCCATACATCCACATGAAATCGCCGCTGCGGCCGTGGTCCAGCCGGATCGTCCAGTCGCCGCCCAAAGTGCGCATCGCCGCGACGGAAGCATCGAACGGGCGACGGTTCTTCTGGCCGAAGCTGTTGATGAAGTCGTCGGAATTCAGGATGTGCCGCAGCACGAGTTCGATCTGGTTCGGCGCGCGCCAGTTGGCGCGGAAGATCGCCGCTGCGCTGTCGATCAACGCCTGCTTCGGTGTGTCGCTGATGAAGCGGCGGATCAGCTTCTTGCAGATGAACTTGGCCACGCGCGGGTGGCTGGCCAGCCGGTCCAGCACGTCGCGGCCGTCCTTCAGCGCGGGCTGCTCGGGATAGATCAGCATGCCCAGCAGGAATTTCGGGCCGGCGTCGTGCCACGACTGCCGGTAGACGAAGGTGCCGTCGTTCTCGGTGGGGAACTGCCAGTGCCCGTTCTTCGCCGACCAGCCGGTGAACGCGGCCGAGGTTTCGTACACGTCGATGTCGGTGTAGCCGATCGGGTAGGCCGGGTCTTCGGGGCAGGGCGGCACCTGGAAGGGATCCATGAAGCCCAGGTAGTTCTCCGCGCCGAAGGTGTGCAGTTCCAGCAGTTCGCGGGCGAAGTTCTCGTTCGGGCCCGAACGGGAATTGCTGATGTTGTCCAGGTAGTAGAGCATCGCCGTGCTCTGGGCGACGGCTTCCAGCATCGTGCGGAAGTTGCCCTTGGCGTTGGCGCGGATCACGTCGCGGTCGTAGTGCACGAACACCGGACCGGTGCTGAAGTCGTTGCCCAGCACGTTGAAGTGGTCGTGCCAGAAGTTGACCAGCACCTCGCGCAGCTGCCGGCGCGAATACACCGCGCGCACGAAGGCGGCGCGCTGCACTTCGTTGGCCGGGCGGATGCGGATGCTGTACTCCGGGTCCGTCACCACGTGGTCGGCCCACAGCTGGGCCAGCGACTTGTTCAACGTGGTGTAGCCGGCGGCGGTAAGGCGGTTGGTGACGGCGCTGTCGTCGATGGCGTCCCAGTTGAGCTGCCAGTCCACGTAGTTCGCCAGCCGCTGGCGGTCGGTGCTGCCCAGCGCGCTGAACTCGGCAATGGTGGTGGCGGTGGCGCCGTAGCTGAGGTTGTTGAGCGCCTGCACGGCGAACGGCGGGCGCGCCATCGTCAGCAGGCTGGGGTTCGACTGCCCCATCATCACGCGGCCACCGCTGGGTGCGGCCACGGCTACCGCCTCCGCTGCGGGCGTGGTGTCCTTCGGACTGGCGCGTTCGCCGCCCTTCCAGCCGTACAGGCGGTTCAGGCGTTCACGGACCTGCACGCCGAGATCGGGCGTGGCAACGCGCGGTTTTGCCTGCACGCGGGCGTCGAGGCGCGCACGCGTGCCCGCGATCCTGCGTCGCCACTGGCCACGCGCGAACAGCCGACGCCACGGGACGGTGTAGTACGCCATGCGGATTTCCCTGCCTTCCCCGGAATGCGGGAAGTATTGGCCAAGCGCCGCGCGCCGTTTGCGACCGCGCGCACAGGCCGGTCACGCCGGACGGTGCGTCAGACCCAGCCGGTGGCGTAGAACACGCCGATGATCACGAACACCGCCGTGGTCTTGATCAGGGTGATGGCGAAGATGTCCTTGTAGGACTGCCGATGGCTGAGGCCGGTGACGGCCAGCAGGGTGATCACCGCACCATTGTGGGGAAGGGTGTCCATGCCACCCGAGGCCATCGAGGCCACGCGGTGCAGCACGTCCATCGGGATGCCCGCCGCGTTCGCATTGGCGATGAAGCTGTCGGCCATCGCTGCCAGTGCGATGCTCATGCCGCCGGACGCGGAGCCGGTGATGCCGGCCAGGGCGGTGACGGAAATCGCCTCGTTGACCAGCGGATTCGGAATGGCCTGCAGCGCGTTGGCGACCACCAGGAAGCCGGGCAGGGCGGCGATGACGGCGCCGAAACCGTATTCCGATGCGGTGTTCATCGAGGCCAGCAACGCACCGCCGATGGCGCTCTTCGTTCCCTCGGCGAAGCTGGCGAGCACCGGCTTCCACGCGAACACGATCACCGCGACGATGCCCACCAGCAGCGCGCCCTGCACGGCCCAGATGGCGGCGACCTTCGACACCTCCTGCACCACAGGCGCCGGGTTGCCGATCACGGCGGGCACGAAGGATTGGCTTTCGCCGTAGAAGCCGGGAATCCAGCGGGTGAACAGGAAGTTCGCCACCCCGACCAGCAGCAGCGGCAGGATGGCGATGAGCGGATGCGCCAGCCTGTCGCCCTTGAACGGTTCGGGCTCGTTGCGCAGTTCGTCGCTGCCCGCATAGCCCTCGCCGTTGCGCGCGGCGACGCGACGGCGCCACTCCAGATAGGTCATCCCGACGATCAGGATGAAGATGCCTCCGATCGTGCCCAGCACCGGAGCCGCCCAGCCGGTGGTGCCGAAGAACGAGCTGGGAATGATGTTCTGGATCTGCGGCGTGCCCGGGAGCGCATCCATGGTGAAGGTGAAGGCTCCCAGCGCGATGGTGCCCGGCACCAGCCGCTTGGGGATGTTGCTCTGGCGGAACAGTTCCGCCGCGAACGGATACACGGCGAACACCACCACGAACAGCGACACCCCGCCGTAGGTCAGCAGCGCGCACACCAGCACGATGGACAGCATCGCGCGCTGTGCGCCGACCACCTTGATCGTGGCGGCTACGATCGCCTTGGAGAAACCGGAGATCTCGATCAGCTTGCCGAACACCGCGCCGAGCAGGAACACCGGGAAGTACAGCTTCAGGAAGCCGACCATCTTGTCCATGAACAGGCCGGTGAACATCGGCGCGACCAGCGAGGGATCGGTCAGCAGCACCGCGCCCAGCGCCGCGATGGGCGCGAACAGGATGACGCTGTAGCCGCGGTAGGCCACGAACATCAGGAAGCACAGCGCGGCCAGCACGATCAGGAACGACATCCGGTACTCCTCGACATCTGCGACCCCTCGGCCAGCGCCGATTTCAAGTGCGGCGAGTATCCGCAGCCGCACGCCGGCCGGCCCACTGTACGAAGGTACGATGCCGCCCACGCGGCCGGCCCCCTAGTGTTCGTTTCAATCGGCGGCATCCGTCCGCCGCCAACGTCATACCCGGGAGGAGGGGAGACCCATGAAGCGCAAGCATCTGAGCCTGGCCATCGGCTGCGTCCTGTTGTCGTCCGTGCCGGTGGCATGGGCGCAGGACGCTGCGCCGACCGGCGCATCGCCAGCCACCAACGCCACCACGCTGGATACGGTCAAGGTCACCGCGCGCAAGCGCGAAGAGACCCTGCAGGACGTGCCGGTGGCCGTCACCGCATTCACGCCGGAAACGCTGGACAAGCTGAACATCAAGGACCTGGGCGACCTGGACGCACAGGTGCCGAACCTGACCGTGTACGCGGCGCGTGGCTCCACCAGCACCGTCACCGCCTACATCCGCGGCGTGGGCCAGGCCGATCCGCTGTGGGGCGTGGACCCGGGCGTGGGCATCTACCTGGATGATGTCTATATCGCCCGTCCTCAGGGCGCGCTGCTGGACGTGTTCGACGTGGAGCGCATCGAGGTGCTGCGCGGCCCGCAGGGCACGCTGTACGGCAAGAACACTATCGGCGGCGCGATCAAGTACATCTCGCGCGGCCTGCCGCAGGAAACCACGGGCTTCGCCTCGGTCACCGTGGGCAACTACAACCAGCTGGACGTGAAGGCGGCGCTGGGCGGCGAGATCGGCGGCAAGGACAGCGGCCTGCGCGGCCGCGTGTCGGTGGCCAGCATGAACCGCGACGGCTTCGGCGAGAACAAGCTCAACGGCCAGCAGGTCAGCGACAAGGAGATCAATGCGGCCCGCATGCAGCTGGGTGCGTACTCGCAGGACGATTTCGACGTGCAGTTCGCCTTCGACTACTTGAAAGACCAGTCCGGCGTGCGCGGTGGCAAGCTGTTGTCGGTCAACACCAGTCCGACGGCGAACTTCCTGTTCCCGGGGCTGTCGACCTATACGCCGATGGACAGCCGCTACGACATCTACAGCGCGATGCCCAACGTCAACGACACCGAGATGAAGGGGCTGTCGGCGACCGTGAACTGGCGCCCCAACGATGACTGGGCGTTCAAGTACATCGTCGCCAAGCGGGAGTCGGATACCGAGACCAACATCGATTTCGACATGACGCCGTTCCCGGTCGCGGACGTGAAGGCGTTCTACAGCGACAGCCAGGTGACCAACGAAGTGCAGGTCAACTACGATGGCGGCGGTCGCGCGCGTGGCGTGGTCGGCATCTACCATTTCGATGGCGATGCCGGCGGGCAGGTGCTGAACAACTTCTTCGGCCTGAGCTTCGGCGATACCCAGGGCGTGGTGAACACCAGCAGCTTCTCGGTCTATACCGACTGGACGTTCGACCTGACCGATCGCCTGAAGCTGGACGTCGGCGCCCGCTATACCGACGAGGACAAGCATGCGGTGGCCTACAACATTGGCTACACCGATGCGACGTTCACCACGCCGAACGGCGTCGTCGCGGCGAACTTCGACAAGACCATCAACTTCAAGAACGTCTCGCCGAAGGTCTCGCTGGACTACCAGATCACGCCCGACATCATGGTCTACGGCCTGGCCTCGCGCGGCTTCAAGTCCGGCGGCTACAACATCCGCGCCAACACCACGGCGGTGCCGCGTTCGGGCGAGCCGTTCGACGACGAGTCGGTCGACAGCTTCGAGATCGGCAGCAAGATGTCGTTCCTCGACCAGCGCATGTTCCTGAACCTGTCGGCGTTCCACAACAAGTACGAGGACATCCAGTTGTCGGTGTTCACGCAGTACATCGACGGCAACGGAAACCCGCAGTTCTTCGGCGACTTCACCAACGCCGGCAAGGGCACCGTCAACGGCGCGGAAGTCGAATACCAGTTCCTGCCGACGGCGAACTGGCTGATCAGCGGCAACCTGGCCTGGCTGGATGCCAAGTACGACGAGTTCATCACCGGCGGGGTCAATGTCGCCGACAGCCAGCACTTCACCAATGCCCCGGAATTCTCCGGCGCACTCAACGTGGAGTACCGCACGGACCTCGCCAATGGCGGCAATCTCTCGGCGCGGGTGACGTACTCGTACCAGTCCGAGGTCTATCCCACCACCGACCTGAGCGAGGCGATCAAGCAGCCCGGCTACGGCCTGCTCGGTGCCGGCGTGGTCTGGCGCGCGAACGACGCATGGTCGTTCTCGCTGCAGGGGACCAACCTCACCGACGAGGAATACCGCACCACCGGTTACAACCTGCAGGCGGCGCTGGGCGTGCTGTCCGGCTTCTACGGCCCGCCGCGCCAGTACAGCCTGACCGCGCGCTACGATTTCTGAGCACGCGCAGGGCGACGATGCGGGAACGGCAACGGCGGGCGAAAGCCCGCCGTTGCTGCGTTATGCTCCCGCGCATGCCATCCCGTCCTGTCGCGTGCGCTGCGCGCATCGCCGAATCCGCCATGCGCCTCGCACGGCCCGGCTGCGACACTGCGTCGAACGTCGCGGTGGGACCGATGTGCTGGTTCGCGCATCGGGGGGTCGTGCGCATGGCGCACGCTACCGTGGGTCCGGTTTTCGCTGTGGGTCTCGCGTCCGGGAGCATCGCCGACGAGGTAGCGTGCGCCGTGCGCACGACAACGGAACCCTTCATGCGTCACCTGGGTGTGAGCCGTGATGCGGCGTTGGATGTCACGGGGCTGTCTTCAGGTGGAGTCTGGCATTGCGCGGTCGTGCGCGCAGCGCACGCTACGTGGGGGGCTGCATGCTGAGCGTCGGCATGGTGGTGTTCGCCGGCCTGCTGTGGCTGGGCGTGCTGTTCGGATCAGCGCTGTACGCCGAGCGGCACCCGCGCGTGCTGGCGGTGCAGTGGCCGTACATCTACGCGCTGTCGCTGGCGGTGTACTGCACCTCGTGGACGTTCTTCGGCACGGTGACCCAGGCGGCGCGCTACGGTTGGCCGCTGCCGCCCACGTTCGTCGGCACCATCCTGCTGTACCTGTTCGGCGCGTTCCTGCTGGTGCGGCTGGTGCGGATGGCGCGCGAGTCGAATGCCACGTCGCTGGCCGACCTGATCGCCACGCGGCTGGGCAAGGACGGCTGGCTCGCGGCCACGGTGACGCTGGTCGCGGCGCTGGGCCTGATTCCGTACATCGCGTTGCAGCTGAAGGCCGTGGCGATGAGCTTCGCGCTGCTGACACGCTCACCCGGCAATGACGCGCTGCCGGCCTGGCAGGACAGCGCGCTGTACGTCGCGCTGGCGATGGCCGTGTTCGCGATGCTGTTCGGCACGCGCCGCGCGAGCGCGGTGGAGCACAACCGCGGCCTGATCCTGGCGATGGCGTTCGAGTCGCTGTTCAAGCTGGCGGCGATGCTGGCGTTGGGATTGTTCGTGTGGTTCGGTCTGCCGGACCTGGAAGTGCCGCCGCCTGCACCTGCGCCTGCTTCCACCACGTATGGTTTCCTGCCGCTGGTGGCGCTGGGCGTGCTGGCGATGTTCACCCTGCCGCACCAGGTACACGTGGGCGTGGTGGAATGCCGGGACGAGCGCCATGTGCGTACCGCGCGCTGGCTGTTCCCGCTGTACATGGTGCTGATGGCGGCACCGCTGCTGCCGTTGGCGCGCGCGGGCGGCGCGATGTTCGGCGATGCGGTGCCCTCCGACCTCTACGTGCTGGCGCTGCCGTTGTCGCAGGGGCACCAGGGCCTGGCGTTGCTCGCGTTCCTCGGCGGCCTGAGTGCGGCCACCGGCATGGTGGTGGTCAGCACGCTGACGCTCAGCCTGATGATCGGCAATCACTGGCTGGCGCCGGGCCTGTTGCGGGGGGGCTGGGTACGCGGTACCGGACGCGACCTGCGCGGGGCCGTGCTGACGCAACGTCGCGTGGGGATCGTGGCGGTGATGCTGCTGGCGTGGGCGTACAGCCGCCTGATCGCCGGCAATGATGCGCTGGCCGACGTGGGCGCAGTGTCGTTCTCCGCATTGGCCACGCTGGCGCCAGCGCTGGCGTTCGCCATCTGGCGTCCGCAGACATCGCCGCGGGCCGTCATCGCCGGCATCGTGGCCGGGTTCCTGGTGTGGGCATGGCTGTTGCTGCTGCCGGTGGCGATGGATGCACGCGGCGTTTCGCCGGCATGGCTGCAGACGGGGCCATTCGGTCTGGCCGGCCTGTCACCGGACGGCTTTTTCGGCCTGACCGGATGGAGCCGCCTGGGTCGCGCCGTCGGTGTCAGCCTGTTCGTGGGCACCGTGGTCACGTTGCTGGTGGCGAGCTGGCGCGGTGCGGCGCCGCGCCGCGCCGACAGCCGGGGCTTCGATGCGAAGACGCTGCGCGATGCCGGCCGTCGCTTCCTGCCGCGCGAGCGCGTGGAGGAACTGTTGGCCGACGCGCCGCGCAACGGACCGGTGCCGGCGATCATCGAAGCCCGGCTCGAGCGCGAACTGTCGGCGGTGCTGGGTTCTGCGTCCGCGCGGCTCCTGCTGGACGCGGCGCGTCGCGAAACCGGCGACCTGGAGACGGTGGCCGCCATCGTGGGCGAAGCATCGCAGGACCTGCGCTTCAACCAGCAGGTGCTGGAGGCCGCGTTGCAGAACATGAGCCAGGGCATCAGCGTGATCGACCGCGATCAGCGGCTGGTGGCGTGGAACCGGCGCTATGCGCAGATGTTCGGCTTTCCCTCCGATCTGCTGCAGGTCGGGCGTCCCATCGCCGACCTGACCCGCTGGGCGTTGCAGCGCATGCCGCAGCGCGGACACGACGAACGTGCGCTGGAGCGGCGCCTGGCCTTCATGCGTGCCGGCACGCCGCACCTGACCGAGCGCGTGTTCCCGGATGGCAGCATCGTGGAGGTGCGCGGCAATCCCATGCCGGGCGGCGGCTTCGTGGCCACCTACACCGACGTCACCGCATCACGCCAGGCCGAGCGCGAACTCAAGCAGGCCAACGAGACGCTGGAGCAGCGCGTGGTCGAACGCACCGCGTTGCTGGAAACCGCCAAGCGCGAAGCCGAACACGCGAACGACGCGAAGAGCCGCTTCCTGACCGCGATCGGTCACGACCTGCTGCAGCCGCTGCACGCGGCGCAGCTGTTCACCGACGCGCTGTCGCAGCAGCTGCCGGAGGCGCGGCAGCGCGAGACGGCGCTGCAGGTGCGCGGGGCGCTGGATTCCACCACCGATCTGCTGACCGGCCTGCTGGACATGTCGCGGCTGGAAGCCGGTGGCCTGCTGCCCGAGCCGCGCGACCTGCCGTTGATGGAAGTGCTGGAGCCGCTGGCCTCCGAGTTCCGCGTACTCGCGCTTGAGCGAGGACTGTCGTTCGACATCGTGCCCACGCGTGCCTGGGTGCATACCGATCCGCAACTGCTGCGCCGGATCCTGCAGAACTTCCTGGCCAATGCCGTGCGCTACACCGCGCGCGGTGGCGTACTGCTCGGCGCGCGCTGGCGCCATGCGCGCGTGCGCATCGAAGTGTGGGACACGGGGCCAGGCATCGCCGAGTCCGAGCAGCGCCGGATCTTCGAGGAATTCCGGCGCGGCGACGATGTGCCGGGACAGGGCCTGGGCCTGGGCCTGTCGATCGCGGACCGTATCGCCGTGCTGCTCGACGCTCCGCTGTCGCTGCGCAGCCGGGTAGGGCACGGCGCCGTTTTCGCGGTGGATCTGGTGCGCGTGGCGGCCCCTGCGGCGATCCCTTCCCTGGCCGGCAAGCCCGGCCTGGCCGGTCGCCATGTGCTGGCGGTCGACAACGATCCCGAAGCGCTGGCTGCCCTGCGCCAGGTGCTGGAAGGCTGGGGATGCAGTGTGGCGACCGCCAGCGATGGCGCGGCGGCCGATGCCGCTTTGCGCGAGCGGGATGCGGACCTCTGGTTGTTCGACTACCACCTGGATGCCGGCGACACCGGCGTCGCGCTGGCCGAACGCCTGCGTGCCTCGCATGGTCAACGTCCGTGCCTGATCCTGAGTGCCGACCAGACCGATGCCGTGCGCCGTGCCGTCCGGGATGCGGAACTGCCGCTGCTGGCCAAGCCGGTGCGGCCGCTCGCATTGAAGTCGGTGCTCGACCGGCTGATGGCCGCGCGGGCGTCAGCCGCTGTGGCAGCGACGTAAGTCGCGAAATGGGGTTTGCTGGTGCGGCCATCGCGACTCGCGTCGCTCCCACGACAGCCAACGCTAGAATGCACGGCCATTGCACAGGAAACCGCGCATGCCCTACACCCCCATCGTCGCCACGCTCGGCTACGTGCTGTCGCCCGATCGTTCGCAGGTGTTGCTGATCCATCGCAATGCACGTCAGGACGACCAGCATCTGGGCAAGTACAACGGCCTGGGCGGCAAGATCGAACGGGACGAGGACGTGGTAGCCGGCATGCGCCGTGAGATCCACGAGGAAGCCGGCATCGATTGCGACGCGATGACCCTGCGCGGCACGATCAGCTGGCCGGGCTTCGGCAAGCACGGCGAGGACTGGCTGGGATTCGTCTTCGTCATCACCGCTTACAGCGGTACGCCATTCGAGCGCAATCCGGAAGGCACGCTGGAATGGGTGCCGGTGGAGAAGATCCTGGACCTGCCGCTGTGGGACGGCGACCGCCACTTCCTGCCGTTGGTGTTCGACGAGGACCCGCGCGGCTTCCACGGCGTCATGCCGTACCACGAGGGCCGCATGGTCTCGTGGGACTACTCGCGGATCTGAGCCTGCACGTGCGCATGCTTCTCCTGTAGGAGCGACGTAAGTCGCGACCGGAATCCAGCACAGCCAGCGCGCGTTGGATGAGCAGGGATCGCCACGAAGCAGCGTCCCCCTCGTCCGTGTCATCCGTCATCAAGGCTTCCCGTGTCCACGGTCGCGACTTACGTCGCTCCTACAGTGGGGCGGCGCCTGTGTTCCACGCTGATGCTTGTCCACACGGCATGTGGAGAGTGTTCGGGAAACCATGTGGATAACCGCGCCGGCGCCTTGTGCCGCAAGCCTGTCAAGATGGGTGGCGAATTTTTGACCAGGCCGTGACGGTACGGTGTCCGGGTTGTCCACACCCGGTGTGGATGGCCTGTCGATCAACATGTGGATAAGCGCCGGCGCGCGTTGTGGCGCAATGCTGTCAAGGTGTGTGGCGAAAAAATGACCGCAGCTCTTTGGAGGTCGCTGAATCTGCATGTTCCACGAGAAGGGTTCCGTCGTCCCAGCGAATGCTGGGACCCATGTTGCCTTTGCTGGGCGGTACTACGATCCCAGCGAAGCACCCGCAGGATCCAGATGGATCCCAGCTTCCGCTGGGATGACGAGCAGGGGGCAGGCTGGCTCCGTCGTCCCAGCGAATGCTGGGACCCATGTTGCCTTTGCTGGGCGGTACTACGATCCCGGCGAAGCATCTGCAGGATCCAGATGGATCCCAGCTTGCGCTGGGATGACGAGCAGAGGGCACGCAAGCCCGTCGTCCCAGCGAAGGCTGGGACCCATGTTGCTTGTGCTGGGCGGTACTACGCTCCAACGAAGCAGCTGCGGAATCCGGATGGATCCCGGCTTGCGCCAGGACGACGACGGGGAACCAGGAGGTATTGTCTCGGCGGATTACGGGATTACTCGATATGCCGCGCCGGATCCGTCAGCTCCAGTTCGCGCAGCACCACGCCCGCCTGGGTACGGTTGCGCACGCCCAGGCGGTCGAAGATGGCGGACAGGTGCGCCTTGACGGTGCGTTCCTGCACATCCAGGCGGTCTGCGATCTGCTTGTTCAACAAGCCCTGCGCCACCAGCGTCAGTACGCGGAACTGCTGCGGCGAGAGGCTGGCCAGTCGGCCAGCCAGTGCGGTGTCGTGTTCGGACGACTGTGCGCGCGCAACGGCGCCGCGCAGCGATGCGGGCAGCCACTGCTCGCAGGCCAGCACGCTGCGGATCGCATCGCGTAACTCATCCAGTCCGGAACTCTTCGGCAGGTAGCCGGCAGCACCGTGGTCCAGTGCCCGGCGCACCACGCGCGGATCATCGTTCGCCGACACCACCACGACGGCCACTGCGGGGAACTGCGCGCGGATCGCCGCAAGACCCGCCAAGCCATGGTTGCCGGGCATGTGCAGGTCCAGCAGCACCAGATCGATGTCGTCGTGCGCCTCCAGCGTGGCGATGACGCCATCCAGCGACTCGGCTTCGCGCACCGACAGCTGCGCCACGGCATCCGCTGCGGCACCGCGCAGGGCGGCACGGAACAGCGGGTGGTCGTCGGCGATCAGCAGGCTGGGCATACAGGCAGAAGTGAGCGGAGAGGGGTGGGAAGTGAGGGAGGCAAGGACGGAGAAGCGGCCTTTCGCTCACTCCTCACGCCTCTTCACTCGCAGCTCGCTTCATTGCACCGTCCAGCCGCCATCCACCACGATGGTCTGGCCGGTGATGTTGCGCGCGGCGGGCGAGGTGAGGAAGGCGGTGATGCCGGCCAGTTCGTCCAGGCCTATGAAGACGCCCTTCGGCATCGGCTTCAGCATCACCTGGCTGACCACGTCGGCCTCGGAAATGCCGCGCGTGCGCGCCTGGTCGGCGATCTGCTTGTCCACCAGCGGCGTCTTCACGTAGCTGGGGCAGACGGTGTTGATGGTGATGTCGGTGTCGGCGGTTTCCAGCGCCAGCACCTTGGAGAAGCCGACCAGGCCGTGCTTCGCCGCCACGTAGGCGCTCTTGTACGGGCTGGCCACCAGCGCGTGGATGCTGCCGATGTTGACGATGCGGCCGAAGCCACGCTCGCGCATGCCCGGCAGCACCGCGCGGGTCAGGCGGGCCACGCCCACCAGCATCACCTGCACCAGGAAGTCCCACTTCTCGATCGGGAAGTCCTCCAGCGGCGAGACATGCTGCAGGCCGGCGTTGTTCACCAGTACGTCGATGGGGCGCGAGATCGTGGCCAGCGCGGCATCGATGCTGTCCTGCGAGGTGACGTCCAGTGCCACGGCCTCCGCCGAACCGCCTTCGGTGCGGATCTGCGTCGCGACCGCTTCGGCCGCGTCGAGGTTGAGGTCGCTGACGATGACGTGGCGGCCGGCTTCGGCCAGTTGCGCGGCGATGCCGGCGCCGATGCCGCTGGCGGCACCGGTGATGAGGAGGGTGTGGGTGGGCTGCATGGGGGAACTCCTGCGTGTCACCGCTAGGGTATCAGGCAGGCGCGCACGGTTCGTGGTACCAAAGTACGATGACGGCGCTTCCCGCGGAGGGTAGTTTCGTGGCACTGACCGGAACCCTGGATGATTTCCACGCATGAACGCGAAGACGCGCATGTCCTGCGGCCTGTTGCTCGCTGCGGCACTGGCCGCCTGCAGCAGTACGCCGCCCAAGCCTGAAGCGGTGGCCCACATGATCCAGCCCCAGCGCGTCACCGAGCACCGTGGCGATGACGATCTGCTCACCGCGGGCCTGGGCCTGGACGGCCTGCGCGCGATGGCGGCGCCCGCGTTCGCTGATTCCGCCCATCCCACACCCGCCGAACTGCGCCGTCGCGCGATCTGGGGGAACTGGCGCGGCATCGCCGACCTCTCCCTGACGGGCGGCTACGGCCAGGCCTATGGCAGCGTGGCTGCGGTGCCTGGCCGCGAGTACTCGGCTCTGGCGAAAGTCCAGGGTGCCAGCCAGCCGCATCGCTTGCTGGTGCAGGTGCCGGACAACTTCGACGCCACCAAGCGCTGCGTCGTCGTCACCGCTTCGTCCGGGTCGCGCGGGGTCTATGGCGCCATCGCGGTAGCCGGACCGTGGGCATTGCCGAAGGGATGCGCCGTCGCTTACACCGACAAAGGGGCAGGCACGGATTACTTCGATCTCGACGAGCAGCGCGGCGCGCGGGAGGACGGCACCATTGGCGAACTTGGCGTCGATGCGCTGGCCTTCGTGCCGGACGCGCCGGTCGGCGCCAGCGGCGTGGCGGTGAAACACGCGCATTCCAAGGACAATCCCGAGGCGGACTGGGGTCGCCACGTGAAGCAGGCGGCGGAGTTCGCGCTGGCCGCGCTGGACCAGGCGTTCCCGCAGGCGGCGCCGTTCCGCTTCGACAACACCCGCGTGATCGCGGTCGGCATCTCCAACGGCGGCGGTGCCGTACTGCGTGCCAGCGAGGAAGAAGGCGGCTGGCTGGATGCCGTTGTCGCGGGTGAGCCGAACATCCTGGCGGCGGATGCGCCCGGTGCGCGGTCGCTGTACGACTACACGACGGAAGCCGCCCTGCTGATGCCGTGCGCGCTGCTGCACCTGCCCGCGGACACGCTGCCGCAGCCGCCGCTGCGCGCGCAGGTGGAACCGGTGTGGACCGCGCGTTGCGCCACGCTGAAATCAGCCGGGTTGGTCAGCGGCGCGGATGCGAAGGCGCAGGCGGCATCGGCGCATGCACAGCTGAAGGCGAGCGGCTGGAGCGATGCAGCGCTGGTATCCGGCGCGTTGAGTGTCGGCTTCGACCTGTGGCGCGCCGTGGCGGTGACATATGCCTCCGCCTATGGCCGCTATGGGGTCGGCGAGCATCCCTGCGGCTTCGCGTTTTCTGCGCAGAACCCGGACTTCAGTGCGCGCGCGGCCAGCGCCGCCGAGCGCGCCGCGTGGTGGTCCGACGGCAGTGGCATTCCGCCGGGAGCGGGCGTGGGCATCGTCGACACGAAGCTGGCGCCGCCGGACTTCACCCTGCCAGGCCTGCAATGCCTGCGTGCCCTGCAGACCGGCAGCAGCGATGATGCGCGTCGCGTGCAGGCCGGCATCGCGCAGACGGCCGCGCGCTTCCCGCGCACGCGGCGTCCGGTGGTGGTGATCCATGGACTGGACGACGGGCTGGTGCCGCCGGCGTTCTCCAGCGCGCCGTACGTGGAAGCCGCGCGCGCCGCCAATCCCGACGTGCGCTACTGGCAGGTGCGGCACGCGCAGCACTTCGACGGCTTCCTGGCGCTTCCGGCTTATGGCGCCCGCTACGTGCCCCTGCTGCCCTATGTCTACGCGGCGCTGGACCAGGTCAACGCCACGCTGGATGGAAGCCGGGAATTGCCGGCGAATGCGCTGATCAATGCCAATCCACGGGGCGCGGGCAGCGTCGAAGCCAGCCAGTTCGCGATTCCGCGGTAGGTATCGATAGCTGTGGGAGCGACGTAAGTCGCGATGGAACGGAGTCCGGACGACAGGAAGTGTCCGGAGTCCTTCAGCATCCCTGGATGTCGGACATCCTTTCGCGACTCACGTCGCTCCTACAGTAGAGAGGGTGAGCCGGCCCCCACGACGATTTCACCCGGTTCCGCTTACCCTGTAGGCCGTCCCTGGTCACGCCTGCCGCCATGTCCCGACATTTCTCGATGATCCGCGACTTCCAGCTGGCCGACTGGTTCACGCTGGGCAACGCCTTCTGCGGCACCGGCGCGGTGTTCGCATCGATGCGCTTCCTCCAGGAAGGCATCCTGCGCGACCTGATGATCGGCATGGCGCTGATCCCGCTGGCCTTCATTTTCGACGCCCTCGATGGCCGCGTGGCCCGCTGGCGCAAGCAGGCGTCGGTGCTGGGGCGCGAACTGGATTCGCTGGCCGATGTCATCTCCTTCGGCGTCGCACCGGCGGCGCTTGCCTACGCCTGCGGCATGCAGGGCGGCTGGGACTGGCTGGTGCTGTCGTACTTCGTCGCCTGCGGCGTCAGCCGGCTGGCGCGCTACAACGTCACCGCCGAAACGCTGGCCGAAGGCGGCGACAAGGTGAAGTTCTTCGAAGGCACACCCATCCCCACCAGCCTGGCGCTGGTCATCGTGCTGGCCATCGCCGCATACCTTGGACATGTCGGCCCGGCGCTGTGGCTGGGCGAGGTGAAGCTCGGTCCCTGGCTGTTGCACCCGCTGGTGCTGCTGTATGCGGTGTCCGGCACGCTGATGATCAGCAAGACGCTGCGCATTCCCAAGCCCTGAGAACCGTGAGGTGAGGGTGCGTCATGCACGCGTCGCCCGCCGCGGCTAGAATCGGTCGGGAAGGGAGGGCACATGACAAATTCCGTTCCACCGTGGCCGGGCGATTTCGAATCGGTGGCCAAGCAGTACTGGAGTCTGTGGGGTGACGCCCTGCGACAGACCGGCGCCACGCCCGCGATGTCCATGCCGGGCGCAGCGCCCGGCTGGCAGCAGACCGTGGACTGGTGGTCGAAGCTGGTGCCCGGCGGGCAACCGCAGGTGGATGAAGCCGTCGGCCGTTTCCAGCGTCAGGCCGGCCAGTGGTTTGGGCAGATGCAACAGGTCGCCGCGCAGTTCACCGGCCGCGACCACGATGCCGGCGACATCGGCCGCGCCTGGCGTTCGGCGCTCGGCATGGCCGACCCCACGCCGGCCCACAATCCGTTCGCCGACATCTTCCGCAGCATGCAGGGCGGTGCGCACGGCATGGACGGGTGGATGCAGCAGGTACGCCCCTGGCTGGAGAACCTGCAGCGGGATGGCGATCGCTGGATGCACCTGCCGACCTTCGGCCTGTCGCGCGAACACCAGGAACGCTGGCAGCACCTTGCGCAGGCGTACCAGGATTACCAGCGTCAGGTCGGCGAGTACGACACGCTGATGCTGCAGGTGGCGCAGGATGCCTTCGTGCGCTTCGAGCGCAAGCTGGAGGAGCATGCCGAACCCGGCCGCCAGTTGCAGAACGCCCGTGCCCTGTTCGACCTGTGGATCGATGCGGCCGAAGAGGCCTACGCGCAGGTCGCCATGTCCAGCGATTTCCGCCACGCCTATGGCGGACTGGCGAATGCACAGGCCCGGCTGCGTCTGGGCGTGCAGCGTGAAGTCGAACAGGCCTGCACGCTGTTCGGCATGCCGACGCGGACCGAAGTCGATTCCGCCCACCGCAAGGTCGTCGAACTGGAGCGCGCACTGCGCAAGTTGACCCGCGCTCAGGCGGCGCCCGTCCGCCGCGCACCGGCGCAGCGCGCCGCGGCGCCAGTGGACACGCCCACGGCCGCTGAAACACCTCAACCCGTCGTGTCGGCACCAGCGAGACCGAAAGCGGCGAAGAAGCGGACATCGGTCCGTCGCAAGCCGTCGCCGGCGCCGAAGGCTGCGCCCAAGAAGCGCGCCGCCGCCAAGAAGCAGGCACCCAGGAAACGTGTGCGACGGGCGGTGGCCGCCACAGCGCCGGTCGTGACGAAGAAAGAACGCCCGCCCGCGGCGACCAAGGCTGCCGCGCGCAAGCCGGCCAAGGCCAGGAAACACGTCGCCAAGGCGGCGAAAGCGCCTGTCCCCAAAGCGTCGAAGAAAGCTGCCGCGCCCGCTGCCAAGCCGGCATCGGTCGTGTCGATGAAGGACTGGGTGGCGCGCAACGCCACGCGAGGCGCAACGAGCGATACGCCCAAGGCCGGCAAAAAGGCGAAGCGGGGTAGCGGCAAATGAACGGACCGCTCAACTTCACTGCCGAAGCGCTGGCCCACGAGGCCACCACGCTGACGCAGAAACTCTCCGCCGGCCTGCACACGCTGCCGGAGGTGGAGGATGTCCACTATGGCGCCACCCAGAAGCAGGAAGTCTGGCGCGACGGCAAAGTGGTGCTGTACCGGTTCATGGGCGAGAAGGCACCCACCGCGAAGGTCCCGCTGCTGATCGTCTACGCGCTGGTCAACCGGCCCTACATGGTGGACCTGCAGCACGACCGCTCGCTGGTGAAGGGCCTGCTGGCGCAGGGCGAGGACGTCTACGTCATCGACTGGGGTTATCCGGACCGTTCGGACCGTTTCCTCGAACTGGACGACTACATCAACCGCTTCATCGACGGCGCAGTGGACCACCTGTGCGACAGCAGCGGTCGCGATGCGGTCAACGTGCTGGGCATCTGCCAGGGCGGCGCGTTCTCGCTCTGCTATGCCTCGCTGCACCCGGAGAAGGTCAAGAACCTCATCACCATGGTCACGCCGGTGGATTTCCACACGCCGGACAACATGCTGTCGCACTGGACGCGCGAGCTGGACGTGGACCTGTTCGTCGAGGCGCTAGGCAACGTGCCGGCCGACATGATGAACGCCTGCTACCTGATGCTGAAGCCGTTCCGGCTGAACCTGCAGAAATACGTCGGCCTGGTGGACATCCTCGACGACAAGCGCGCCATCGAGGACTTCCTGCGCATGGAGAAATGGATCTTCGACTCGCCTGACCTGGCGGGCGAGGCCTTCAAGCAGTTCATCAAGCAGTTCTACCAGCGCAACGGATTCATCAAGGGCGGCATCGAGATCGGTGGCGATGCGGTGGACCTGGGCTTCGTCGACATGCCCGTGCTGAACATCTACGCCGAACAGGACCACCTGGTGCCACCGGATGCCTCGCGCGCGCTGAAGGACGTCGTGGGTACGGCGGACTACACCGAGCTGAGCTTCAAGGGCGGACATATCGGCATCTACGTGTCCAGTCGCGCGCAACGCGAAGTGCCGACGGCCATCCACCACTGGTTGGGCCAGCGCGCGCGCTGACCACGCGCGCCGCGCCTTTCGTAGGAGCGACGTGAGTCGCGACCGCACGGCCCGATGCTCCAGCATCCCATCGTTCGCCTACCGGGCGCGTTGCGACGCGTTCACGATCGCGATACCCGGGATCCATCGCGGCGCGATCGCGACTCACGTCGCTCCTACGAAAGAAAACGGCACGCTTCCTTCACCTGTCTTGCGCCAGGGTAATCACATGCTGTCACGCCTCACCGTCGCCGCCTGTCTGCTCGCCTTCGTCGGGCCGGTGCTGTCCGCACCGTCGGCGACCGCTAAACGCGAGATCCAGGGTTTGATGGAAGCGCTGTCGGCGTCGTCGTGCGAGTTCCAGCGCAATGGGACCTGGCATGGCCGCGACGAGGCGCGCAAGCACCTGCAGCGCAAGTACGACTACCTGCTGAAGCGCGACCTGGCCGACACCGCCGAGCAGTTCATCGAACGCGCCGCCAGCAAGAGCAGCATGAGCGGGCGGCCCTACCAGGTGCGGTGCCCGGGGCAGCCGGCGCAACCGGCGGCGACATGGTTCAAGGCCAAGCTCGATGCGCTGCGTGGTTCAGGCGCACCCGGCGGCTGACGCGCTAGACTTGGCCACGGACAATCGTGGGGAGTTGCTGGCGATGAATGACACTGCTTCCAAACCGTTCGCACGTTCGCTGAACGACCGCATGATCGCGGGCGTGATGGGCGGCATCGCGCACCGTTACGGATGGAGCCCCACGCTGCTGCGGGTCATCTTCGTGATCGTGTCGATCGCGTCCGCGGCGTTTCCGGGCATCCTGGTCTACCTGATCCTCTGGCTGCTGATGCCCAACGAACAGGACTGACCCATGGCGCCGGCCGGGCTCTGGATCGCGCGCGTACTCGGCGTCGTGTGGGCGGTGCCCAATACGCTGGTCGGCCTGATGGCGGGTGTCGCCGGAATGGCGTTTGGCGCGCGCGCGGAATGGAGCCGGCGCGACTTCGCACTGGTGTTCCACCGCTGGCCGTGGGGACCTGGCGGCGCCATCACCTTCGGCAACAGCATCCTGCACACGGGCGACACGCTGGAGTCCGAGTGCATCACCTACGAGCACCGTGCCGGCCATCGGCAGCACCCGCCCATCCGCCTGGGCGACCATGAACGCGCGCACGTCTACCAGTACATGGTGCTGGGGCCGCTGTTCCTGCCGGTCTACCTGCTGTGCGGCGGTGTCAGCGTGCGCAATCCCTTCGAACGCGCCGCTGACCGTTACGCGTTGACCGGCAAGGGCTGGTGGCCCTCGGGTTCGCCCTAGGTCAGTGGTGCTTCGCGCGACCCGAGCCCGACTTCTTGCCGCCGCCATCCTGCTTGTTGACGGTGGCCCAGGCGATGCGTTCGGCATCTTCCTTTGAACGGCCGCGTTCGCGCTCGCTTTCCTCGATGTGTTCCGCCTGGCGTTTCTGTTTTCCGGTGTAAGCGGATTTGTCGCCGCGGGGCATGATGGCGCTCCGTTGTGGATGTGCCGCCAGCCTGCAATCCGCCGCGTAATCGCGGCATGACGGCGATGTCAACGGCATGCAAAAGCGTGGCGGATGTTCAGCGTTGCAGGCGCTCGAACGAGAACAGTGGCCATAGCGGATGCTTGCGCCGCTCGATCAGTGCGCGCAGCAAGCCGGCACCGAGCATGCTGTAGGTGATGCCATTGCCGCCGTACGCCATCGCAAAGTGCACGCGCGGCCCCCATTGCGCGTGCGGACCGAAGAAGGGCAGGCCATCGGCGGTCTCGGCGAACGTGCCGGCCCATGAGAAGGCCGGCGTGATCTCAAGCCCCGGGAACAGATCGTGCAGTCGCTTCAGCAGCGTCCGTGCCTTCTTGTGGACGCGGGCATCGCGTTTGGCCGGGATGTCCACGGCATCGTCTTCGCCGCCCAGCAGCAGGCGACCATCGGCGGTGCTGCGCGCATACAGGTAGGGGCGTGCGGTTTCCCACAGCAGTGTGTCGCGCAGAAAGCCGAGTTGCCCATCCGGCAATGGATCGCTGATGACGGCATAGCTGCTGCGATTGCGCGCCACGTTCTGCCGCAGCCAGTGCTGGCTGGCATAACCGGCGGCGACCACGAGATGCGAGGCGCGCACGCTGAATCCCGTTTCGGTGCGCAGCGTTGCGCCAC
The DNA here is from genome assembly GCF_029542205.1 of Pseudoxanthomonas sp. SE1. Taxonomy (NCBI): domain Bacteria; kingdom Pseudomonadati; phylum Pseudomonadota; class Gammaproteobacteria; order Lysobacterales; family Lysobacteraceae; genus Pseudoxanthomonas; species Pseudoxanthomonas sp. SE1. The sequence goes on along the minus strand of NZ_CP113783.1, from coordinate 2,634,993 downwards.
GCGATGTCGCATGCAGGTCTGTCACGCGTGTGCGGTCGAACACCGCGCTGCCCTGGCGCTGCAGGCGCTGCAGCAGCCGGTGCGTCAGCCGGTACGGATCCACGCGTGCGGCATGGGCGCTGAGCAATGCGGCTTCCGCCTCGAAACCGTAGTCTTCGCGGACGCGATCCGCGGACAACAGCGTCACGTCCAGTTTGTGGCGCACGCGCAGGGCATGCTCTTCCTTCATCGGTCGGACATCGCGACGACGGCTGGCGTAGTACAGGCTCTTGTTGCGCGCGAACCCCACATCGCGCCACGGTGCAGCGACCTCCCGCAGCTGGTCGATGGCCCCGGCGCAGGCGAGGTAGGCGAGGGCGGCATCGTCTTCGCCATAGCGCTTGGCCAGGTCGACCATGTGGGTGTCGATTTCGTACTGCAGCAGCGCCGTGCTGGCGGCCGTGCTGCCCCAGCCGATGTCGCGCTGCTCGAGCACCGCGACATCGAAGCCATGTTGCGCGAGTTCATCTGCGATCAGCGCACCCGTGATGCCGCCACCCAGCACCGCGACATCGCAGCGATGGTCGGACGCCAGTGGCGGGAAGGCCTGCATCAGGCCATTGCTGACCGCCCAGAAGGGATACCCGCTCTTGAGATCCATGCACGTCCCGCGCCATCACGATGCCGCCATGCTGGCAGGGACGGCAGCAGGGCGGAGTGAAAGCGTTGTGCGGTCAGCGCGGCAGCGCGCCTTGCAGGAACAACTCCACCGATGCCAGCGCCTGGGCTTCCAGCGTGTCGACATCGGGCAATTGCGGGCTGCCGGCGGCCAGCCGGAAGATCTGGTCGCCGAACAGGCTCATGTAGAACTGCGCCGCCGCTGCCTTGGGCGATGCCAGTTGCATGCGTCCGGCGGCCACCTGCTGTTCGAAATAGTCCGCAAGCGTGGCGCGGATGGACGCCACCGCGTGGTCCAGGAACCAGTCGCGCAGGGCGGGGAAGGATTGCCCCTCGCCGATCACGATGCGGTAGACCACCTGCGAATCGGTACGCGCCATCACCTGCGCCATGCGGATCGCCACCCGGCGCAGCGCCTGTTCGGGCGGCAGCTCGGTCAGGTTGAGGTCGCTGAGCAGGTGGATATGCATGTCCAGCCGGCGCTCGAGGATCGCACTGGCCAAGCCCTCCTTGTCGCCGAAGATGCGGTACAGGGTGGCCAGCGAGCCACCGGCGCGGGCGACGATCTCGCTCAGTCGCGCATGCTGGTAACCCTTTTCGGCGAAGACGTCGGTAGCGGCGTCGAGGAACTTCTCCGCACGGATCTCACCACGGCGGCACAGGTCCACCTGCGGGCGCGGACGCAGCGGCGAAGCCGGCGAGGACGCATCGTTGAAAACGTTTTCCAGATATTCGGTAGAAATGCTCACGGGAACTCCCTGCGCACGTCCGGTTGCGACGATATCCGCAGCCTAGCAAAAAGGTCATGTGACTGTTGCAACGGCGTTACATCCGGAGGGCGACCCTGCGGGCGTCCGACCGGCGCGAAGCCTCGCGGCCTTGGCCTAGACTGCGTGTCGGGGCCCACGGGCCGACGGACGGGAGTGGACATGCGGCGGATATCGGGATGGGCGCTGGGCGTCCTGCTGTGCATTTGCGTGACGACGGAGACGGCGTGGGCGCAAACCTGGGTGATCGAGCGGGCGACGGTGGTCGCATCGCCCGACGCTGCACCGCTGGCCGACGCCGTGGTGGTGGTACGCGACGGCCGCATCGCGTCGGTCGGCTCCGGGAGCGAGGTGGAGGTGCCGGGCGATGCGCGGCGTATCGATGCGGCTGGCCGGGTGCTGGTCGCGGGCTTCTGGAATAGCCACGTCCACTTCCTCCTGCCCGGGCTGACGGAGGTGGCCGAGGCACCGGCCCCGGTGTTGGAGCTTGAAGTCCGTTCGCTGCTGTCGCGCTGGGGTTTCACCAGCGTGTTCGACCTGGGCGGCCTGCCGGGCAATGCGCGCCGCCTGCGCGCGCGCATCGAGGCGGGTGAACTGCGCGGCCCGCGCATCCTGACGGTGGATGCGCCTTTCTATCCTGCCGACGGCACGCCGCACTACGTCCGCGACGTGATGAAGCAGCACGGCGCCCCATCGGCCGAGGTCGCCACACCGGAGCAGGCGCGCGGGCGCGCTCGCGCGCAGCTGGAAGAGGGCGCTGACGGCGCCAAGCTGTTCATCGGTGCCCTGGTCGGCGGGCCCCAGGGTGTCGTGCACATGACGCCGGCGGTCGCAGGTGCCGTGGCCGAGACGGCGCATGCCGTGGGCCGTCCGGTGTTCGCTCATCCCAGTACGACGCAGGGGCTGGAGATCGCCCTGCAGGCGGGCGTGGACGTGTTGGCGCACAGCACGCCCATCGACGGTCCCTGGCCCGAGGACATGGCGGAACGGCTGGTGGCGGCCGATGTCGCACTGGTGCCATCGCTCAAACTGTTCGAAGTCGAGTTGCGCAAGGAAAGCCTGCCGCCGCCGGTCATCGAACGCTTCCTGGGCATCGGTCAGCAGCAACTGCGCGCGTTCCGCGAAGCGGGCGGGCAGGTGTTGTTCGGCACCGACGTGGGCTACATCACCGACAGCGATCCGCACCGCGAGTACGCGCTGATGGCCGGCGCCGGCATGGACTGGCGCGCGATCCTGACCAGCCTGACGACGGAGCCGGCACGCCGCTTCGGCCATGCCGCGCGCAGCGGCCGCATCGCGCCGGGCATGGATGCGGACCTGGTGCTGCTGGGGCACGACCCCGCCACCGATGTGCTGGCGCTGGCCGACGTGGTGTGGGTGATGCGCGCGGGCCAGATCCAGTACGAAGCCGCCGAGTAACCGCGCGCGGCTCAGAGGTACCGCGTGATCGCCGGCGCCTGCTGCCAGCTGTCGTGCGCCCCGTCCACGTAGGTGATGGGGGCGGCGTCCAGCTCCTCGGGCGTGGCGTCTTCCAGGCACCCCAGGTTGACGCCGTAGATCCGCTCGCCATCCGGCACGTTGTTGCCGATCCCGAACGGCCGCACGCCACAGGTACGGCAGAAGTGATGCGAGTTGCGCAATGAATTGAACCGGTATTCGACCAGCTCGCCTTCGCCGGCCAGCAGGCGGAAGGCGTCCGGCATCACGATGGCCGGCCAGAACCGGTTGCGCCGGCACACCGAGCAGTTGCAGCGGTAGGTGGGCAGGGTCAGATCGATGTCCGCCTCGAAGCGGACCGCGCCGCAATGGCAGCTTCCCCGATAGGTCTTCAGCATGCGGCCTCCCGTGCCGATATCGTTCCGGGGGCTGACGGGGTCGCCCCGCCGTGCCTGGCCGATGGGCGGGAGCATACCGGACCCCTCCACTCCCGGAGTCCCGCATGCTGCAGACCCTCGACGTTGCCGAGCTTCGGCCCGGCATGTACGTGCAGAAGCTGCTGGGGCCGTGGATGCAGCACCCGTTCTGGCGCACCTCGTTCGTGCTGGACGAGGCGCGCCTGGCGCAGCTGCAGGACAGCGGCGTGGAGCAGGTGGTGGTCGACCTGTCGCGCAGTCGGGGGGACGGAGAGGACGGAGGCGAGGAAGAGGCCGTTTCCTCACCCGTCGACGCCGCGCCCGTGGCCGAACCTGCGGAAGCGCGGCGACGCCTCATCGTGCCCGACAGCACGGTCAGCCTGGCCTCGGAGCTGGCCCGCGCACGCCGCATCTGCGATGAGGGTCGTGAAGCCGTGGAAGCCATGTTCCGCGAAGTGCGGCTGGGCAACGGCGTGGATGCCGGTCGCGTGCTGCCCCTGCTGGACGAGATCACCGGCTCCGTCGATCGCCACCCCACGGCGCTGGTCAGCGTGGCGCGGCTGAAAGACGCCGACAGCTACACCTACCTGCACTCGGTCGCCGTCGGCGCGCTGATGGCCATGCTGGCGCGGCAGCTGCAGTTGCCGGAGGAGCAGGTGCGCGATGCGGCGCTGGGCGGTCTGTTGCACGACATGGGCAAGGCCATGCTGCCGCAGGAGGTACTGAACAAGCCCGGCAAGCTGACCGATGAAGAGTTCGACATCGTCCGCCAGCACCCGGTCCATGGCGAACGCCTGCTGCGCGAGGGCGGCGTGACCCAGGAGGCGATCCTGCACATCGCCCGCCACCATCACGAGAAGATCAATGGCGCCGGCTATCCGCAGCGATTGTCCGGTGCGGAGCTGCCGCTGCTGACCCGCATGAGCGCCATCTGCGACGTCTACGACGCCATCACCTCCGACCGCCCGTACAAGGCCGGCTGGGATCCGGCAGAGTCGCTCCGCCGCATGGCCAGCTGGCAGGGCCACTTCGACGAGATGCTGATGAAGGCGTTCGTGCGCAGCATCGGCATCTATCCGATCGGCGCCCTGGTGCGGTTGTCCAGCGACCGCCTGGCAGTGGTGGTGGAACAGAGCCCGGCCACGCTGCTGGCGCCGCGCGTGCGCGTGTTCTATTCCGCCAAGTCGCGCACGCACCTGCTGAGGGTCGACGTGGACCTGGCCACCGCGGGTGAGCGCGAACGCATCGTCGGCGTGGAGTCGCCTGCCAAGTGGGGTTTTCGCGACCTGGAGAAACTCTGGCTGCCCTGAGCGCCTGTCGCTGTCGATCCCGGCCGCATCCGTTCGTCGCAAGGTCAGTTCCCATGCCCCAGGAGGCAGACCATGCGATTCCTTTCGATGATCCGGATCGACGAAACCACCCGCCAGCAGCCCAGCGAGCGGCTGATGACCGACATGATGGCGTTGATCGGCGAGATGTCCGCCGCAGGCATCCTGCTGGATACCGCAGGCCTGCTGCCCACCGCGCAAGGCGCCCGCGTCCGCTCGCGTTTCGGTGAGATCCGGGTCACCGACGGTCCGTTCACCGAGGCGAAGGAGGTCATCGGCGGCTATGCCATCCTGCGTGCCGGTTCACTGGACGAGGCCATCGCCCACACCCGCCGTTTCCTCGACGTGCATGGTGATGAATGGGACATCGAGTGCGAAGTGCGCCCCATCGAGGAACCGCCCGCCGACGCCCTCATCGCCAGCTGACCCGAGGAGAAACCCCATGCAGACCTACACCGGCAGTTGCCATTGCGGCGCCGTGCGCTTCGAGTGCGACCTCGACCTCGCCGCCGGCACGCGTCGCTGCAACTGCAGCTTCTGCCTGAAGACGCGCATGTGGAAGGTGTTCGCCCTCGGCGAGGGCTTCCGCCTGCTCCACGGCGCCGACGCCCTGTCGGATTACCAGGCCCACGCTTCCGAATGGCCCGCCGGCCATGTGCACCACTACTTCTGCCGCCATTGCGGCGTGCGCGGATTCAGCAAGGGATACCTGGAGATGGCGCCCTTCAACGGCTGGTTCCACGCCGTCAACGTCGCCACCCTGGAGGGGTTGGACGATGCACGGTTCGCCGCCATCCCGGTGCAGTACGAGGACGGTCGCCACGACGACTGGGACCATCCGCCGGCATCGCCGTCGTACCTGTAGGTGCCGGCCCAGTGTGGACTTCCGGCACGTGTACGGAGCGCGGACCTTCCCCATGATCGCTCTCCGTCGATGACGCGACCGAAGGCGAACGCCATGTCACTGCTGTCCCTCGTCCTGGCCGCCGCCAGTGCTTCCGCTCCGGCCACGCCAGCAGCCGATCCCGCCACGCTCGCCGCCATCGAGGCGACCTGCTTCGACTACGTCGACGGCCAACTGGAAGGCGATCCGGCGCGCGTGGCGCGCGCGCTGCATCCGGACCTGGCCAAGCGCGCTGTGCTCGGCGATACACCGGACGAGCGCCTCGGCCTGCGCCGCATGTCGAAGGAAGAACTGGTCAGCCTGACCCGGCAGGGCGTTCTGAAAACGCCGAAGGAGGCCTGGAACCGCACCTGCCGCGTGCTCGACGTCACCGCCGAGACGGCCGCTGTGCGCCTGGAGACCCCGTGGTTCGTCGACCACTTCCACATGGGGCGGTTCGATGGACGCTGGATCATCGTCAACGCACTGTGGCATTCGAAGCCACGTTGATCACCCGGCAGCAAGTGCCTTGGCCGCCTTGTGGAACAGCAGAGCGGACGACAACCATGCAACGACATACAGGCCAGTGAAGGTCAGCACGAACGCGGGCGATTCCTGCGTCGCCATGCCCGTCGCGATGCCGCCTGCCGCCATCTGTGCCAGCGCCATCGCGACAAGCACGTACGACATCCCGCGCGCCTGCAGTCTGGCAATCCCGGTGCCGATGGCGCCGACCGCCAGTACGCCAAGGAAGAGCAGGTTGGCACGATGGTCCGGCTCATCGACGATGCCGACCGCCAGGTTCGCCCACAGCATCAGGAAGGCGGCGCCGATTGCGATCATGCTGGCCAGCAGGTAGCTGGGGACGCGCGTCACCCGCGTGGTGGCCTCGAAAGCAGCGCAGACGGTCAGCAGCATCGCGCCGGAGACCACGAAGTCGCTGCCGGTCCAGGCAACCTCATCCGTGAAGCGCATCGCCAGCCATGGGGCCAGCAGCAACAGGGCCGCGCCACCCCAGATCACAGGCCGGAGAACGCGGATCCATGCGAGCGCGTTGGGGTAGGTGTCGTGGGTCATGACCATGTCTCCGGTGTCGGCGGCGGGTGCGCCGGACGCAGGATCGGCTGCCGGCGTGCGCCGGTGAGGGGGGCTGTGTGAAGCGAGTGCGAAGTGCAGGGTCGGCGTCGATGCCGGTCCGCGAACTCCCGGTTAAACTCGGCGCCCGTTCCGGGGAAACTTCGTCCATGCGTTCTTTAGTCCTGTCGTGTCTGCTGCTGTCCATTGCGATGCCCGCCCATGCTGACGGCACCACGGAGGCGCGGGCGCTGTTCCAGCGCTATGAGCAGCTGGCCGCCACCTACGATCCGGCCTTCGCCGATCTCTACTGCGATGCGGCACTGGTGCGCAACACGCGGCGCTTCCCCGACGGCACCGAGCGCACGCTGGAGTTGCCGGCGGCGCAATACAAGGATCTCGTACGCGCAGCGATGCCGGTCGCCCGACAGCGCAGCGACCGCAGTACGTTCTCCTCGGTGGCGTTCACGCGCGAAGGCGATGCCGTGCGCATCACCGCGTCCCGCTATTCGCTGCTGAAGGATTACACAAGTCCGATATCGCTGAAGGTCGCTGCGTGCGACGGTGGCGCCTGGGGCATCCTGGAAGAGATCAGCGAAAGCCGTCCCTGACGGACGCGCGCTTCAGCGCGTGGCCGGCCGGTGCGCATAACTCAGCACGCGCGTGACCTGCCATTGGCCGTCGCGTTCGCGCCAGACCATCACGAAGTCGGCTTCGCCTTCGCAGGTGCCGGACGACAGCGCGCAGAACCGGTGCGTGCCCTGCGCGATCGCACCGAAGCCCTTGATCGGGAACACCGCCAGCGTGCCCGGTACGCGTTCGCGCCGATAGTGGCCGCACACGTTGGCGCGTGTGCGCTCGATCATCTCGTCGCGGGTCCACGTGACGCCGCCGTTGTCGTGGTAGAACTCCACGGCCTCGTCGAAATAGGCGGCATGTTTCGCCAGTTGCGCGGGGTCGGCGCAGGTGTTGAACGAGCCGAACACCGCCGCATCCAGTGCATCGATCACCTGCGTGAGCTGTTCGGGCGTGCGTTCGGCCGCAGCGGCGGATTCCACCGCGCCGAACAACAGCACGGTGCCCATCAGGCCCGCCAGCGCGGCCTTCGCCACACGTGACCGGACGGCGCTCATGCCGACACCAACGGTGCGCGCGGACGCCCGCCCAGCAGCCGCGCCGGCAGCATCAGCACGGCGTGCAGGAAAGAGAACAGGGCGGAGAAGGTGATGCCCACCAGACGGAACGGCAGCGACAGCAGCCACACCAGCGGCCACGCCACCAGCGCCAGCAGGGCGAGCGGCCAGCACAGCACGAACAGCAGGCACCAGGCGAGCAGGGCGATGAGGGTCTTCACGGAGAGGCTCCTTCGGTCGGCGCGCCACCAACGGGCGGCATGCGGACAGCGTGCCGGGGCAGGGTGCGGCGGACAATGCGCGCGCGACGAAAGCACGGCACGGGCGACCAAGCCCGGTGCATGGTGGACGAAATATATCTGTGCGCAGGCCTCCGCGACCCGGTGTTCAGTCCGCAGCGTTGATCGTCTGCAGCAACTGGGTGACCCGGTAGGGCTTGGGCAGGTAGCGCACGCGGTCCGGCAGCGGCGGCAGTTCCGCGCGCGGATGGCCCGAGGCGAGGATCACCCGGGCATCGGGATGCAGGGCGGCGGCTTCCCGCGCCACATCGATGCCGGAGATGTGGCCCGGCATGGCCATGTCCGAGATCACGACGTCGAAACGCGTGCCGTCGTGCAGGCATGCCATGGCCTTCTGGCCATCGATGGCCGTCACCACCTCGAACCCGGCGATCTCGAACGCATCGGAGAGGATGTCGAGCAGGTCGGCCTCGTCGTCGATCAACAGCATGCGTCTGGCGTCGGTCATTCCGGGTCTCGTGGCACGGGAAGGCAAAGGGAAACCGTGGTGCCTTCGCCGGAAGCGCTTTTCAGTTCCGCGAATCCGCCCGACTGGCGCGCGAATCCGAACACCTGGCTGAGGCCCAGCCCGCTGCCCTTGCCCACCTCCTTCGTGGTGAAGAAGGGCTCGAACACGCGTGCCTGGTCGTCCGCCGGAATGCCGTCGCCGTTGTCGCTGACTTCGATGCAGATGAAGCGGCTGGCGGCCGCATCCGCGGCATGTGGCGGCGCACACTCTCGCAGCGTCGCCGTGATCGCGATGTGACCTCCGGCGGGCATCGCGTCGCGGCTGTTGGACACCAGGTTCAGCAACGCCGCCTCCAGTTGCTCCCGGTCCACGTCGATCCCGGGCAGATCGTCATCGAAGCGGGCATACAGGGTCACGCCGTCGTGGCATGCGCGTCGCAACGTGTCCATCGCCTCGTGGATGACGGTGGCCACCGAATGCCGTTCCGACACCAGCACGCGTCCTGTGCCGAAGGTCAGCAACTGCCGGGTGAGCAGCGCGCCACGCTCAGCCGCCCGCATCGCGCCCTGCAGATGCTTCTTCGCCTTGGGCTGCATCGTGTAGTGATCCACGAGTTCCAGGCTGTTGATGATGATGTTGAGCAGGTTGTTGAAGTCATGCGCCAGGCCCAGCGTCAACTTGCCGACGGCTTCAAGCTTGTGCGCCTGCAGGAGGGCATCGCGGGATTGTTCCAGCCGTTCCTGGTCTTCGAGGCGGTCGGTGATGTCGCGCGTGACTTTCGCGTAGCCGACCAGCACATCGTCCTGCCAGATGGGGTCGATCACCACGCTGGCATGGAACACGGCGCCGCCCTTGCGCACGCGCCAGCCCTCGGCGGTGAAGCGTCCCTCCTCGCGCGCGATCCGGAGGCCCCGCGCGGGTGCGTCGCTGGCGATGTCTTCCGGCGTGTAGAAGCGCGAGAAGTGGGTGCCGATCACCTCTTCCCGGGTGTAGCCCTTGATGCGCTCGCCGCCGGTATTCCAGCTGCGCACATGGCCTTCGGTGTCCAGCATGTAGATGGCGAAATCGACCACGCCGTCGATCAGGCGTTTCAGCTGTTGCGTGTCGTCGTCCAGCAGCGGGATGGCGGCGGCATCGCCAAGGGCACGCGGTGTGCGCGCGGGATCGGGCCCGGCGGCCGGCGGCGACGTGTCGGACATGATCGGCGGACGAGGCGTCAGGAGACGGGCGGCAGTTCCGCGACCGCGCGGATCAGGGCAGACTGGCGTTCCAGCATCCAGCGCGTGGCCCACGCCGCACCGGCCTCCAGCGAGCGCACGGCCACCTGCTCCTGCGAAATGCCTTTGCCCGAGACCAGGATCCTCGCCATCCACCCCTGCCGTTCGGGGCCGATCTCGACGATGGGCCGGCCCTGGCATACAAGGGTCCTCCGCTGGTTTTCCACCTGCCACGAGAAACCCTCGGGCAACGGAGCCGATACGCGCGTGATCACGATGGATTCCCCTGGGACGTGATGCACCTTCGCACGGACCGCGTTCCCGATGCGTGACGAAACGCAGCCCCACACGCCCGGCCGGGCCTCACGCGTCCTTTGCCTTGGGCCGATGCTGGGTTACGGGGGGGATGCGTAGTCCGCCAGCACTTCGCCGTCCACCGCGACCAGGTGGTCCAGGCGGATGCGTTCGCCGGTGTCGAGTTCGGCGTACTCGCTGCCGCCGCTGGCGTACAGCGCGACGATCCGTGCGTTGCGCTGCTGCAGCACGCCGTCTCCATCGATGAACCGGATCGAGGCCGTGCGGCGTCGTGTCGCCGTGGCTTCCAGTACGTCGTGGAATTCGCAGTTGATCGGTGCGTAGGGCGTGGAGGGCCGGGTCATGGCGTGGCGCCTGGGCAGGTGGGCGCGCAGGGCGCGGGGTGGAGTATCGTGCGCCCGGAAACGCCGGGAAGGGAACCGCCAGCCATGGAACACGACACGTGAGCACGCCGGTACAAGGCCGCACGGGCCAGGATCCCGATCTGCTGCGCCGCCTGTTGCGCGCGAAGGATCGGATGGATGCCGCCTCGCACGAAGCCTGGCCTGTGCAGCGCCTCGCGCGCGTGAGCCATGTGTCCGAGGCGCACTTCGCGCGGTCCTTCAAGGATGCCTTCGGCATTCCACCGCACCGCTACCTGCTGACGCGCCGCATCGAGCGCGCCAAGGCGCTGCTGCGCGACACCGATACGCCCATCCTCGACATCGCCCTGCAGACCGGATGGAACAGTCTGGGCACGTTCGGCCGTACCTTCCGCGACATCACCGGCGAAAGCCCGGGTGCACTGCGCGCGCGTGAACAGGCCGCGCGCCACGCGCTGGAATGCGTGCCGCACTGTTATGTCAGCGCCGCCTACCGGCCCGACCTCACCACCGCAGTTTCGGAGAAGCGACGGCAGGAGGGCGGTGATACAAAAGCGCCCTCATCCACGCAGGAGGTTCCATGAGTCAGGGTATCGGGGTGGTCGGTCTGTATGTCCGCGATCAGGACGAAGCACTGGCGTTCTATGTCGACAAGGTCGGGTTCCGCGTGCATACCGATGCGCGCAACGGCGACTACCGCTGGCTGACCGTGCAGCATCCGGACCAGCCGTCCGTGCAGCTCGGTCTGTTCAAGGCACAGGCGCCGGTGCTGGACGACGCCACCGCACAGGCGGTCAACGCGATCGTCGCCAAGGGCGCCATGCCACCGCTGGTGCTCAACGTGGACGATTGCCGCGCCGAGTACGAGCGCATGCGCGCCAACGGCGTGGAGTTCACCCAGGCGCCGGAAGCGCGCTACGGCAACGTCGATGCCAACTTCCGCGACCCCTCGGGGAACGGCTGGAAGATGATCGAGTCCCGGCGCGCGGCGCACTGAGTGTCCACGCCATCGTGCCGCTTGCGCAGGAGATCGCTATGAACGGGAGCGCGTGGATCCGTCAGTTCCACCGTTGGCTGTCCATCACCTTCACGTTGACGGTCATCGCCAACCTGCTGGTCATGGGGCAGGAAAAGATCGCGCTGTACGTCGGGCTGTTCACGCTGCTGCCGTTGGCGTTGCTGCTGCTCACGGGCCTGTATCTGTTCGCACTGCCGTATCTTGCGAGGCGGCGCAGCGGCGCAAGCAGCGGGTAGGTCGACGCTCGACCGGTTCCGTCACCCCGCCCAGCAGAGGACGCCCGATGAAGTATCTGATTTCCTTTCCCAGCGCTGCGATGGTCGTATCCGGCGACGAACTTGAAGCAGCGGGTCGCGAGTCGCGCGCGGTGATCGAGCAGGCGAAAGTCGCGGGGGTGTACGTCTTCGGTGGAGGCATCGACGAGAGTGTGTCGCCGATGCTCGTGTCGGGCGATGGCGCTGTCGCCGAGGGCGGATACCCGTGGGCGCCGCCGCTCAACGGCGGTTTCACCGTACTCGAACTGCCATCCCGCGAGGAGGCCATCGCCTGGGCGGCGCGCATCGCGAAGGCGTGTCGCTGCGATCAGGAACTGCGGGTGTTCATGTTCGATCCGGCGTCGTGAGGCGGTGGGCGCGCGGTCAGCGGGATAAGGTGGGCTGAGCCTGCGAAGCCCGACATCGGAGTGTCGGACGATGCGCGATGTTGGGCTTCACTTCGTTCAGCACAGGCTATTGAGGGTGTTTTCCGCTAGCTGCGCACTATGCGGAGGCAGTCGCCCTCAGTCCTCGATGGCTTCCACGCCCTGTCGATCCAGTTCCGCCAGGCGATCGCGCATGGTGGTGAGTTGCTCGGGCGTGTGACCGATCCAGCCCTTCACTTCGGCGACCACGCGCAGTGGATCGCGCGTCCGATACGACCGGGTTGGATTGCCCGGGAAGCGCTGGTTGGTGAGGTTGGGATCGTCCTCGAACGGGCCGGTCGGTTCGACAATGTAGATGTGCCCGTGGCCTTCGCCGACAGCGAGTTCCGCGCCCCAGGTGGCCGCTTCCAGCATGGCGGTGAGGTAGACGTACCTGGCGATGCGGCGCTCGCCGAAGTTGGAGGTGTAGCCCGCGACGATCAGGTCGCCGGGAGCCAGTTTCGCCTTGGTGCCGTGGTAGTAGATCTCGGTATCGCGCATAGGGGGTGGTGTTCCGGTGGCCTGCCGTATCGACAGGCCGGCGATACTGCAGTCCGCACCGGGCCTTGCCGCAAGCCCCCGGGGGTTATATAAATTGATGGTGGGAGGCGCAGCGCGCCTCCCTTTTTTGTGCGCGGATCGCGATATCGGGTGCGAAGCACGGCCTGCCAGCACGCAGGATGGGTTGAGCGAAGCGATACCCATCGTCGTGAGCCGGCACGCTGCGATTGATGGGTATCGCCTGTGGCTCAACCCATCCTACGGCGCTTTTTGTGCTTTGCGATGACGCGAATGGCTGGCAGGATGGAGGCAGGAATGTCGTGTCGCTTGGGAGTCGGTCAGTCATGAAGCAGCTGTCCCGCATCGTGGTTTCTTGTGTGTTGCTGTGCGGCCTGACCGCCTGCGGTTGTGTGGACGAATACGTCGACACGCTGCCATCTCCCGACGGTACGCTGAAGGCCGAGCTGCGCCATTGCGGCTGCAGCCTGACCACCTACCGGCGCACGCAGGTGACGGTGCTGGAGTCTTCGCGCAAGGCCGAGTGCATGGCCTCCACCGGCGTTGCCGGGTTCGATGCCCCCTTCGACCATGCACCGCTGAAGTTGCGGTGGCTGTCCAACGACACGTTGCATGCGAGCTACCCGGACTATCCCGACTTTCCGCAGACGCAGTACAGCGCGGGTGATCCGGCGAGGCCCAAGGTGACGCTGGTGTTCCAGGGCGAGCCTTAGCGTGCGCTTGGCTGATGACTGATGCCCGGCATGCGCCGCGCTATGGCGTCGCGAGGTTCACCGGTCGTCCGGAAGCAATTGCGCTCTGCCCCCTGTTTCCTGGCCCAACCCAGGGTTCTACTCAACTTGGCGAGAGGCCCGGTCACCCGCACGGCGGGCTTCTTCAATCCAATCCAGGGCTTCGCGGTAGCCGTCTTCGCTTTCCAGGACGCGGTCCGTCAGGGGCCTCCCTGTCAGTGTGAAGTACGCACCGATGTCCGCAGGCGTGAGTCCGGCGGCCTCAGCGGCCTGGTGGAACAGGTGCCAGCGCATCGCGCGCTTCTCGAGTTCGTAGCGCGGCCAGAACTCTGGAAGGACCTCTGCACCTGCGCGTACGCGACTGACCGGCTCTCCCAGGCGCTTGTCCTTGGGGGCGAGGCGCTTGGCTGCGGCGAGGAGCAGGTGCGCCATATCCTGGCGCTCTACTGACCCATTCGTTGTCTGCAGCTGGCCTGCACACCGATTCAGGGCAGCGGATAGCTCGCGGAGCGAGGCCTGGATGTACGGGTTCGGGTGGTCTTTTATCATCGTTCGTCAGTGCACGGGCCGCGAATAGCGCCCATCCATCAAGGTAGACGTCTGACGAGGCCGTTTCCCTATGGCGATGGGTGCGATATCTCCCACGGCGATGAACCCGATGTTCGCGAACTTAACCCGCAGCACATGGGATGGCTTGAGCGAAGCGATACCCATCGTCATGATGCAGATACGCTGTGATTGATGGGTATGGCCTACGGATCAACCCATCCTACGAGACTGCGCGACGGAGAAGAAATGACGGGTTATGGTCGTCCCGAAACAGTACATGTGGAAAATGACTGGTACGACGGCCCGCGCGCCGGCGTTGCTAACATCGGCGGCGAGCCACATCGTTTCAAGTCCCTTTTCGACGAGACGGATGATGAGTACCTGGGGACGTTCCTCGTCTGGCCGTTAGAGGAGGAAGTGCTCGATCTGGAGCGTGAGCAATGGCAGATATTCGTCGCTTGGAACGCGCGCTACGAATCAGGTGAGGTAAGCGGCGATTCCCATCCGGGATATCACGGAACGAACGCTCGCTGGGATGAAATCGAGGCCATCCTCAAGCCCGGAAGGGACGAAATTCCCGCATCTGCCAGGCGAGCCATCGCTGAAATGACGTACCTGGATCGCGAGGTCCGCTACGCGAACTCCGGGCCCGCTTACATGCTGGGCTGGAAATTTCTGGAGAACGGATAGGTCGCTTTGGCCGCAGGCGATATCCGTCATTGCACTTGGCTGAGTCATGGGAGGTGAGCCACGTCGTCGTCGAACGCGGCCTGCGTCTTGCCCATCCTCTGAAAAAGCCCAAGCGCCACAAACGAAAAAACCCCGGGAGCCCGGGGTTTGATCTTGGTGCCGAAGGTGGGACTCGAACCCACACGCTTTTAAGGGCGGCGGATTTTGAGTCCGCTGCGTCTACCATTCCGCCACTTCGGCGCGGACGCGGAGTATAGCTGAGCCAGGCCCCCTACCGACAGGGGCAGGGTCCCGCAGCGCCTCAGTTGACCTGGTCCGTCCCCAGCAACCGCTCGCCCCGGCGCTGCCAGCCGTCCGTGCCGGCCTCTTCCTCCGGCGTGAAGATCCCGCAGCGGACCATCGTGCGCTGGTACACATGCAGACTGACCGCAACGGCCTTGTCGCTGGGATTGCGGATGGTGTGGTACTCGTGCGGCGGGATCAGGCTGCCCGCCGAGCCCGTGCCGGCCTCGATGGTGCCCGCCGGCACGAAGCGGTAGCGCACATCGTCGTGCTCCGCCAGCTCGTACTGCGTGATCTCCAGCCGCCCGCGCCACACCCCTTCCACACACCACATCCCCGAATGATCGTGGATCTTGGTGCCCTGGCCCGGCCCCCACGTCATCGCGATCACGCTGTAGCCGTGCTCCGGACTGGTGTACAGCTCGCGGCGCGCGTAATGGTCGGAGATCGGCTCCAGCACGCAGGACGGCAGATGCACGTCCTCGTCGCAGATCAGTTCGCACAGCGACTTGCGCAGCGCATCGGTGACGGCACGGTCGTCGCCAAGGGCGACGGCGGCGTCCAGCGACGCGATCAGCTTGTCGGCGCCGGGGAAATCGAGGGTCATGGGACGAGCCCGGTGAAAGTGTGGGCCCATTTTAGCCGCGTGGGGCGGGGAGGGCGTCGTGCGGTGCGGGATGGGTTGGATGAGCCCCTCTCCCGTCGGCGACCGAAGGAAGTCCCTGTGGGAGAGAGGGGTTGGGGTGAGGGGCGGCGGAGTGGTGAGGATTCGGCGGCTCGCACACCCTCATCCGGCGCTGCGCGCCACCTTCTCCCGGAGGGAGAAGGGAACGGCGGGTGCTCATACCCCTGCCAGAAACCCTGCCACTGCCGGCCCGAACCGCTCGAAATCCACCAGGAAGGCATCATGCCCCTGTGGCGATTCCAGCGGCAGGAACTCCGCCTGCGCCCCACCGGCCGCGAGCCCCTCGGCGATCTGCTGCTGCTGTTGCAGCGGGAACAGGATGTCGGTGGCCGCCCCGATCGCCAGCGCACGCTGCACGCGGATCTTGGCCAGCCCCTTCATCACGTCGCCGTCCGCGCGGTCCTCACCGGCGTATTCCGCCAGATCGAACCAGTCCATCGACCGGCTGAGATAGAGATAGCAATTGGGATCGAAGCGGCGCACGAACCGGCGCGCATGGCCTTCCAGATAACTCTCCACCTGGAACTCCAGGCCGAACGGATCCTCGTCCGGACGGTCCGACTCCAACCGCACGCGACCGAAGCGGCCATCCCACTCCAGCGCCGAACGGTAGGTGATCACGCCCAGCTTGCGCGCCATGCGCATGCCGGATTCCGGATACGTCTCATCGTCGTACTGGCCGTGGTTCCATTGCGGATCCAACCGGATCGCCTCGCGCTGCAGCGAGCGGATCGCGATGGAGAACGGCAGCGCCTGCGCACTGCCGGAGATGTTGATGTGCGTGCGCGCCGCGCCCGGGTGCAACAGCAGGTAGGCCAGCGCCGTCATCCCGCCCATCGAGTTGCCGATGATGCAGGCCAACTGCTCGATGCCCAGCCTGCGCACCACGTCGAAGGCCGCGTTGGCGCCGTCTTCCACCGACAATTCGGGGAAATCGAGGCGGTAGAGGCCACCCGTATCCGGATTCACCGAGGCCGGGCCCGTCGAGCCCTTGCAACTACCCAACGAGTTCACGCAGACCACGAACCAGCGGTCGGTGTCGATCGGCT
Source organism: Pseudoxanthomonas sp. SE1 (assembly GCF_029542205.1). Taxonomy (NCBI): domain Bacteria; kingdom Pseudomonadati; phylum Pseudomonadota; class Gammaproteobacteria; order Lysobacterales; family Lysobacteraceae; genus Pseudoxanthomonas; species Pseudoxanthomonas sp. SE1. Next base: position 2,618,455 of record NZ_CP113783.1, on the reverse strand, counting down.
TGCCGGGGCCGAGCATCGCTTCCCACCAGCCCTCCGCTTCGTTGCCCGGATTGCGCGCCGCATGCGCATCCGGCGACAGCCCGGTGACGATCAGCACCGCGTTGTCGCGGCGCTCGTTCAAGCTGCCCCAGGTTTCATACGCCATCCGTGCGCCGTGCAGCGCACCGCCGCGCTTCATGAGGAACGGCGAGGGCAGGGGATGGAAGCGGGTGCCGGGGGGGATGAATTCGGTCATGCGCCAAGTGTAGCGATCCGTGCGGCGCTATTCGCCCTGCCAGTGCACGCCGACACGGACTGGCAGGTGGTCCGAACCGATGTCGGGGCCGCGTTCCGCGTCCGTGCCGGCAAACTCGGACGAGACAAGCACGTGATCGATGCCGATGCCGAACCAGCCGCCGGTCTCGCTGGGATAGGTAGGTGCCCATCCTGAAACGCGACGCAGGGAGCGCAGGTCGCTGCCGAGCAACGCACTGGACCACGGCGTGGCATTGAGGTCGCCGGCGACGATGGTCGGTCGGGCGGTTGCCGCCAAGGCGAGTTCGCGCAGCAGGCCATCGCGTGCCTGATACTTGCGCGTGGCCATCGGTGGTTTCGGGTGTGCGGCGATGAAATGGACGATATGGCCGTCGATGTCGATATCCGCCTCCATCCGCAGTGCGCCCAGTCGGTCGGGCAGCACACGCACGTTGTGCAGTGGATGGTCCGAGAGCACGCCCAGGCCGGGCGGCGATGCGAGCGGATGCAGCGCGTAGTGTGCGAAGCCGCCGTACTGCCGTTCGGCCAGCGCGGCAGCGTAGTTCGGCGACAGTTCGGTCAGCACCACGAGGTTGGCCGGCTTCCGACGCAGCCAGTCGAGCAGTGCGGCGGGGTCTTGCTGGCGGATGTTGACGTTGGCGACCGCCACCACGAGATCCGGCGATTCCTGCGAGTGCGGCGCGACGGGACTGGCGGTGAGCCATGGCAGGGCCAGCAGTGGCAGGCCGAGCAGCCAGCGCCTGTCGCGTACGGCGCCGAGCAGGCAGGCGATTAGCCAGGCGGCGCCATAGAGCGGCTGCCAGTGCGAGAAAAGGTCCAGCGCCCAGCCGATGGATCCTTGGCCAGGCATCCATGCGCGTTGCAGCGGGAGCAGCAGTCCGAGCAGCGCAGGTGCGGAGAGCCAAAGCGCTAGCCGTGATACGACGCGTGCGCGCTTCATGCAGTGGGCAGGAGATGGATCATCGCCGGAGTGTAGGGAAGGCGGCTTATCGATGCCATGTCGTGCAGGTGCAAGCAGGGCACGGATACATCGCAACGCAGTGTCCGTATCCCTCGCCCTGCGCAGCGGGGAGAGGGTGCCCAACGGGTGGGTGAGGGGCGAACGGAGTGGGAATGCTCGCGCTGCGATTGACGGTCAACGCGCGTCTACGGCGGTGCGCGGAGGGTTCTGCGCGAAGAGCGCCCCTCATTCGGCCTTCGGCCACCTTCTCCCCGCTTCGCAGGGAGAAGGAACATCCCGCGCGAAGAAGGAAATGCTGTACTTACGGCACCACGCGGTCGATCGTCAGCGTGTAGGTGTTGCCGGCCTTGACCTCGGCGGTGACGGCAGCGGCTTCCAGGTCGCCGGTCTGCGCAGCAGGACCATTGCCCTTGGCGATGCGGGCGACCAGCTGCACCTGCGGTAGCTGCGAGAGCTTCAGCGTGGGCATGGGGCTGTCGCCGTCGCCGAGCGGCACGGTTACCGGGAAGGTGTCCACCGGCAGGCGTTTGGCGGCGACCGGCATCGGCGGGCCACCCACCTGGCGGGCGAACACGAACAGCGTGTCGCCCGGCGCCAGCTTGTCCTTCAGGGCCGGCGCCAGACCGACCGTGACCGTGAGCAGTGCAGGTGTGGCGTCGGCGACGGGTGCCGGCGCCGTGTCCGCCAGTGGCGGCAGGCCGGCGTCGGTACGGGCTTCGTTGATCTGCGTGCGCAGGGTGGCGGCGGTGTTCGGGTCGACCTTGGCCAGCAGCGGCTCCCAGGTCTTCGCCGCTTCCGCATGCTTGCCTTCCTGTCGCTGCGCCAGGCCGACGAACCACAGCGCCCGCTGATGATCGGGATTGATGGCGATGGCCTTGTCCAGCAACGCCATCGCCTGCGCGTCGAGCTTGCGTTCGGCGTTGTTGAACAGCCGTGCCTGCGCGGCTTCGACCAGCAGGTCGGCGTCGGTCGGCAGCAGTTGCACGGCGCGCTCGAAGGCTTTCAGCGCATCGTCGTAACGTTGCAGCGCGGCGTAGGACTTGCCCAGCAGGCGCCAGCCTTCCGGCTCGTTGGGCTGCTTCGCGAGCTCGGCTTCGAGCTGGGTCACGGCATCGTCCAGCGTCGTGGGCATTGCGGCGGTGGCCTGCGGCGACAGCGCGGCAGGCGTGCCCACCACGCGGTACAGCGCGAACGTGGCGATGCCGAGTGCGGCGACGCCGCCCAGCACCAGCCCGCGCGCGTCGCGCCACAGCGGCCACAGCACCGCCAGCAGTACGGCGGCGGAGAGCACGATGGAGAGGATCACGAACGTGGTCATCACCACTCCTGATTGTCGTCGTCGGTGGTCGGCGCGGGTTGCTTCGCGCGCTTGGCGACGATCCGGCCGACCCAGACACCGCCGGCCAGCAACAGCAGCAGGGGGCCGAACCACAGGATGTACGTGCCGGGTGCGACCTCGGGTTTGTACAGCACGAACTCGCCGTAGCGTTCGACCAGGAACTGCTTCACCTGCGCGTCGTCCTTGCCCTGGCGCATCAGGTCCAGCACTTCACGCCGCAGGTCGTGCGCGATCTGCGCATTGGAATCGGCCAGCGACTGGTTCTGGCACATCACGCAGCGCAGTTCGGCGGTGAGTTTGTGGAAGCGGGCTTCCTCGGTGGCGTCGTTGAACTGCAGCGGGGTGGGGTCGCTGGCCTGCGCGAAGGCGGGCAGCGCGCAGAGCGCCAGCAGCAGCGCTAACACGCCCCGTAGAGCCGAGCTTGCTCGGCTGCTCTTGGTTCCGGCATCGCGCAGCCGAGCAAGCTCGGCTCTACGGGGGGCACGTGGGGTGGCGAACATGTTCATCGGCCGGCTTCGATCTTTTCCAGCGCCGGGATCAGCTGGTGGTCGATGATGGCCTGATCGATGGCGCCGACGTGCTTCCAGCGGATCACGCCGTTGCCGTCGACGAGGAAGGTTTCCGGCGCGCCGTAGATGCCCCAGTCGATCGCCGTGCGGCCCTCGATGTCGGCGATGACCATCATGTACGGGTTGCCGAACTGCTCCAGCCAGCGCAGCGCATCCTCGCGTTCGTCCTTGAGGTTGTAGCCGATGAAGCGCACGCGCTTGGTCAGCGCGAATTGCGTGAGGATGGGGTGTTCGACGCGACATTCGGGGCACCAGCTGCCCCACACGTTCATCACGTAGGGCTGGCCGGCCAGGTCGGCGTTGGTGACGCGCTTGGCGGGGTCGTGCAGCAGCGGAAGGTCGAACGCGGGCGCGGGCTTGCCGATCAGCGGCGACGGCAGCGCGTCGCGGCCGGCACGGTCGGACTGCGACACGCCGTAGTACAGCAGGCCCATCAGGCCGACGAAGAACAGGCCGATGATGACCAGGGCGAACGTCAGCGCGCCGCGCGAACGCGGTGGCGAGGGCGGAAGTTCGGATGCGTTGTTCATGCGGGTCGCGCCTCGGAGCTGCGGTGGTTGCGGAACCGGCGGTCGGCGGCGGTGACGAAGCCGCCGAGGGCCATCAGGGCGGCGCCGAGCCAGATCCAGCGGACGAAGGGTTTGATGTGCACGCGCAACGCCCAGGCATCGTTGCCGAGCGGCTCGCCGATGGCGACGTAGACATCGCCCAGCACGCCGGGCTTGATGCCGGCTTCGGTCATCACCTGGCCACCGCTGGCGTAGGCGCGCTTTTCCGGATGCAGCAGCACCACCGGCTTGCCATCGCGCAGCACCTGCACGTGGCCACGGTCGGACAGGTAGTTGGGGCCCTGGGTTTCGTCCACGCCCTGGAAATGGAATCCCCAGCGGCCTACTTCGACGGTCTGGCCGGGTTTCACTGCAAGTTCGCGCTGCACGTTCAGCGCTTCCACCAGCAACGCACCGACCAGGAACACCGCGATGCCGGTATGCGCCAGCGTCATGCCGAGCATCTCCGGAGTGAAGCGGCCGTTCGCGCGCAGGCGCGACCAGACGAAGCGCAGCGTGCCCAGGCCGACCCAGGCGGCACCCAGGATGCCGGCGGCAGCCTTGAGCTTGCCCTGTGGCGCCACGAAGTAGGCGAGAACAGCCAGCACGATCGACAGCAGCGCCCATGGCAGCAGCATCGCGCCCAGGCGGGAGGCCTTGTCGCGCTGCCACTTGGTGAGCGGACCGAACGGCACCAGCGCCACCAGCGGTGCCATCAGCACGATGAACAGCAGGCTGAAGTAGGGCGGGCCGACCGAGATCTTGCCCAGGTCGAGCGCATCGGCGATCAGCGGGTACAGCGTACCCAGCAGGATCATCGCGCAGGCCGCGGTCAGCAGCAGGTTGTTGGCGAGCAGCAGGGTCTCGCGCGCGTTGACGGCGAAGTACGACTTCTCCGATGCGTCATCGGCCAGTTGCGGCGCGCGCCACGCATACAGCAGCAGCGAGCTGCCGATCACGATGCCGAGGAAGATCAGGATGAAGACGCCACGCGTGGGATCAGCGGCGAAGGCGTGCACGCTGGTGATCACGCCGGAGCGCACCAGGAACGTGCCCAGCAGCGAGAGCGAGAACGCCGAGATGGCGAGCAGCAGCGTCCAGCCGCGGAACGCGCCGCGCTTCTCGGTGACCGCCTGCGAATGGATCAGCGCCGCGCCGACCAGCCACGGCATGAAGCTGGCGTTCTCGACCGGATCCCAGAACCACCAGCCGCCCCAGCCGAGCTCGTAATACGCCCACCAGCTGCCCAGCGCGATGCCCAGCGTCAGGAAGCCCCAGGCGACGTTGGTCCACGGCCGCGTCCAGCGCAGCCAGCGCGCATCCACGCGGCCGTCGAGCAATGCGGCGATGGCGAACGCGAACGGCACCACGAAACCGACGTAGCCCACGTAGAGCAGCGGCGGATGGATGATCATCCCCGGGTCCTGCAGCAGCGGGTTGAGGTCGCGGCCTTCGCCCGGTGATGGCAACAGGCGGATGAAGGGGTTGGACGTGAAGATCAGGAAGGCGAGGAAGCCGATGGCGACTACGCCCATCACGCCCAGCACGCGTGCGATCACGACGTCCGGCAGTCGTCGCGAGAACAGCGCCACGGCGCCGGTCCAGATCGCCAGCACCAGCGCCCACAGCAGCAGTGAGCCTTCGTGCGAGCCCCACACCGCGGTGTAGCGGTAGACCATGGGCAGCAGGGAATTGGAATTGTCGGCCACGTACTTGACCGAGAAGTCCTGCTGCACGAACGCGACCGTCAGCGCGATGAAGGCCAGCATCACCAGCCACAGCTGCGCGTAGGCGGCCGGGCGCGCCACGTCCATCCACGCGGATTTGTTGCGATGCGCGCCGGCCAGCGGCAGCACCGACTGCAGGATCGCGACCAGCAGCGCCAGGATCAGCGCGATTTGTCCGAGTTCAGGGAGCATCGATCATCCAATCCCTCTCCCTGCGCAGCGAGGAGAGGGTGCCGAAGGCGGGTGAGGGGCGAGCGGAGTCGCGGGTGTTCAAACAACAGGTCTGCGTCCGGGCGCGCTGACTGGGCTTCAAGCACATGTGCCGTGAAGCAAAAGCGCCCCTCATCCGCCCTCCGGGCACCTTCTCCCCGCGAGCGGGGAGAAGGGAGCGACCGGCAGGTGCGAGGGTCAATTCGGCGCCCCGGCAGGCGCGGCCGGCACGTCATGCTTCTGGTGCGCCTTGCCCATCTTGTCGGCGACTTCCTTCGGCATGTAGGCCTCGTCGTGCTTGGCCAGCACGTCGGTGGCGACGAACACACCGTCCTGCATCGAACCGGTGGCGACCACCGCCTGCCCCTCGCGGAACAGGTCGGGCAGGATCTTGTCGTAGCGCACCGTCAGCTGCGCATCGCCGTCAGTGACGCCGAACTGCGAGACCAGCGAGCCGGGTTCGCGCTTGAACGAGCCTTTCTCGACCATGCCGCCCAGGCGGAAGCGCGATTCGCCGGCTTCGCCGCGCAGCACTTCGGCCGGGGTGTACAGGTAGGCCACGTTGCGTTGCAGGGCCATCGCGATCAGCGTGGTGGCGATGCCGGCCACCACGACGGCAAGCAGCACGAACAGCAGGCGGCGGCGGCGGACGGGGTTCATCGGTCAGCGTTCCAGGTCGGTGGGGGCGGCGCTGCGGCGTGCGTCGCGCGCCACGCGTTGGCGGGCGGCGCGCAGTTCGCGGCGCACCTGCAGGCGCGGGGCGAGGAAGTCCCAGCCCAGCACCACGGCGAACACGGCGTAGGCGCCGATGACGTATTCGAGGTAGCTCACGGCGCGGCTCCCTTGCTGGCGGCGAGTTTCGCCACCCAGTCCTTGCCGGCTTCGCGGCGCAGGTTGTCGGCGCGGGCGCGCGCCAGCAGCGAGCCGGCGAACCAGAATTTCGTCGCGACCACCATCAGCACCAACGGCAGGATCATGCTGTCGTCCATGCTGGATTCGCCGAACACGCGGATGGTCTGGCCCTGGTGCAGCGAGTTCCACCACACCACCGAGTAGCGGATCACCGGCAGGATCGCCACGCCGACGATGGCCAGCAGGCCGGCCGCGCGCGCGGCGTTGCGGCGGTCGTCGATGGCGCCGTACAGGCCCATCACGCCCAGGTAGAGGAACAGCAGGATCAATTCGGTGGTCAGGCGCGGGTCCCAGTCCCACCAGGTGCCCCACATCGGCTTGCCCCAGATGCTGCCGGTGGCCAGCGTGATGACGGTGAACGCGGCGCCGGTGGGCGCGCACGCCATCGCCAGGATCTCGCACAGCTTGATGCGCCAGACGAGTGCGATGGCGGCGTAGAAGGCCATCAGGCCGAACACGAACATGCTCATCCACGCGCTGGGCACGTGGATGTAGAGGATGCGGAAGCTGTCGCCCTGCTGGTAGTCGGCCGGCACCACGAACAGCGCCTGCCACAGGCCCAGGCCGAGCAGCACGATCGCCGCCAGATAGCACCACGGCGTCCAGCGCGCCGCGAAGCGGTCGAAGTACGGGGGCGAACCGAGTTGGTGGAACCAGCGGACGAGGGGATTCATGCGGCGGCGTGGGTCTTCAGGTCAGGGCGATGCGGATCGCCGCGGCGGCGGCCACGGGCGCCAGCAGCAGCGAAAGCAGCAGACCGGCGCCCAGCCAGAGGAGGGCGCCGGAGGCATCCAGCCCTTGTGCGCTGGCGGCGACGGCGCCCGCACCGAACACCAGCACGGGTACGTACAGCGGCAACGCCAGCAGGGCCACAAGGATACCAGAGCGCCTCATGCCGACCGTCAGCGCCGCGACCACCGCGCCCAGCAGGCTAAGCAGCGGCGTGCCCAGCGCGAGCGTGGCGAGCAGCATCGGCAGTTGGCTGTGCGGCAGGTGCAGCATCTCGCCCAGCAGCGGCGTGGCCAGCACCAGTGGCAGGGCGGTGGTCGCCCAGTGGGTCAGCACGCGCACCAGCACCAGCCAGGCCAGCGGTACCGGTGCGAGGATCCATTGTTCGAGCGAGCCGTCCTCGGCGTCGCCACGGAACAGGGTGTCCAGCGACAGCAGGCCCGCCAGCAGCACGGCCACCCACACCACGGCGGGCGCGACCTTCGACAGCACCAGGGGCGCGGTGCCCAGGCCGAGGGCGAACAGCACCACCACCAGCAGCGCGAACAATGCCGGCTGCAGTGCATCGCCACGGCGGCGCCACAGCAGTTGCACGTCGCGGACGACCAGCGCGCGGGCGGTCTGCAGCAGGGACGGCGCGGTGCTCATGCCGGGCGCTCCATCACCAGCATCCGCGTCTGCACCGGTGGCGCGGCGTAGGCGCCGTGGGTGGTGACCAGGGCGGCACCGCCATCGCGCAGATGGGCCGAGATCATCCGGTTCACCAGGTTGATGCCTTCCAGATCGAGGTTGGCGTAGGGCTCGTCCAGCAGCCACAGCGGCGACGGCGACAGCCACAGGCGGGCGAGCGAGAGCCGCTTCTTTTGCCCCGCGGAGAGCTGGCGGGCGAGGGCGTCCTCGTACCCGGCCAGGCCGACCATCGCCAGCGCGTTGCCGGGCATCTGGCGGGCGCGGCGGCCATGCAGGCCGCAGAGGAAGTTGAGGTTTTCCAGTGTGTTCAGGTCGGCCTTCAGTGCGGGCAGGTGGCCGAGGTAGGCCATCGCATGCGCCCGGCGCGACGGTCCGGCGGGCTGTCCGTCGATGTCGATCTGGCCGGCATCGGCCCGCAGCAGGCCAGCCAGCACGCGCAGCAGCGTGGTCTTGCCAACGCCGTTGCCGCCCTGCACCAGCAGCGCCTCGCCCGCGTCCACGGCGAAATCCAGCGGCCCGAAGACCGGCTCGTCATTGCGCGAGAACGCCAAGGCGCGGGCGGCCAGCAACGGCGGGTGGCGGGAAGCGGCGTCGGTCATCGGATCGGGCGTTCCCGGGCGGGAGGCTGGGGTGTCCTGGGGCTCAATCGCCCATTCTAAACGGAGGGGCCGGTCCGGCCGCCTGCGACAGACGGTCGCGGTCCGTCACCCCACCCAGTCGGTATGCAGGTCGCCGTCGGCCTGCGGCGGGCGCGGCCACATCATCCGCAGTCGCACCGGCGTGTCGGCGTGCCAGAACAGCGTGCCGCCCTGGCCGAACTCGCGCGCCAGGGCGTCGGCCTGTTCCAGCGTGGCGTCCAGCACCAGGCAACCGTGCTCGACCATGCCGCCCTGGTTGTTGCAGCCCAGCGCCGGGTGGAATGACAGCCCCAGCGTGTGCAGGCGCGCGTGCAAACGCTCCTGCGCGGCGTCGTTGACCGGGCGCGGCGCCTCGCCGGGTGGAGGATTCCACGCGGTGATGAACAGATAGCGGGTCGCCATGACCTGGCGTTCGACGTCCGGCGCGGTCGAGCCGGTGCGGAACAGCCATTCCTGCCGACCCACGGTGACGAAGTAGTGCGCGGCAGCCCAGGCCGTGGCCAGCCGTGCGCGTTCCGCCTCGGGGACATCCCCGAGGGTCGTGCCGGCAGCGGGAACGCGGTGGTCGGCCATGGCCGCATCATCGCGCGTAACGCCCAGCGCGTACACTCCGTGTTCCCCTTCATCGAGTGCCCGAACCAGGATGTCCCAGCCGCAGACCAAGCTGCCCAAGGTGGGCACCACCATCTTCACCGTGATGTCGCAGCTCGCCGCCGAGCACGGCGCGGTCAACCTGGGGCAGGGTTTCCCGGACTTCGCGGTGCCGCAGCGGCTGGTGGACGAACTGGATGCCGCCATGCGCGCCGGCCACAACCAGTACGCACCGATGACCGGTGTGGCGCCGCTGCGCCAGGCCATCGCGGAGAAGGTGCTGCGCTGCTACGGCCGTGAAGTGAACCCGGATACCGAGATCACCGTGACCAGCGGCGCCACCGAGGCGCTGTTCAACGCGATCCACGCCGTGGTGCGCCCGGGCGAAGAAGTCATCGTGCTGGACCCGGCCTACGACAGCTACGAACCGGCCATCGACCTGGCGGGTGCGCGTGCCGTGCATGTGCCGCTGGATCCGCAGACGTTTGCGGTGGACTGGGACCGCGTGCGCGCCGCCATCACGCCGAAGACGCGTCTGCTGATCATCAACAGCCCGCACAACCCGTCCGGCGCGATGTTCGACGATGCCGACATCCGCGCGCTGTCGTCGCTGCTGGAAGGCACCGGCATCTATCTGATTTCCGACGAGGTCTACGAGCACATCGTGTTCGACGGCCGTCGCCACGAATCGATCCTGCGCTATCCGGAACTGGCCGCGCGTGCGTTCGTGGTGTCCAGCTTCGGCAAGACCTACCACTGCACCGGCTGGAAGATCGGCTACGCCATCGCGCCGCCGGCGCTGAGCGCGGAGTTCCGCAAGGTCCACCAGTACAACGTGTTCTGCACGTTCGCCCCGGCGCAGTTCGCGTTCGCCGCGATGATCCGCGACGAGCCGGAACACTACGAACAGCTGGGCGCGTTCTACCAGGACAAGCGCGACCGCTTCCGCGAACAGCTGCTGGGCACGAAGTTCACGCCGCTGCCGGTGCCGGGCGGGTATTTCCAACTGGTCGACTATTCCGCGGTCAGCGACCTACCGGATGCCGAGTTCGTGAAGTGGCTGACCGTCGAGCACGGCGTCACCGCGATTCCGCTGTCGCCGTTCTACGAGACGCCGCCGGTCGGGCAGCGCCTGGCACGCCTGTGCTTCGCCAAGAACGAGGCGACGCTGGATGCGGCGATCGCGCGGTTGAAGACACTCTGATCCCTGTAGGAGGGGCTTTAGCCCCGATGCCTTCGCCGGGATATCCGGAAGATTGATGGAAAAGCGTCGGGGCTAAAGCCCCTCCTACAATGCACGTCCTTTCCGACACGATCAGGAATACCGAACCCATGCAGGACCTTCGCATTTCCCTCGTCCAGGGCGAAACGCGCTGGCACGACCCGGCAGGCAACCGCGACTACTACGGCGGCTTGATTGCGCCGCTGGCGGGACAGAGCGATCTGGTGATCCTGCCGGAGACGTTCACCAGCGGCTTCAGCAACGAGGCGATCGACCAGGCCGAGGGCATGGACGGCGCTACCGTCGCGTGGATCCGCGAGCAGGCCACGACGTTGGGTGCCGCCGTTACCGGCAGCGTGCAACTGCGCACGCCGGAGGGTGTGTTCAATCGCCTGCTGTTCGCCACGCCCGACGGCGCGTTGCAGTACTACGACAAGCGCCACCTGTTCCGTTATGCGAACGAGCACAAGCGGTATGCAGCCGGCAATCAGCGCCTGACGGTGGAGTGGAAGGGCTGGCGGATCAATCCGCTGGTCTGCTACGACCTGCGCTTCCCGGTGTTCGCGCGCAACCGCTACGACGTGGAGCGGCCGGGGCAACTCGATTTCGATCTGCAACTGTTCGTCGCGAACTGGCCGGCGCCGCGCGCGTATGCATGGAAGACGCTGCTGCGGGCGCGGGCAATTGAGAATCTCTGCTACGTGGGGGCGGTCAATCGTGCGGGCACGGATGGCAATGGGCACGCTTACAGCGGCGACAGTGCGGTGATCGATTTCTTGGGCCAGCCGGTGGTGGAGTTGCCGGCGGGCGAGGGTGTGGCGACGTCGACGATCTCGGCGGAGGCCTTGGCGGCGCATCGGGAGAAGTTTCCGGCGATGCTGGATGCGGATAGGTTCGAGCTGCGCTGAGCGCAACGTCTCCGCGCGTCGAAGCCCCTCTCCCTGCGGGAGAGGGGTGGGGGTGAGGGGCAACGGAGTCCGTTACCTGTGCGGACCTTGGGCGTGTCCATAGTCGTTTGGGACGTGCTGGCCTGACGGGAAGGTTCTTTCAGCGTGCAGGCATGGCGCGCTCGCCGCGGGGCCCTACTTTTCTTTGCGTGTGCAAAGAAGAGTAGGCAAAAGAAAGCACACCCCGGCGGTCCGCCCGCCGCAAGCGGCGGGTGCGCAGTCCCGGCGGGAATTTCCGGAAGACACATCCTGTGTCATCCGGAAACGACGCACATCCTTGTGCGTCGCCCCTGCGGGGTTTGACCCGCCGTGACTGCCGGACCTCAGGGGCCCCAACAGCCGCACCTGAAGCATCGTGCGCGGGTTTCTTTTTTTGCTCTTGCCTTTGGGTCCCCTTGAGGCACGGCGAGTGGGCCGGGTAAAACCCGTAGGGCGCCGCCATGGATGGCGGCGTTTTCGTATGGCACAGGATGTGCCTTACGGAAACTCCCGGACCGCTCGCGAACCCGGAGCGCGCAGCGCGGAGGGCGTGCCGCCTGGGGTGTGTTTCTTTGGTTCCTTTCTTTGCACAAGCAAAGAAAGGGACGCCCCCGCGGCGAGCGGCACCATGCCTAAACCCACGGCTACTTCGCAGCAAACTCATGAGCCCAATAGGCTCATGGGCGCGTGTGTGTATCGCGTTCGCGGCGGTTGTTGTCGAATCGCGGGACATCAGGCGTGTCGTCTTCGTTGCCCCTCACCCCAACCCCTCTCCCGCAGGGAGAGGGGCTTCAAACTCAAGCGCTTTTCTGCGGCAGGATCTGGCACACCGCCTGGCACATCACCAGCACGCGTCCCGCGTCATCGCGGACCTCACCGGTCAGGAACAGCTGGTTGCGCGTGCGCTCCACCAGCCGCGCACGGCAGGTGATGTGCGGCATGTCCGGCGTCACCGGTCGCAGGTACTGCGTGTTGAGCGACGTCGTCACGCTCGGCGGGGCGATCAGGTACGAGAACGGCCCAAGCGTGTTGTCCAGTGCGGCGACGATGAAACCGCCCTGCATGTGCCCGATCGGATTCTGGTAGCGCGGCAGCACGGGAAAACGCATCGCCAGCGATTCGCCTTCCACGTAGGCGACCGGCTCGCCCTGCATGTCGAGCAGGCATGGCGGCGGGATCTGCAGCGGCGCACCGGCCGGCAGGCGCGCGCGCAGCAGGGCGTTGATGTCGGTGCCGTCGTTCATGGCGTGAAGCTCAGCTCGAACGAGGTGAAGAAAGGCGCGCGCCCTGGCGCCGACAGCGTCCTGCCCGCGATCTGCTTCTGCACGCAGATCGCCAGGGGCGTCGCGCCTTCCCGCCACGTACGTACCACCTTGCCGGTGGCGTCCAGCTCCGCAACGACCACGAACGGCGAGGTGTCCGCCGTGGGGGTCGCGCATGCGCTGACGCCGGCATCGAGCGCGATGGCCTGCGCATCGCGCAGCGAGGCCGCCTGCTCCGGTGCCAGCGCGGCTTCGTCGGCATCCGCGCGTTGCTTGGCTTGTGTGTAGTCGAGCGTTGCCTGTGCGTGCGCCACGGAAGCGCAGCACAACCCGAATGCGAGCAGGAGGTGTTTCATCACCGGATGCTCCTCACGGCGCTTTCGGCGGTTCGATCCGCCAGATCTTGCCGTCGTCTTCATCGGTGACCACGTAGACGTTGCCGTCCGGCCCGACGCGGACATCGCGCACACGCTCACCGATCTCGTTGAGCAGGCGTTCTTCGCCGACCACCTTGTCGCCGTCCAGGGTCAGGCGGATCAGGTTGCGTTCTGCCAGCGAGCCGAGGAACAGGCTGTCGTTCCAGGGGCTCTCCGGGCGTCCGGTATAGAACGCCATGCCGGACACACCCGGGGATTTCTCCCACAGGTGGTGCGGTTGCTCCATGCCGTCCTTCGCCTTGCCTTCCGCTTCCGGGATCGGCTGGCCGGAATAATTGATGCCGTGGGTGATGACCGGCCAGCCATAGTTCCTTCCGGGCTGGGGCAGGTTGATCTCGTCGCCACCGCGCGGGCCATGCTCGCTCTGCCAGAGCGTGCCGGTGCGCGGGTCGCGCGCCATGCCCTGCATGTTGCGGTGGCCGTAGCTGTATATCTCGGGGCGCGCGCCGGACTGGCCGACGAAGGGATTGTCCTGCGGCACGCTGCCGTCCAGGTTGAGGCGCACCAGCTTGCCCTGCAGCTTGTCGAGTTCCTGCGACATCGCGCGCTTGTTGCGCTCGCCCTGGCTGATGAAGAGGTGGCCGGCATCGTCGAAGACCAGGCGCGAGCCGAAGTGGTTCGGGCCATCGACCTTCGGTTCCTGGCGATAGATCACCTTGACGTCGGCCAGCGCGCCGTCGGCCAAGGTGCCGTAGGCCACGGCGGTGCCGGCGGTGCCGTCGTCGCCCGGCTCGGCGTAGCTCAGATAGATGCGCTGGCTGCTGGCGAAATCCGGCGCCAGCACCACGTCGAGCAGGCCGCCCTGGCCGGTGGCGAAGACCTTGGGCACACCCGTGATCGGCGCGGACACCGCGCCATCGGTGCCGACGCGTCGCAACTGCCCGCTGCGTTCGGTGACGAGCATGCTGCCGTCAGGCAGGAACGCGAGCCCCCAGGGATGATCCAGGCTGCTCGCCACCTGCGTGGCCCGGACCTGGCCCTTGGCGCTGGTCAGCGTCTGCGTGGGCTGGCTTGCGGGTGCAGGCTGCTCCGCCGCGGCGGTGGCGTTGCCTTTGGCTTCACCGTTCGCTGACGAATTGCACGCGGCCAGCGGCAGCGCGAGAAGCAGGGCGGTGGCGAGTCGATGGGATGCGTTGCGCAACGTCGTATCTCCTGTGGGGAACATGATCAGCGGTAGCCGTATCAGCGGTAACCGGCGGCCTGCAGTTCGAACAGTTCGGCATAGCGGCCGCCTTCGGCCAGCAGTTGTTCGTGGGTGCCGCTGGCTTCCAGGCGTCCTTCATCGAGGACCAGGATGCGGTCCGCCATGCGTACGCTGGAGAAGCGGTGCGAGATCAGCACTGCGGTCCGATTGTCCGACAATTCCTTGAAGCGTTGGAAGACCTCGAATTCCGAGCGGGCGTCCAGCGCGGCGGTGGGTTCGTCCAGGATCATCACCTGCGCATCGCGCATGTAGGCGCGCGCGATGGCGATCTTCTGCCATTGCCCGCCGGACAGGTCCACGCTGTTCTTGAAGCGGCGGCCGATCATCTGCTCGTAGCCCTGCGGCAGCCCGGCGATCACTTCGTCCGCCATCGAACGGGCAGCGGCGTCGCGGATGCGGGCCTGGTCGTGCATCGCGTCGATCTGGCCCACGCCGATGTTCTCGCCTGCAGTCAGGTGGTAGCGCACGAAATCCTGGAAGATCACGCCGATGTTGGCGCGCAGGTCGTCGATGTCGTAGTCGCGCAGGTCGCGCCCGTCCAGCAGGATGCGGCCCTCGTCCGGGTCGTACAGGCGCGCCAGCAGCTTGACCAGCGTGGTCTTGCCGGCGCCGTTCTCGCCGACCAGCGCCAGCACTTCGCCGGCCCGCAGTTCGAAGTCCAACCCCCGCACCGCCCAGCGTTCGGCATCGGGATAGCGGAAGCCCACGTTCTCGAAGGTGAAGCCACGGGTGATCGGCTTCGGTACCGGGATGGGATCGTTGGGCGAGGTGATCTCCGGTTCGATCTCGAAGAACGAAAACAGGTCGTCCAGGTACAGCGCCTGGCCCGCGACCTGTGAAAAGCCGACCAGCAGGCCTTCCAGCAACTGGCGCAGGCGGCGGAAACTGCCGGCCAGGAACGTCAGGTCGCCGATGCTGAAGTCGCCGCGCACCGTGCGCCAGGCGATGTAGCCGTAGGCCACGTAGTAGCCCAGCGTGCCCAGCGCCGCCAGCAGCGTGCCCCAGACCGCGCGGCGTCGCGCCAGTGCGCGGTTGGCGATGAAGAACTTGTCGGCCAGGGTGCGATAACGGCTGATCAGGAAGCGGTGGAGGTTGAAGATCTTCACCTCTTTCGCCGTTTCCACGCTGGCACCCATCTGCCGCATGTACTCCAGCTGCCGCCGCTCCGGCGTCCACTGGAAATTCAACGAGTAGCCCACCGCATTGAAGTGCGCCTCGCCGATGAAGGCGGGGATCAGCGCCACCGCCAGCAGCACCATCAGCCAGGGCGCATACACCAGCAGGCCCGCGGCGAAGCCGACCACGGTGATGGCGTCCTGCACCTGGCCGAACAGCTGGCTCATCAGGTTCATGCGGCCCATGGTCTGGCGGCGCGCGCGGTCCAGCTTGTCCTGCAGGTCCGGGTCTTCGAAGTCCTCCAGGTCCAGCGTGGCCGCGTGTTCCATCAGGCGGATGCTGGTGGCGTTGGTGAACAGCTCCGACAGCAGGGCGTCGGCGTAGCTCACCATGCGGCCCAGCAGGTCGGACAGGATCGCCAGCGCGAACTCCACCGCCAGCAACCACAGCAGGTGGTCCAGCACGCCGCTGCGCCAGGCAGTCAACAGGCCTTCCTGCGGCACGCCGGCGCCGACCAGACGGATGGCTTCGTCGATGATCAGCTTGCCGATGTACAGCGTGACGATGGGCAGCAGGGCGCGGATCACGCGCAGGCCCAGGCTGGCGGTGGTCAGGACACGGCTGGTCTGCCAGATCTGGCGCAGGAAAGGCGCCAGGTTGCGCATCGCGTCGAAGCGCTCGCGCAGGTTGGGCTTGTTGGCGGGGCGCGGAGCGGCGCCCTTGGGCTTGCCCGTGGGCGGTGGGGACGAGGCCATGCGTGGATTGTGCCTGCCCGGGATGGGTTTTGGGTGAAAGCCCGACTGTCTGCGGGGTGGGAGCGACGTCAGTCGCGATCAGGGATTGCGTCCGTCAAGTCGCGACTGACGTCGCTCCCACGGTGGCCTCTGGGGCATCATCGGGAAGCGGCGCGGATCGCGACTGACGTTTTCCGTGCATCCGCGCCCCACGGACGCGTCGGTGCCCGTAAGGCGAGAACGCGCCGCAGCGCGG
The DNA here is from genome assembly GCF_029542205.1 of Pseudoxanthomonas sp. SE1. NCBI lineage: Bacteria > Pseudomonadati > Pseudomonadota > Gammaproteobacteria > Lysobacterales > Lysobacteraceae > Pseudoxanthomonas > Pseudoxanthomonas sp. SE1. The sequence continues at coordinate 2,602,129 of NZ_CP113783.1, read as the reverse complement.
CAGCAGCGGCGAACGATCATGCCGGAAGCGACGCGGATCGCGACTGGACGTTTTCCGTGCATCCATATCCGATTGCTCGGGGAAGCGGTATGACCCCGTTCGATCGGACCTCTCCAGGTGACGGACAACGCCAGCCGCGATCCGCGCCGCCTCGCAAGGCGATGCCGAGCGCTCAGCGCATCGCGACGGCCAGCGATGCCGGCTGGATGCTGACCGCCTGGCCGGGCTCGACGCGTTCGCCGCCACGCACGATCAGCCGGTCGCCGGCACGCACGTTGCCGGTGACTTCCACCAGACCATCGACTTCCGCGCCGGTTTCCACGGGCAGGCGCTCGGCCTTGCCGGCGCTGTCCACGCGCAGCACGAAGTCGCCCTCGCGGCGCAGGATCACCGCATCTCGCGGTACGGCGACGACGTTGCGCGTGCCCGCGCTGGGGAGGCCGACATCCACCGCACTGCCGACCGGCATCTGGGTGGCGTCGATGGCGATGCGCAGTTCCAGCTGCCGCGAGGATTCGTCGCCGACCGGCACCAGGGCGGTCACCGGCCACGCGCGCTCGGTGTCGCCCGCGCGCACGAGCACCTGAGTGCCTGTGCCCAGATGCTGCGCCAGGTCCACCGGCGCGCGCACACGGACTTCCTGCGAGGCGGTGTCCACCAGGCGTGCCACGGACGCGCCCGTAGTCAGGTATTCGCCCAGCTGCGTGTGGCGTTCGGCGACGATGCCGGTGAAGGGCGCGCGCACCACCATCTGCCCACGCTGGTGACGCGTCTGCGCCAATTGCGCCAGCGCGCGTGCGCGCTCCTGCACCAGCATGTCGCGGTCGGCCCGCAGTTGTTCGTACTGCGCGCGCGCGATGTTCTGTTGTGCGGCCAGTTGCGCGTAGCGCTGCTCCTGCCGGGCCGCGAGATCGAGCTGGGCCTGGATGCGGGCGAGGTCGGCCTGGCCTTCCTGCTCGCGCAGCCGCAGCGCCGTGTCGTCCAGCACCGCGAGCGCCTGGCCGGCGCGTATGCGTTCGCCTACCTCGACCACTTCGACGACACGCCCGCCCTGTTCGCTGGCGACACGTGCGTCCTGTCGGCTGATCACGCTGCCGGGCGACCAGTGGCGCGGTGCGAACTCGGCGTTCACCGCCGGGGCGACGCTGACGATCGCTGGCGGTGCGTCCGGCGTTTCGGGCGCGCTGGCGTCGGCATCCAGTTTCAGCAGGGGCAGGGCGAGGACACCTGCCAGTGCGGCGGCGATCAGGGTCTTGTGCAGGGTGCGCATGTCGTTCTCCGGGGGAGGATGGGTGTCAGATCGCGGGCGAGGGAAGCGTGGACGGTGCGGTGTGGAGCGGTTTGGCTTGCGATGCCCGCGTACCGGCCAGACGCAGCAATGCCGGCACCAGCACCACGGTGAACATCAGGCTCAACGCCACGCCGCCGACCGAGACAGCGGCGAGGCCGCGATAGATCACCGCGCCGGGGCCGGGATTGATCGCCATCGGCAATGCGCCCAGCACACCGGTCAGCGCCGCGATCAGGATCGGTCGCAGGCGCTGGTCCAGGGCCTGTTTCAGCGCTTCGTCCAGCGATGCGCCGCCCGCCTGGGCCTCGCGCGCCTGCGCCACCAGCAGGATGGCGTTGTTGATCACCATGCCCAGCAGCATGATGAAGCCGATCATCGACAGCAGGTCCAGCGTCTGCCCGGCGGTCAGGTCCAGCACGCGCAGGCCCAGCACGCCCCCGAGCACCGCCATCGGCAGGGTGGCCATGACGAAGGCGCTGTCGCGCAATGACTTGAACATCGCCGCCATCAGCATGAACAGCACCGCCAGCGCGATCACGAAGTTCGTGCCCATGCTGCGCACCACTTCGCCGAGCCGGTCGGCACTGCCCGAAATGCGGATGGCGGCGTCGGGGGGCAGCCCATCGCGCAATGCAGGCACGATCTCGTCATTGACGATGTCCAGCGCTTCTTCCAGCGACATCGCGGCGGGCGGATCGACGGTCAGCGTCACCGTGCGGCGACGGTCTATGCGGCGCAACTGGTTGGGTGCGAGCACCGTGTCCACCTGCGCGAGTTCGGCCAGGCTCAACACGCCGCCCTGGGGTGTCGCCAATGGCGCCGCGCCCAGCCGTTCGACATCGTCGGCGCGGTCGCTGCGCAGGATGATGGCCAGCCGACGGTCGCCGTCGAAATGCTCGCCCAGCCACTGGCCGTCGCCCAGCGTGCGCACGACGGTGCCCAGCTCGGGCCGCCGCCATCCGGCTTCCGCCAGGCGGCGGTCGTCCGGATTCACCCGCAGCTCGGGCGTGCCGGCATCGGCATTGGGCCACGCCTGCACGTTGGCGCCGGCGAAGCGCTCCGACAGCAGTTTCCGTCCTGCTTCCGCCGCGCGGGCCAGCGCGTCGCCATCGCTGTGCTGCAGGTGGATGGCGATGGCGCGTGCGGACCCGCCGAAGCTGCCGAACAGTTCGCCTTCGCTGGCGAAGGCGCGCGTATCCGGAAAGCCGACGACGATCTCGTCGCGCACGATGCGTTCCAGTTCGCCGATGTCGTCGGGATCGACCACGCGTGCGCCGAGCGAGCCACCACCGGGCCACAGGTTGAGGTACCAGTTGCTCAGCTGCGGCCCCTTCTCGCCGTCCATGTAAGGACGCATGCGCTCGAGCACGACGGGGGCGATCTCGCGGTTCACGCGTTCCGGGCTCATGCCGGGCGGGAAGTTGAAGAAGGCATCCACCGCGGCGCGCTTCACCGGCGGCAGGTAGTCGATCTGCGGCATCAGCAGCGTCGCCAGCAGCACGGGCGCGAGCACCAGCGCGGCGACCCACGCAAGCTGGCGCGGACGGCCCTCGGTGGCGCGCAGCGCCCAGTCGCTGACGCGCGACCAGGCGCGGTGCCGGGTGGCGTCGCCGGCGCGTGTCCGCAGCCAGCTACCGGCGGCGGCGGGCAGCACGGTGACGGCGATCAGCAGCGAGATGCCCACTGCGATGGAGATGGTCAGCGCGAGGTCGGCGAACAGCTGGCCCTCCACGTCATCCATGAAGATCACCGGCAGGAACACCGCCACCGTCGTCAGCGTGGACGCGATCAGCGCGCCCCCCACCTGGCGCGTGCCTTCCAGCGCGGCTTTCGCTGCCGGCATCCCTTCCTCGCGCAGGCGCACGATGTTTTCCGCCACCACCACGGCAGCGTCCATCACCATGCCCACCGCGAATGCAAGCCCGGCCAGCGAGATGACGTTGAGGCTGCGGCCGGTGAGTTGCAGCACGATGAAGGTGGCCAGCAGCGAAATGGGGATGGCACAGGCGATCAGCGCCGTCGCGCGCACATCGCGCAGGAACCACCACAGGCAGCCGACTGCGAGCAGCACGCCGGCGAGCAGGCTGCCCGACAGCAGGCCGATGGCGCGGTTGATGAATACCGAGGCATCGAAGCTCTGGGCGATGTCCAGACCGAGCGGCTCCAGTTCCTGCTCGCGGACGTCCGCCACCACGCGCTTCACTTCATCCAGCGTGTCCAGCACGTTGGCGCCGTTCTCGCGCAGGATGCGCAGCCCGATGGCAGGGTTTCCGTTCTGGTAGGCGAAGAAGCGCTGCTCGGGTCGCTTCACTTCGACGCGCGCGACATCGCCAAGCCGTACCGGCCGGCCATCGCGCCAGGCCAGGATCAGCTCGCCCAGGGCCTCGGGCGAATAGCGTCCGGCGAAACGCAGCACGTACTCGCGCCGCCCGGCTTCCACCACGCCGCCGGATACATCGGTGGCGCGTGCCGCGACGGCGGCGATGTCGGGAATCTGGATGCCCAGCGCGGCGGCACGTTCCAGGTTGAGGGTGATGGTCAGCTCTTCCTGCGCGCCACCGTTGATTTCGACGCCGGCCACCCCTTGCACCGCCGAGATGCGGGGAACGATGCGGTCCTCGATCATCTGCCGGTAGTCGAGGATCTCGCCAGGCGTGCCCGGCAGCTTCTGCACGAAGAAGTACGTGAGCGAGTTGTTGGCGTTGTCGGCGCCCGCCTGCACGACCGGCGGTGTCGCGTCGCGCGGCAGCGGCTGCAACCGGTTCATGCGCGACAGCACTTCCACCAGCATGGTGTCCATGTCGCTGCCGACGGCGAAGGTGAGGTTGATGAAACTGTTGCCCGCGTTGACGTTGGAAGAGATTTCCTCCAGCCCGGGCAGGCCCTGCATCACGGCTTCGATGGGTTCGACGATCTCCGACTCCATCTCCTGCGGCGAGGCCGCGCGCCAGCCGGTCTGGATCGACATCTGCGGCCGCTCGATGTCGGGGAACAGCTGCAGGGGCAGCTTCATCAGGCTCATCAGGCCGAAGGCGCAGACCATGGCCACGACCACCGCGACGGCAGCAGGATTGCGCAGGGAGGCTTCGGTGAGTTTCATCGTGCAGGTCCGCTCTGGTCTCGGCGGAGCGCACGATGCGCGCGTCTTCAGTGATGGTTATGGCCCGGAAGTCATGCCGCGTGCCGTATTGCGGCAAGTGGTGGAGCGGGCACGATGAACCGAAGGTCGAGAATTATGGTTACACGCCATTGAGGCGAAATGCCGTGGGAGCGACGTAAGTCGCGATCGCTTTCCGACCACGCATTCGGTGAACACGACAGCGCATGCGCCGCGGGTCTTGAATTGGCAGAGATTGCTGGCAGCACCTGTTCCCGCGCGTGCCGTCGCGACTTGCGTCGCTCCCACACTAGTCCGGCGGTACTAAAGCAACACCGCCAGCTTGTCGCGATGGCTGCGCGACAGTTTCAGTTCCTGTCCGCAGTCCAATCGCAGGAAGCTCTCCCCGTTGGTATGCGGTCGCATCTCCACAACACGGCGCGCATTGACGATGGTGGAGCGGTGGATGCGCGGGAAGCGCTGTGGATCCAGCTGCTTCTCGAGCTCGCGCATGGTGGCGCGCAGGATCAGGGTGGTGCCGGTGTGGCCTTCCCCATCCACGTGGATGCACATGTAGTCGCCCGCGGCATCGATCCAGCGGATGTTGTGCAGGTCCACGCGCACGGTACGGCCACCGTCGCGGATCGCGAGTTTTTCCTCGCGCCGCAGCAGGTCCAGCGCATCGGGCTTGAGGGCCTCGTCCAGCTGCAGGGGTGGACGGCCGCTCAGTTCGCCCAGCAGGCCGAGCAGGGTGGCGCAGTGGCCGCTGGCCTCGCGCTGCGCGCGCGCCTGGCGCACGCGCGACAGGGCCTGCGCCAACCGTGAATCGTCCACGGGCTTGAGCAGGTAATCGGTGGCCGAGGCCTCGAAGGCGCGGATGGCGTAGTGGTCGTAGGCGGTCACGAACACCACCAGCGGCATTTCGCTGGCGGGAATCGCGCGCAGCGTCTGGAAACCGTCCATCCCCGGCATCTGCACATCCAGGAACATCAGGTCCGGCCTGTGTTCACGCAGGCCTGCGATGGCCGATGCGCCATCGCCGTACTGGCCGACGATGTCCACGTCGGCATGCGCGGCCAGGCGGATTTCCAGCCCGCGCCGCGCCAACGGTTCGTCGTCGACGATGAGTGCACGCAGTCGTGCAGGTCGGGGCGGTGACGTGGCGTTGTCCATCGGCTCAGTCCGCCAGTGTCTGCGAGGTTTCGAACGGCAGTCGCAGGGTGACTTCTATGCCGCGCTCCAGGTTGCGTACCCAGAAGCCACTGGATCCGCCGTACAGCACGCTCAGGCGCTCGCGCGTATTGCGCAGGCCGACGCCCTTGCCGGGCGGCAGTTCATCTCCCTCCAGGCTCCCGCAGCCGGGGCCGTCATCGATGACGCGCAGCACGAGCTGCGCACCGTCCCGTTCGGCTTCGATGCGCAACAGGCCGCCTGCCACCTGCCGGGCCACGGCGTACTTGATGGCGTTCTCCACCAGTGGCTGCAGCAACAGGCTGGGCAGCAGCGCACGCCAGCAGTCCTCGTCGATGTCGGTCTCGATGCGCAACCGCTCGGCGAAGCGGATCTTCTCGATGTCCAGGTACAGGGTCAGCGCATCGAGTTCCTGGCGCAGCGTGACGCGCTGCATCGGGTCGTTGTCCAGTGAGTGCCGGAGGAACGACGACAGGCCCTGCACCATGCGGTTGGCGGTGACGTTGTCGCGGTCCAGGATCAGCGTCGAAATCGCATTGAGCGTGTTGAACAGGAAATGCGGGTTGAGCTGGTAGCGCAGCATCTTCAGTTGCGCCTGGTGCGCCATGCTGCGCGCGGCCAGCGTGCGTTCGGTTTCGCCCTGCAGCTGCTGGTAGTACTTGATGCCCATGTAGGCACCGACCCACGCCAGCACCACGTAGATGTAGCCCAGCGAATAGGCGATGAACTCCAGTTGGGTGGTCGGCTTGCAGGTCTCGCAGAAATCGACCAGGACTTCGCGTGTGACGAAGTCGATCAGCGCGGAGCTGGCCAGCACCAGTGGAATCATCAATGCCAGCAGCCGGCGGGGCGGAAGGCCCCAGTAGGTCCTCAGCAGGAAGCGCAGGCCCAGCGTGACCAGTGCACCCATGGTCGCGGCGGTCGCGGGCACCACCCAGTAGCCGGACGGCTTGCCGTGGGCGACGGCATACAGGCAGCCCTGCGCGAAGTAGGCGCCCCAGCCCGACAGGTGCAGCAGCCAGAAGACGCGCTGGCGGGGCAAGTCCAGCGGATGGGAGGTGGCGATGGCCATGGTGTCGATCAGGACGCAGGTGGCGCCATGCTAACGCCACCGGGCTTGGCGTTCCGCTCGGTTCGTCGGTGCCGGGCCACGCTTGGGCGCAAGGCCGCCGGCGTTGCGCTACTTCAGCGGACCGGGCGGCTCGCCATCGCCGCCGGATTGCAACGCCACCGGCAGGTGCCAGCCGTAGGTCACCGCCATCATGCGCAGGCCGAAGCAGAGCGCCGCGCCCACCACGGCGCAGGGCACCATGGGCAGGTCCAGCCAGTGGCCGACGGCGACGACCAGCGCGCCAGCCAGCGCCGCGACCGCATAAAGCTCGGCGCGCAACACCAGCGGTACCTGGGCCAGCAGCAGGTCGCGGGCGATGCCGCCCCCGATGCCGGTCAGCATGCCCATCGCCGCGGCCATCGGGGGCGAGATGCCGTACTCCAGGGCCTTCTGCGTGCCCGCCACGGCGAACAGCGCCAGGCCCATGGCGTCGAACAGCCGCACCGGATGGTGCAGCTTCTCGATCAGCGATGCGCGGAAGAACGTCACCGCGCCGGCGGCCAGCGACGTGACCGGATAGCGCCAGTCGCTGAGCGCTGCGGGCGGGGTGGCGCCGATCAGCAGGTCGCGGGTGATGCCGCCCGCGGTCGCGGCGATGAACGACAGCACCAGCACGCCGAAGATGTCCAGCCGGCGACGCACGCCCAGCGTGGCACCGCTGAGCGCGAACACGAACGTGCCGACCAGGTCGAGAATGAGGACCAGGGTTTCCATGGCCCCCATTGTGCCGCCTGGGGCGTCCCCGCGATCAGGGCAGGATCGGCTGCATGCCCACGCCCAGCCGATTCCAGGCGTTGATCGTGGCCACCGCCATGGTCAGCTCGGCGATGCCGGCCTCATCGAAGTGTTCCTTCAGCGCTTCATAGGTCGCATCGGCGGGCGCGCCCGAGGGCAGGGTGGTCAGCTGTTCCGCCCACGCCAGCGCGGCGCCTTCGCGGGCATCGAAGAAGCGGCTGTCTCGCCAGCCGGCCAGCGTGTGAAGCTTGCGCGACTCCACCCCGGCCTTGACCAGTGCGCTGCTGTGCATGTCCATGCAGTAGGCGCAGCCGTTGATCTGCGAGACGCGCAGGAAAATGAGTTCGAGGAACTCCTTTCCCAGTACGCCGTTGTGGACGGCCGTGCTGGTGGCGTAAAGGCCGCGGAAGGCCTCGGGAACGTACTTGGGATAGTCGACGCGATGGAACTTCTGGCTCATGGCAGGGCTTCCGTGGCGGCCACCGTGGCCGCCTTCACTACCAGGACGCACCACCGTCCTTCGCCGTGACAGCCGTGCCCAACTTGTCCGGATTGGCGACGGTGAACAGCTCGCTGATGCGTTCACCATCGCTCACCGCCACCATCACCGCCGCCAGCGTGCCGTCGCGGTAACGCAGGATGGCGGGCTCGCCGTTGACGGTCCCCATGCGCCAGGTGATCGTCGGATCCTGTCGGCGATACGCCGCCCAGAACAGCCGCGCGATCCGTACCGCGCCCAGCAGCGGACGGATGACCGCCACGGCCTTGCCGCCGCCGTCGGAGACCAGTTGCGCGTCCTCGCGCAGCAGGGCGGTGATAGCGGACTGGTCGCCGCGCCGCGCGGCCTGCATGAAGCGCTCCAGCAGGCGGCGGTGGTTCTCGCTGGGGACATCGAAGCGCGGCCGGCCCGCCTGCACGCGCTCGCGTGCGCGGTGCACCATCTGCCGGCAGTTCGCTTCGCTCTGGCCCAGCAGCGGCGCGATCTGCGCGTAGTCGTAGTCGAAGGCCTCCTTCAGCAGGAAGGCCGCGCGCTCTTCCGGGCCCAGCCGTTCCAGCACGGCGAGGAAGGCCAGCGAGACCTGCTCGGCGACCTCGGCGGAATGCTCGGGGGTCGGAGACTCGTCGATCTCCGAGGGGGCGGGAAGCCATGGCCCGGTGTAGTGCTCGCGCTGCATGCGTGCGGCGCGGAGGCGGTCGATGCCCAGTCGCGTGGCGGCGGTGACCAGCCAGGCCTCCGGGTCGCGGATGCCGGTCCTGTCGGCCTGCTGCCAGCGCAGCCAGGTGTCCTGGACGACATCCTCGGCGTCGCTGCGGCTGCCCAGCAGGCGGTAGGACAGCCCGAACAGGCGGGAGCGATGGGTTTCGAAGGTGATTTCGGCGTTCATGCGACCAGGGACGGGCGAGGGTGCCCGCGCGTGACAGCTGGGTGGGGTGTCACTTTGGCCTAAAATGGGCGCTTCCGCCCGCGACCCCTCCGGCAGCTCCGGCATTCCGCTCCCATGACCTCGATCAAGCAAGAAGACCTCATCCAGTCCATCGCCGATGGCCTGCAATACATCAGCTACTACCACCCCGTCGACTACATCCGGAACCTTGCCGCCGCCTACGAGCGCGAGGAATCGCCGGCCGCGAAGGACGCCATCGCCCAGATCCTGATCAATTCGCGGATGTGCGCCGAAGGCCACCGCCCGATCTGCCAGGACACCGGCATCGTCACCGTTTTCCTCGAGATCGGCATGGACGTGCGCTGGGACGACGCGACGATGGGCGTGGAGGACATGGTGCATGAGGGCGTGCGCCGCGCCTACAACCACCCGGACAACAAGCTGCGTGCCAGCGTGCTGGCCGACCCGGCCGGCAAGCGCACCAACACCAAGGACAACACGCCCGGCGTGGTCAACGTGAAGGTGGTGCCGGGCAACACCGTCGACGTGATCGTCGCTGCGAAGGGCGGCGGTTCGGAGGCGAAGTCGAAGTTCGCGATGCTCAATCCGTCCGACTCCATCGTCGACTGGGTGCTGAAGACCGTGCCGACGATGGGCGCCGGCTGGTGCCCGCCGGGCATGCTCGGCATCGGCATCGGCGGCACCGCCGAGAAGGCGATGCTGCTGGCGAAGGAATCGCTGATGGAGCCGATCGACATCACCGACCTGCAGGCGCGCGGCCCGTCCAATCGCGCCGAAGAACTGCGCCTGGAACTCTACGAAAAGGTCAACGCGCTCGGCATCGGTGCGCAGGGGCTCGGCGGCCTGACCACCGTGCTCGACATCAAGGTCAAGGACTATCCGACCCATGCGGCGAACCTGCCGGTGGCGCTGATCCCGAACTGCGCCGCCACCCGCCATGCGCACTTCACCCTCGACGGCAGCGGCCCGGTGATGCTGGACCCGCCCTCGCTGGAGGACTGGCCGGAGCTGACCTACGACGCGTCGAAAGGCCGTCGCGTCAATCTCGACACGCTGACGCGCGAAGACGTGGCCAGTTGGAAGCCGGGCGAGGTGCTGCTGCTCAATGGCAAGCTGCTGACCGGCCGCGACGCCGCGCACAAGCGCATGGTCGACATGCTCAATAAGGGCGAGGCCTTGCCGGTCGATCTGAAGGGCCGCTTCATCTACTACGTGGGCCCGGTCGATCCGGTGCGCGATGAAGTCGTCGGCCCGGCCGGCCCGACCACCGCCACCCGCATGGACAAGTTCACCGAGCAGGTGCTGGCGCAGACCGGCCTGCTGGGCATGGTCGGCAAGGCCGAGCGCGGCCCCGCGGCAATCGAGGCGATCAGGAAGCACCAGTCGGCCTACCTGATGGCGGTCGGCGGTGCGGCGTACCTCGTGTCGAAGGCAATCAAGGCGGCGAAGGTCGTTGGCTTCGCCGACCTGGGCATGGAAGCGATCTACGAGTTCGACGTGCAGGACATGCCGGTGACGGTGGCCGTCGACTCGCAGGGCACCTCGGTGCATCAGACCGGACCGAAGGAATGGCAGGCGCGGATCGGGAAGATTCCGGTGGTCGTGGCCTGACGCTGGTCCCTTCTCCCTGCGGGAGAAGGTGCCGAAGGCGGATGAGGGGCGAACGAAGCCGGTGCGCTTGCAGCTCTCCTGACCTTCGTCGCCCCTCACCCCAACCCCTCTCCCGCGGGGAGAAGGGCTTTCAGTTCCAGGAGCCACTGCATGTCCACCAAGTTGTACTACTCCCGCAGCACCGCCAGCCTGGTCGTGCACTGGCTGCTGATCGAACTCGGCATCCCGCACGAACTCCACGAGCTGGACTTCGACAAGCGCGACCAGAAATCCGACGACTACCTCAAGCTCAATCCCGCCGGCGTGGTGCCCACGCTGGTGATGGATGGACAGGTGATCACCGAGACCGCGGCCATCCTGATGCACCTGGCCGATACGCATCCCCGCGCGGAACTGGCGCCGGCCGTGGCGACCACGCAGCGCGCGCAGTACTACCGCTGGATGCTGTTCTGCGCCAACACGCTGATGCCGGCGTACCGTGCATGGTTCTATTCGGACGAGATCGCCGGCGAGGCCAACATCGAGGCCACGCAGCAGCACGCGCGCGCGAAGCTGGAGAAGGCCTGGGGACAGGTCGCCGATCATCTGGAGGCGCACGGCCCCTACCTGCTGGGGGCGCAGCGCAGCGCGGCCGACTTCCTGCTGACCATGCTGATGCGCTGGTCGCGCAACATGCCCAGGCCGACCGACAGCTGGCCGGTGTTGCATGCCTACGCACAGCGCATGAAGGCGCTGCCGAGCTTCAGGGAAGTCTATGCGCGGGAAGGGCTGACGGACTGGACGTGACGGTCGCGCAATCCACTGTAGGAGCGACGTAAGTCGCGACCGCGGCTCCTGAGTGGCCTGAACCCGGGGCCATGTGTGCGCTTCGCCTGAGCATGCGTCGCCTGGAGCAGCGATCACGTTTGTCTTGACGTGCGGTCGCGACTTACGTCGCTCCTACAACAGGCAACAGCGGGCGCTCAGTCCACGTACTCGTCGAACTTCCGTCCGCCCTGGAACGGCATCAGATGCTGGCGCAGGATGCCGCGTGGCACGGTCTCCAGCTTCATCACGCCATACTCCTCGGGCCAGTCTTCCTGTTTCGGCGGCAGCTTGAACGTGCCCATCAGCATGTCCACCAGCGGCAGATGGATGGCGTAGTTCACGTCCAGATAGTCCTTGTGCCGCGCATGGTGCCAGTGGTGGTAACGCGGCAGCACCAGCAGGTACTCCAGCACGCCGAAGCGGATGCCCAGGTTGGCATGCGCCAGCACGGCCTGCAGGCCGACCAGGATCACGTACGCGTTCACCGCCGGTGCCGAGAAGCCGAGGATCAGCAGCGGCAGCAGCACCGCGCTGCGGGTCAGCACGATCTCGACAAAATGGATGCGCGAACCGGCCAGCCAATCCATTTCGCGACTCGAGTGGTGGACGGCGTGGAAGCGCCAGAGCCACGGAATGTTGTGGTACGCACGGTGCAGCAGCGCCTGGGCCAGGTCGGCCACGAACACCGCGATCAGGAACTGCGCCCATACGGGCAGCGACTGGATGGCGTCCTTCAGTGCCGGGAAGGCCGCCAGGCCGGCAATGGTGGAGGTGGATGCCGTCACCAGGATCAGGATGAACTGCACCAGCACATGGCTCATGAAAAAGTAGCCCACGTCCGTGCGCCAGCCGGGGCGCAACGGCGAAATGCGGCGCTTGCCCAGATAGTGCTCCAGCGGCACGAACACCAGCGCCGAAAAGAACAGCGAGATGACGAACCAGTCCAGGCCCAGCGAGTAGGGCGTCTTGCCGATGGCATCGAACTGCACGTTGGTGCCGCCCAGCAGCACGGCGAGCGTGGCGCCGCCCACGCCGACCAGGGCGATGCGCTTGTTGCGGTCGCGCAGGATGGCCAACGTGCCCATGCCGAACGCCGCTGCCAGGCCGACCAGCAACAGGTGGCGCGCGAACTGCTCGTTGTAGACCGCGCGGAACTCCTTGCTTGTCAGCAGTTCGGGATGGTGGAAACAGAGCACCGCCATCAGGCTGAGCAGCCCGAGCAGGGCGGAGGCATAGGCGAAGAACGAACGGCGCGGGCGGGGCATGGTGCTTCCTTGGCAGGTCGAGTGGCTTCCTGCGCCCGATTTTACGTCAGACGATGCGATTTCCGGCCGCGTCCACCACGCGTTCTCCATCTTCCTTCGCGAAGGCGCCCTGTTGCGGTTGCGGCAGGAAGTCCAGCACGCGCTCCGAGGGCCGGCAGAGTGCGGTTCCCATCGGCGTCACCACGATCGGCCGGTTGATGAGCACCGGGTGGACCAGCATCGCATCGACCAGCGCGTCGTCGTCCGCATCGGCCAGGCCGAGGTCCGAGTACAGGGCCTCCTTGGCGCGCACCACCTCGCGAACCGGCACCTGCATCGCCGCGATCAGCGACAGCAGGGTGGCGCGGTCCGGCGGCGTCTTCAGGTACTCGATGACCTGCGGCTCGATGCCGGCGTTGCGGATCATTCCCAACGTGTTGCGCGACGTACCGCAGGCCGGGTTGTGGTAGATCGTCACGTCGTCCATCAGTACCAGTCCAGCAGCGAGATGCCCAGGCCGATATAGGTGGCCTTGTGGTTGTAGTCGATCAGGCTTTCGCCATAGCCGTGGAACAGCTGCACGTGCGCGCGGAAGCTCCGGTTGATCGGAAACCCGTAGTCGACCTGCACGGCGCCATGCGAATCGTCGCCTCCGCGCAGCGAATGCCGGCCCAGCACCGTGAACACATGGCCGTTGCGCGCGTAGGTGAGCATCGCATCGCCGCGGCCGATGTAGTCCTCGATGTCGGGGTTGTCGTCGTCGTTGCCGTCCGGCACGCGGTACCAGGGACGCAGCACCAGTGCCCAGTTGTCGCGGTCCAGGCCGATGGTGGCGATGACGCGGTTCCAGCTGCGCGACAGCGGATCGCTGCGCCCATTGGACTGGTGGTTGAGCGCGATGCCGGCCATGCGGCCCTTCCAGCCGGCGATGCTGTAGTTGTTGCGGAACACCAGCATCACTTCCGGCTCGTAGTTCGTCTCCCGGAACGGGCGCGACTCGTCGCCGTTGTAGACCTGCCAGCGCGAGCTCTGGGTGTAGGCGCCCCAGACGTCGCCGTTGTCGCCGAACAGGTTCTCCGCGAACTTGGTCTTGAAGCTCAGCTGGAATTTCGCCTCGATGTCCTGCAGGTCCTGCGGCTCGGTGACGGTGTTGTCCGGGTTGGGTGAAGACGGCGTTTCGTTGACCTGGCTGGTCCAGAATGCGGGCAGCAGGTACATGGGCTTGTAGGCGCGCAACTGGAACACGCCGAGCTTGGAGTCTTTGGCCAGTTCCCAACGGCTGTCGAGCAGTGAGCCGCGTCCGGCATTGGCGATCAGGTCGGCGTCGGCTGGATCGTCCGTACGGAACCATGCGCCCAGGCGGCGGCGCGTGCGCTGGCTCAGGGGCACATCCTGGCCGCTCTCCATGTCGGCGGCCGCCTTGGCTTCGGCGCGGGCCTGCGCGCGCGCCTGGATTTCGGCGTCCCTGGCGGCCAGCGCCTGTTCGTCGGCCTGCCGGGTGTCGGCCGCCGTGCGTCCGAGCGCGGCGTCATAGCAGGCCAGGCGTGCGGCGTCGTTCTCTAGCGAGAAACAAGCCTCGGCGGACGTTCCGCCTGAGGCGTTGTCCTGGGCCTGGGCGCTGAGCGCGAAGGCAACTCCGATTACCAGAGGCAGAAGCCGGGTGGTGTGCGTCATGCAGGGGCTCGAAGGGTGGGGGCGGCGACATTCTGCCAGCCGGCGTGGATAGCGCGTGCGATACCGACTTCAGAAGATCCAGGCGAACACGAAAAGCCCCAGCATCGCGAATGCCAGGCCCAGCTTGAGCACCACGCCCAACAGGATGCCAAGCCAGGTGCCCAGGCCCACCTTGGTGGCCTGTCGGAATTCCCGGCCATGCCACAGTTCGCCCAGCAGCGCGCCGATGAAGGGGCCTGCCAGCAGGCCGATGGGCATGAAGAACAGGCCGGCGAACGTGCCCAGCACGGTCCCCAGCAATGCCTTGCGGCTCGCGCCGACCCGCTGCGCACCGATCGCGGTGGAGAAGACATCGACAGCGAAGGACAGCGCGGTCAGCAGGCCCAGTACGACCAGCGTGACCCAGCCGATCTGCTGGAAGCCACCCGCCCAGGCCGCCAGCAGCATGCCGCCGAAGACCAGCGGCAGGCCGGGCAGGGCAGGCAGGATCACCCCTGCGATGCCGACCAGGATCAGTACCACGGCCAGGGCGTAGTAAAGCATCTGGATATCCAAACAATTCTCCTAGTGAATCAAGGGGTTGGCAGGGGGTTGACTTTCTCGTTCAAGCGTTTGCATTTTGCCAAATGCCGGGTTACTGTGCGGCCGCTGCCGTTGCCAAGGTCACCGTGAATCGTGGCCTGATGGGGTAGATCCATGATCCGCTGCATCCTTGTACCTCGCTTCCTCCTTGCAACCAGCCGCCCAGCAGGCGTATCCACCACCCGTTTCAAGGAGCAAGTAGATGTCTGATCGTGAAACCGGAACCGTGAAATGGTTCAACGATGCCAAGGGCTTCGGCTTCATCAGCCGTGAGAATGGCGAAGACGTGTTCGTGCACTTCCGCGCCATCCAGACCCAGGGCTTCAAGAGCCTGAAGGAAGGACAGAAGGTCAGCTTCACCGTCGTGCAGGGCCAGAAGGGCCTGCAGGCGGACGCCGTGCAGCCCGTCTGACCTGACCGCCGAACCGCGCGACAGCGCGTGCTCCGCAAGAAAAAGCCCGGCTGATGCCGGGCTTTTTCTTTGCGTGGGTCGAGGTCGCGGTCAGCGCAGCACCACGCGACCGTTCTGGATACGCACGTAGGTGTTCTCGCGGATGCCGCCCAGGTCGCGCTGGCTGATCGTGACGCGGCGGCCGTCGTCCATCCGCACGGTCACGTTGTAGGTATCGCCGGTGGTACGGTTCTGGATCGCGTTGCCTGCGGCTGCGCCGGCGACAGCGCCTGCGACGGTGGAGACGTTCTTGTTGCCTTCGCTGCCGCCGGTGCGGTCGGAGATCTGGCGACCGGCGACCGCACCGACGATACCGCCCAGCACCGCGCCCGTGGCCGACGGTGCGCTGCGACCGGACGACACCACGTCTATGCGCTCGACGATGCCGCAATCCGCGCAATAGCGGCTGGCCGGCGCGCTGTTGTAGCCGCCGCCATAGCCGCTGTTGCCATAACCGGGTGAGGTGCTGGCGCAGCCGGCGAGGGCGACGGTGGCAGTCAGGCCAATGGCGATAAAACGCATGTTCATGGGAGCCTCCTGTGGGTGGTGGGCCGTCGACGGCGCGAAGTCCCTTCGACGCGCATGCTCCGCATCACCGCGTGAACATCATGACAATCGGGCCGCTTGCGCGGCCCGATTGTCAGGTGCGATTCAGTCGTGCGACGCGCTCTATCCGCGGAAGTCCTGATGGCAGGCCTTGCAGTCAGCGCCAACTTTCTCGACCAGCGTTGCCGCTGCGGCGCAGTCGGTGGGAGGCGTACTCAGTGCGGCATCCAGATCGGCGCGGAACTGGCTGGTGTGCGTCTTGAAGCGCTGGTCGTCCGCGATGCCGGGGAACGCCATTTCCAGGTCGTTCGCCATGGCCCGAAGCGTACGCACGTGGGGGATGGTGTCAGTGGCGGCGCAGCGGTTCTGCTTCACCTTGTCGGCCAGAAGTCCGGAATGCTTGGCCATCACGTGCATCACGCTGCCCGGAAACGCGTCCTGTCTCGCCTGGAGGGCGCGCAGTGCCATGACCGTGCAGATGGCGCCCACCACCAGGCCAACCAGGAACAGGAACAGATAACGTGAGGCGGCGGAAGGCTTCTTGATCTCGGGCTGGCTGGCCATGCGGCGGGCTCCATGTGGTTGACGCCGCGATGGTACGACGCGCGTCACGGTTCGCGCCACGCTTTAAACTGGTGACATGAAGAAAGAACTCAAGGATCGCTTCGGCGGCATCGACCGGTTATATGGGGTGGGGGCGGTGGCCCGCCACGCCGTCGCACGCGTGGCCGTGGTCGGCATGGGTGGCGTGGGCTCGTGGGTGGTGGAAGCGCTGGCGCGCTCGGGCGTGGGCCATCTGACGCTGATCGATGCGGACGACATCTGCGTGTCGAACACCAACCGGCAATTGCCTGCGCTGGAAGGCCAGTACGGACGCAACAAGGCTGAGGCGATGGCGGACCGCTGCCGCGCGATCAATCCACTGATGGACGTGGACGTGGTGCCGCAGTTCCTCACCGGCACCAATATGGTCGAACTACTTGACCGGGACTTCGACCTGGTGCTCGACGCCTGCGACAGCTTCCGGGTGAAAGTCGAGATGATCGCGTGGTGCCGCCGCTGCAAGCTGCCTATCGTGGTGTCCGGATCGGCGGGTGGGCGCACCGACCCCACCCAGATCCGGCTGCGCGACCTGTCGCGCACCGAGCACGATGCGCTGCTCGCACTTGTGCGCAAGAAGCTGCGGGCGGAGTTCAATTTTCCCAAGAACAAGGACCGCTATTTCGGCGTGCAGGCGGTGTACTCGCTCGAGAACGTCAAGTATCCGCAGGCCGATGGATCCGTCTGCGGCCTGCGACCGCAACTGGGCGCGGATGCCGCACTGAAACTGGACTGCGGCGTCGGCCTGGGAGCGGCGACGCACATCACCGGCGCGTTCGCGTTCGCCATGGTGGGCAAGGCGCTGGAGCTGCTGGCCAAGCCTCGCAAAGAGCCGCAGGTGCGCCTACTGCGCGGGTAGCCCGAACAGCCGCTCGGCGTTGCGCGTCGTCGCCGCCGCGAGATCGTCCGGCGAAGCGCGACGCAGGTCTGCAATGACATCGCGCACCACGGTCAGCCGCGACGGTTCGTTGCGTTGTCCACGGATGCCGGCATCAGGCTGGTCCGGCGCATCCGTTTCCAGTAGCAGGAAATCGAGCGGCATCGTGCGGGCGAGCGTGCGCAGGCGGTTCGCGCGCTCGTACGTGACCGGTCCGCCGAGTCCGATCAGGAAGCCCAGCTGCCACAACTGGCGCGCCTGTTCCGGACTGCCTGAAAAGCTGTGCACCACACCGCGCAGGCCACCCACGCGCTTGAACGACGCGATCACCGCATCGACGGCGCGGCGCGCATGCACGATCACCGGCAGGTCGAATTCGCGCGCCAGGTGCAGCTGCCCATCGAAGTAGCGCTGCTGATCATCCGCATCCAGGCCTTCGACGAAGAAATCCAGGCCGCACTCGCCGACGGCCACGGGGCGTTCGCGTTCGATCCATTGGCGCAGTTCGCCCAAGTGCGCAGGCTGGTGTTCGGCCAGGTACATCGGGTGGAGTCCATAGGCCGGGAACAGGCCTCGATCACGCGTGCAGACATCACGCAGCCTGGACCAACTGTTCGCTGCCACCGCGGGTACGATTTGCCGGGTGACGCCCGCTGCGCGCGCGCGCGCCAGCGCAGCCTCACGGTCCGGGTCGAATTCCGGTGCGTCGAAATGGCTGTGGCTGTCGACCAGCATCTCGCTCAATGCTTCGAGGGTTCGATCGTCTGTGGCGGGTCCTTGCGCCGTTTCCAGTTGGCAAGCAACAACGTGCCGAGGCCGAACAGGATTTCATCAACGAACGGGAACGGATCAGGCAGGACCAGGGTGACCATGAAAAGCGCCGCGGTGATCTTGAACAGCGTGGGGTAACGCAGCTTTCGCGCCCACTCGAGCAGTGGCAGCAACAGGGGATTGGGCATGGCGGTGATGGCTCTCGGCGGTATGGAACGGGCATCACGCTAGCATGATCGGCGCGTGGCGAAAGCGTTCACTTTTCGTTGGTTTTCGTGGTCCTGGACGGGGACTTTGTTCAGGTTGGCAATGGTGCAATGATGGCCAATGTGAATCGGGCGCCGCCCGACCTGGAGCCAGCGATGAAGAGCAATACAACAACGATTCTGGTCGCCGTCGGCGCGCTGCTGGTGGGTGCCGTGGCCACTGCAGCCTTCCTCAAGGGCGGCGAAAAGGGCGCAGCCGGTCAGGGCGAACTGGCGACAACCGCAGATGGCGCGTTGATCGCCGATGATGCGGCGGCGACCGACAACGAGATCCCGATGGGCACACTTCAGTACGCCACCGTGGTGAAGGCCGACCCGGTGACCAGTTCGGAGAAGCTGTACGCCACCGTGATTGGCACCGAACCCGTGCGCGAGACCACCACCACCAGCACGCCGCGGGAAGTCTGCGAGGACGTGGTGGTGCAGGAGCGGGCGCCCGAGCGCGACGGCAATGTCGGCGGCACCGTGGCCGGCGCGGTGATCGGTGGTCTGCTGGGCAACCAGGTGGGCAGTGGCAGCGGCAAGAAGGCCGCCACCGTCGCGGGTGCCGTCGCTGGCGGCGCCATCGGCAACCAGGTGGACAAGCGCCACGTGGGTGGCAAGGTCGTCAACCGCACCGAGCGGCAGTGCCACACCGAGAACGCGACCTCCGAGTCCTCGCGCGTGACCGGCTACAACGTGACCTACCGCAATCCGGATGGCACCACCGGCACCATGCGCATGGACAGCAAGCCGGGTACCCGCATCGCCATGGGCACCACCGACAAGGTCATCGGTTATGACGTGACCTACCGCTTCGAGGGTCAGGACAAGACCATCCGTATGGACCAGAAGCCGGGCGAACGCCTGCCGGTGGTCGATGGCCAGGTCGTGACCCAGACCGCCAGCGTGGACACGCCTGAGCAGGGCTGAAGCCGGGGGCCCCGCCGGGACCTGCGTTTCAACGTGGCACCCCTCGAAGGCCGGCGTTTCGCCGGCCTTCGCTTTGCGGACTGGCGCTTACCGGCGCGGAGGCCACCGCATACAATCGCCGGATACCTCAAACGCCGGTTGAAGCACGATGGCTCTGAACCCGTACGACCTGTTCGATGTCCGTTCCCTGCTGAGCGAAGAAGAGCGTGCCGTGCAGGACGCGGTGGCCCGCTTCACCGACGAACGGGTGCGTCCGATCATCGGCGACGCCTTCGACCAGGGCCGGTTCCCGAAGGAACTGGTGCCCGAGATCGCCGAACTCGGCCTGCTGGGTTCCTCGCTGCCGGAGAAGTACGGCTGCGCCGGCCTCAACGCGGTCAGCTACGGCCTGATCTGCCAGGAACTGGAGCGCGGCGACAGCGGCATCCGCAGTTTTGTCAGCGTGCAGTCTTCGCTGTGCATGTATCCCATCCATGCCTACGGCAGCGAAGAACAGCGCCAGCGCTGGCTGCCCGACATGGCCGCCGGCAAGGTCATCGGCTGCTTCGGCCTGACCGAGCCGCACGGTGGCTCGGACCCCGCCAACATGAAGACCACGGCGCGCCGTGACGGCGACGACTGGGTGATCAACGGTTCCAAGATGTGGATCACCAACGGCAACCTGGCCGACATCGCCATTGTCTGGGCGCAGACCGACGAGGGCATCCAGGGCTTCCTGATCGAGAAGGGCACGCCCGGTTTCACCGCCCAGGAGATCAAGCACAAGATGAGCCTGCGCGCGTCGGTGACCAGCGCGCTGTTCTTCGACAACGTGCGCCTGCCCGACAGCAGCCGCCTGCCCAACGTCAAAGGCCTGAAGGGCCCGCTCGGCTGCCTGACGCAGGCGCGCTACGGCATCACCTGGGGACCGATCGGCGCGGCGATCGCCTGCCTCGACGAAGTGCTGGGCTACACGAAGGAACGCATCCTGTTCGAGCGCCCGGTCGCTGCCACGCAGAGCGCACAGATCAAGATGGCCGAAATGGCCCGCCGTATCACCCTGGCGCAGCTGCTGTCGCTGCAACTGGGTCGTTTGAAGGATGCAGGCACCATGGCCCCGTCGCAGGTGTCGCTGGCGAAGTGGAACAATTGCCGCATGGCCATTGACATCGCGCGCGAGTGCCGCGACCTGCTCGGCGGCGCCGGCATCACCACCGAGCACGCCGCGATCCGTCATGCGCTGAACCTGGAATCGGTGATCACCTACGAAGGCACGGAAACCGTGCACCAGCTGGTGATCGGTCGTGAGCTGACTGGCATCAACGCATTCTGACGCTGGCGTGCGTGCAGGGAAGTCGAGCCTCGCTGCTCGTTGTGTCCGGTTCTCTGGTGGGATGGTGTGGCGTCGATGGACCTTTCCGATCTCCAGCTTGAAACTCCGCGCCTGCTGCTGCGCTTGCCGCGGCTGGACGACTACGAAGCCTGGGCGGCGTTCGGCGCCGATGAGGAAGCCACGCGCTTCATAGGCGGCATGCAGGCACGGTCGCCCGCGTGGCGAAGCCTCGCGGCGACGCTGGGCAGCTGGCACCTGCAGGGGTTCGGGATGTTCTCGGTGATCGAGAAGGCGACGGGTCGCTGGGTTGGCAGGATAGGGCCATGGCAACCAGAAGGCTGGCCGGGTACCGAGGTGGGCTGGAGCATCGCGCGGGAAGCCTGGGGTCGCGGCTATGCCCCGGAAGCGGCTGCGGCCAGCATCGACTGGGCGTTCGAACATCTGGGCTGGGACGAGGTGATCCACACCATCGATCCGGCCAACGCCAATTCCAAGGCGGTAGCCGCCAAGCTCGGATCGACCTACCTGCGCATGGATCGCCTGCCAGAACCCCACCACGAGAAACCGGTCGAGGTATGGGGTCAGGCACGGATCCAGTGGCACGCCCGCAGGGCCGCCCAGACGTGACCCCGATGTCCGCGCTGCATGCAGGCTTGCACGCTGCCTTGCCGCAGATGGCGCGGACGTTCCGTGATCCCTGGTGGATCATTGGCAGCGCGGCGATGGTGCTGGCGGGCATCCCCGGCATCGTGCCGCAGGACATCGATGTGCTCTGCGGCCGGCAGGATGCGCTGCGATTGCGCGAGGCGTGGAAAGAGCATGTCGATACCACCTACCGTCCTGCGGACGGAACCCGCTTCCGTTCCACCTTCGCGCGCTTCGCGCACCTGCCGATGCCTGTTGAAGTCATGGGCGGGCTGGAACTGATGACGGTGGCGGGATGGCAGCCCGTGCGGATACACGACGACACGCGCATCGATATCGCAGGGATCGCCGTGCGCATCCCGACGCTGGAAGAACAACGCCGCATCCTGCTTGCGTTCGGTCGCGGGAAGGATCTCGACAAGGCTGCCCGCATTCCCGTTCCGCCGGAGTATCCGCATGACGCCTGATCCCGTCACCGTCCATGGCATGTCCACCTCGGGCAACTGCCACAAGGTGCGCCTGCTGCTCGAACAACTCGGGCGGCCCTACACCTGGATCGAGGTCGACAGTGCCAATGGCGGCACCCGCACGCCCGGTTACCTGGCGAAGAACCCGAACGGCAAGGTGCCGATGCTGGAACGCGGCGATGGCGCCATCCTCGTGGAGTCGAACGCGATCCTGTGCTGGCTGGCCGACGGGACATCGTTGTTGCCCCCGGATGCGTGGCAAAGGGCACAGGCGCTGAGCTGGCTGTTCTTCGAACAGTACAGCCACGAGCCCTACATCGCGGTGGCGCGCTTCATCTGCGGCTGGACGCCGCTGGACTCGCCGCGCCGCGCCGACCTGCCGCGCCTGCACGAGCGGGGCGCACAGGCGCTGGCCGTGATGGAGAAGCATCTCGAACAGGCGGACTGGTTTACCGGTGCCGCCTACGGCGTGGCCGACATCGCGCTGTTCGCCTACACCCACTGTGCGGACGACGGCGGTTTCGATCTGTCCACCTATCCCCGCATTACCGACTGGCTGGCGCGCGTGTGCGCCACGCCGGGTTTCGTTCCCATGCCGGGCGTGAGCGACGACGTCGCCGCGCGCCTGGCGTCTTCCTGATTCCGAGCGACTACATGACTGCACATCATCCGATTCCGGCCCGCATGAAGGGCCTCAACCGCGCCGAGATCTGCGACCAGAACTTCATCGAGTTCGTGAAGGGCTGGAGCGGGCATGTCGGCACGAAGCCGGCGGCCGGCGACGCGGTACTCCCCGGCAGCAGGCTGGATGCGAAAGGCTTCATGGAGTTGTTGGAATCCCAGCTGATCTCGCGCCACCTCGACCTGATGGCGCGCGTGCTGCGCGTGCAGAACAAGGTCTTCTACACCATCGGCAGTTCCGGGCACGAGGGCAACGCGATGGTCGCGCGCCTGACGCGCCACACCGATCCCGCTTTCCTGCATTACCGCAGCGGTGGTTTCATGGCCGAGCGCTTCCGCAAGCTGCCGGGCATGGACCCGGTGATGGACTCCGCGCTCAGCTTTGCCGCGAGCGCGGACGATCCCGCCTCCGGTGGTCGCCACAAGGTGTGGGGCAGCAAGCCGTTGTGGGTGCTGCCGCAGACCTCGACGATTGCTTCCCACCTGCCCAAGGCACTGGGTACGGCCGTGGCCATCGAACAGGCGCGCCGCATCGGCCATGCGTTGCCGATCCCCGACGACAGCATCGCGATATGCTCGTTCGGCGATGCCTCCAGCAACCACGCCACCGCGCAGACCGCGTTCAATGCGGCGGCATGGACCGCGTACCAGAAGCTGCCTGCACCGGTGCTCTTCGTCTGCGAGGACAACGGCATCGGCATTTCGGTGAAGACGCCGGACGGTTGGATCGGGCGCAATTTCCGTGATCGCAAAGACCTGGACTACTTCCACGCCGACGGCCTCGACCTGGCGACCGGCTACGGACAGGTGCAGGCGGCGGTGGATCACTGCCGGCGCACGCGCAGCCCGACCTTCCTGCACCTGCGCACCACGCGGATCATGGGGCACGCGGGTACCGACTTCGAAATCGAGTGGCGCCCGCTCGAAGAACTGTGCGCGGTGGAAGCGACCGATCCTCTGCTGCGCTCGGCGGCGATCGCGCTGGAATCCGGACTCGTATCGAAGGATGCGCTGCTCGGCCTGTACGAAGCCACGCGCAAGCGCTGTTTCGCCGCGGCCGAGGACGCCGACCGTCGTCCGCGCATCACCACGCTGGAACACGTCATGGCGCCACTGGCGCCATATACGCCCGATGCCGTGGCGGCGGAGGCGGCGCGCACGGCGCCGCACGACAAGCGCGTCGCGGCATTCGGCAGCGAGGACAAACTGCCGGAGAAACTGCCGCCGCGCCACTTGGCCATCCAGATCAACAACGCGCTGCACGACCTGTTCTGCAAGTATCCGGAAGCCCTGCTGTTCGGCGAGGACGTGGCGCAGAAGGGCGGTGTCTATACGGTGACCAAGGGACTGCAGAAGGCGTTCAAGGGCACGCGCGTGTTCAACACGCTGCTCGACGAGACCATGATCCTCGGCCTGGCGCAGGGTTACGCCAACCTGGGCATGCTGCCGATCCCGGAAATCCAGTACCTGGCGTACTTCCACAACGCCTGCGACCAGATCCGTGGCGAAGCCGCCAGCCTGCAGTTCTTCAGCAACAACCAGTACCGCAATCCGATGGTGGTGCGGATCGCCGGGCTGGGATACCAGCGTGGATTCGGCGGCCACTTCCACAACGACAACTCGATCACGGCGTTGCGCGACATTCCCGGCATCGTGGTCGGCTGCCCGTCGCGTGGCGACGATGCCGCCATGATGTTGCGCACCCTCGCCGCGCTGGCGAAGGTGGACGGCCGCGTGACGGTGTTCCTGGAGCCCATCGCGCTTTACATGACCAAGGACTTGCACGAAGCCGGCGATGGCCAATGGCTGTTCCCGTATCCCGCACAGGACGAGGCGATGCCGCTGGGCGAAGGCCGCGTGTATGGCGGGGACGCGGAAGACCTGGTCATCTTCACCTACGGCAATGGCGTGCCGATGAGCCTGCGTGCGGCCCGCAGCATCGAGAAGAAGCACGGCTGGAAGGTGCGGGTGGTCGACCTGCGCTGGCTGGTGCCGCTCAATGAAGGGTTCATCGCCAGGCAGGCGGCGTCCGCCAAGCGCATCCTGGTCGTCGACGAAGGCCGCCACGCCGCCGGCGTGGGCGAGGGCATCATCACCGCGATCGCGGAAGCGGGTTACCGTGCGCGGCCCTTCCAGCGCGTGGTCGGGGCCGACACCTATACCCCGCTGGCGGGTGCGGCGTTCCTGGTACTGCCGGGTGACGAGGACATCGTCGCGGCGGCCGACCGGCTGGCATGATGGCGGCCCCGGCCCGCTGAGGACCAGACATGTCAACGCGTCGCATCGGCGTCATCATCGGCAGCCTGCGCACCGGCTCCTTCAACCGCCAGCTGGCCGGCGCCGTGCGTGCGCTGGCGGGCGACCGTTTCGTGTTTGAAGAGATCGGCATCGCCGACCTGCCACTGTACGACCAGGACGACGATGCGGACTTCCCCGCGGCCGGTGCGCGCTTCAAGCGGCAGGTGGAAGCCTGTGACGCCTTGCTGTTCGTCACCCCGGAGTACAACCGTTCCATCCCGGGCGTGCTGAAGAACGCCATCGACATCGGATCGCGGCCCGGTGGCAGCAATTCGTTCGCGGGTAAGTACGCTGCCGTGATCGGCACGTCGCCCGGCGCGCACGGCACGGTGTCGGCGCAGCAGCACCTGCGCAACGTGCTGGCGGCGGTGGATGTCGCGCTGCTGCCGCAACCCGAGATCGCCATCCAGTACCGCGAAGGCCAGGTCGACGCGGACGGCGCCATCAACGACGAGCGCCTGCGCAAGCGGCTGCAACTGTTCCTCGACCGCTTCGAAGCCTGGCTGACCTGAGCCTCAGCCGGGACGCAGCAGCGCGAAGCCATCGCGCAGGCGTTGCAGCGGGTGCCGGTCCAGCGGTCGTTCGTCGGCCAGCGTGCGCGCCAGCACGCGCCGGAACGGAGTGAACCGGCGGCCGGCACGCAGTACGGTTTCGCGCACGATGCGGGCGGGTGCGCGGTCGTTCGTGTACAGCTCCACGATCGCGCGCGTGGCCAGGTACAGCGGCCGCGATCCACGACGGTGACGGCGCTCGTAGCGCGCCAGACCTTCTGCGCAGCCGAGGTCGCCGCCGCAACGCAGCGCTTCGCGCGCCATGCCGGCCAACCGTTCCACGCTGGCGAGTCCCAGGTTGAAGCCGTGCGCCGTCACCGGGTGCATGCCCACTGCCGCATCGCCCACCAGTGCAAAGCGGCGGCCGATGAAGCGGCGCGCGTACACGCCCACCAGCGGGTACACGTGGCGGCTGCTCTCCAGCCGCATGTGGCCGAGGCGATGCCCGTAGCGCTGTTCCATCTCGCGGGCGAAGGTGTCCACGTCCAGTCCCGCCAGCCGCTTCGCCGCGCTGTCGGGAAGGGTGACGACGATGGAGGACTGGTGTTCCTGCAGCGGCAGCATCGCCAGTGTCTGGCCGTGACCGAACCATTCCCAGGCCACGCCCCGGTGCGGCTGCTCATGATGCATCCGGCACACCAGCATGCTCTTGCCGAAATCGTACTGGTCCGCGCCGATCCCCATCGCGCGGCGCGTTTCGGAGAAGCGGCTGTCGGCGGCGACCAGCAGCGGCGCTTCCAGTCGCAGGCCGTCCCCCAGCGTGACGCAGGCATGGTCGTCGGTCGTGCGGACGGCATGGATCCGCGCGCTGTCGAACACGTCTACGCCGGGCAGGTCGCAGACCGCCTTCCAGGCCGCCTCGCGGATGCAGTGATTGGGCACCAGCACGCCCAGTTCCTGCTTGTCGGCCAGGCCGGCATCGATGCGCATGTCGTGCAGGCAGTTGCCTTCCATGACGCGCGCCGCGCGCAGTGACGAGCAGGCACCCTCCGGCAGGTGCTGCCAGATGCCGAGATCGCGCAGCTGCCGCATCGATGCATGCGTCAGGGCGATCTCGCGGCCATCGAAGGCGGGTTCGGCGATGGCGGCGCGTGGCTGGCGTTCCACCAGTGCCACCTTCAGATCGAGGTCGCACAGGGCCTTGGCCAGGCACAGGCCGGCCGGGCCGGCGCCGATGATGATGACGTCATGATGCATGCGCATGCCTCCGCTCGGGTTCCGAGGCAGTCTAGGCGGCTGCGCGCAGGCGTCATTGACGTGGATCAATCCGCGCGCAGAAGGCGTCAGCGGCGCAGGCCGTCCAGCAGCGGTTGCCGGGTGAGCGGATGGCCGTCGGCGACAAGGCCAGTGCCTGCATGCTCCAGCGGCATCACCGCCAGCAGTACGCTGCCTTCGCCCTCCGTCGACACGCAGGCGACTTCGCCGACATCGCGATCGTCTTCGCGCACGGGCGTACTCACCGCGACCGTGCCGCCGGCACTGAAGCACTGCAGCGAGCGCTTGGCCTTGCCGAGGAAATGCGTGCGCGCCACGATTTCCTGGCCGGGATAGCAGCCCTTCTTGACGCTGTACGCGGACAGGCGATCGAGCGCGAGCTGTTGCGGCGTCCATTGCTCGCGCTGCGAGTCGGGCAGGCGGGGCAGGCCATGGCGCAGGTCGGCGACCTGCCAGGCAGCCTGCAACGCCGGATCCTCCGCGGCGGGAGGACCGATGCGCCACATGCGTGGACCGCCGTCGCCACCGGCATCGAGTTCGATCGCGCCTTCGGCTTCGTCCAGCACTGCACCCTGGGCACGGATCGGCGCGGCGAAGGCGCCGTTGACCGCGATGTCGTCCGGGACATCGATCTTCAACTTTCGTCTAAACACGAACCGGCGCAGCGCCTCGGCGAAGGGGCCGGCGGGATGATCGGGCAGCACCAGCCACAGGCGATCTCCGGACAGTCTGGCCAACGAGAACACCGCGATCACGCGCCCTTTGGGCGTCAACCATGCATTCCATTGCCAATGTCCCGGCGCCAGCGCGGCGACATCGTTGGCGAACTGGGCGTGGGCGAAAGCCACGGCGTCCGGGCCTTCCAGCGTCACCAGCGCATGGTCGGGCAGGCTGAAAATCGGCGTAGTGGTAGGGGAAAGGTTGTAAGCCAAGGGGGCGGGGATTAAAATTTTGTGCATTGCGAGACCGCCATGATAGGTCAAACTCCCCCGACTCCCGACCCCGATCCCGGAACACAGCCGTCCGATACCTCAACGCCGACACCCGGCGAAGGGGCAGCAGGCACGGCCGTGCAGAAGGAGATCGGTGGCCGCGACGGGCCCGAGCCCACGCGTTACGGGGATTGGGAAAAGAACGGACGCTGCATCGATTTCTGAGCAGTGCACGTAAAGCCAACGCGGTCCTGACCGCCCAGCCGAGACAACGAGCGCAACGAATGGCGACTCCACAACGTCCGCTTTCCCCCCATCTGCAGGTCTACCGTTGGCAGATCCAGATGGTGACCTCCATCCTGCATCGTGCCACCGGCATCGTCCTCGCCGCAGGCGCCTTGCTGATCACGGCGGGCCTCGTCGCGCTGATGATCGGCCCGGATGCCTGGAACTGCTTCACCGGACATGCGGGCGCCTGGTACGGCCAGGTGTTCCTGTTCGGCTGGACCTGGGCCTTCGCCTACCACCTGTGCAACGGCATCCGCCACATCGTGCAGGACTTCGCCATCGGCTACCGCATCGCCACGTTCGTGCGCAGCAGCTGGCTGTCGGTGATCGCCAGCCTGGTCATCACCGGCCTGGTGTGGGGCTACGTGCTGCTGGGAGGTGGCGCATGAGCGATTTCCGTACCCCCATCAAGAACGCGCGCGGCCTCGGCTCGGCGAAGACCGGTACCGAACATTTCGTCCACCAGCGCCTGACCGCCACCGCGCTGGTCGCGCTGACGATCTGGTTCCTGGTGTTCGTGCTGAGCCTGTCCGGCGCCGACTACGTCGCCGCCACGGCCGCCATCGCCAAGCCGTGGAATGCGATGCTGCTGGTCGGCTTCCTGGTCGCCATGTTCTGGCACGCCCAACTCGGCCTGCAGGTCGTGCTGGAAGACTACGTGCACAACTCGCTGCTCGCCCTCGCGGTGCAGACCACCGTCAAATTCATCGCCGTGCTGGGCGCCATCGTGAGCGTCTTCGCCGTGGCCCGCATCGCGCTGGGGAACTGAGCCACATGTCCGCTTACAAGATCACCGAACACAAGTACGACATGGTCGTGGTGGGCGCCGGCGGCGCCGGCCTGCGCGCGACCTTCGGCCTGGCCGCCAAGGGCCTGCAGACCGTCTGCCTGACCAAGGTCTTCCCGACGCGCTCGCACACCGTGGCGGCGCAGGGCGGCATTTCCGCCGCGCTGGGCAACATGGGCGAGGACGACTGGCGCTACCACTTCTACGACACCATCAAGGGCTCGGACTGGCTGGGCGACCAGGACGCCATCGAGTACATGTGCCGCGAGGCCATCCCGGCCATCATCGAGCTGGAGCACTACGGCGTGCCGTTCTCCCGCACCGAGGATGGCAAGATCTACCAGCGTCCGTTCGGCGGCATGACCACCAAGTTCGGCGAAGGCCCGCCGGCGCAGCGCACCTGCGCCGCCGCCGACCGCACCGGCCACGCCATGCTGCATACGCTGTACCAGCAGTCGCTGGCGCACGACGCGCGCTTCATGGTCGAGTACTTCGCGCTGGACCTGATCTTCGACGAAGAAGGCGCCTGCCGAGGCGTGCTGGCCCTGGACATGGCCACCGGCACGCTGCACCTGTTCCGTTCGCATGGCGTGGTGCTGGCGACCGGCGGCTACGGCCGCGCCTACTTCTCGGCCACGTCGGCGCACACCTGCACCGGCGACGGCGGTGGCATGGTGATGCGTGCCGGCCTGCCGATGCAGGACATGGAGTTCGTGCAGTTCCATCCCACCGGCATCTACGGTGCGGGCTGCCTGATCACCGAGGGCGTGCGCGGCGAAGGCGGCATCCTGCGCAACAGCAACGGTGAGCGCTTCATGGAGCGCTATGCGCCGCACTACAAGGACCTGGCCTCGCGCGACGTGGTCAGCCGCTCGATGACCATCGAGATCCGCGAAGGCCGCGGCGTGGGCGAACACAAGGACCACATCCTGCTCGACCTGACCCATCTGGGCCCGGAAGTCATCAACGAGAAGCTGCCCGGCATCGCCGAAAGCGCCCACATCTTCGCCGGCGTGGACGTGACCAGGCAGCCGATCCCGGTCATCCCCACCGTGCACTACAACATGGGCGGCATCCCGACCAACTACCACGGCGAAGTGGTGCGCAAGGTCGGCGACAACCCGGATGCCGTGGTGCCGGGTCTGTATGCCATCGGTGAAGCGGCCTGCGTGTCGGTGCATGGCGCCAACCGCCTGGGCTCGAATTCGCTGCTGGACCTGGTGGTGTTCGGCCGCGCGGTCGCCAACCGCTGCGCCGAGACCATCAAGAGCGGTTCGTCGCACAAGCCGCTGGCCGGCGACGCCTGCGACAAGGCGCTGGCGCACCTGGACAAGCTGCGCAATGCCAATGGCGACACGCCGACGTCGGTGATCCGCGACAACATGCAGCGCACGATGCAGGCCGATGCCGCGGTCTTCCGCACCAGCAAGACGCTGAAGGAAGGCTGCGACAAGATGGCCGACATCTTCTCCAGCTTCCAGGACGTCAAGGTCAGCGACCGCTCGCTGGTCTGGAACTCGGACCTGATCGAGACCTACGAGCTGCACAACCTGCTGCTCAACGCCGTCGCCACGATCAATTCGGCCGAACAGCGCCACGAGAGCCGCGGCGCGCACGCGCACGAGGACTTCCCGGAGCGCGACGACGTCAACTGGCAGAAGCACACGCTGGTCAACGTCGCCGACGACGGCACGTGCAGCTTCGATTCCCGCCCCGTGCACATGTACACGCTCAGCAAGGACGTGGATGTGGTGCCGCCCAAGCCGCGCGTTTACTGAGCCGGGAGACCTGACACATGGCTGAATTTTCCCTCCCGAAGAACTCGCGCGTCACCAAGGGCAAGCACTTCCCCGCGAAGGGCGCCAAGCACGTGCGTACCTTCAAGGTGTACCGCTGGAACCCGGACGACGGCGCCAACCCGCGCACCGATACCTACGAGATCGATCTCGACAAGTGCGGCCCGATGGTCCTGGACGCGCTGATCAAGATCAAGAACGAGATCGATCCCACACTGACGTTCCGCCGCTCCTGCCGCGAGGGCATCTGCGGTTCGTGCGCGATGAACATCGACGGCACCAACACGCTGGCGTGCACCAAGGCGATTGGCGACTGCACCAAGGCGGAAGTGCCGATCTATCCGCTGCCGCACATGGACGTGGTGAAGGACCTGGTTCCCGACCTGACCCATTTCTACGCGCAGTACGCCTCGATCAAGCCCTGGATCCGCACGCAGACGCCGGCCCCGCCGGATCGCGAGCGCCTGCAGTCGCCGGAAGACCGCAAGAAGCTCGACGGCCTGTACGAGTGCATCCTGTGCGCCTGCTGCTCGACCAGCTGCCCGAGCTACTGGTGGAACGGCGAGCGTTACCTCGGCCCGGCGATCCTGTTGCAGGCCTACCGCTGGATCATCGACTCGCGCGATGAGGACACCGGTGCGCGCCTGGACGATCTGGAAGATCCGTTCAAGCTCTATCGCTGCCACACGATCATGAACTGCGCGCG
This sequence comes from Pseudoxanthomonas sp. SE1, assembly GCF_029542205.1. Taxonomy (NCBI): domain Bacteria; kingdom Pseudomonadati; phylum Pseudomonadota; class Gammaproteobacteria; order Lysobacterales; family Lysobacteraceae; genus Pseudoxanthomonas; species Pseudoxanthomonas sp. SE1. The sequence goes on along the minus strand of NZ_CP113783.1, from coordinate 2,571,279 downwards.
GACCTGTCCGAAGGGCTTGAACCCGGCGCTGGCGATCGCCGAGATCAAGAAGCTGATGATGGCGCGTCGCGCCTGATCGCATGGGCGCCGCACCTGCCACGGCGATCCTCTGGCCTGCGGTGGCGATGGCCGGCCTGACCTGCCTGGTGTGGGTCAGGCTGTACCAGCTGCGCCTCGGCGAGATGGCGCGCAAGCGCATCGATGCGCAGGATCTGGCCAGTGCTGCCGATTCGGCGCGCCTGCTGGTCGATACGCGTGCGTCGGACAACTTCCGCAACCTGTTCGAGTTGCCGGTGCTGTTCTACGCCGGCGTGCTGCTGGCCGCACAGCTCGGCGTGACGGATACCGCGTCGCTCGTGCTGGCGTGGTCCTTCGTCGGCTTGCGTGCCGTGCACAGCGTGGTCCACTGCACGTTCAACCATGTCATGACGCGCTTCGTGGCCTATGCGCTGGCGACGCTGGTGCTGTTCGCGCTCTGGGCGCGGCTGGCCCTGGTCCTGGTCGCCGCATGACCGACGATCCCGAGCTGAAGCGTATCCGCTGGCGTTGCCGCCGCGGCATGCGCGAACTGGACCAGCTGTTCGACCGCTATCTGGCGCGCTGCTGGGCGACCGAATCCGAGCCGCAGCGGGTGGTTTTCCTACGCCTGCTCGATTGCGAGGACGATAAGCTCTGGCGCTGGTTCATGGGCTATGAGCAGTGTCCCGATGCCGAACTCGCCGCGCTGGTCGAACGGATCCGTCAACTGCCGGCTTGAGTGGCGGCCATCGCGCCTGCTGCAGGCGGTCCTGATCCTGCTGGGGCTGTTGGGCGCGATGTCGGTGCTGGCCAGCGAGATGCCTGGCCTGTTCGCTTGGCCTCTCGCCGTCGCTTCGCTCGGCTACGGCGCGTGGCGTGCGCGCCGGGAGGGGAGATTGGAGCGTCTCCGGTTCTGGTTCCCCGGCAATGGCCGCCCACCCACCGTCGACGGCCGGCCGATGCTCGATGCGCATCTGCAGTGGCGGGGTCCGCTGGCGTTCCTGCGCTGGCGAGCGTGCGCAGGCGGGCGCTGGCGGCATGCAGCCTGGTGGCCGGACACGCTGCCCGCCCCGCAGCGGCGTGAACTCCGGCTTGCTGCGGGCGACGGGGACGCTGGGCGGCACCGGAGGGATCGGGCACCATAGGCCGATGTTCAAACCCATTCCTGTCGCCATCGGCCTGCGCTATCTCCGCGCCAAGCGCCGCAACGGTTTCATCTCCTTCATTTCGCTCGCTTCGGTCCTGGGGATCGCGCTGGGCGTGATGATCCTGATCACCACGCTGTCGGTGATGAGCGGATTCCAGCGCGAGATCCGCGACCGCCTGTTGCAGGCCACCGCGCATGCCACCGTGATGGGCGCGGGCGAGGCGATGCAGGACTGGCCGCACGCGACCAAGGTCGCCATGGACGATCCGCGCGTGGCCGGTGCCGCGCCCTTCATCCATGTGCAGGCCATGCTGACCGGGAATGCCGATCCGCAGGGCGCGCTGGTCACCGGCATCCTGCCGGGTGAGGAGCCCAAGGTCTCCGTCATCGGCGACAAGATGAAGGCGGGCTCGCTGGATTCGCTGAAGCCCGGCGAATTCCACATCCTGCTCGGACAGGAACTGGCGGCCTGGTTGCGTGTCGGCGTCGGCGACAGCGTGGTGGTCACTGCGGGCGATTTCCAGGGCACCCCGATGGGGGCGATGCCCAAGATCAAGCGATTCACTGTTTCCGGCATATTCTCCGTGGGCCACAACGACGTCGACCGCAACCTGGCGCTGGTCCATATGAGCGATCTGCAGCGCGTGTTGCGGATGGGCGAGGGCGTCACCGGCGTACGCATGAAGCTGCACGACATGTACCAGTCCTGGGAGGTCGCGCGCGATCTGGCGTTGCGTCTGCAGGGACCGTACCGGATCAGCGACTGGACCAGCGAGAACGCCAATCTCTACCACTCGCTGAAGATGGAAAAGACGGTGATGGGCATCCTGCTGTCCTTCATCATCCTGATGGGCGCGTTCTCGCTGGTGAACTCGCAGGTCATGCTGGTGACCGACAAGCAGGCCGACATCGCCATCCTGCGCACGCTCGGCCTCACGCCGCGCGGCGTCATGCAGGTGTTCATGGTGCAGGGTGTCCTGATCGGCGTGATGGGCACGGTACTGGGCGTGGTCGGCGGCATCCTGCTGACGATCAATCTGGAATACATCCTTGCCGCCATCGAAGCGGTGTTCAAGGTGACGTTGCTTCCACCGGATGTGTACTACATCACTGGGCTTCCGTATGAACTCGACGCGGGCGAGGTGGTGCTGATCGCCGCCGTCGCGCTCACCATGAGCTTCCTGGCCACGCTGTATCCCGCATGGCGCGCCGCCCGCACGCAGCCGGCGGAGGCGCTTCGCTATGAGTGAACCGAATCGCATGAACGACGCCATCCGTTCCGCCGTCATCCACGCCGAGGCGCTCGGCAAGACCTACGCGGAAGGCAAGCTGCGCACGCCCGTGTTCGATGGGCTGGAGCTCAATGTGCAGCCCGGCGAAACCGTGGCGATCGTCGGGGCGTCCGGTGCCGGCAAGAGCACGTTGCTGCATCTGCTCGGTGGACTGGATACGCCGACCTCGGGCGAGGTGTACGTGGCCGGGCAGAAGATGTCTTCATTGTCGGATGCCGCGCGTGGCCAGTTGCGCAACAGGGCGCTTGGCTTCGTCTACCAGTTCCACCATCTGTTGCCTGAATTCACCGCGCTGGAGAACGTCATGATGCCGGTGATGCTGGGCGGTGCCGCCACGGATGATGCGGGCAGCAAGGCCAGGTCGCTGCTCGACGCGGTGGGGCTTGGCCATCGTCTGGCGCACAAGCCGGGTGAACTGTCAGGCGGCGAGCGCCAGCGTGCCGCGGTGGCGCGCGCACTGGTGAATCAACCTGCCTGCGTGCTGGGCGACGAGCCCACCGGCAACCTGGACGAGAAGACGGCTGCGACGGTGTTCGATCTGATGCTTGAGCTCAATCGTGCGCAGAAGACAAGCCTGGTGCTGGTGACCCACGATCGCCGGCTGGCGCGCCGACTGGACCGTGTGCTCGAACTGCATGAGGGCAAACTGCGCGAACTGGCGCAAGATGCGGTCTGACCTTTGCGGAAACCGCTGGGTCATTACATCTGAGCGCTGGTTGGAAGACAGTTGCTGAATCAAGCCGACCCACGAAGCGGCGTCGGCTTGAATGAACCGTCAGGCGGCGCCTGTATGCACACCTCCGAATAGACGCCCCGCGTTCTTGCGGCCTCGCTCAAGACCTTCTGGCGAGAGATAGACCGACTTGGACTTGCCTTTCGGGTCACTAATCAGTCCTTGTGCGTGCAGGCGATCCATTACGTCAAAGTCAAAGCCCTTCCACGCCCGGCCACCATCGAAGCTGAAAGTGGCTAGGAGAGCAAGGACCGCGTCCTCGATGCAAGCTTGATCATAGTTCATGGTTTTCACTCCACGTTGCCGCTATCTAACTTTGCTGCCTAACGCCTGAGTTAAGCCGACCCGCGAAGCCAGCTCGGCTTGAATGACTTGTTAGCTACGGCCATAAACTCCCCATGCAGTTTTACTGTATGAAATTGTCCCGCCGCTGTTTACTCTCCACCGCCGCGAGCCGCAAAAATCAATCCTCATCTTCGAGGCGGTGACCGCGCGTACAAGATGGCAGCGTCTCATAGAGCGCGTGCTAACAACGATAGCTGGTTCTCTAATCTTTGATCCGGCCACGACGGTGTACAGAACACCTATGTCATGCGTAAAGACTGCAGATAAGAATACATAAAGCAGCGCAAGTTTCTTGCTGTGAGCGTAATTAGATGAAGCTCTGTCAAATCTGTGCCACAGAACCAGCGCAACCGTCGATGCCACCAGAAATGCGACGAACCATAGACTTCCGGAAGCATTGAACGACCGAGATGGAGCGCGCGCTGCGGCGATCACAATGACGCAGAGGAAAAGAGCCGCAACTCGCAGATAGATCATTGATAGCTAACACCTGAATTAAGCCGACCCGCGAAGCGGGGTCGGCTTGAATGAATTGTTAGGCTGGAGTTGCGGTGCCCGGGAGCCACGAAGGCGAAGCACCTCTTCCTTGTCCTGGAGTGGCCGCATAAAGACCCCAGGCTTGATGCCCTGGAAAGCTGGCCCCTTCAGAAGGATCAGCCGCTTCTCGGACTCTTGGGCGTGGGCAGTCTGGATTTGGCCAAGGCTGTAGTGGAGGTGAGAGGCCAGTGGTACGTGGAGGACCGCCGGGACCTTCTGGGCATTTGTGGCAACAACCTCGTCAACAGTGATGCGCAGCCTGATCTGATTGTTGAGCCCGGGGCCGGTTCGTGCCTCCGGGTGGCGGATCTGCCTGCCGGAGCCGCTGACCATGTCCACTCCCGTCACGCGGCCGACTAGGATGTGGTCTGCGCTCGTGGCCATCTCTTCCAGCGTAGCCTCAAATGGGAAGCCCGCCAGTGCAATAGCTGGCAGAAGAGAAAAGACGGTTAGCAGGATGCGACGCATGTTTTTCTCCAGCCTAACGCCTGAGCTAAGCCGACCCGCGAAGCGGGTTCGGCTTGAATGACTTGTTAGGGCCCAAGCGTGCGATCCCGAGAGCCCTTGAACCACGCCCAGCCGAGAGCCGCGAAAACCACAGCGCATAGGAGTGTGACTAGAAGTGCTAGCGTCGCAGCAACGGGTTGGTCAGAGAACATGAACGACGCATAGTTGCCGCGGCGACCAATGCCAACGACCCCATGAGCAAGGGCTCTGTACGCTACCCACGCTGCGCCGGACAGTCCGAGTAAGGCCACATACACACCGGAGATCATACCCGCAAGTCGCTCGCGCTCCGCTCGGGATCTGTCAAAAAAAAACGGAATGATAAGAGGAAGAATAAACCCTGCTAAAAGAGCGAAAAAGATCTCCATTCTTGGGCCCTAACGCCTGAATTAAGCCGACCCGCGAAGCGGGTTCGGCTTGAATGATTTGTTAGGCCCCGTCACGGTGAGCATATGGTCTCTACAGTGGTTGCCACATTGGCTTGAAAGCTGATCCGAAGCCAGCAGCCATCGTCCCAGAGATAGTCCCTGAATACGTGCCCGTCGCGCTCGTAGGCATCTGCGTGGCCGTACGCCTCCGTAACCTGCGCATATGTCATGCCAGGACAGACTCTTGCAAGAGTGCAGAATTTTTCACTGGAGCTGTGAACGCTGCCGACACCTTGCTCATCGAGAGAAACGACCAAGCCCGGGTAGGACAAGGTTATGGGCAGAAAGAAGTCCGACTCTTCAGTGCGTTTCTTGGGATTACCTAGCAACGCAATAACAGAGGCCTGGCTTTGACCAATCGCAATCCCACCCAATGTCAGGCCCTCTTCGGGGGAAGCAACGGAACTGACGCCGGCATGCGCTGGCATCAGTTGAGCAAAGATCATCATCAGTGCCGCGAGTGCCTTCATAGGGGGCTAACGCCTGAATTAAGCCGACCCGCAATGGATCGGCACCGAAGCCGATAGTACCCAGAACGACCCGAAGTTAGCGAACCTGATGCGGGTTCGGCTTGAATGAATTGTTAGGCGCCTACTGAGCAAGCTGTGCATCCGACGCGCTTGCCACGCACTGCGCGAGTGCCCCCATCGTGCCGCTGTGTTCTGCTTGGCACTGCAATAGTGCCGCACTCATCTCAGGCTTGTACTTTACGAAACCGTTGCGGGAGAACTCCTCGATGCACCGGTTGGCACGAAAAACCCAAAGAGTGTCGCTGTTCAAGTCTGGGTTGTCGTAGACATCGTTAACCCGCTCGATCATTAGTTGCTTACCGGCAACATCCAGTCCGCCTGAGCTGACTGAGTCTATAAATTGCTTGCGCGGAGTCTTAACGTCATCGCGCGCCATGACTAGCAATGCAATCGGTTGACCCTCTCGCTCCTGGCAGTAACGAGGAACCTGCTGCGGAGTGGAAGGAGGCGTCAATTGTTGCTGCGCATTAGCGAGCATTGGCATAAGTAGCAGTGCAGCAGCTGTAATGAATCGCATAAATCCCCTGTGGTGTTGGATTGGCACCTAACACCAGAATTAAGCCGACCCGCGAAGCGGGTTCGGCTTGAATGAATTGTTAGGCCCCGCCCATCTAGACAGACATGGCCACTGCAAGAAATCCTGAACTAAGCCACACGAGAAAGCAAAGCCCGGCACAAGGCAGCACAAGCACGCGCGAACACGCGCCAATAGCTGCGACGACCGCAACCACGAGAGTGGAGCCCCAGAACATGGTGTGTGCCCCGGGCCCCCAAACGAGCCAATAAGGTGGACCAATAAGCGAGGCACTCAAGATTGAACCGGTAGGTAGCCAGTCGGGCTTGTGCAGCACGACTAGACAAAGGGCGACGTAAGAAAGAACAAAGAGAAGCAACGACGTCGTTGCGACTACTACGAATAGCCGGCTATCTGATGCTGTCAAGGACTGCGTGGCCATCTTGAACCCTGCTGCGGGGCCTAACACCTGAATTAAGCCGAACCGCGAAGCGGGTTCGGCTTGAATGAACTGTTATGCGCCAAGGTAAGCCCGAAGCCCGCGGCCTGCAACGGGGTCGGAACATCCGGGAGCAGGAAATCACTCGCCGTCAGCCCGTAGCAGGGTGGGGCCCGTAAAGACCGAAGCCGACCGCGACGCCGGTCCGCAAGCCGGAAGGTCATCCGGAAGCCGTGCGGCGCGAGAGCGATGTACCCGAAGCCGAGTGAAGCGAAGCCAGAAGGACGCGCCTGTTGCCTTGTATCAACAATCGATCAGCACCGAAGCCGCGGCTGCCGCACGATCGACTGGCAACCGAAGCCGACAACACCAACACACCCACCCACGTATAACGCCTGAATTAAGCCGACCCGCGAAGCGGGTTCGGCTTGAATGAATTGTTAGCGCGCTCTAGGACCACTCCTAAAGCAGCCCCAGCTGCACCATAACAGCTAAAGACAAGCGCTAGCCCCAAGGAAGAAATTTCATGGGTTGAGTAGTACTCCGAAGGAACCCAACCGGAACGAACGTAGCTATCAATCAGGCTAGTAATGAAGGCTGCTGCAGTGCCGGAGAGAACAGGACGATGAGCGGCCGTGATCCCAACGATGAGCCACGGAGCAAGGTGGAGAAACATCCATTGCAAGTTGGAACCGACAAGTTTGCTGAAGTTAATCCAGAGCTCTGTAGAGACGGAGACTGTGGTGGCAGGTTGCTTAAGTGCCCACGAAACGGCCCCCCAGATTGAAACGCCTAGGGCAATGCTAAAGCCAGTGCGAATCCATGCAGCCATAGAGCGCTAACGCCAGAATTAAGCCGACCCGCGAAGCGGGTTCGGCTTGAATGAATTGTTAGGCGACATGGTGAGGTGCATCCGGCCCCCAAGCAACACCCTTGGCGCTTACCTGTAACCCCGCATAGCGTTCGACCAATGCCCATGGCACAGACGAAGTGTCGTACTCAATGATCTGGTAATCGCGGCCGCAAGTGCGCCAGCTTTGACAGGGGGCGGCGTTGGGCTGCGCATCCCAAGGAACTTCAGACAGCCGCCGCAACTCCGCCCAGGCCAATTGAAGCGTAGAAAACTCTCCGACATGCTCGGCGTGGCTCTCATCTTCGATCACGAAGGTCTTTGGCATGACGCCTAACACCCGAATTAAGCCGACCCGCGAAGCGGGTTCGGCTTGAATGAATTGTTAGGCCCCGGCATGAAACTGCTCGTAGGCCTCAGTCTCAATGTCCGAAATAACGTTTCCGTCCTCGTCCCTGATGCTGTAGGCCTGCTGATCTCCGCCAATGCTGGCGCACCCATCCAACCCTAGCAAGAGCGTGTACATCACATCAGTCAAGATGGTGTCCAGCAATTGAGGGAACTGGCGAGCTTGAAACTCAGATAGATGCAAGGCGGACAGTTGCTTGGCTGCGAGGCTGCCTGGCTCGTTTACGTACTGAAGAAAGTGATCTTTCTCGGCCTTCCAGTTTGCTACGAATTGCTTGGCGTCCATGATTGTCTCGTAGGGGCCTAACGCCTTGAGTTAAGCAGCCGCCGCCCCGGAAGCATGGCTTTCGCCAGGTGTCGATGCGGCGGTCTGCTTGAATGATTGGTTAGGCCAACGCTAAGCCACGGGCCGCGTGCCTGCAAGCGCAAGGAGGCCGTGGCCCCGACACAAGTCGTCTCGGACGCCCACGATTGGCCGCCTTGGACCGAGGGTTGTCGCCGGATCGATCCGGCAGCCGCGGCCGTGATATGCGTGATGGTGAGGCGGGGCCAACGCGCGCTGCGGTGATGTCGCGCAGCGCGAGAAATGCGGGCCGCTGCTTGAACGGAAGAACCCGCGCTGTTGAAGGCCTAACGCCTTGAATTAAGCAGCCGCCGCCCCGGAAGCATGGCTTTCGCCAGGTGTCGATGCGGCGGTCTGCTTGAATGATTGGTTAGGCCAACGCTAAGCCACGGGCCGCGTGCCTGCAAGTGCGCGGTGGTCGTGGCCTCGAGGCAAGGCGCACCGGAAGCCAACGATACGCCGCCCAGGATAGTCGGTTGTCGACGCATCCGAGCCGGCAGCCGCGGCCGCGATGTGCGTGATGGTTGGGCGGGGCCAGCGCGAACTGCAGTGATGCGGCGCAGCGCGAGAGATGCGGGCGCTGCTTGAGAGGGAGAGGCCGTGCCGCTTAAGGCCTAACACCTGAATTAAGCCGACCCGCGAAGCGGGTTCGGCTTGAATGAATTGTTAGGCCGCATTGGCGACCTTGGGAAGGTAGAAGTAGGCCACCAGAAGCGTAGTGGTGAAGAACATGGCCAAAAAGTAGTTGATGGCGCCAATAACCACTGCAGCCTTGAGCTTGCCGTCTGCAGGCTGCCGAGAGCGCCACACAAGCAGTCCGATGACTGCAGAGACCGCAGCAATTGCCCAGGTAGCCGACTGCACCGCGGGCAACCAAGCGGCGTGAATTTTAGATATGGCCGGGACGACCGGCCCGAACGAAGCCAGGTGCGTGGGTGGATAGAGCGCGAGGACGGACGAAACAAGACCGCCCGTGACAAGCACAGCGAGAATGCTACCAACGTAGATCAAGATGGATATGAACTTGAACATGCGGCCTAACACCGGAATTAAGCCGACCCGCGAAGCGGGTTCGGCTTGAATGAATTGTTAGGCGGGCTAGCGTGTAACCGCATCTCGCCACTCCAGTAGTTTGCCGGCGGCCAAGGCAGCGCGACTCTCTGTGCCAGTGAGGCCCATATGCTCATCAGCTATCTGCACAAGATGCTGAGCAAGTTGAGCGTTGCTTGCACCGCGCCATAACAGACTGCAGACGTGATCGACGTAGCCATCGTACTCATCACGGGCTTGCGGCACGCCTGCTACCCCAATTGGATCCCAAATATAGTGCAGCACCTCGCCAACGGCCTGGTGCAATGCTTTCTGCTCTGGTCCAAGACTGTCTGTCATAGCCCGCCTAACGCCTGAATTAAGCCGCGCCGCGAAGCGGCGTCGGCTTGAATGAATTGTTAGGCCTGCTGCTGGAATGCCAAGTGGTAGCCATTGCAGTCCCTAACGCCAAACTCTCTGGAGCCATACGGCATGTCTTGGATGGGCCAAAGAACGGACGCCCTGTCCTTGACCGAAGCAAAATAACTGTCCACGTCCGGAACTGTGAAGTAGATGGTGCCAGAGAAGCCTGGCGAGTCGCCCCATGGGTGGCTTGATGTAAAGATCAGTGCGCTTCCGGATTGCTCAACAGTAAGCGAATCCTCTGCAGTGCCTCGGACGTTGAAGCCGAGCACTGACTGGTAGTACTGGCGAGTCTGATCAAGGTCTGGGCAATGAAGGAGAACTGTCAGCGGCATGAGTGCTCCAAAGCAGGCCTAACGCTTGAGTTAAGCCGCGCCGCGAAGCGGCGTCGGCTTGAATGAATTGTTAGGCGCGCTAGTCGACGATACTGAGCTTGACTTGTGCGCCATCTGGTAGGCCTTCAATCTGTTGAGCAACGTCGCCGGAAGCGGAGATGAGCCCGCTCAGTGAGATGACGGCGAGGTTATCACCACTATACTCTCCGCCAAGTGCGCCCGGGATTTTGAGGCAGTACTTGAAGCCAGGGCCGAGCGGACCGAGGCGCTCACGGGCTTGTTGAACCAACTCGCTCATATACCAGTCCCGCAGGAACTCTTGGTCTTGGGAAAGTCGATCAAGTTCCTCTCTCGACTGCGCAACGACCTTGCAGTAGAGATCCTCTGGGCAAAGACGCCAGTAGCGTCCGCTCTGATCTTTGACCATCAAGTTGCCAAAATCGTTATCTCCGACGATTTGGCTAGGCTCCAGGCCAGTCCAGCCCCACGCCTCTTTGACGATCGCGATTAGTTCCATGCGCGCCTAACACCTGAATTAAGCCGACCCGCGAAGCGGGTTCGGCTTGAATGAATTGTTAGGCGCGCAGCAACTATGCACGACGGAACGGACGCATGAGTACATTGCCTATTGTCTCCAGCACGGGTAACACTTTAAGCGCAAATATAATGACCCAGATGGCAAGGCCTACTCTCCAGTTTAGGATCAGGAGAGCGATGAGGAGGATCCAGTCCAGAATGTGTAGCGCGCCAAACCAGGTTGGCAGGTTCTGGTGGTCGGGCGGCAGTACGCCAGACTTTTTGGCTTGGACGATTCGCTTGTCGAGCGTGGTGATTGATGAGCTCACAAAGAGCGCTATGGCAAAGCCTATCAGCCAAGGTGACGCTAAAAACTGGTTGACGATCGACATACTTTCTCCAGCGCCTAACACCGGAATTAAGCCGACCCGCGAAGCGGGTTCGGCTTGAATGAATTGTTAGGCCGATGGTAGCTCAATACTGCTCCAGCATACCTCTAGTCCGGTATCAGGACTGTCCTGCCGCCGACGGAACTCTGCCGCTGCCAAGATCTTGGGAGACGAGTCTGCATCTCCAAGCCGACTAAGCTCAAAAATATCCGCAGACTCGAAGTCGCCCCGATACTCCGTGACGTCAAGCGTCCGAGAGCGAAATGCGTGCGGTACGCCGCGATAGAGGGCGATACCAGCCCGAGGGCCGTCGTACCAGTCGTCTAGTTGCAAGACTTCTTCGAACTCTCGCATCTTAGGCCTAACACCTGAGTTGACCGGACCCGCCATGGGTCCGCTCCGACGCCGATGATAGCCGGATCCCTGCCGAAGACGCGGGCCCCGATGCGGGTTCCGGTTGAACGACTAGTTATGCGGCAGCGGTCCGGATGCCTGCAATGCGGAGCGTCCCTCCTGGCCATGCCTGCTACCTGAAACCCCTCCGCGGAAGCGCCCGGTAAAAGCGGCTGACCAGAGCACCGCAAGCCCCGGCTTGTGGCGCGCCGGTTGCGCCGCTTTTGTAGCAGGTGAGCGAAGCGACCGACAATCGGAAAGCGGCGCGCAGTGATGTCAGACCTTGCCCATGCCAAAGGGATCTGATTCCGCCCTGCCGTATAACACCTGAGTTGACCGGACCCGCCATGGGTCCGCTCCGACGCCGATGATAGCCGGATCCCTGCCGAAGACGCGGGCCCCGATGCGGGTTCCGGTTGAACGACTAGTTATGCGGCAGCGGTCCGGATGCCTGCAATGCGGAGCGTCCCTCCTGGCCATGCCTGCTACCTGAAACCCCTCCGCGGAAGCGCCCGGTAAAAGCGGCTGACCAGAGCACCGCAAGCCCCGGCTTGTGGCGCGCCGGTTGCGCCGCTTTTGTAGCAGGTGAGCGAAGCGACCGACAATCGGAAAGCGGCGCGCAGTGATGTCAGACCTTGCCCATGCCAAAGGGATCTGATTCCGCCCTGCCGTATAACACCAGAGTTAAGCCGACCCGCGAAGCGGGTTCGGCTTGGACGATTTGTTATGCGCGCCAAGGTAAACCCGAAGCCGACGGCCCGCAACGGCTGCGCTGCACCAGGGAACACGGACAAAGCATCCGCAGGCCCGGAATAGGTCGAGGCCAGCAAAGACCGAAGTCGACAGTGCCGCAAGTCCGAAGGTCATAAGCCATCCTTTGCCGAGCGGCACGAACGCGATGCGTCCGAAGCCGAGTGAAGCGAAGTGCGGAACTGCCAGTCGTCCGGATGAGTCAGCGAGCGACCAACGCCGAAGCCAGCGGTAGAGCGGAAGTCGCAGCGTCACCGAAGCCGACAACACCAACACGCCAACCCACGCATAACACCTGAATTAAGCCGACCCGCGAAGCGGGTTCGGCTTGAATGAACTGTTATGCGCCAAGGTAAGCCCGAAGCCAGCAACCTGCAACGGGTCCGGAACATCCGGGAGCAGGAAATCATTCGCCGGCAGCCCGTAGCAGGGTGGGGCCCGTAAAGACCGAAGCCGCTGGCGACGCCGGTCCGCAAGCCGGAAGGTCATCCGGAAGCCGTGCGGCGCGAGAGCGATGTACCCGAAGCCGAGTGAAGCGAAGCCAGAAGGACGCGCCTGTTGCCTTGTATCAACAATCGATCAGCACCGAAGCCGCGGCTGCCGCACGATCGACTGGCAACCGAAGCCGACAACACCAACACACCCACCCACGTATAACGCCAGAATTAAGCCGACCCGCGAAGCGGGTTCGGCTTGAATGAATTGTTAGGCCCATTGAAGCGTGGGTTACGCCACAAGGCAATAAACCAGAAGGCAATCCCTATCGCGACTGCCCATGACCACGCGAATGTGGTGAGCTCAAACCAGTTTTGGAGGAACTCCTCCCGTGTGGAAGTGGCAACCCACAAGACCAAGCAGACACTAGAAACTAACAAACTACCTAGAATCGATTGCCACCAGGCTACCCAACGCTTACGAACAAATAGGAAAACAAGTGGAACGCCGAACAGCAGCATGGCTATGTAGGCGGCAATGAGAAGGAAGTGGTTGAAGTGCCAATGCGTGAAGCGCCAGAGAGTCGGAAGCTGGATAACTAGTGGGCTTAGCAGCAAGCCGAGCAGAAGCCTGATCATGGGCCTAACACCGGAATTAAGCCGACTTGGCCGCGCTAGCGGACAAGTTCGGCTTGAATGAATTGTTAGGGCCCATGCCGATCTACTGCGGGACCTAGCCGGGAAACGAGATCATCCATCTGGGCTAACCATTCTTCGGCACCCTGGTCAGCCCATAACTCATAGAGTTCGGAGTCGCGCGGGCCGCGTACACGCTTTACCGCGGCGAGTGCCTGTGGCGCCAGTGCGCGCAGCTGATCCGAAGGTTGGCGTTGTATCCATGCGGCTAGATCTGTCGGGAGGTCCTTGTTGGGCTTGCCCAAGGACGCAGCTACGACCTCAGCAGCTACGAGCGCGTCCTCAGCGTCCGAAGACTCCAGGTATCCAGCGGAGATAGCTAAGCGAAGCGCCTCTCGAACCGAGTCGACGGTGCCAGACTCTGCCCAGGTTAAAGCAGTGTCCAGCGACTGATCGTTGTCAAAGTGCCCGACGCCCCACGTACCTGCAGAGGCAGGCGCTGCAATGATTAGAAGCAAGAACGCGATGAACTTTCTCATGGGCCCTAACACCGGAATTAAGCCGACCCGCGAAGCGGGTTCGGCTTGAATGAATTGTTAGACCGCATTAGTGCATGACTCCCCAAGACTCGCAAACGCCGCCGAACTGCTCCATTGCCGCGCTAGCCTGGCGTTGGACTGATGTCACACCCTCGTATGAGACCTTGCCTAGAACCTGGAATTGGACATAACCGTCGCCGCGCTCGTCAGGCGGGTACAGGCCGAGCTCGCCATACATTGCCCGAAGAAGGTCGAGGGCGGCTGCCTGAGGGGGCCAGCTCTCGAAGTCCACGTTGTAGTCGACGGAGTACTGCTTGGAGAAATCGAAGGCATTGGCAGCGAGCTTGCGGAATACGCCGCCATCCGCATCATCAGGCCAATCTTCAGTGAACTCTGTCATGCGGTCTAACACCGGAATTAAGCCGACTTGGCCGCGTCAGCGGACAAGTTCGGCTTGAATGAATTGTTAGGGCTTATGCCGAGAAGGCTGAAGCATGAGCGTGTTGCTGTCATAAGTGGGGCCCGACCAGTATTTGATGTTGGTGATGCCTGATATGCGTACGTATGGGTCAAGCATATGTAGCTGGCGCTGGACAGGGATCTTCGGGCTAGACAACTTGAAATCTACCTGAAATAACCTGTTTGCCTGAGGAGCGACCAAACAGCCACGGCTGGCGATAGTCGTTTTTGATCGAGAGATGAGACTGGCTACTTCCTGCTCTGGGGTTTCCCGGCACTCTGACTCCAACACTGGACGAACGAGCACAGAGAGGTAAGCACCATCTATAAATCGAACTATGAGAAGCCGACTGCCGTTTGCAGATTGTTGGTAGGTACGGTCCTTAACGAGGTCCGGGGAGCCCTCCACGATTGAAAGGCAAAGGACGTCGTAGCAAAGATTGGTGCGCGGGAGAGTTGCCAAGCAAGCGAATGAAGCCAAGCAGGCGGAAATACCTAGCAACCACTTGCCGAGACACTTGCTCATAAGCCCTAACACCTGAGTTAAGCCGACCCGCGAAGCGGGTTCGGCTTGAATGAACTGTTAGGCCTCATCGTCGCTATCTTCGTACGCGTCCCGGGCCCAGTCGCTTTGCGGGTCGTTGCGGATGGCCGACCAGCCGCGAGGTAAATCCGCCAGCTTGGCGAGCGATGGATCACGGTCAAGCATACACCCCATACAGACGAGCTTGAGGTTTGCGGCATCCGTGGTCGTTCCGCAAAGAAACTGCCAGTCTCCGTCGTGATCGTGATAGACCTCGACAATCGGGTTGAGGCCGTCAAGCACCTGCCTTGTTGTGTAGGAAGCGGTGTTGACTGCATCTGCAAAGGGCCATGACTCGAAGTTGTGAGGGTGGCTCATATGAGGCCTAACGCCTGAATTAAGCCGACCCGCGAAGCGGGTTCGGCTTGAATGAATTGTTAGGGCGCAACCGGAAGCTTGGCTACGCACTGGTCGCGGATACCGGGTACTTTGTCATATGCCGAACGATACTCCGCATCGAGGTTGGCATAGCCATTCTGTTCTTTGGAGCGAGTAGTGATTGCCACGTAGTCAGCGAAAGACCAAGCGACAGGCAGCGCGTCCATGATGCAGTCACAGAATGGCTCATAGCCGAAGGCTCGCCTGCATTCAGCCCTGCGAACACGAATCAGGGAATCAAGCTTGGCATCGACTTGGTCGATTACCTCGACGGCTTTCTCCAGTCGCTCCAGCTGCTCGAGTCTTTCAAGCGACTGAGCCCATCCCACAGAAGGCCAGGTAAATAGCAAGGCTAGAGCTACGAGGCATGCCTTCATTGAACTCTCCATTGCGCCCTAACACCTGAATTAAGCCGACCCGCGAAGCGGGTTCGGCTTGAATGAACTGTTAGGCCGCGTCACTCGAATGCGCCCTTGAAGAATACGTAACGCTTCCACCAAGGATGCTCATCTCGTAGAACTGAGACAGCTGGCGATTGACTCCAGAGTGAGTTTAGGTAGTCAGTGGGCGAGCTAAGAACATCCTGCCATGACGCACCCGGAAAAATCGTCACTCTTGCATGATCTCCGTCAAAAGCAGCAAATGATTGCTCAAAGGGCAGATAAGTGAGCAAGTGATCAGGCTCATAGTGCTCGCAAGATGCGACGAGCGAGATAGCTGGAATCCGGTAGACACCAGACTCATCAAGATTCGGGTCTTGTGGAGAGTGGGCGGCAACGTAGATGCGGCCTACCCGCAGATCTTGAGCGGAGTGAAGGCGAATTTGACCTGTCTCGGTGTGAGCAGGGTCATACCTGAGTTGGCCTCCCGTTGTCAGGAAGGTCCAGAGGTCAGCTGGCACGAGTGTTTGCACAAGTCTCCAAGCGGCCTAACACCTTGAGTTAAGCCGACCCGCGAAGCGGGTTCGGCTTGAACGAGTGGTTATGCAGCCTAGGTAGTAGGTACCCCGGGCTGCTGAAGCGATCTTAGCCGAGAACAGTAGGCGAAGAGGAAATCACGGGATGGAGCCAGGGGCAGTGAGTGGCCCGTGCTTGTAAGGCCGAAGCCAGCGGCGCCGCCCGCATGGAGTTGATCCTGCATCAGCTGACCGAGCGGCGCGAACCTGCTGCATCCGAAGCCGACTGAAGCGAAGCCGGGAGGCGCGAGAGACCAAGCTAGGTCAGCGACCGACCAATGCCGAAGCCGCGATCGAGTGAGAAACCAAGGTGTCACCGAAGCCGACGACACCAACACGCCAACCCACGCATAACACCAGAATTAAGCCGACCCGCGAAGCGGGTTCGGCTTGAATGAATTGTTAGACCTGCAGCCGGGACCGCAAGTCAGTCACCTCAGCTTGCCAGTCACTGAAGTCCTCGGTGTCCTCCCACAACTCTCGAAGCTCGGATTCTGGGCCTAGGATCCGATCAATCGCTTGCTGGGCGTCAGACACAAGCTTAGCGTCAGGCGATGGCTTTACCCGGGCGATCCACTCTAGGAGTTCAGTCTCATTCTGAGCTTCCGTCGTGGGGCGACCGAGTGCAGCGACTACGACCTCAATCGCAGCCAGTGCGTCAGTTGCATCTGGCGAGTCCAAGTACTCTTCTGCAACCAGGGCCCGTGCGATGGTCTCGCGAACAAGTGAAAGGTCGCTTGTTTTTGTGAGATCGATCAGCCAATCCGCTGCGCTGTCATTGCCAAAAGAACCAATTGCCCAGCAACCCATGAACTTGCTCCTGCAGGTCTAACACCAGAGTTAAGCCGACCCGCGAAGCGGGTTCGGCTTGAATGAATTGTTAGGCGGCTAGCTCAAATCTAGCAGCCAGATCCCCAGACGAGTTTGCCACTCTAACCGCGTAGCGCGGCTCCATGCCAATGAGGGGCAGCATGTACACGGCGCCAGTAGCGTCAAAAGCCAAAACCTCACCGCCGCCGTTGCCAGCGAAAGCCAAGTAGCCTGGCGCGTGCTCTTGAATCACAATGTCTGCGTTGTTGCCAGAAATCTCGGCCAACGGCCAAAGAGCAACATAGCCGGGCATATCGTCCCCGACAGTGAAACCCTCAAATACGCCGTGAGTTGCAAGGAACTGCTCGTACTCAACTGGGATCGGTAGGTTCATAGCCGCCTAACACCTGAATTAAGCCGACCCGCGAAGCGGGTTCGGCTTGAATGAATTGTTAGGCGCACGGCCGATAAGCCTGAGAGCCGCGCGCCGAACTGCCGATGTGGTGTGGATTGTTGCAAGTAGTGTGTACAGCCAAGCCTTTTGCCAACGGCGCCGAATCACGAACACGTGTACGTGCAAGTTGTGACGTTTGCGAACGAATCCGCCACTGTGAACTATGACGAACGAGTGGGCATTGCCAGTTACGCGAGCGGATAGCTCATGTGCCTCGGTAATAAAGAAGCTCATGACGGAGGGGTCGATGCTGGGGTGCTCTGGATCACTGGGCTCATGGCAGAGCACAAAGCAGGACTTGCAGAGGGGCATCTCGTAGGAGACGAGAAAGCACTCTCGCTCCGCATAGCCCGGAGGGGTAGTGATTCTTCTGCGCCTGACAAGAATATTCACGAGTGCGCCTAACACCTGAATTAAGCCGCGCCGCGAAGCGGCGTCGGCTTGAATGAATTGTTAGGCCGCGCCTCATGCTGCTGAAGCAACAGCCGCGGGCTGACCCAAGGTGCCGAAATCTGGTTGCCGATTTGAATCCGAAGGCGCACGCAACCCTCATGCATGGTTCTTCCTCCTTGCTTGAAGGTAGCGTCTAAGACCGTAGCCGATCAGGCGAAGTAACAACAAATAGATAATTACCGCCGTAACAAAGAGCGCGCCCCCACCAAGCGCAGACTTAACCGGCGCATAGAAAATTCCTAGAGCGACAACTCCCACAATGTATACGGCGAATTCCATAGCGGCCTAACGCCTGAATTAAGCCGACCCGCGCAGCGGGTTCGGCTTGAATGAATTGTTAGGCGCGTCGCCGCCGAAGTAGCGGTCCACAGATGGCTCCGAGCCAGCCTGCAAGTAAGTAGCTTGCCACTACCCAGAGAAGAGCGCCTTGATCCTCTCCAGCGGAGTGTTGGAACAGAATAGCCATGATCCCACAGCTGAGGCCAGTGGCTAGAAGGCCGGTTAACATCGAATGGTCGGCGGACAAGTAGGAGGCCACCAATCCACAAAGGAATGGCGCTAGATACGTGGCCCCATGTACTACGAGCCAGATGGCGTTACCAAAGGGATCTCCCGTCGAAGTAGAGCCTACGGAGATTACGAACAGTCCTGCCATGAGCTGGCCAAGAAAGAATGCCGCTAGTCCTGCGCCAATCGCTGCGATTCTCATGGTGCCCCTGAAGCGCCTAACGCCTGAATTAAGCCGAACCGCGAAGCGGGTTCGGCTTGAATGAACTGTTATGCGCCAAGGTAAGCCCGAAGCCCGCGGCCTGCAACGGGGTCGGAACATCCGGGAGCAGGAAATCACTCGCCGTCAGCCCGTAGCAGGGTGGGGCCCGTAAAGACCGAAGCCGACCGCGACGCCGGTCCGCAAGCCGGAAGGTCATCCGGAAGCCGTGCGGCGCGAGAGCGATGTACCCGAAGCCGAGTGAAGCGAAGCCAGAAGGACGCGCCTGTTGCCTTGTATCAACAATCGATCAGCACCGAAGCCGCGGCTGCCGCACGATCGACTGGCAACCGAAGCCGACAACACCAACACACCCACCCACGTATAACGCCAGAATTAAGCCGACCCGCGAAGCGGGTTCGGCTTGAATGAATTGTTAGGTGCTGACTCGGGAATGTCCATCAGCTGCTCCAGGCTAGGTGACCGGCGACAAAAGTGGATAGAAGCAGCATCAGGCATAGCGTGCAAAGCCAGAAGCTAATGCACTGTGGGGCGGTCCGTAGCGCCTTGTTGGTGATCAGGGCATAACCTGCGGCCGGAACAACAACAAGCATGACAACGGAAGACAGGCCCATAAGAATGAGAAGCGGGCCTCTGAAGGGAGTACGGAAGTCGAGGGCGATCAAGCTTGCTAGCGAGATAAGCCAAGCTCCAGATAGAGTGAAGAGCAAAGGTGTTGGCATCCCGACCGCCGCACGCATCTCCATATCAGCACCTAACACCTGAATTAAGCCGACCCGCCATGGATCGGTACCGAAGCCGATAGTACCCAGAACGAACCGAAGCTAGCGAACCTGATGCGGGTTCGGCTTGAATGAATTGTTAGGCCCCACCTAGAGTTCTCTGTGTGCGGCCTAGCTGATTAATCTTAGAGTCGAAGGTGCTGAGCAAGCTTAAAAGAGTGCTTGCCTCATCTACGCCGTCAAGGTTGCGGTACGCAGCGCCCGCTACTTGGCTTGATGCGGGGAGATTGCCAGTCTCTACTGCTTCCCGTGCACTCGGCAGAAATACTTGCCCCAGCCATTGCTCAAACGATACTTGCCCATAACCGAAGGCTGAGGTTATGCCGGCAAGCCGAGCGCCGTCGCCTTGAAGGTAACCGAGCTGGCGTAACTCAGCCTCAATGGTGTCTAGCAATTTTATGAGCGAAGCATTTTCCATGTGGGGCCTAACGCTTGAATTAAGCCGCGCCGCGAGGCGGCGTCGGCTTGAATGAATTGTTAGGCCGCGGCTCCGGCGGCTCGCCGTCACCGAAATCGTTGTGCCAAGCGATAAATGGTGGAGCGCGGCCCTCTGACTGGAAATACTCTATAGCTCGCGTGACTGTTGCAACAGGGTAGGCCCAAGCGGCTGGGTAGCTGTCCAATTGCCCGTTGGACAGAAAGTAGTCAATGCATGCATCTGGAGGACCGTTGTAATCAGGGTTGCGCGAGCTAAAACCCGCATCCCCCTGCTCACGTAGATACATGAGCCAACCTACATCGTTGTTTATGAGGGCGCAGAGCGATTGCCCATGTGGGCCATCTACCCAAATCTCTTGACAGTCGCTCGGATCGGTCATGCGAGGCCTAACACCTGAATTAAGCCGACCCGCGAAGCGGGTTCGGCTTGAATGACTTGTTAGGCCCCGGTGCCGCACGGGCCCGGTGGGGATTGTGCTGCTACAGCCCTGGTCGACTCAAGGAAGTCGTGGATGGCAGCCGGATCGGTTGTTTGGCCGGGAGCAGTAAGGCCCGCGTAGCAGAACAGAAAGTCCGATACCGACGTGTCGCCGCGCGCGAGATATGCGCTGACGAAGTGCTCCATGACGCGGTGTGCATCTTGGACCGAGATCACTTGTCGTAATGAGTTCTCCAAATCGGGAAGATCTTTCATACGGGGCCTAACACCGGAATTAAGCCGACCCGCGAAGCGGGTTCGGCTTGAATGAATTGTTAGGGCCCATTAGCTGGTCCTCTATTGGCTAGAACCCATTCTTTAAACCGAGGGCCCTCGGAAGGAAGGGATTGGTAGGCGACGAGCATGTTGGCCAAGCCGCGTGCGATGTACTGAATGGCCTCATCCACTAGCTCGAAGTCTTCGTACTCGGCGTCCTGACCCAGCGACCAATGCTTTAGCCAGTTCTTTGCTTTGTTGAGATGCTGTTGCGACAGAACTTTGGGATCTACTCCGTGCGATGCGCCAAAGCTACGCACCAGATCTTGGAAAGCAGATTTGGTCCCTAGGCTGGCACCAAGTATCTCCTCCGCTGCGCCCGCAAGGGTGATCGCGGGGAGCGGAGCATCATGATCAATGAGTAGCCGTATAGCCCAGTCGAGCTGGTGCGAAGCGGCCTCCATCTTTCCGACTTTGTGAGGCATGGAATGGGCCCTAACACCTAGTAGACCCCATTCCGGGGTGATAACCCGGAGTATTCAGGCTCGCCTTGTGGGCGTCAATCGGGGTTTTCCTATGCTGGTTCAATCGCTTGCCCGATGGCTTGAGTGAGCTTCACATGCGAAGTTGCCCGCATTAGTCGCATGGAATGCGGGAGCTATGGAATATCAGCCGGGAGACGGGGCGGTATCGGGTTCGGGGGCGGTGGGGCGTGTGGGGTTGATGGAGGAAGTCACGCGCAGGTTGCGCGTGGGTCACTACAGCTTGCGTACCGAGCGGGCTTACCTGGGATGGATCCGGCGATTCATTCTGGCCAACGACAAGCGTCATCCGCGCGAGCTTGGGGTGGCGCAGGTCGAGGCGTTCCTGACGGAACTGGCGGTCGAAGGCAGGGTGGCGGCGAGTACGCAGAACCAGGCGCTTTCCGCGTTGCTGTTCCTGTATCGCGAGGTCCTGGGCCTGAAACTCGCGTGGATGGACGATGTGGTGCGTGCCAAGCGGCCGTTGCGTGTTCCCACGGTGCTGTCGCAGTCCGAGGTACGGGCCTTGCTGGCCCACATGGATGGGCGCATGGCGCTGCTTGCCCGGCTGCTGTATGGCAGCGGGATGCGGTTGATGGAAGGCGTTCGCGTGCGTGTGAAGGATGTCGACTTCGCCCGCAACGAGATCACGGTGCGCGAGGGCAAGGGTGGCAAGGACCGTCGGACGGTCCTGCCCGCATCGCTGGTGCCTGCGTTGCAGGCGGAGGTGGAGCGCGTGCACGTCCTGCACCAGCAGGATCTTGCGCAGGGTGCGGGAGAGGTCTGGTTGCCGCATGCGCTTTCGCGCAAGTACCCGGGTGCAGGGCGCGAACTCGGGTGGCAGTATGTGTTTCCTGCGCGGAACCTCAGTCTGGACCCGAGGGATGAGCGATGGCGACGGCACCACCTAGACGAGGCGATGCTGGCGCGGGCACTCAAGCGTGCACGGATCGCGGCGGGCATCACCAAGCCGGTCACCGCGCACACGCTGCGCCACTCGTTCGCCACCCATCTGATCGAGAGCGGCTACGACATCCGTACCGTGCAGGAGTTGCTCGGGCACAAGGATGTCGCAACCACGCAGATCTACACGCACGTCCTCAACCGGGGCGCAGGTGCGGTGCTCAGTCCGCTGGATCGCTGACGTGGAGCCGATGGGCATGCGGAAACTGCCGTTGCCGCCGTTCGGACTGGCCTGCACGGTGGCCTTGCTGCTCGGCATGGTCATCATGCTCTGGCGCCCTGCACTGCCGGGGATGGCGATCCTGTGGGGCGCTTTCGCGCTCGGGCTCGGCGGGTGGTTCTGGCCTTCCCGCTGGCGTTGGCTGGGTGCCACGCTGGCCGGCATCGGGTGGGCAGGGCTGCATGCGGCATGGAGCCTCGGTGCGCAGCTGCCGGTGGCATGGGAAGGGCGCGACGTACTGGTGAGCGGACAGGTGGTCGGCCTGCCGGACCCGCAAGCACGGCGAACCCGTTTCCTGCTGCGCATCGACGATACGGAACAGCAACCCGCGCCGCTGCGTGGAAGGCAGGTCAGGTTGGCGTGGTACGACGATTTCGGTGCGACGGAGCCGGGGCCGCGCATGCAATTGCGTGCCGGCGAGCGTTGGCAGTTCGAGGTTCGCGTGCGGGCGCCACGCGGACTGGCCAATCCCGGCGGCGTGGATGCCGAACGCCATGCCGCGGCTCAACGCATCAGCGCGATGGGCTATGTGCGCAATGCCACGCATGCGCGCCGGCTGTCGCCGGGACGGGGTATTGATGCGTGGCGCAGCGACATGGCCGACAGGATGGGACATGCGATGCCGGTTCCGTCGGCGCGCTTCGTACAGGCGCTGGCGCTGGGGGACACGCGGGGGCTGGACGATGCAGATTGGCAGGTGCTGCGTGCCACGGGACTGACCCATCTCATCGCGATCTCCGGATTCCATGTGGGGCTCGTGGCGGGATTCTGCGCCCTGGGCGGGGCGGGATTGTGGAGATTGTTTCCTGCGCTGTCGCGAAAGATTCCGCGTCCGCAGGCGGCAGGCGCATGGGCATTGGCCGGCGCGCTGGGATACGCCGCAGTCGCAGGCTTCGCATTGCCGACGGTACGCACGGTGCTGATGATCGCCGTGGTGGTGGTGGCGCGGTTGGCGCGACGCCATGTGCGTCTGGTCGACGCGTTGGCGCTGGCGATGCTGGCGGTACTGGTATTCGATCCCTTGTCGCTGCTGGCGGCGGGATTCTGGCTGAGCTTCGGTGGTGTGGCGTGGCTGGCGTGGTGTCTGCCGGTCTCGCAACACTGGGCGAGGGCGTTCCTGCCAGCCCAGGGGGTGGCTACGGTAGGCCTGCTGCCCTTTACCGTCGTGTTGTTCGGCCAGGCTTCATTCGCCGGTCCGCTGGCCAACCTGGTCGCGATTCCATGGTGGAGCCTGGTGGTGGTGCCGCTGTCCTTGCTCGGGACAGGGCTGGAAACGGCGCATGCGGGTGCGGGCGCGTGGGCATGGCGCGCCGCTGCGGCGTGCTTCGAGTGGAGCTGGGTGCTTTTCGACAGCATGTCGAAGCATCCCTACGCCCTGTGGTGGCTGCCGGAAAGTCGCGCCTGGGCGCTTTGGCTGGCATTGGGCGGAGGCTTCTGGCTGCTGTTGCCGCGTGGTGTACCGGGCAAATCGCTGGCGTTGCTGCTGTGGTTGCCACTGCTGTGGCCGGATCGCGAGTTGCCGCGTGAGGGCGAAGTCGAGCTGGTGGTCGTCGACGTGGGACAAGGACTGGCCGTGCTGGTGCGCACTGCACACCATGCTTTGCTGTTCGATGCAGGGCCCGCCGTCGAGGAAGGTTTCGATGCGGGCGAGCGGGCCGTCGTGCCGGCTCTCCGCGCGCTGGGGGTGTCGCGCCTGCACGCGATGGTGATCAGCCATGCCGACAACGATCATGCCGGCGGCGCCGATGCTGTCCGCGATGCCCTTCCGGTGCAGGCGGTGCTGGCGCCGCCAGGCAGCCCGCTGGATGCGCGGGCGCCCTGCGTGGCGGGTGCGTCATGGACGTGGGACGGTGTGCGTTTCAGCTTCCTGCATCCGGGCCTGTACTTTCCGTACCTGGGCAACGAGGCGAGCTGCGTGCTGAAGGTGGACACGCCGCATGGGGGCGTCCTGCTGCCGGGGGACATTGGCGCCATCGTCGAGCGTGGACTGGTGCACCGCGATGCCGCCTCGCTCAGGTCGGAGGTCGTCGTGCTGCCGCATCACGGCAGTGCCGGGTCATCCGATCCGGCGTTCGTGGCCGCCACCTCGCCCCGGCTTGTCGTGAATTCGAGCGGGGCAGACAACCGCTTCGGGCATCCGCGGGCCAAGGTGGTGGCCAGATGGCGGGCACGGGGAGGGGAGTTGCTGGACACGCAGTCCGGTGGCGCGTTGCGCGTATGGCTGGGTCGCGACGGGCTGCACGCGCGTGAACGGCGTCACGACCGGCCACGCTGGTGGGATGCGGTGCGGCGCCAGCGGGCCGGTGGGCTATCCTATCGGCTGGA
Organism: Pseudoxanthomonas sp. SE1; assembly: GCF_029542205.1. Taxonomy (NCBI): domain Bacteria; kingdom Pseudomonadati; phylum Pseudomonadota; class Gammaproteobacteria; order Lysobacterales; family Lysobacteraceae; genus Pseudoxanthomonas; species Pseudoxanthomonas sp. SE1. Next base: position 2,546,982 of record NZ_CP113783.1, on the reverse strand, counting down.
AGAAGGACGGCCCGATGTGCCGGAGGACTGAACGTGCTGGAACTGGTGAAGGCCGGCGGTTGGCCGATGATCCCGCTGCTGCTGCTCGGCATACTGGCCCTGGCCATCGTGGTGGAACGCTTCTGGTCGCTGCGTCGAAAGGAAATCCTGCCGCCCGGCCTGGGTGAGGAAGTCCGTGCCTGGGCCGGCCGCGGGCAACTGGAGGCGGCGCACATCGATTCGCTGCGCCGCAACTCGCCCCTGGGTGAAGTGCTGGCGGCTGCGCTGGACGTGCGCAACAAGCCGCGTGAGCAGATCCGCGAGCGCATCGAGGACACCGGCCGGCATGTCGTCCACCGGATGGAAAAGTTCCTCAACGCCCTCGGCAGCATCGCCTCCGCCGGTCCGCTGCTGGGCCTGCTGGGCACCGTGGTGGGCATGATCCAGATGTTCCTCGGCATCCAGGGCAGCGGTGTCGGCGATGTCAATGCGCTGGCGGGCGGTATCGGCAAGGCACTGGTGTGCGCGGCGGCGGGCATGATCGTGGCCATCCCGGCGCTGCTGTTCCACCGCTATTTCCGCGGCAAGGTCACCGGCTACGTGATGGAGATGGAGAAGGAAGCCACGGCGCTGGTCGATGCGCTGGAAGCCCGCCATCCCCGCCCGGTGCCGCGCCCGTCCGGCGTGGTCGCGCCGGCGCCCGCCAGCGCCTGAGGCCGGCGCATGCGCATCCGCGACGACCGCGCGCAGGAAGAGCCCGAGATCAACCTCGTACCGTTGATCGACGTGATCCTGGTGCTGATCATCTTCTTCGTCATCACCACCACCTTCGATGCACGTTCAATGCTGCAACTCCAGCTGCCGAGCGCCCATGGCGAGCCGGTGGCGGCGCAGGTCAAGGCGCTGAGCGTGCTCATCAATGCCGACGGGCGCTATTTCGTGGACGAGCATGAAGTCCTCCGCCCCGACATCGATGCCCTGAAGCAGACGCTGCAGCAGGTGGCGGGCAATGACCGTGGCCGCCCCGTGCTGTTGCGCGCCGATGCGCGCACGCCGCACCAGGCGGTGGTGACGGCGCTGGACGCGCTGGGCCAGTTGGGTTTCCGGAAAATCAACATCGCCACCGCGCCGGAGGCGAAGAAGTGAGCCGCGACGGCTCTGCCTGGCAGGTCTACAAGCGGCTGATGGGCTTTGCCAGGCCGTACCGCGGGCTGCTCGCGCTGGCCGCTGTCGGCATGCTGATCGAGGCGGCGGCAGGCGGCGCGTTCAGCAAGCTGATGGAACCGGTGGTCAACGAGACCTTCATCGATCGCGACAAGGCCAAGAGCCTGCTGTTGCCGCTGGCCATCGTGGGTCTGTTCGTCATCCGCGGCATCGCCGGTTATGTCACCGACATGGGCATGGGCAAGGCGGCGCGCAGCATCGCGCGCGATGTGCGCGTGAACGTGCTGGGCAAGTACCTGCGGTTGCCGGGCCTGCGCTTCGATACCGAACCCGTGCCGGCCATGCTGGTCCGCCTGGGATCCGATGCCGACCAGATGGCGCAGGCCGCCGTCGATGCGATGAAGGTCATGCTGCAGCAGGTGCTGCAGATCATCGCCGCGCTGGTGGTGATGTTCTGGACCAGTTGGCAGGTCACGCTGGCGATCCTGATCATGGCCCCGCCGCTGGCGTGGATCATGGACAAGGTGGCCAAGCGTTACCGGCGCATCAGCCATCGCATCCAGGAAAGCGGCGCCGAGATGATGCAGGCCGCGGACCAGACGCTGTCCAACCAGCAGGAAGTCAAGGTGTACGGCGCGCAGGGCAGCGAGCTGGCGCGCTATGAAGGTCTGGCGAACGCGAACCTGAAGCTGGCGATGAAGGTCGAAGCCACCCGCAGCGTTTCCTCCGCGATGGTGCAGCTGATGGGCGCGATCGGCCTGGCGCTGCTGCTGTTCTTCGCCGGCCGCGAAGCGATGGCGGGCCGGCTGACGGCGGGCGGTTTCGTCACGCTGATGATCTCGATGATGGCGATCATCCCGGCACTCAAGCAACTGACCAACGTGCAGAACATGCTGCAGCGGGGCGTCGCTTCGGCACAGCGCCTGTTCTCCGTGCTCGACGCGGAAGACGAGCGCGATACGGGCAGCCGCGCGCTCGAGCGCGCGAAGGGACTGCTCGAATTCCGCGACATCACCACGCGTTATCCCGGCCAGAGCCGGCCGGCGCTGGAGGGCATCAGTTTCACCGCGCGCCCGGGCACCGTCACCGCTATCGTCGGGCGTTCCGGCAGCGGCAAGTCGACGCTGATCAAGCTGATCCCGCGCTTCTACGAGGCAGAATCCGGCCAGATCCTGCTCGATGGCCATCCGTTGCAGGATTACCGGCTGGCGGACCTGCGCCGGCAGATCGCGCTGGTGGGGCAGCAGGTGATGCTGTTCGACGGTACCGTGGCCGCGAACGTGGCCTATGGCGAACTGCAGGGAGCCGAGGCCACGGCGATGGAAGAGGCCGTCCGTGGCGCCAACGCGATGGAATTCGTGCAGGAAATGCCCGAGCGCATGCAGGCGCCGATCGGCAACAAGGGGGGGCGCCTGTCCGGTGGTCAGCGCCAACGCCTGGCGATCGCGCGCGCGATGTTGAAGGACGCGCCGATCCTGATCCTCGACGAGGCCACCGCCGCGCTCGACAATGAATCCGAGCGGCTGGTGCAGAACGCCCTGCAGAAGTTGATGCCGGACCGCACCACGCTGGTCATCGCGCATCGCCTGTCGACCATCGAGCACGCCGACCAGGTGCTCGTGCTGGACCAGGGCCGCCTGGTCGAGCAGGGCACGCACGCCGAACTGCTGGCACGAGGCGGCCTTTACGCGCACCTGCACCAGATGCAGTTCCGCGAGGGTGAGGCGGGGTGAGCCAGCGCGCGATGCCGCAACCGCCGGACTACTGGTTTGGCGACGGGCGGGTGCCCCTGTGGGCCCGCGCACTCGCGGGTGTATACGGCGTGCTGGTCGCCCTGCGCAGCAGGCTGTACCGGGCCGGGCTGCTGCGCCAGCAACGGGTGGGCGTGCCGGTCATCGTGGTGGGCAACATCACGGCCGGCGGCACCGGCAAGACGCCGCTGACCATCGCGCTGATGGAGCGATTGCGCGCAGCGGGTTTCAGGCCGGGCGTGGCAAGCCGCGGTTACGGTCGCCGAGACGAGGCGCAGGCGCGCTGGGTGGATGCGGCGACCCCGCCGGAAGAGGGGGGTGATGAGCCCGTCCTCATCGCGCGACATACCGGCACGCGGGTGCGTGTGGACCGTGATCGTGTCGCAGCGACCAAGGCCCTGGTGGCCGCCGGGTGTGACGTGGTGATCTGCGACGACGGACTGCAGCACTACCGCCTGCAGCGCGACGTGGAGATCGAGGTGATCGATGGCGCGCGCCGCTACGGCAATGGACGGCTCATGCCCGCCGGCCCGCTGCGCGAGCCCGTGGCGCGCGCGGCGGCGTGCGGGTTCCGGGTGGTGAACCTGCCGTCGTCCGATGACACGGCCGCCTTCGGTGAATGGCCGATGCAGTTGCAGGCCGATGACGCGCTGCCGTTGCAGGGTGGCCGGCCGAAGCCGCTGGCGGGCTTTGCCGGCCAGCGCGTGCATGCCGTGGCGGGCATCGGCAATCCGGCCCGTTTCTTCGCCATGTTGAGGCGGCAGGGGCTGGGCGTGGTGCCGCATGCGTTCGCGGACCACCATGCGTACCGTGCGGAAGATTTCGCGTTCGGCAGCGAACTGCCGGTGCTCATGACAGAAAAGGATGCCGTGAAGTGCGCCGCGTTCGCCAACAGCTGGTTCTACAGCGTGCCGGTGGCGGCGAAGCTGCCGGAGGCGTTCTGGATCGCATTGCTGGACCGGTTGGGCCGCGCGCGCCCGCCGGCAGCGGATGCGACGTAGACAGCTCCCTTCATCCCTGACCCGATCCGGACCCCGATGACCGATTTCATCGTCGCCATTCCCGCCCGCTATGCCGCGTCGCGGCTGCCCGGCAAACCGCTGCGCCTCCTCGGCGGCACGCCACTGGTCGTCCATGTGGCGCGCCGCGCGCTGGCCGCCGGTGCGCGGGAAGTCTGGGTTGCCACGGACGATGCCCGCATCCGCGACGCATTGCAGGCCACCGAGGTGCGCGTGGCGATGACATCCGAACGGCATGCCTCGGGCAGCGACCGCCTCGCGGAGTGTGCCGACATCGCCGGCTGGGCCGACGATGCGCTGGTGGTGAATCTGCAGGGCGACGAACCGTTCGCGCCGCCCGCCGGCATCCGGGCGGTTGCCGACACACTGGCGTACACCGGCGCGGAGATGGCGACGCTGGCAGTACCCATCGACGATGCTGCCACGCTGTTCGATCCGAATGCGGTCAAGCTGGTGCGTGCCGCCAATGGCGATGCGCTGTATTTCAGCCGCGCTCCGATCCCCTGGCACCGCGATGCCTTCGCGCAGTCGCGCGACGCGCTTCCTGCCGGTCAGTGGCTGCGCCACATCGGCATCTACGCCTATCGCGCCGGCTTCCTGCGCCGGTTTTCGCAGATGCCGCCCGGCCGGCTTGAACAGGTCGAGTCGCTGGAGCAGTTGCGGGCCCTCGAAGGCGGGCACCGGATCGCCGTGGCGCTGACGCCCGAGCCGTTTCCGCCCGGCGTGGACACCCCCGAAGACCTTGCCCGCGCGGAGTCCATCCTGCGGGGCGTGGACCAGTGAAGCTGCTGGTCGTCTGCCTGGGCAACATCTGCCGCTCTCCGATGGCTGAAGGCGCGTTGCGCGCCCGATTGGAGGCATCTCCGCTGGCCGGTCGGGTAGAGGTGGACTCGGCCGGCACCGGTGGCTGGCATGCCGGTGAATCGCCGGATCGCCGCGCCATCGCCTGCGCTCGCGGCCACGGCGTCGATATCGCCAAGCAGCGCGCGCGCCAGCTGTCCGCGCGCGATTTCGATACCTTCGACTGGCTGCTCTGCGCCGACCGCGCGAACCTGCGCGACGTGATGCAGCTCGCGCCTGCGACCCGGCGCGACCGGGTGGCACTGCTGCTGGAATGGGCCGGCATGCAGGCCGGGAGCGAAGTGCCTGACCCCTATACGGGCGGGCCGGAGGACTTCCAGCGGGTCTGGCGACTGGTCGATTCCGCCGCACAGGCGGTCGTGGCCCGGCTCTCCCCAGAATGAGACTTGGGCATAATCAGGGACGATGACCGACATGACCTTGGCTCCCGAACTGCCTCGCGCCCTGCAGTGGCTCAATGCGCCGGCGACCACGCTGCATGAGCAGCGGGGGCGCATCGTCGCGCTGGCGTTCGTCAACAGCGCCTCGGCCTGGTGCGCGCAGCGGCTCAACGACCTGGCTGTGCTGCAGGCGCGTCACCTGGGCCGGCTGCAGGCGTTGGCCATCCATGTGCCGCGCTTCGACAGCGAGCGCGACCCGCACAGCGCCCTGAAGCGCCTGCGGCGGCACGGCAACGGATTGCCGCTGGCGCACGACGCGGACTGGGTGGCGTGGCAGCGCTTCGGGGTGGAATCGTGGCCGACGGTACTGCTGATCGATGGCGAGGGCCAGGTCCAGCACCGGATCGTCGGAGCGGATGGGCTGGCCGACCTGGAGCGGCACATCGCGCGCCTGTGCGACGGACTGCATGTGCCGCCGGACGATGATCTGCGGAGTTTCCGGGAAGCCCAACCGGAACCCCGGATGCCGTTGTGCTTCCCCACCGGACTGGTGGCCACGCCCGACCGCCTGTTCGTCGCCGACAGCGGCCACCACCGCGTGCTTGAGTGCAATCACCTGGGGCGGGTGATCCGGCAGTTCGGCATGGGCACGCCCGACCTCGCCGATGGCGAGCTCAACCACGCCGCGTTCCGCCGACCGCAGGGGCTGGCACTGGTGCGCGAATCGCTGTACGTGGCGGACACAGGAAACCATGCCCTGCGGCGCATCAACCTGCCCACCAGCACCGTGGACACCCTCTGCGGCAACGGCCGCGCCGGCGAACCGGTCGAGGGCGTGGTCGCCGCGCCCCGCAACGTGGCGCTCAACCAGCCGCAGGCGCTGGTGGTGAACAACAACCAGATCTTCCTCGCAATGGCGGGCGACAACCGGGTGTGGAGCTACGACCTGGGCACGCGCGAGATCCGCGCGCGCGCAGGCTCCGGGCAACTCGATGTCCGCGATGGCAGCGGGCCGATGGCGGCCTTCGCGCAGCCGGCGAGTCTGGCGGCCGTGCTGCAGACGCTCTATGTCTGCGATGCGGTCGGCTCGGCGGTACGTTCCATGCAGTTGCGTGGCGATACGGTGCAGACGCTGATCGGGCAGGGCGCATGGACGTTCGGTGCAGAGGACGGCCCGCGCGACCGCGCGCGCCTCCAGCATCCGCAGGCCATCGCACTGAGTCCCGATGCCCCCGTCATGTGGATTGCCGACAGTGGCAACGGCAGCCTGCGCACGCTCCGCCTGGGGGGCGGCGAACTGACCACGGTGGCGCTGCCCCGCGCCCTGCAAGGCCCGGCCGGCCTCTCCGTTGCCGCTGGTGCAGTGTGGATCGCCGAGACGGATGCACACGCGGTGCTGCGCTACGATATCGCCACCGGCGAATTGAGCCACGTTCCGATCGACGAATGAGCGGCAGTCCCCAGGCGGAATTCGACGGCAAGGCGTTCGCCGCCGGCTTGAGCACGGCGCCCGGCGTGTACCGCATGTACGCCGCAGACGATGCCCTGCTGTACGTCGGCAAGGCCGGTGCACTGCGCAAGCGTGTCGCCAGCTACTTCAACAGCTCGCCCAAGTCGCCGCGCATCCTGTCCATGCTGACGCAGGTGGTGCGGATGGACGTGACCGTCACCCGCACCGAAGCCGAAGCGCTGCTGCTGGAGAACCAGCTGATCAAGTCGCTGACGCCGCGCTACAACGTGCTGCTGCGCGACGACAAGAGTTATCCCTATGTGCTGCTCACGCGCGAGGAATGGCCGCGTATCGCATTCCATCGTGGCGCCCGCGCGGTGCCGGGGCGCTATTTCGGCCCGTATCCCAGCGTGGTCGCGGTTCGCGAAACGCTGAACCTGATGCAGAAGCTGTTCCGCATCCGCAACTGCGAGGACAGCGTGTTCCGCAACCGCTCCCGCCCGTGCCTGCAGTACCAGATCGGCCGCTGCAGCGGGCCGTGCGTGGGGCTGGTGGAAGTGGCGGACTACGCGGAATCGGTACGCCGCGCGACGCTGTTCCTGGACGGACGCAGCGACGAACTCACGCGCGAACTCGGCACGGCGATGGAACAGGCCAGCGCGGAGCTCGAGTTCGAGAAGGCGGCCCGCCTGCGCGACCTGGTGGCATCGATCCGCACACTGCAGGCGCGCCAGTACGTGGATGGGCATGCCGCCGACCTGGACGTGCTCGCCTGCGCCATGCAGGGCAGCCACGCTTGCGTGCTGCTGCTGGCCTTCCGTGACGGCCGCAACCTGGGCACGCGTACGTTCTTCCCGAGAACCAATGGCGAGGACAGCGCGGAGGAGGTGCTGGGTGCTTTCGTATCGCAGTACTACGCCGAGCAACCCGCGCCGCAGGAGATCGTCCTTGACCGCGAGATTCCGGAGGCGGAACTGATCGAGCATGCGCTGGCTTCGGCAGCAGGCCGCAAGGTCCAGTTGAAGTGGAATGTCCGCAGCGAACGCGCCGGCTACCTGGACCTCGCGAAGCGCAACGCCGAAATCGCCCTGGTGACCGAACTGGGCAGTCGCAACGCACAGACCGCGCGCAGCGAAGCGTTGAAGGAACTGCTCGCGCTGCCCGACGTGGCCAAGCGCATCGAATGCTTCGACATCAGCCACACGATGGGCGAGGCCACGGTGGCTTCGTGCGTGGTTTTCGATGCCAACGGTGCGGTGCGCTCCCAGTATCGGCGCTACAACATCACCGGCATCACGCCGGGGGATGATTTCGCCGCCATGCACCAGGCCATCGAGCGCCGTTTCCGGCGTGCGGTGGAGGAGGGTGGGGTACTGCCCGATGTCCTGCTGATCGACGGCGGTGCGGGCCAGCTGGCCCAGGCCCAGGCTGCGCTCGCCGACCTTGGCGTGGACGGCGTGGCCCTGGTCGGCGTGGCCAAGGGCGTCGAGCGTCGGGCCGGCCACGAGACGCTGGTGCTGCCTGACGGACGGGAAATACGGCCCGGCGCCGCGTCGCCGGCATTGCAACTGATCCAGCAGGTGCGCGATGAAGCGCACCGTTTCGCGATCACCGGTCATCGCGGCAAGCGCCAGAAGGCGCGCATGACCAGCAAGCTGGAAGACATTCCCGGCATCGGCCCACGGCGTCGCGCCAGCCTGCTCAAGCATTTCGGAGGATTGGCGGGTCTCAAGGCCGCTGGCGCCGACGAAATCGCGCGCGTGGAAGGTGTGAATGCCGCACTGGCCGAGCGAATCTACGCTAACCTGCACGGGCTGCCGATGCCCGAGGCCGGAACCGAGTAAGCCTGCGATGAAGTTGACCGTCCCCACCTGGCTCACGCTGCTCAGGATCGTGCTGATCCCGGTGCTGGTGCTGGTGTTCTACCTGCCGTATTCGTGGACCAATTTCGCGGCTGCGTTCATCTTCGTGCTGGCGGCGGTCACCGACTGGCTGGATGGCTGGATCGCACGTCGCTACCACCTGTACTCCGCTTTCGGCGCGTTCCTCGATCCGGTGGCCGACAAGCTGATGGTGGCGGTGTCGCTGTTCCTGATCGTGCAGGACAATCCGACCATGTGGATGGCCATTTGGGCTGCGGTCATCGTCGGTCGCGAGATCGCGGTTTCCGCGTTGCGTGAATGGATGGCCGAACTGGGCCAGCGCGCGACGGTCAAGGTGGCTGCGCTCGGCAAGATCAAGACCATCGTGCAGATGGTGGCGCTGTCCTGTCTGCTGTATGCGTCCACCCCTGGCAAACAGGTGCTGGGCGATATCTGGATGGGACGCTGGGTGTTCCTGCTCGGCGACTGGCTGCTCGCCATCGCGGCCCTGCTGACACTCTGGTCGGGCATCCAGTACCTGCTCGCGGCATGGCCGATCCTGCGCAACGGCGAGGAAAAGAGTGTTGACATGCCAAAACAAGACGCTACAATTTCGTCCTTCTCGACGCGGGAATAGCTCAGTTGGTAGAGCACGACCTTGCCAAGGTCGGGGTCGAGGGTTCGAGTCCCTTTTCCCGCTCCAGATTTCGTCCTGAGAAGGATGGTTCCCAAAGCCCCGTTCGCGGGGCTTTGTGTTGCAGGACGCTTGAAAAGGCGTCGTGATTGCGCCAGTCTGGCGTGGTCGCCACCGGCCTGGTGGCAGAGTGGTTATGCAGCGGACTGCAAATCCGCGTACGCCGGTTCAATTCCGACCCAGGCCTCCAGATCCGGGGATCGCAACGATCTCCAATGCGGGAATAGCTCAGTTGGTAGAGCACGACCTTGCCAAGGTCGGGGTCGAGGGTTCGAGTCCCTTTTCCCGCTCCATATGCGCTCCTCCGGGAGCACGGAAGAAGCCCCGCATGCGGGGCTTCTTCTTTTCCGTCCGCGCAGCGAGCGGCCTGCGCCAGCGCTTTCCAACGCGGCGCGACTGAGGCAGGCTATCCGCATGCCCGGATGGCGAAACTGGTAGACGCATCGGACTTAAAATCCGCCGGCCGCGAGGCCATGCCGGTTCGATTCCGGCTCCGGGCACCACCGCGGCGTTGTCGCCTCAGCGCTGTCGCTTCTTCTCTTCCTCGCGCACCTTGCGGCGCACGAACAGCGCCACGAAGGCGCCGATCCCCACCATGACGATGCTGCCGCCGATGGCCAGCCAGCCGACCGGCTCCATCAGGATCTCGCGCAGGATCGGATGCATGTCGTGTTCTCCCCGGTTGTGGTGGCGCCAACGTCGCACCGTGCGCGTCGCCGGGCATTGATCCGGATCAACCCCGCGCGCCAGCTGCGGCATGCGGTCGCAGGGCATGGCATAGAATCGTGGCTGGCCCACGGGAGACTGCCGGATGCAGCGTTACCTCGCCTACGTCACCAGCATCGTGCTGGCGGTCGCCTCTCTTGTACTGGCCCTGGCATGGCCGGCCGCGTGGTGGGGCGTCGCGGTGTTCGGTGGATTTGCGCTGCTGGGGACATGGGACGTGCTGCAGACCCGCAGCACCCTGCGGCGCAACTACCCGGTGCTGGCGCATTTCCGCTATGGACTGGAGTCCGTCGGTCCCGAGATCCGCCAGTACTTCATCGAGGGCGACACGGCGGAAGTGCCGTTCTCGCGGCAACAGCGCGCGCTGGTCTACCAGCGCGCGAAAGGCGTCAGCGACGTGGTGCCGTTCGGCAGTCAGCAGGACGTCTACGGCGTGGACTATGAATGGATCAACCATTCGATGGCGCCAGCGCACGTGGATTCCCACGACTTCCGCGTGGTGATAGGCGCCAGTACCGCGCAGCCGTACTCGGCCAGCGTGTTCAATATCTCGGCGATGAGCTTCGGTTCGTTGTCGGCCAACGCGGTGCGCGCGCTGAACGAGGGCGCGCGGCGCGGCAACTTCTACCACGACACCGGCGAAGGCTCGATCTCGTCCTACCACCGCGAGAAGGGCGGGGACCTGGTGTGGGAAATCGGCTCGGGCTACTTCGGCTGCCGCGATGAGCAGGGACGATTCGACGAACAGCGCTTCATCGAGAATGCGCAGTCGGCGCAGGTGAAGATGATCGAGGTGAAGCTCTCGCAGGGTGCCAAGCCCGGTCATGGCGGCGTGCTGCCGGCCGCCAAGGTCAGCGCGGAGATTTCTGCCACGCGCGGCGTGCCGATGGGGCATGACTGCGTCTCGCCGGCGAAGCATTCCGCGTTCTCCACGCCGGTCGAACTGCTGCAGTTCGTCGCCAGGTTGCGGGAGCTGTCGGGCGGCAAGCCGACGGGCTTCAAGCTGGCGATCGGGCATCCGTGGGAATGGTTCGGCATCGCCAAGGCGATGCACGAGACCGGCCTGCTGCCGGACTTCATCGTGGTGGACGGCGCGGAGGGCGGCACCGGCGCGGCGCCCGCAGAGTTCATCGACCACGTGGGCGTCCCGATGCACGAGGCGTTGCTGCTGGTCCACAACACGCTGGTCGGCCTGAACCTGCGCGACCGCATCCGGGTCGGCGCGGCCGGCAGGATCATCAGTGGCTTCGATATCGCCCGGACCATGGCGATGGGCGCCGACTGGTGCAATGCCGCCCGCGGTTTCATGTTCGCCCTGGGCTGCATCCAGTCGCAGAGCTGCCACAACGACCGGTGTCCGACCGGTGTGGCCACCCAGGATCCGAAGCGCTGGAAGCACCTGGACGTGCCGGACAAGTCGGTGCGCGTGCAGCAGTTCCACGACAACACGCTCAAGGCGCTGCGCGACATGCTGTGCGCGGCAGGGCTGGAGCACCCCCAGCAACTCGGGCCGGAGCACATCCTGCGGCGGGTGTCGCCGATCGAAGTGCGGTCGCTGGCGGCGCTGTACCGCTTCCTCGAGCCGGGTGAGCTGCTGGATCGCGTGCCGACGCATGCGGTGTTCCGCGATTTCTGGCCGGAGGCGCGCAGCGACGCCTTCGCGCCGCCCAGGCGGGTCAGCGCGCTGTGCGATACCAAGGATCGCTGAGGGCGGGCGCGTTGACCGGCCCCCCGGTCCGCGCTTATCATTCGCGCCCCGATGATTTCGGGCGGTTAGCTCAGCGGTAGAGCACTGCTTTCACACGGCAGGGGTCACAAGTTCGAAACTTGTACCGCCCACCAGCACCAACGAAAAAGCCCGGCCTTGGCCGGGCTTTTCCGTTTCCGGTCCGCCGCGGTCCGCACGGTCGTCGCGCCGATGTTCCCGCACGCTGCCCGGCGCCGTCATAAGTGCTTGTTTCTCTGAGTGAAACGGCCCGCTGGATGGGGTGTCTGTGATACACTCCGCAGGCTGCAGAACCTGCCGGAATCCCCGCCCGATCCTGCCCCGCCGTACTTGTCCCGGCCGGGAGGGTGTTGGCCCGGATTCGGGCCCGAGACAACCAAAGAAACACGGAACCCGAATGGCCGATACCGCCAAGGAAATCATCCCCGTCAACCTCGAAGACGAGATGCGCCGCAGCTACCTGGATTACGCGATGAGCGTGATCGTGGGGCGCGCGCTCCCGGATGTCCGCGATGGCCTGAAGCCCGTCCACCGGCGTGTCCTGTTCGCGATGAACGAACTGGGCAACCACGCCAACAAGCCGCACGTGAAGTCCGCCCGCATCGTCGGCGACGTGATCGGCAAGTACCACCCGCACGGCGACCAGTCGGTCTACGACACGCTGGTGCGCATGGCGCAGCCGTTCTCGCTGCGCTACATGCTGGTCGACGGGCAGGGCAACTTCGGTTCGGTCGACGGCGACTCCGCCGCGGCCATGCGTTACACCGAAGCCCGCATGGCAAAGCTCACCCATGAGCTGCTGGCCGACATCGACAAGGAAACCGTCGATTTCCAGCCCAACTACGACGAGAAGGAGCAGGAGCCGACGGTCCTGCCGACGCGCTTCCCGAACCTGCTGGTCAACGGTTCGGCCGGCATCGCGGTGGGCATGGCCACCAACATCCCGCCGCACAATCTGTCTGAAGTCGTCAATGGCCTGATCGCGCTGATCGACAATCCGGAGCTGGATGTCGACGGTCTGATGCAGTACATCCCCGGCCCGGATTTCCCCACCGGCGGCATCATCAACGGTACGGCCGGCATCATCGCCGGCTACCGCACCGGTCGTGGTCGCGTGCGCATGCGCGCCAAGGCCGACATCGAGGTCAACGACGACAACGGCCGCGAGTCGATCATCGTCACCGAGATCCCGTACCAGGTGAACAAGGCGCGGCTGATCGAGAAGATCGCCGAGCTGGTGAAGGAAAAGAAGCTCGAAGGCATCAGCGAACTGCGCGACGAGTCCGACAAGGACGGCATGCGCATCTACATCGAGGTCAAGCGCGGCGAATCGGCCGAAGTCGTCCTCAACAACCTGTACCTGCAGACGCCGATGGAGTCGGTGTTCGGCATCAACATGGTTGCCCTGGTCGACGGCCGTCCGCAGCTGCTCAACCTGAAGCAGATGCTGGAAGCCTTCGTGCGCCACCGTCGCGAAGTGGTGACCCGCCGGACCATCTTCGAACTGCGCAAGGCGCGCAACCGCGCGCATATCCTGGAAGGCCTGACGGTCGCGCTCGCCAACATCGACGAGATGATCGAGCTGATCAAGACGTCGGCCAATCCGCAGGAAGCGCGCGAGCGCATGCTGGCCAAGACTTGGGAGCCGGGCCTGGTCGGCGCGCTGCTGGCGGCCACCGGCGCCGAGGCCTCGCGTCCGGAAGACCTGCCGGCGGCGATCGGCTTTGTCGACGGCCGCTACCAGCTCAGCGAGGCCCAGGCCACGCAGATCCTGGAAATGCGCCTGCACCGCCTGACCGGACTGGAACAGGAAAAACTGACCGAGGAATACCGGCAGTTGCTGGAAGTCATCGCCGGCCTGATCCGCATCCTGGAGAACCCGGACGTGCTGCTGCAGGTGATCCGCGACGAACTGCTGAACGTCAAGGCCGAATTCGGCGACGAGCGCCGCAGCGAGATCCGCCACAGCGAAGAGGACCTCGACATCCTCGACCTGATCGCGCCGGAAGACATGGTGGTCACGCTGTCGCACGCCGGTTACGCCAAGCGCCAGCCCGCCAGCGCCTATCGCGCGCAGAAGCGCGGCGGCCGTGGCCGCAGTGCGGCGGCGACCAAGGAAGAGGATTTCATCGACCAGCTGTGGCTGGTCAACACGCACGACACGTTGCTGACCTTCACTAGCAGCGGCAAGGTGTTCTGGCTGCCGGTGTACCAGTTGCCGGAGGCAGGCTCCAATGCGCGCGGTCGCCCGATTATCAACTGGATTCCCCTGGAACCCGGCGAGAAAGTCCAGGCGGTGGTGCCGGTGCGCGCCTATGAAGAAGGCCGTTACGTCTTCTTCGCCACCAGGAACGGCACGGTCAAGAAGACCCCGTTGACGGAATTCGCCTTCAAGCTGGCACGCGGCAAGATCGCGATCAACCTCGACGAAGGCGATGCGCTGGTCGGCGTGGCCCTGACCGACGGCGAGCGCGACGTGATGCTGTTCGCGTCCAACGGCCGTGCGGTGCGCTTCTCCGAGTCGCTGGTCCGCGCGATGGGCCGCACCGCCACCGGCGTACGCGGCATGCGCCTGGTTGCGGGCGCGGATGCGGAAGTCGAGGGCGACCACGACGAAGGCGAGGCCGCCGACGCCGATGGCGTGCCGTCGTTGTCCGAAGCGGGCTCCGAGGTCGTGAGCCTGGTGGTGGTGGATGGCGAGGGCGACATCCTGACCGCCAGCGAACGCGGCTACGGCAAGCGTACGCCCGTGGCCGACTACCCGCGCAAGGGGCGCGGCACCCGCGGCGTGATCGCGCTGAAGACGACCGAACGCAACGGCCGTCTGGTCGGTGCCATCCAGTTGTCCGATCACCACGAGGTCCTGCTGATCTCGGATGGCGGCACGCTGGTGCGGACCCGTGCGGCGGAGATCTCGCAGGTCGGCCGCAACACCCAGGGCGTCACCTTGATCCGCCTGTCCGATGGCGAGACGTTGCAGGCGGTGGAACGCCTGGATGCTTCGCTGGACGAAGAGGACGGCATCGAGGGCGTTGCCGGCATCGTGGCCGCGACACCCGAGGCCACCGACACGCCACCCGAAGCCTGACCATCGATTCACATGAAAGTGTGCGGGGATGACCCCGCCACTTTCATCCCTGCGTTCTATACTGCCGATACGACCACGGCAGGGAACGGCACATGGGATCGGTACGTCGGAACACGAAGAACGCGCGCAACCGCTGGATGCGCGCGTTTTTTATTGGATTGCTCGCGGCGGCGGCACTCGCCGGCTGCAAGCGCAACGAGTCCGGGCAGTTGCCCGAAGCCAGCGGCGAGCCGATCAAGGCGCAGGCCGCGAAGGTGGAAGGCTTCGCTCTGGTCGGTGCCTATCCCGATCAGCACGACGGCGACCTGGCCATCGCGCTGGAGTTCAGTCGGCCGTTGGTCAGCTCGCAGGATTTCGATGCGTTGCTGGTGGTGAAGGACGCCAACGGGGCGGCGGTGAAAGGCAGCTGGGTGCTGGACGACAAGGGCCTGATCCTGCGTTTCCCCTCGGTGGAGGCGGCCAAGGACTACGAAGTCACGCTGAAGGCCGGCCTTTCGGCTGCGGATGGCACGCGACTCGGCAAGGACGACACGCGCAAGGTGCATACCGGCGAACTCGACCCGGCCGTGGGCTTCGCCTCGCAGGGCAGCGTGTTGCCGGCGCGCGAGAGCCGCGGCTTGCCGGTGGTGTCGATCAACGTGCCGGAAGTGGACGTGGAGTTCCTCCGGGTCAGCGAGAAGCAACTGCCCAAGTTCTTCGCCGAGTACCAGCGCGGCGGTCGCCGTGGCAGCTGGGACCTGGACAGCGACTACGGCGACAACACGCCGCTGGGCAAGCTGGCCGAACCGGTCTATCTCAACCGCTTCGTGCTGGGCGGCAAACCCAACGAACGCGTGCTGACCTACCTGCCGATCCAGGACATCCGCGAGTTGCAGGATCCGGGTCTCTATTTCGCGGTGATGAAGCGCACCGGCAAGTTCGCCGGCGAATTCGAGACCGCGTTCTTCACGGTCAGCGACATCGGCCTGCACACGCGCGCCTACAAGGACAAGCTGTTCGTCCATACGGCATCCCTGCAGGACGGCACCGCCACTGGCAGTGTCGAACTGAAAGTGCTGGATGCCCGCGGTGAGAACATCCTGGCCGGCAAGACCGACGGCAACGGCAATGCGCTGCTGAACTACACACTGGACGCCGCGCACGTGCTGGTCGCCACGCGCGGCAAGGACGTGTCGATGCTGCCGTTCAACCAGCCGGCGCTCGACCTGTCCGAATTCACCGTTGCCGGTCGCGAGCAGGCGTGGTTCGACGTGTTCGCGTGGTCCGGTCGCGACCTGTACCGCCCGGGCGAGACCGTGCGCATCTCCGCGCTGCTGCGCGACAACGACGGCAAGCCGGTACCGGCACCGAAGCAGGGTGGCGGCCAACCGGTCTTCCTGCGCCTGAAGCAGCCGGATGGCAAGGTGTTCCGCGAGACGCGCCTGCAGCCGGGTGCGCAGGGGTATTTCAGCTTCGAGCAGGCGATTCCGGTGGAAGCGCCGACCGGTCGCTGGCAGGTGGAGTTCCGCACCGATCCGGCCAGCAAGGAAGCGGTGCAGGGCATGACGCTGCGCATCGAGGAGTTCCTGCCCGAGCGGATGAAGCTGGACCTCGACGCAGCGCAGCCCGTGCTGAAGCCGGGCCAACCGTTGAAGCTCAAGGCGACGGCAGCCTACCTGTATGGTGCGCCGGCCAGTGGCAATCGGTTCACCGCCAAGCTGGCGGTAGCGGTGGAGCAGCATCCGCTGGAACAGCTGCCGGGCTACTTCTTCGGCGACCCGACGATGGAACTGCCGAAGGACGCCAAGGACGTCATCGACACCGCGCTGCCCGAGAACGGCGTGCTGCAGCAAGACATCGCGCTGCCCGCCGAGGCCAAGCCGCGCAGCACCATCGCCGCCATCGTGTCCGGGAGCGTTTACGAGACCGGCGGCCGCACGGTGAACCGCACGCTCAAGCGCGTGCTGTGGCCGGCGGATGCGCTGGTGGGCATCCGACCGTTGTTCGACGACAAGGACGGTGCCGACGCGAATGCGAACGCCGGCTTCGAGGTGGTCCGCGTGGATGCCGCTGGCAAGCCGCAGCCGGGCAAGGGGCTGAAGGCCACCCTGGTGCGTGAGTTGCGCGACTACCACTGGAACTACGATGAGGACGGTGGTTGGGACTACGACTTCACCCGCCGTTTCGAGAACAAGGACACCCGCACGCTGGATGTCGGCGCGGGCGCATCGAAGATCGACTTCCCGGTGGAATGGGGCGAGTACCGGCTGGACGTGTTCGATCCTGCCACCGGCCTGACGACGCGCTATCCGTTCCGTGCCGGCTGGAGCTGGGACGACCAGAACCGCGGCCTGGATGCGCGCCCCGACAAGGTCAAGCTGGCGCTGGACAAGACCGGCTACAAGGTCGGCGACACGTTGCAGGTCACCGTCACCCCGCCGCACGCAGGCAAGGGCCTGCTGATGGTCGAGAGCGACCGCATGCTGTACGTGCAGGCGATCGACGCCAAGCCGGGCAGCACGTTCTCGATCCCGGTGACCAAGGACTGGGAGCGGCATGACGTGTACGTCACTGCGCTGGTCTTCCGCGGCGGTTCGGCACCCAGCAAGATCACCCCGGCGCGTGCGGTCGGCGTGGTGCACGTGCCGATGGATCGTCGCGACCGCCGCGTCGCCGTCGGGTTGTCGGTACCGAAGCAGATGCGTCCCGAGCAGAACCTGCCGGTGACGGTCAGCGTGCCCGAGCTTGCCGGACAACTGGCGCACGTCACCGTGTCCGCGGTGGACGTCGGCATCCTCAACATCACGCGCTTCCCGGTCCCGGATGCGAACGCGCAGTTCTTCGCGCAGCGTCGTTTCGGCGTGGACGCCTACGATATCTACGGACGCGTGATCGAGAGCTTCGAGGGCGGCAGCGCGAAGATGCGCTTCGGCGGCGACATGGCGCTGTCGGCCTTGCCGCAGGCGAAGCGGCCGACCTCGCGCGTGCAGACCGTGGACCTGTTCTCCGGCCCGGTGAAGCTGGACGCCAAGGGCAATGCGCGCGTCGCGCTGAAGGTGCCGGACTTCAACGGCACGTTGCGCGTCTCGGCGCTGGTCTACTCGGACACGCGCTACGGCAATCGCGATCGCGAAACCGTGGTGCGTGCGCCGATCGTGGCCGAAGCCAGCCTGCCGCGCGTGCTGGCGCCGGGCGACAGGAGCACGGTGACGCTGGACGTGCAGAACTTCACCGGCAAGGCCGGCGCCTTCAAGGTGCTGGTGAATGGCGAAGGTCCGCTGGATATCGGCGAGGGCAGCCGCACTGCCGACCTGTCCATGGACGCCAAGCGCACGCTGACGTTCCCGATCACGGCGGGCGAGGGTTACACCACGGCGCAGGTGCGCGTGCGCGTGGAGGGCAATGGCTTCAAGGTTGACCGTCGTTACGACGTGCCGGTGCGCGCGGGCTGGCCGGCAGTACTGCGCTCGCGTACGCAGGTCATGGACAGCCTGGCGCCGGTGGAGATGGGTGCGGGCTTCGCGGATGGACTGATGCCCGGCTCGGTCACCGCGCGCATGACGGTCAGTGCGCTGCCGCCGATCCCGTTCGCAAGTGCCCTGAAGGGCGCGCTGGAGTACCCGTATGGCTGTGCCGAGCAGACCACCAGCAAGGGCTACGCTGCGCTGGAACTGGACGATGCCACGGCGAAGATGCTGGGCATCGACGGTCTGGACGCCAAGAAGCGCGGCGAGCGCATGGAGGGCGCGTTCGGTCGCCTGGCGTCGATGCAGGTGTCCAACGGCCACTTCTCGATGTGGGGCGACGACGATTACGTCAATCCGGGCCTGACGCCTTACATCGCCGAGTTCCTTCTGGATGCGCGTGAAGGGGGCTTTGCCGTGCCGGACGCGGTGCTGCAGAAGGCACTGACGCGCCTCAACGAAGATCTGCTGGCCGGTGGCGCGCAGTTCTACGGCTACGATCGGCGCGACCACCTCAAGTTCGCCAACCAGGCCTACGCCGGCTACGTGCTCGCGCGCGTCAACCGGGCGCCGCTGGGTACGCTGCGTGCGTTGTACGACAACGAGCGCGGCAAGAGCCTGACCGGCCTGCCGCTGGTGCACCTGGGCATCGCGTTGTCGCTGCAGGGCGACAAGAACCGTGGCGCGAAGGCGATCACCGAAGGCTTCGCCAGGACGGGCGACCGCCCGGAATACCTGGGCGACTACGGGACGAAACTGCGCGACGACGCCTTGATGATCGCGCTGGTGCACGAACGCAAGCTGGCCAAGCCGGAGTTCGACCGTCGCGCCATCTCGTTGGGACGCGAACTGGATGCACGCCGCAACAGTGGCTGGCTGTGGCTGAGCACGCAGGAGCAGGTAGCCTTGGCGCGCTTGGGTAAGGCGCTGATGGTCGACCAGAAGAAGCTGGTGTCCGGCCAATGGAGTATCGGTGGCGATGCGGAGGCTGTCGCGCCGGTCCGGCTGTTCGGCCGCAGCGTCGACCACGCCGCGCTGGCCCGTGGCCTGCGCTTCGTGCCCGAGGGTTCGCCGCCGCTGTACGCATCGCTCGACGTGGCCGGCATCCCGCGCAGCGCGCCGGCGCCGGACAACCGGCAGATCGGCATCGAGCGTCGCTACTACACGACGGATGGCAAAGAGTGGAAAGGCGGCACGCTGAAGGAAGGCGAGGCGCTGATCGTGCGCGTCGGCATCACCGCCAACGTCGCCATGCCGGATGCATTGTTCACCGACCTGCTGCCGGCGGGGCTGGAAATCGAGAACTTCAACCTGGGCGATGCCAAGCAGTGGGCTGAGGTGGTGGTGGATGGCATCTCGATCAGCGACCGTGGTGGCGCGGCGGACGTCAAGCACGAGGAGTTCCGCGACGACCGCTATGTGGCGGCACTGAAACTGGATCGCGGCGACACCGCCAAGGTGTTCTACCTAGTGCGCGCGGTGACCCCGGGCACGTACACCGTGCCGCCCTCGCTGGTGGAGGACATGTACCGTCCGGACATCCGCGGTGTCGGCAAGGCGTCGCCAGCGACGATCACGGTGGTGCAGCCGTAGCGCGTGCTTCTTCCGTCACCCAGCCGAACGTCGGATCTCTCTTGATCTTCCGAATCGGCAGGGATGACGGTGTGGAGCCGGAGCGGAGATGGATTCCAGCGTGCGCTGGAATGACGGTGTGGATGGCGCGGGAGTTCCTCCGGCCGTCATCCCGGCGAACGCCGGGATCCATCTTGATCTTCAGCCTTCCGTGGTCCCATGACACAGCGGATCAAAAGCAAAATGGATTCCAGCGTGCGCTGTAATGACGGGATCGGAGGGACGAAGGGTTCCCCTGGCGTCATTCCGGCGAGCGCCGGGATCCATCTTGATCTTCAGGCCTCCGTGGTCCCATGACACAGTGGATCAGAAGCGAAATGGATTCCAGCATGCGCTGGAATGACGAGGTTGGAGGAGACGAGTGGTTTCCCTGGCGCCATCCCGGCGAATGCCGGGATCCATCTTGATCTTCAGGCTTTTGTGGTCCCATGACTCAACCGACCAAAAGCGAAATGGATTCCAGCGTGCGCTGGAATGACGGGATCGGGGGGGTGAAGGGTTCCCCTGGCGTCATCCCGGCGCACGCCGGGATCCATCTTGATCTTCAGGCTTTTGTGGTCCCATGACTCAACCGATCAAAAGCGAAATGGATTCCAGCGTGCGCTGGAATGACGGGATCGGGGGGTGAAGGGTTCCTTGGCGTCATCCCGGCGAACGCCGGGATCCATCTTGATCTTCAGCCATCCATGGGCCATGACACAGCGGAGCAAAAGCAAAAGGGATTCCAACGTGCGCTGGAATGACGGAGGTCGCCCACGCCGCTGGCTGACCCGCCTGCGATGGTCGACGGTGGTGGTGCTTGTCGCACTGCTGGTGGCGGACCTTGCGTTCCCGCCGCCGCTGCCGAAGAGCCGCGACACCAGCACCCTGGTCGTCGCACGCGACGGCACGCCGCTGCGCGCCTTCGCCGATCGCGACGGGGTCTGGCGCTATCCCGCATCTCCCGACACGGTATCGCCGCTCTACCTGCAGGCGCTGCTGAACTACGAAGACCGCTGGTTCTGGAAGCATCCCGGCATCAATCCGTGGGCGCTCATGCGCGCGGCCGGGCAGTTCGTCCGTCACGGACGGGTGGTGTCGGGAGGCTCCACGCTGACCATGCAGGTGGCGCGCATGCTGGATCGCCACTCGCGCACGCCCTGGGGCAAAGCCAAGCAGATGCTGCGGGCGGTGCAGTTGGAAGTGCACCTGTCCAAGCGCGAGATCCTGACGCTCTACCTGGAGCGCGCGCCATTCGGCGGCACCATCGAAGGCGTGGATGCGGCGAGCTGGGCGTATCTCGGCAAGCCGGCATCGCGGCTCTCGCATGCAGAGGCAGCACTGCTCGCGGTGCTGCCGCAGTCGCCCAGCCGGCTGCGCCCGGACCGCCATCCGGATGCGGCGCGCATCGCGCGGGACAAGGTGCTGCAGCGCATGGTCGACCTTGGCGCATGGTCGAGGGCCGAGGTTGATGACGCACGTATCGAGCCCGTCGTCGCCCGCAGCCTGCAGGCACCGTTGAGCGCCGCCCTGCTGGCCGAACGCCTGCGCCGCCAGCAACCACGGGCATCACGCATCACGTCCACCATCGACGCGGGCCTGCAGCGCACGTTGGAGGAACGCGTGCAGGGCTACTTCTCCACATTGCCCGCGCGCACGTCGGCCGCGTTGTTGGTGGTCGACAACGCCACGATGGAAGCGCGCGCCTATGTCGGCTCGGTGGCGTTCGGTGACCGCGAACGGCTTGGCCATGTGGACATGGTGCAGGCGTGGCGTTCGCCCGGCTCGACGCTGAAGCCGTTCCTGTACGGACTGGCGCTCGATGATGGACTGATCCATTCCGAAAGCCTGTTGATCGACGCGCCGCAGTCGTTCGGCGGTTACCGGCCCGGCAACTTCGACGCCGCCTTCAACGGCCCTGTCGGCGCGGCCGACGCGCTGCGGTTGTCGCTCAACGTACCGGCAGTGGACCTGCTGGATCGTGTGGGTCCGGCGCGTTTCTCCGCGCGATTGGCGAACAACGGCCTGGTGCTGCGCTATCCGCGCGGCGAGCAGCCCAACCTGTCGCTGATCCTCGGCGGCACGGGCGCGCGCCTGGAGGATCTGGTCGGTGCATATGCGGGGCTCAATCGCGGTGGACTGTCGGGCCGCGTGCGCTACAGCGCGCAGGATCCTTCGTCCGATCGGCGCCTGCTGTCGCCCGGCGCTGCCTGGATCATCCGCGAAGTACTCGAAGCGCACCCGCGCCCCGGTTATGGCAGCGGCGTGCTGGACACCGGCAGCCGGCCGCGCGTGGCGTGGAAGACCGGCACCAGTTACGGCTTCCGCGACGCGTGGGCGCTCGGCAGCACGCGTCGCCATACCGTCGGCGTGTGGGTGGGCAGGCCCGATGGCACGCCGCTGCCGGGCCAGTACGGCGCGGTCACTGCGCTGCCGTTGATGTTCGAGGTGATCGACAGCCTGCCGCGTGGCCAAGGCGATGCGGGTCCGGCTCCGCCACCCGCCGACGTGGCGGAGCGCGCCATCTGCTGGCCGCTGGGCACACAGGTGGAAGCCGAGTCGCCGCAGCTCTGCCAGCGCAGGCGTGATGCGTGGACGCTGGGCGGCAATGTGCCGCCCACGTTCGCCGAACGCGACGCGCGCCTGTGGAGCGCCGGCCGAGAGCGCTTCGAGGTGGATGCGCGGACCGGGCTGCGTCTCTCAGGCGAGTGCGCGCGCACGCACGACGCGCGCGGCACGGAAATCGCGCGCTGGCCTGCATTGGCGTCGCCGTGGCTGCCTGCGCGCGAGCGGACGGCGTCGCGGCTGCCACCGTTGTCGCCGGATTGCCAGCCCGACGGCCGCGATGCGGCCGAGGAACTGCGCATCGAGGGCTTGAATGACCTCGCCACGCTGGCGCGTGCGCCGGGCAGTGAGCATGGCGTCCGGCTGCAGTTGCGCGCACTGGGCACCGACACGCGCGTGCAGTGGTTGCTGGACGGGCGCTGGATCGCGGAGACCCGGGGCGCGCAGGCATTCCGGCGGGACTTCACCGAGGCGGGCGAACACCAGCTCACCGCACTGGCCGACAGCGGCGCGTGGGCGAGGGCGCGGTTCAAGGTGCTGCGGTAGGGCGGCAGAACCCACGCAATCTTGTAGGAGCGGACCATGCCCGCGATGCTTTTCCGTAGCATGGGCGAAAGGCGTCGCGCCCGAGGGCGCTCCTACAGGACAAGCGGTGAGAGGCGCGTTGACTCAGCCGATCTGTTCCAGCACATGCTCCGCGCCGGAGACCTTGTACTCGCCGGGCGCTTCGACGAACACGTTCTTCACCACGCCGTCTTCCACATACAGAGCGAAGCGCTTGGCGCGGATGCCCATGCCGTAGGCGCTGGCGTCCATCTCCAGGCCGAGCGCCTTGGCCAGGTCGGCATTGCCGTCGGCGAGCATCTGCAGGCCATCCGGCACGTGCTGGGTCTTGCCCCAGGCCTGCATGACGAAGGGATCGTTGACGGACACGCAGAAGACTTCGATGCCGCGGTGGCGGAAATCGTCGAAGTGCTGCACATAACTGGGCAAATGCTTTTCCGAACAGGTCGGGGTGAATGCGCCCGGCACGGCGAACAGCACCGCCTTGCGGCCGTCGAACAGGGTGGTGGTATCCACCGTTTCCACGCCTTCTCGGATGCGCTTGAGGGTCACTTCGGGAATGCGCTCGCCAACCTGGATGCTCATGGGAATGCCTTGTGTGGAGGAAAACTGAATGCAGTTTAGCGTGTCGGTGTGGTCGGGCCGTGACGGGCTTGAAATGCTTGGGCAAGCGCCTATTTTCCCGCCATCGGCGCCTGGCGGTAGCGGCGCCACTTCCAGAGGAGAAACCGACATGAGCATCGTGCAGTACAACCCGTGGGGCAATGCCCGTGGCCTGCAGGACGAGATCAAGCAGGTCTTCGACCGCTTCCTGGGCGAGGCCGACGCCGACCAGTCCAACGTGGTGACCAGCCAGTGGGCGCCGCGCGTGGACATCCGCGAGGACAGCGACCGTTTCGTGATCCTGGCCGACATCCCGGGCGTGGACCCGAAGGACATCGAGATCCACATGGACAAGGGCATCCTGACCCTGCGGGGCGAACGGGTGTCCGAGAAGGAAGAGGGCGCGCGTTATTCCCGCATGGAACGCGTCCACGGCACCTTCTACCGCCGCTTCTCGCTGCCGGACAGCGCCAACGCCGACGGCATCACCGCCACCGGCCGGCATGGCGTCCTGCAGATCGACATCCCCAAGAAGCCTGAAACCACGCCGCGCCGCATCCAGGTGCAGTAGCCGTGCCTGGGCCCCGCCGGTCGACACGGCGGGGCAACGGGCGGAGCGATAGAATCGGCCCGTGGCGCCCGCGTCGCGGGCCTTTTCTTTTTCCGGATGCCTCCCCGCCATGGTGGACGGCATCCCGCGTGATCGTGCGGAGATTCCATGCAGTTCAAGGACTATTACGCGGTGCTGGGCGTCGAGCCCACGGCCGGCGACGCCGAGATCAAGACGGCGTACCGTCGCTTGGCCCGCAAGTACCACCCCGACGTCAGCAAGGAGCCCGGCGCCGAGGATCAGTTCAAGGCCGTCAACGAGGCGTACGAGGCCCTGCGTGACCCGCAGAAGCGGTCCGCGTATGACCAGTTGCGTGCGCGCGGCTACCGGCCCGGCGAGGAATTCCGTCCACCGCCGGATTTCGGGCGCGGCGGACCGGGATCGCAGGACTTCGATTACGAGGAGATCTTCGGCGGCGCAGGTGGCGGCAGCGGCGGATTCAGTGATTTCTTCGAAGGGCTGTTCGGCAGGCGCGCCCGCGCGGAGCAGGCGCAGTCGCGCGGACCGCAGCCGATGCGGGATTCGCGCGCGAAGCTGTCGGTACCGTTGCAGGCGGTGCATGACGGCGGCAGCGTGCGGGTGAACGTCAACGGGCGGCAGCTCGATGTCCGCGTGCCGACGGGCGTGAAGCCGGGGCAGGTGATCCGCCTGGCCGGGCAGGGCGTGCAGGGCGGCAACCTGCTGCTGGAAGTGGAGTACGCGCCGCACCCGCAGTTCGAGGTGGACGGCCGCAACATCATCCACGTGCTGTCGTTGACGCCGTGGCAGGCGGCCCTGGGCGCAACCGTCAGTGTCCCCACGCTGGGTGGTGCAGTGGACCTGAAGATCCCGGCGGACTCGGATTCCGGCCGCAAGCTGCGCCTGCGTGGGCGCGGCCTGCCCGGCACGCCGGCGGGTGACCAGATCGTGGAACTGGAGATCACGGCGCCGCGTGCGGAGACCGATGAGCAGCGCCAGGCCTACGCGGCACTGGGCAAGGCCTTCGACGCCTGATCCCACTCGCGGAGACTTCGGGAGGGCCGTGGCGTGCCACGTTCCCGATCGACCCTCAGGACATCGATGGCGCCGTGAAGGTGCGCCAGGGTGCACACGACGTTTGACGGCAAGGGGCGGTGAAAATTTCGCCACCCGTCTTGACACGTCCGCCGCACAAGGCGGGCAGAGGGTTATCCACAGTTTCGTCCAGGTTCCATCCACATGCATTGTGGAAAACCCCGCCGGCCACCCGGCGATTCCCGTGCCCTGAAAGCACCACGCCACCCGAAGGTGGCGTGGGAAACAGCATGCGACTTCGCAGGTTCGCTTACTTGACCTGCGTGGCCGCCGGCGCAGCGCTGGCGGGTGCCGTCAGGCCGCGCTTCTCCAGCAGGGGCTCGATCCTGGGATCGTGGCCGGCGAAGTCGCGGAACAGCTTCATCGCATCCTGGCTGCCGCCCTGCGACAGCAGCGTCTTGCGGAAGTGATCGCCGTTCTCGCGCTTCAGGCCGCCGTTGCTCTTGAACCATTCCACGCTGTTCGCGTCCAGCACTTCAGACCAGATGTAGGCGTAGTAGCCGGCCGAGTAGCCGCCCATGATGTGGCTGAAGTAGGGCGTCTTGTAGCGCGGCGGCACCGGCGTGTAGTTGATGCCGTCGGCGGTCAGCGCGGCGGCCTCGAACTTCATCACGCCGGCGGCGTCCGGCACCTGGTCGGCGGTGATCTGGTGCCAGCGCTGGTCCAGCATCGCGGCGCCCAGGTACTCGGTGGTGGCGAAGCCCTGGTTGAACTTGGACGCGGCGATCACCTTGTCCAGCAGTGCCTGCGGCATGGCCTCGCCGGTCTTGTGGTGCTTGGCGTAGTTGGCCAGGATCGACGGCCAGTCGGCCCACATCTCGTTGACCTGCGACGGGTATTCCACGAAGTCGCGCGGCACGCTGGTGCCGCTGAAGTACGGATACTTCACGTCGGAGAACATGCCGTGCAGCGCATGGCCGAACTCATGGAACGTGGTGGTCACTTCGTCCCACGTCATCAGCGTCGGCTCGCCGGCCGGCGGCTTCGGCACGTTCAGATGGTTGGCGACCACCGGCTTGTCGCCGGTCAGGCCCGACTGCGACACGTACGAGTTCATCCATGCGCCGCCGCGCTTGGAGTCGCGCGCATACGGGTCGAAGATGAAGATGGCCAACTGCGAACCGTCGGCGTTGAACACGTCGTAGGTCCAGGTGTCGGCGTGGTACTTCGGCAGGTCGGTGCGTTCCTTGAACGTCAGGCCGTACAGCTGGGTGGCGGCGTAGAACACGCCGTTTTCCAGCACGTTCTTCATCTCGAAGTACGGCTTCAGCTGCGACTCGTCGAAGTTGTACTTCGCCCCGCGCACCTTCTCGGTGTAGAACGCCCAGTCCCACGGTTCCAGCGCGAAGGTCGGCTCGCCCTTGGCCTTCTGCTCCTGGTCGATCATCGCCTGCAGGTCGGCGGCCTCGCGCTTGGCATTGGCCACGGCGGCCGGGGCCAGCTTGCCCAGCATGGCGTTGACGGCTTCCGGCGTGCGCGCGGTCTGGTCTTCCAGGCCGTAGGCCGCGTGGTTGGGGTAGCCCAGCAGCTTCGCGCGGTCGGCGCGCAGCTTCATGATGCGCGAGACCAGCGCGGTGGTGTCGAACTCGCCGCCGCGGCTGCCGCGTACGACAGACGCTTCGTGCAGGCGCTGGCGCAGCGTGCGGTTGGTCAGTTGCGACTCCGGCGGCTGGCCGGTGGTGTTGAGCAGCGTCAGGACGTACTTGCCTTCCAGACCGCGCTTCTTGGCGACCTCGGCTGCGGTGGCGATCTGGCCTTCGGTCAGGCCGTCGAGCTGCTTCACATCATCGACGACGACCGCCGAGGCGTTGACTTCCTTCAGCACGTTGTCGCTGAAGGTGGTGCCCAGCGACGCCAGTTCACCGTTCATCTTCTTCAGCGTCGCCTTGTCGGCTTCGTTGAGGTTGGCGCCGGAGCGCACGAAGCTGGTGTGGTAGCGCTCGATCAGGCGCACGCCCTGCGCGTCCAGGCCCAGGTCGTTGCGCTGGTCGTAAAGCGCCTTGATGCGGGCGAACAGCTTCGGATTCAGGCTGATGGCGTCGCCGTGGGCGGCGAACTTCGCCGAGTAATCGGCGCGCAGCTTGTTGCGCGCATCGTTGGTGTCGGTGCCCACCAGGTTGAAGAACACGGTGGTGGCGCGGTCCAGCACCTGGCCGCTCTTCTCCATCGCGATGATGGTGTTCTCGAAGGTGGGCGCGGCCGGGTCGTTGGCGATGGCGTCCATTTCCTTCAGCTGCTCGGCCATGCCGGCGTCGAAGGCGGGCGCGAAGTCGCTGTCCTTGATCTTGTCGAACTGCGGGTAGTGCAGCGGCAGCGGGCTTTCGGCGAAGAAGGGATTGGCGGCTTGTGCGGTCTGGGTGGCCGGTGTGGCGGCCTGGCTGTAGGCGGGCATGGCGAGTCCAAGGGTCGCGGCAAGCGCGATGGCAAGGCGGGTGGTCATGAAGCGCAACGTCCTGGCAGAGTGGATTTCCAAGGGTAACCCAGGGGGGCAGACGGGACCCATGACGAAAGGCATGGGCGATGGGGAGGGCAGGGCCTCAATCTGCGGCAGAATGCGCCGAGCGCCCCTTCCGGAGAATCCTGTGAAGCCCGTCCTTGCCCTGTGCTACGCGTTGTTGCTGGCTCCTTCGGCACTGGCCGCCGAAACCCTGAAGTACGTGGCGCTGGTGGATGGCGGCAAGAAGGCCGGTGAGCAGACGGTCACCGTGGGGGATGATGGCGTCACCCGGGTGGACTTCATCTTCAAGGACAACGGGCGTGGGCCGGAGTTGAAGGAGGAATACCAGCTCGCGGCCGATGGCACCTTCCAGCGCTATCAGGTGAAGGGCGTCTCGACCTTCGGTGCGCCGGTGGACGAAACCTTCGCCCGCGACGGCGATCGTGGCCAATGGAAGAGTACCTCCGACGCAGGCACGCATACCTTCACCGGCACGGCGCTGTACACGCCGCTCGGCGGCACGCCGGCCACGTCGTCGGTAGCGCTGGCGGCGCTGGCCCGGCAGGCCGATGGCAAGTT
Source organism: Pseudoxanthomonas sp. SE1 (assembly GCF_029542205.1). NCBI lineage: Bacteria > Pseudomonadati > Pseudomonadota > Gammaproteobacteria > Lysobacterales > Lysobacteraceae > Pseudoxanthomonas > Pseudoxanthomonas sp. SE1. Next base: position 2,518,817 of record NZ_CP113783.1, on the reverse strand, counting down.
GCCGCTGGTTCCCAGCGGCACGCTGACACAACGCAAGCTCGCGTCGATGGAGATCCGCACTGGCACGCAGTCGCGCACGGTCGACCTGCTGGCGCTGACCGGCATCGGCTTCACGCCGAGCTTCGTATGGGTGACGCGCGATGCCGAGCCGCGCCTGTTCGCCTACATCTATCCGGGCTTCCTGCAGCTGATCGAGGACGGCTGGCAAGGGGTGGCGAACACGCTGGAAGATCGCCAGAAGATCGCAGAGCGCGAGGCGCTGGTGGCGCTGCAGCAACGCTTGGCGCATCCGTTGCCGGGCACCACGCTGATCCGGAACGCGCGGGTTTTCGACAGCGAGAAGGCCGTGCTCGGGGCTTCCTCCGACGTGGTCGTGCGCGATGGCAGGATCGTGTCGGTATCGCCAGCCGGGCAGGCGACGATGGAGGCACAACAGGTTGTCGACGCCGGCAACCGCGTGCTGCTGCCAGGGCTCTACGACATGCACGTGCATGCGGGCAGCTGGGAGGGCGGCCTGCACCTGGCCGCGGGCGTCACCAGCGCGCGCGACATGGGCAACGACAACGCCACGCTGCAACAGTTGATGGCGGAAGAGAAGGCCGGCACGCTGATGCATCCGCGCGTGATTCCCGCCGGCTACATCGAAGGCCAGAGCCCGCATTCGTCTCAGGGCGGTTTCGTGGTGAAGGACCTGGCCGGCGCCAAGCAGGCGATCGACTGGTACGCCGATCATGGCTACCCACAGATCAAGATCTACAACTCCTTCCCGAAGGAGATCCTGCGCGACACCACCGCCCATGCGCACCAGCGCGGCATCCGCGTCAGCGGCCACGTGCCCGCCTTCATGCGGGCGCAGGACGTGGTGGAACAGGGCTATGACGAGATCCAGCACATCAACCAGGTGATGCTGAACTTCTTCGTCACGCCGGAAACCGACACGCGCACGCTGGCGCGCTTCTACCTGGTGGCGGACAAGACGGACGGGCTGGATTTCGACAGCAGGCCGGTCCAGGACTTCATCGCCGAACTGGCGAACAAGCAGATCGTCATCGACCCCACGCTGGCGACCTTCGAGTTCCTGCACCAGCGCGAGGGGCAGCTGTCGCCCATCGTCGCCGATGTAGCCGATCACCTCCCGCCGGATGTGCAGCGGGGTCGCCGCGCTGCGGAACTGAACATTCCTGACGACGTCACCGGCGCCCGGTACAAGCGCAGCTTCGACAAGCTGGTCGACTTCACCGGCCGCATGTATCGCGCCGGCGTGCCGCTGGTCGCGGGCACCGACGAACTGCCGGGCTTCACGCTGCAACGGGAGTTGGAGTTGTACGTGCAGGCAGGCCTGACGCCATCGCAGGTGCTGCAGGTGGCGACCTGGAACGGCGCGAAGTACAGCCGCACGCTGGACGATGCCGGGTCCATCGCACCCGGCAAGCGCGCCGACCTGGTGCTGGTGGATGGCGACCCGACGCAGGACATCAGCGACATCCGCAAGCTCGCGCTGGTGATCAAGGACGGGCGTGCGTACTACCCGGCCGAGATCCACGAGGCGCTGGGCATCAGGCCGTTTGCGCCTGCACTGGAAGTGCAATCCGTTCGCTGACGCAACTGTTGTAGGAGCGACGTCAGTCGCGACCGTATACCTTGAGAATTCCCAGTCTGCGGTCGCGACTGCCGTCGCTCCTGCAGGAGGACAGGGCTACGCCAGGATCTCGTAACGCCGCCAGATCCACGACAACTCGTACAGCAGCGCCATCACCGCGAACGTGGCGTGGAAGCGCGGGTTGCGGGTGGCGATGGCCACCAGGCTGCCGACGATGTACAGCGCATTGCGCACCCAGTACTCCGGGCCGAGTTGCTGCGCGTATGGCTGGCCTTTGATCAGGGTGTCCCCGACATCCACCACGAACATCAGCGCGAGCAGACCGAAGAACCAGGTCCGCCGGTCATAGTAGTAGTCGCGGTAGCCGCTTCCTTCGGCCAATGATTCGGGGAACACCAGCGCGCACAGCAGGTAGAGCAGCAGGGCGTACAGGGTGACGTACAGGTAGAGCATGAAGCTCCAGTGCGCCTGGTGGGAGAGGCTGAATTCCCACCACCAGAAGTGCAGCATGTAGACGAACATGAAACCTGCCCAGACCAGGTGCACGCTGTAGATCCGGTGCGCGCGGGGACGTTCGACGATGCGTGCCACGTGGCGCAGCAGGTGGGTCAGGCCCAGGCCCACGATCATCCCGAGCAGGATGCGGACATGGATGTACAGGTTGGCGTGGCTGGCGGGATCGGCGGCTTGCATGGGCGTCCACGGTCCGGTGCAGGTGGCTACGTTAGCGGATCGTCGCCACGCTGCCCATCCGGTGAAGGGGAGCCTTGCCCTGTTCGCGCGGGAGGTGTCTGATAGCGGCTTTCCCGGAGGGAACGCATGACCATCGCCTACGACTTTTCCGCCCAGGACCTCGATGGCCGGGAGCGCTCGCTGTCCGAGTACCAGGGCAAGGCCCTGCTGATCGTCAACGTGGCCTCCAGGTGCGGCTTCACGCCGCAGTACACCGGCCTGGAAGCACTGTGGCGCGAGTTCGGACCGCAGGGGCTGGTGGTGCTGGGATTCCCGTGCGACCAGTTCGGCCACCAGGAGCCGGGCGATGAAGCCGAGATCCGCAATTTCTGTTCGCTGAACTACGACGTGACGTTCCCGATGTTCGCCAAGATCGACGTCAACGGCGATGGTGCGCATCCGCTGTGGAAGTGGCTGAAGCAGGAGAAGAGCGGGCTGCTCGGCATCAGCGCGATCAAGTGGAATTTCAGCAAGTTCCTCGTGGGCCGCGACGGCAAGGTGATCAAGCGTTATGCGCCGACCGATGCACCGGCGTCCCTGGCGGGCGACGTCCGTGCAGCATTGGCCTGAAGCAGTGGGCGAGCGCGTGGACGGCCGGCTGTTCCATATCGAGTTCGCCACCACCGACTACGGGTTGCGCGCGTGGGTGACCGGCGTCAATGGCACGCTGGAGACCACGCTGGCGTACTGGCAGGTCATCGCGGGGGAGATCCGCAGGCTGGCGCCACGCGCGCTGCTGGTGGTGGATGACATGGAAGGCGAGCCACCGCCGCCGGGACAATTGCTGGAGTTCGTGCAGGCGATGCAGGGCCAGGGCATGGAAGCCGTGCGCATCGCCTACGTCGAACGGCATGTCGACCAGCTGCCGCAGGTCGAGTTCGCGGGCCTGCTGGCCAACGAACACGGGTTCAACGCGCAGGTGTTCGCGGATGAAGCGGCGGCCGTGATCTGGCTGCGCTACGGCGGTGGCTGAGCGGGGACGCGCCGCTGCAGCGCCTCCTCGGGCAGCAGCGCGAGCAACTCCCGGGAGAAGGATTCCAGCACGGCCTCCGAGTAGCCACGATGCGCACGCACGATGAGGCCATCCTGGCCGATGACGAACATGTTCGGCAGTGCGGTGACGCCGTAACGGTCCGTCACCACGCCGCGGACGTCATGGACGAAGGTCAGGTCCAGATCCTTGTTGGCGCGAAGGACGCCGAGGTAGTCGCTGCGCGGTTCCTTCATGTTGATGGCGATGACTTCCAGATGCTCCCGGCCGACGATCTTCTGCATGTGGCCGAGCATCGGCAACTCGCGCCGGCAGGGGCCACACCATGATGCCCAGAACGTCACCACGACCACCTTGCCCTTGAGCGCATCGAGATCGACGGGATTGCCCTCGCGGTCCTTGAGCGTGATGGGGGGCGGCACTTCGCCCACGCCAGGCTGCCGGACGGCATCCGTGGCGTGCGCACACGGGACAGCGGCCAACAGCATGGCCAGCAGCAGATTCCGGATCACGGTACGTCCTCCCCAGGACTTCGTGTCGGCAGCGTAGCAGTTGGCGGCGCGGTCGTCCCGCGTGGCTTGTCTCCGATGCGCGCCGGACATGGATCCGGCGCGTGCCTCGCGCCTATTTCTCGACGAAGGCGCGCTCGAACACGTACTGCCCGGCGGTGCCGATGCGGGGTGCGGCGGTGAAGCCGCGGCCATCCAGCAGGGCGCGGAAGTCGGCCAGCATCTGCGGGCTGCCGCAGATCATCGCGCGGTCGTGCTCCGCATCCAGCGGCGCGATGCCGAGGCTCTCCATCATGCTGCCGGTGGCCATCAGGTCGGTCAGGCGTCCCCGATTGGGGAAGTCCTCGCGGGTGACTGCGGGGTAGTACAGCAGCTTCTCGCGGATGGTTTCGCCGAGGAACTCGTGCTGCGGCAGTTCCTTTTCGAAATAGTCGCGGTAGGCCAGGTCTTCGGCATGGCGCACGCCGTGGGTCAGGATGACCTTGTCGAAGCGCTCGTAAGTCGCCGGGTCCTTGATGATCGACAGCCACGGCGCCAGTCCGGTCCCCGTGCCCAGCAGATAGAGGTTGCGGCCCGGATGCAGGTCGCTGATCAGCAGGGTGCCGGTGGGCTTGCGTCCGATCAGCACGCTGTCGCCCGGCTTGATGTGCTGGAGGCGCGAGGTCAGCGGGCCGTTCTGCACCTTGATGCTGAAGAACTCGAGCTGTTCTTCCCAGTTCGCGCTGGCGATCGAGTAGGCGCGCAGCAGCGGCGTGCCGTCGACTTCCAGCCCGATCATGACGAACTGGCCGTTCTCGAAGCGGAAACCGTCGTCGCGGGTGGTGGTGAAGCTGAAGTAGGCGTCCGTCCAGTGACGGACGTCGAGCACCGTCTCGGTGCCGAACGCAGAGGACATGGGGGAGTCTGGGCTATCGAATCAACGCGCCATTGTAGCCGACCGCCGCAGCGCGGCCTTGATCGTACTCAATCCGCGCCGCCCGGGTCGGGCGCCAGGCCGCCGCGTCGATGGAAGCAGAGGTGCTCGACGGCGCGACGCATGGGGCGTGTTGTCAGCAGCAGGTCCATCGGGGCGTCGAATTGCCCCTGGTCGAACGCCCATCGCAACAGGCGCTTGAAGGCGAAACCCGGGACAGGTGGCGTCATTGAAGCGCCCGATGCCGCTTCGCCGGTCAGGTGGCCGGCCAGCATGCGCCCGATGGCCGCGCCGTGGCGAAGACCGGAATGGATGCCGCCGGCGGTCAGTGGCGACACCATGCCGGCCGCGTCGCCCACAAGCACTACGTCCTCCCCCGACATCGGCCGGACCGCACCACCGCAGGGAATCAGGCCGGCGCGGATGCTGTCCGGTCGCCGTGTCGCCGGCAGTCCCGTCATCGGGGCGACATGGTGCAGGAAGCCGACCATGTCCGGTGCCTGCGTGTTGCCCGGCCGATAACGCCGCGCCAGGCCGGCCTGCACGCCGGTCGGTGTCTGTGCCACCCAGCCCAGGTAGCCGGGAGCGAAGCGCTTGCTGATGAAGCAATGCAGGGCATCGGGTTCGCGCAGGGCGATGCCATCGAACTCGTATTCCACGCCGTGGAGGAACTCGCCCACGCGGCCGAGTCCGAGCCGCTCGGCGACACGCGAGCGTGCGCCATCGGCACCGACCAGGAAACGGGCTTGCCCGACGCCTTCCACCCGCCATCCAGAGGTGGTGCGCACGGCATCGCGGAACGCGTGGCCGCGCTTCAATTCGACGCCGCAAGCCTCGGTGCGCTCGCCCAGCCAGCGCATCAGTGCCGGCGTGTCCGTGGTGTGGAAGCGATACCCGGCCGCACCGAGCCGCACGCTGCGCAGGTTGGGCGCGTACAGGCGGACATGGGGAACGGCACGCACCAGTGCCTGCGGCAGGTCGGCCAGCAGCGGTGCATCGCATGCCTCCTGCACCAGGATGCCGGTGGTGTGGATGCGCTCGCCGAGGTCCTGCTTGCGATCGATCACGCAGGCGCGCAGGCCATGGGAAGCAAGCTCGCCCGCACAGGCGAGGCCGGCGAATCCTGCACCCACCACGATCACGTCGTATCGGTTGTCCTGCATCGTCGGGCATGCGCGCCATCACGGGATGGCGCGCAGCGTGCAGACGTTGCGGGGAGTCGCGATGAAGTCGCCATGAAGTCAGCGCGACCGATCCGCGGAAAACGGAGAAGGCGCCGATGGGCGCCTTCTCCTTGTTGCTTCAACCGTGGCCGCCGCCACCGCGGGGGCCGCGCTGTCCGCCGCCGCCGGGGCGACCGCCCGGACCCCGTCCGCCTGCCGGACGCCCGCCAGGGCGCGGACCGGCGTGTTGCGGACGATTGCCGCCGCCACCCGGACGACCTTGCGGACGCGGACCGCGCGGCTGCTGGCCGTAGGGACTGAAGCCGGGGTTGGCGTGGTCGGACGGGAAGCTGGGTGCGCTGGCGGGATGGCCGTAGGGACGCGCCGCGCGCTGCGGCTTGCCCGCACCTTGCGCGCCACGCGGACCACGTTCGCCCGCAGGGCCTGCACGGTCGCTGCCGAAGCGGTCGCCACCGAAGCCACCCGGCCCACCACCCGGACCGCGCTTGCCCGCGCCGCCGCCCGGCTTGCCACCGGCACCGGGACGTCCGCCCGGCTTGCCGCCGTAGGGCTTCTTCGGGCCGCCGGGGCCGGCGTTGCGGTGACCGGCGGGGCCGGTATCCACACCATCAGGCACGTACCAGCTGCGGAACGCGGCCGGATTGCCATCCGGCAACGGCTTCGGGCCCTTGGGTGTGCGCTGCTTGAACGGACGTTGCGACTGCTTGGCCGCCTGCTCGCCACTGACGGTCAGGCCGCCATGCGGCTTCTTGCCGCGACCACCGCGGCCACGGTCTTCGCGCACGTGGTCGAAGCGGCGCAGTTCGCGGCCTTCGTCGGCGCTGTTGTGGCCGTTGACGTACGCGCTGCCGCTGCGGCCTCCGCCCACATGCACGGTGGACTTGGATGCCTTGCGCTGGCCGATCACGGGCTGCAGCGTCAGCGCGGCGGGCGTGCCGTCTTCAAGGCCCAGTTCCTTGCGCAACGCCTGCACCTGCGCGTCGGCCAGTTCCTGCGACTGGCCTCGCAGCAGCGGCTGCGGCAGGCTGACCTTGCCATAGCGCACGCGCTTCAGGCGGCTGACCTGGCAGCCCTGCGACTCCCACAGGCGGCGCACTTCGCGATTGCGGCCTTCCTTGACCACCACGCTGAACCAGTCGTGCGAGTCGGTGCCGCCGATGCGCTCGATGCTGTCGAACTTGGCCGGGCCGTCTTCCAGCGCCACGCCGCGGCGCAGCCGGTCGACGACGTTGTCCGGCACGCTGTCCTGGCCTTCCGGCGCCCGCACGCGCACCACGTACTCGCGTTCGACTTCGTAGGACGGATGCATCATCGCGTTGGCGAGTTCGCCATCGGTGGTCAGCAGCAGCAGGCCGGTGGTGTTGATGTCCAGGCGGCCGATGGCGATCCAGCGCGCGCCCTTCAGGGCCGGCAGCGCTTCGAAGATCGTCGGGCGGCCTTCGGGGTCTTCGCGCGTGGTCACTTCGCCTTCCGGCTTGTTGTAGATCAGCACGCGGGAGGGTTCGGTCAGTGCGCTGGCGACGAAGGTCTTGCCGTCCAGCTCGATGCGGTCGCCGCCCTTGACCGACATGCCGGTCTGCGCGACTTCGCCGTTGACCTTGACCAGGCCATCGGCGATGCGCTGTTCCAGCGCACGGCGCGAGCCCAGGCCGGCCTGCGCCAGCACTTTGTGCAGGCGCTCTTCCAGTCGGTTCGTTTCAGGCGCGTCGGCGCCTTCGCCGCGCTTCAGCGACAACTTGCCGAGTGAGGGTTTTTTCGGGGTGTTGCTCATTGTTTCTGCTCCGACGGTGCCTGGTGTTCCTCGTTGGAAACTGCGGCGTCGTCATCTTGGGGTTGAGGTTCATCGTGGGAAGCGTGTGCGGCGGTGTCGCCGGCTTCCGTCGGGGTGTCGTCATTGGCGGCCTCGTCCTGCGACGCGTCCGCGGGGTCCTGCGTATCGGTATCCGTTCCGTCGTCCCTGTCGCCGGCATCGTCGTCCGACGGCGCGGCCTGTTCTTCGCCATCCGCGGCATCGCCGCTGGCGATACTGACCGGCAACGGCGCGCCGTCCAGCGGCAGTTGCGGCTCCAGTTCGCCGATGTCCTTGAGTTCGGACAACGGCGGCAATTCGTCCAGGCGCTTCAGGCCGAAGTAGTCGAGGAAGCCCTTGGTGGTGCCGAACAGCGCCGGCTTGCCCGGTACATCGCGGTGGCCCACCACGCGGATCCATTCGCGCTCTTCCAGGGCCTGGATGATGTTGCTGCTCACTGCCACGCCACGGACCTGCTCGATCTCGCCACGCGTGATCGGCTGGCGGTAGGCGATCAGCGCCAGGGTTTCCAGCGTGGCGCGGGTGTACTTGGTCTTGCGTTCCGTCCACAGCCGGGCGACCCAGGCGTGCACGTCGGCCTTGACCTGGTAGCGGTAGCCGGAGGCGACTTCGACCAGTTCCACGCCGCGGTCGGCGCAGGCATCGGCGAGCTGCTGCAGCGCCTGCTCGACACTGCCTTCCGGCGCCGGCTCGTCCTCGGGGAACAGGCCGTGCAACTGCGCGAGTGCCAGCGGCTGGGTCGCCGCCAGCAGGGCGGCTTCCACGATGCGGTTGATGAGCGATTGATCCATGCGGTCCTGTCGTTCGGAAGTGCGGCGGGCGCAAGGCCCGGCCGCGTCACGGGCTGTCGTTGGCGGCGTCGGTATCGTCGAATTCGCTGGAGAACTGCAGCGGTTCGTTGGTGTTGTTCAGCGCCAGCGACTTGATGTAGATCGGGGCAAGCGGGGCTTCCTGCACGATGTCCAGCAACTGCTCCTTGGCCAGTTCCAGCATGGCCAGGAAGGTCACCAGCACGCCCAGCTTGCCTTCCTCCGGTGTGAACATGCTTTCGAAGCGGTGGAACTTGCCGTCCTCCAGCCGCGTCAGCACATCGCCCATGCGCTGGCGCACGCTGAGCGCTTCGCGCTTGATCGCGTGGCCGCTGAACAGCTCGGCGCGCTTCAGCACGTCGTGCAGCGCCAGCAGCATTTCCTTCAGCTCCACCGGGGGCGGCAACCTGACCGCTGCCCGGTCGGGAACCTCCGCGCTGACCGGGGTGGTGTCGCGGTCCTGGCGGGGCAGGGCGTCCAGGTCCTCGGCCGCCTGTTTGAAGCGTTCGTATTCCTGCAGGCGGCGCACCAGCTCGGCGCGCGGATCGCCTTCTTCGCCATCCTCGCTCACCGGCCGCGGCAGCAGCATGCGTGACTTGATCTCGGCCAGGATGGCCGCCATCAGCAGGTATTCGGCGGCCAGTTCGAACCGCAGTTCCTGCATCACATTGATGTAGTCCACGTACTGCCGGGTGATTTCGGCGACGGGGATGTCCAGGATGTCCAGGTTCTGCCGGCGGATCAGGTACAACAGCAGGTCCAGGGGGCCTTCGAACGCGTCCAGGATGACTTCGAGCGCATCCGGCGGGATGTACAGGTCCTGCGGGATCTGCAGCACCGGCTGCCCATGCACCATCGCCAGCGGCATTTCCTGCTGCTGCGGATGCGTGGACGGGGATTGTGGGGTCGCGTCGGACGCGAGTTCTGGGCTCATCAAGAAACAGTCATCGTGCTAACCACCGATCCATCCTGCACGCGGCAGGGCCGGCTTGGTGCCGTCATTCCGCAAACCAACATCATGCGTCGCAGGGCGAACGCTTCCCTTGAAGCAACCAGCAAAGCACACCGCAGGATGCGGCGGCGGACAGCGTGAGGTCGTCGGGCGCGGGCGGGTATGGGCAGCGAATCGAACGTCCCGGTGGTCCCCGTGCCGGGGATCGGGGAGGGCGGCGTGGCCGGTTCTTCCCCTGGACGGGCCGCTGCTTCCGGCCGTGCAATGAAGGACAGGGTAAGCCTTGGCCGGGAGTGTGTCCAGCACCTGGCCCGGGGGAGGGCACGTACAATTCAGGCCCAGCTTCCGGAGTGAACCGCATGTGGTACGCCATCGAAGGGCATGACGCCCCCGACGTCCTTTCCAAGCGCCTGGCTTCGCGGCCCGCGCACCTGGCCCGCCTGACCGCGCTGCGCGACGAGGGTCGCCTGTTGCTGGCGGGTCCGTGTCCGGCCATCGATGCCGAGGATCCGGGTCCGGCCGGCTTCAGTGGCAGCATCGTGATTGCCGAGTTCGACTCGCTGGAAGACGCGCGTGCCTGGGCCGATGCCGATCCCTACGCCGCCGCCGGCGTCTATGCGCGCACCGACGTCCGGCCCTTCCGCAAGGTTCTGCCGTGAACCGGATCGAGCGCATCCGGGCAGCCCTCGAGTCCGCCCTGCAACCGGTGTCGATGGAGGTGCTGGACGACAGCCACAAGCACGCGGGCCACGAAGGCGCCCGCGATGGCCGGGGACACTTCACGGTCCGCATCACCAGCGCGGCCTTCGCCGGCAAGCCCCCGCTGGCCCGCCACCGCGTGGTCTACGCCGCCCTGGGCGAGATGATGCAGACCGATATCCACGCCTTGGCCATCGAGGCACGTACACCCGACGAGGCCCGCTGAGCGCCGCCGGCCTTTCCGGCGCTGCCGCATGCAGTCGCCGCTGAAAACGTTTACATTCGCGCCCTTCGCTATGCCGGGAGGGCGCCATGAAGCATCACAATCCCCGAATCCCCCATGCACTGCTGGCCGGACTGGTGGCGACGCTGCTGGCCTCGACCGCCGACGCCAGGCCGCCGGTCTACGCGACGCCGGCCGAAAAGGCGTTCGTCGACGCCCTGCTGGCGAAGATGACGGTGGAGGAGAAGCTCGGCCAGCTGAACCAGCCGCCCGGCGTGGGCAACAACACCGGGCCGGCCGCGATGGCGGGCAGCGAGGACCAGATCCGTCGTGGCGAGATCGGCTCCTACCTCGGCACGCAGGGTGCGGTGCTGACCTGCCGCCTGCAGCGCATCGCGGTGGAACAGTCCCGGCTCGGGATTCCCCTGTTGTTCGGGTACGACGTCATCCATGGACACCGCACGGTGTTCCCGGTGCCGCTGGGCGAATCGGCCAGCTTCGATCCGGTGGAAGTGCAGCACGCCGCCCGGGTTGCGGCGATCGAGGCCTCGGCGCACGGCATTCACTGGACGTACGCGCCGATGGTCGACATTTCGCGCGATCCGCGCTGGGGGCGCGTCGTGGAAGGCGCAGGCGAAGATCCGTACCTGGGCTCCGTGCTGGCCGCAGCGCGGGTGCGCGGCTTCCAGGGCGACGACCTGCGCGCGCCGGATGCGGTGCTCGCCACCGCCAAGCATTTCGTCGCCTATGGCGCGGCCGAGGCGGGGCGCGACTACAACGTCGCCGACATCTCCGAGCGCACGCTGCACGAACTCTACCTGCCCCCGTTCAAAGCCGCCGTCGATGCAGGCGCGCAATCGATCATGGCCGCCTTCAACGAGATCGCCGGCGTGCCCATGCATGCACACCAGCCGCTGATCGAGGATCTCCTGCGCAAGCAGTGGGACTGGGACGGCCTGCTGGTCAGCGACTACACCGGCGTGATGGAACTGATGCCGCACGGCGTGGCCGCCGACCGCGAACAGGCCGGCAGCCTCGGCCTGCGCGCGGGCGTGGATGTCGACATGGTCAGCCAGATCTACCTGAAGGACCTGCCGGCGGCGGTGAAGGCCGGGCGTGTTCCGATGGCGCAAGTGGATGCGTCGGTGCGTCGCGTGCTGAACGCGAAGTACCGCCTGGGCCTGTTCGATGATCCCTATCGCTCCTGCACCGACGATGGCGCCCGTGAGCGCGCGCTGACGCTGACGCCGGAGCACCGTGCCGATGCGCGCCGGATGGCGCAGAAGTCGCTGGTGCTGCTTGAGAACGACAACCAGGTGCTCCCGCTCGCCAAGTCGGTGCGCACGCTGGCGGTGATCGGACCGCTGGCCGACCATCGCCGCGCCATGCTGGGCAACTGGGCGGTGGCCGGGCGCGAGGAAGATGCGGTCACGCCGCTCGAAGGCTTGAAGGCCGCGCTCGGCGACAGGACGCGCCTTGTCGTGGCGAAGGGTGCCGAGATCGACAGCCAGGACACCCGCGGCTTCGCCGACGCCGTCGCCGCCGCGAAGCAGGCGGACGCGGTAGTGATGTTCCTTGGTGAACACCCCGACATGAGCGCGGAGGCGAACAACCGCACCTCGCTGGACCTGCCAGGCGTGCAGGAGCAGCTCGCGCTTGCGGTCGCGGCCACCGGCAAGCCCGTCGTGGTGGTGCTGTTGAATGGCCGGCCGCTGTCGATCGGAGGGCTGAAAGGCAAGGTGCCGGCGATCCTGGAGGCCTGGTTCCCGGGCATCGAGGGCGGGCACGCGATCGCCGACGTGCTGTTCGGCGACGTGAATCCCTCCGCGAAACTGCCGATCACCTTCCCGCACAATGTCGGCCAGGTGCCGATCTACTACGCGCACAAGAACACCGGCCGTCCGCCGCGCATGGAAGAGAAGTACACCAGCAAGTACCTCGATGTCCCGTGGACGCCGCTCTATGCCTTCGGTCACGGCCTCAGCTACACCACGTTCCGGTACGACGCGCCGGTGGTGTCATCGGCGACGTTGAAGCCGGACGCGCTGGAGCAGCGCGTCAGCGTGCGCGTCACCAACACCGGCAAGCGCGCAGGCGAGGAAGTGGTGCAGCTCTACGTGCGCGACGACGTGGCCAGCGTTACGCGGCCGGTGAAGCAGTTGCGCGGCTTCCAGCGCGTGTCGCTGCAGCCGGGCGAGTCGAAGACCCTCACGTTCACCCTCGGCTTCGACGACCTGGCGATGTACGACGCGCGCATGCAGCAGGTGGTGGAGCCGGGGACATTCACCGTGTTCGTGGGCGGAAGCTCCGACCGCACGCAACAGGCGGAGTTTCGCGTCGCCGGCCCGTAACCTCGGTGGGAAGCCTCATGCCGGGCATTTGCCTGGCGTGAGGGGCGGTGCGACGTAGCCCGGCGGATCCACATCGCCGATGTCGGACCGGAGTTGTACGATGCGTTGCTTCAACGCCGCGATCCTGTCGGCATGCTCCGGCCGGTCAATGAGATTGACCTGCTCGTCGGGATCACTGGACAGGTCGTACAGCGCCCATTCCTCGGGCTGCTCCCAGAAGTGGATCAGCTTCCAGCGTTCGGTTCGCACGCCCCGATGCTTGCGCGCGCAATGCACTGCCGGGTACTCGTACCATTCGTAGAGGAAGTCCTCGCGCCAATCGGTCCTGCTTTCTTCCAGCAGGGGCTTCCAGCTGCGTCCCTGCATCCAGTCCGGGGGCGCCACGCCCGCCAGTTCCAGCAGGGTGGGCGCCACGTCGATGTTCAACACCATGTGGTCGTCCACGCGGCCCGGCTTGATGCGCTTCGGCCAGCGCATCAGCGTCGGTACGCGGATGGAGGGCTCGAGCATCAGGCGCTTGTCGTAGAAACCATGTTCACCCATGAACATGCCGTTGTCCGAGGTGTAGACCACGATGGTGTTGTCGGCAAGGCCGTTCTGGTCGAGGTAGTCCAGCACGCGGCCCACGTTCTCATCCACGCCCAGCAGGACCTGGTAGTAATTGCGGATGTAGGCCTGCAGCACGGCACGCAGGCGTTCTTCTTCGGGAAGATTCTCGTCCACCTGCGCCTTGCGGCGTTCCTTGTCGCGGAAGAAGTCGCCCATGTGGGCGATCTCCTGCGTGGTCTTCGAGAAGGCTGCCGGCGCCCCCTCCGGTTGAGGTTCCCCGAACCCCGGCGGCAGCGGGATATCGATGTCCTTGAAGGCATCGTAGAAGCGCGGGTCGGGTTCCCATGGGCCATGCGGGGCCTTGAACTGGTAGCACAGGCAGAAGGGTCGGTCCTTCGGTCGTTGTTGCAGATAGGCGATGGCCTGGTCGCCGATCACGTCGTCGGTATGGCCGCGGAAGCGGACGGGCGCATCGTTGACGATGAACTGCGGATCGAAATAGCTGCCCTGGCCTCGCAGGATGGCCCAGTGGTCGAAGCCGGTGGGCATCGACTTGATGTGCCATTTGCCGACGATTGCCGTGTGATATCCGGCCTGCTGCAGCAGCATCGGGTAGGTGATCTGGTCGTGGCGCAAACCCATCTGCTCGTACCAGCCCGGTTCCTCGCCGTTGCTGGTCACGCCATGCGTGTGTGCGTACAGACCGGTGAGATAGCTGGCGCGGCTGGGTGCGCAGACCGAGGTGGTGACGAAGGACCGGTCGAAACGGATGCCTTCGTTGCCGATGCGGTCCATGTTCGGTGTCTTGAGGATCGTGTTGCCATAGATGCTCAGGGCGTTCCGTGCCTGGTCGTCGGTCATGATGAAGATGATGTTCGGCGCATCCCGCTGCGGTGTCGCGGCACGCGAGTCGCGCGGCTTGGCCGCCAACGCCCGCAGCAAGGCCAGGCTCGATGCACCTCCACCCAGCAGTTGCAGGGCGCGACGGCGATTGATCCCGCTCATGGCGGCCTCCGGTTCCTGTTCGTTCCGCGGACACCCTAACGCAGGATGGAAACGATTTCAGGCTGTGCATGCCATGCTCGCAGAGCATGGGTGTGTCGCTGCTTTTGCGCTGCAATGCAGCATCTTCCAGGGGCATTGAAAGCCAGTCTATCTCTTTGATTCGAAAGCTTTTTCAAGGCTTCATAACAAGTGCTTTACACGTTTCCGTGAAAACGGTTACAGTCCGCGCCACCAACAGCAGTCATCACCGCGGAGGGGCGGGGAATGGCGCGAACCTCGGTCACCATCAAGGATGTCGCACGTGAGGCCCGGGTATCCGTGGCTACCGTGTCGCGTGCCTTGAACGGGCACGAGAACGTGGCCGAATCGGTGCGCCAGCAGGTCCTGGCCACGGCCGATCGCCTGCGCTACCAGCCGCACGCCGCTGCACGCAGCCTCAGCAGCCGCCGCACCCAGACCATCGGCGTGGTGTTGCCCGACCTGTATGGCGAGTTCTTTTCCGAACTGATCCGCGGCGTCGACCAGATCGCCCGCGCGCGTCGCCAGCATCTGCTGGTGTCCAGCTACCACGGCCACCCGGAAGAGCAGGGCGAGGCCTTGCGCGCGATGCGCGGCCGCGTGGACGGCCTGCTGGTGCTGTCGCCCTATACCGACCAGCCGGGTTTCCTGGTGGACAACCTGCCGTCGTCGCTGCCGGTCGTGCTCATCAACAGTGATGTACAGGACGCGACGTATCCCACGCTGACCATCGACAACTACGGCGCGGCCGTGGCGATGGTGGAACACCTGGCGCAGGCCGGCCATGCCCGCATCGCGTTCATCGGCGGACCGGATGGCAACTTCGATGCGCGCGAACGCCTGCGCGGGTATCGCGATGCGTTGGCGCGTTTCGTGCCGGATGCATCGCCGTTGGAATTCCCGGGTGATTTCAGTGAGTCCATGGGCTACGAAGCCGGCAAGCGCATCGCGCAGATGGCCGAGAGGCCGCAGGCCGTATTCGCGGCGAACGACATGATGGCACTGGGTTGCCTGTATGCGTTCAACGAAGCCGGCGTGCGCGTGCCGCAGGACGTGGCGCTGGCGGGTTTCGACGACATTCCGCTGGCGCGCTTCGTTCACCCGACCTTGACCACGATGCGCGTCAGTATTGCCGAGTTGGGTGGCCAGGCCATGAGCCGCCTGCTGGATGCCATCGACTCGGATGGCGCGCGCGTGGCGCCATCGGCGATGTTGACTCCCGAATTGATCGTCAGGGCTTCGAGTGTGGGAGAGGGCCGGCACGCAAAGACTTAGGCAGAGGCAGGACCGCTTTTTTTTGGGCGGGGATGTAATCGATTACAAGCGGCATCAAGCCGATATGCAGTACATCAATCTTTGGAGGGAGAGCCAATGAAACAGAGCAACCGCACTACGTTCCAACCCAATCGCAAGTTGCTGTCCTGCGCCCTGGCCAGCTGTCTGGCCATGGCCGCGCCGCACGTCATGGCGCAGTCCACGTCGGCCACGCTGCGTGGCGTTGTCGCACAGGATGCAACGGTCACGGTCACCAACGTGGACACCGGCCTGACGCGTACATCGAAGGCTGCCAATGGCAGCTACAACATCGGTGGCCTGCCGCCTGGCACCTATCGCATTGAAGTGAACGCGGGCGGCCAGACCAGCAGCCGCGCGGTGACACTGGCCGTGGGCCAGACCGCGACGCTGAACCTGCAGGAAGCGCCGCCGGTGTCGGCACCCGCGGGTGATGCGACCACGCTGGAGACCGTCCGCGTTACCGCCCCCATACTGGTGGAGACCAAGACGTCGGAAGTGGCCACGTACGTCAGCCAGAAGCAGATCGATGCTTTGCCTCAGGCTTCGCGCAACTTCCTAGCTT
Organism: Pseudoxanthomonas sp. SE1; assembly: GCF_029542205.1. Classification (NCBI taxonomy): domain Bacteria; kingdom Pseudomonadati; phylum Pseudomonadota; class Gammaproteobacteria; order Lysobacterales; family Lysobacteraceae; genus Pseudoxanthomonas; species Pseudoxanthomonas sp. SE1. Next base: position 2,502,614 of record NZ_CP113783.1, on the reverse strand, counting down.
TCGCGGATACCGTACCCGGCATGATCTTTGAGCAGGGCGCGGATGGTTCCACCAAACTGCGTGGTGGTGGCCAGAATTCCAACGGCATCAATGTCTTCATCGACGGTGTAGGTCAGAAGAACTACGTCCTGAAGGGCGGCATCAGCGGTCAGGATTCATCCAGCGGCAATCCGTTCCCCCAGTTGGCCATCGGCGAATACAAGGTCATCACCTCCAATTACAAGGCGGAGTATGACCAGATCAGCAGCGCTGCGGTCACTGCGGTGACCAAGTCCGGCACAAACGAGTTCAGTGGAAGCTTCTTTTGGGATTACGCCCCGAGCGATTGGCGCAAACCTACGTTTGCGGAAGAGGTTTCGGGTCAGAAAGTCCGCTCCAAGGAAGAGCAGTACGGCGCCGCATTCGGCGGACCTATCATCCAGGACAGGCTGTTCTTCTTTGTTACTTACGAAGCCAAGGAGATCAACCGTCCGCGTACGGTCGGTCTGGGCACCAGCGCATTTGATCCTTCGTACCTGACGCCGGAAATCCTGTCTTACCTCGGGCCTGCGATCGCGCCGTTCAAGCAGGACAACTACTTCGGCAAGCTGACATGGCAACTGGGCGACAACCACCTGATAGACCTGTCCGCAAAATACCGTGAGGAAGAGGAGATCACGGGCGTCGGCGACGGTCCGAACACGCCGGAATACGGCAGTGCCAAGAGCAACGAGAGCACTCGCGTCGACCTCCGTTGGCAGTGGACCGGCGAGAATTGGCTCAACGACATGCATCTTACGTCCGAGGACGATACTTGGAGTCCGCGTCCCGTCACGATCGCGCCGGGTCGTTCCATCCGGTCCACGCTGACCAACATGAACGACGGCAACACGCTGATCAATCTTGGTGGCGGCGCGGACTATCAGGACAAGGGGCAGAAGGGTATCTCTTTCCAGAACGACTTCACTTTCACCGGCTTCAGCGCTCATACCCTCAAGACCGGCGTGAAGTTCAAAAGTGTCGAGATCAACGCGTTCGAGCAGCAGCCATACAACGCCCAGTTCCGCTACGACCTCGCGGAGAACATCGACGATGGCCGTACTGCGATCGACGATTTCATCCCTTGGCGCGTGGAATTCGGCGCACCGCTGGGTGGGGCTGATCGCGACATCACCTCGAAGAACAAGCAGTACGGCATCTACATCCAGGATGACTGGGAGGTCAATGATCACCTGACGTTGAACCTCGGCCTGCGATATGACTACGAAGAAACGCCGGGCTTCGAGAACTATGTGACGCCTGCCGGCATAGCCTCCGCACTGCGGGGCTGGAGCAACATCCATGGTCCGAACGTCGACTACAACATAGAGGACTACATCAGCAATGGTGGAAACCGGAAGGCTGATGATGACAACTGGGCGCCGAGGCTTGGTTTCTCCTACGACATTGGCGGCGATCAGCGCCACGTCATCTTCGGCGGCGCGGGCCGCTCCTACGACCGAAATCTGTTCGACTATCTTGCGCTTGAGCAGTCCAAGAGCACGTTCCCGCGTTACAACTACTTCTTCAACACCACGGATCACCCGTGCACGGTTGGGGCGGGAACATGCATCGCATGGGATCCGGCGTACTACGACATCGAAAACCTGTATGCGTTGACTACTGCGAATCCGAATCTGGGTTCTGAGGTCAATCTCATCAACAACGATCTCGAGACTCCGTACTCAGACCAGTTCAGCATCGGTATGCGCAACGTCTTCACCGTCTGGGGCAACGACTGGAACACGTCGGCCACCATTGCGCACGTCCGTAGCAAAGACGGCATTGTGTTCACGCTTGGTAACCGCTGGCCCGACGGCAGCTTCCGCAATCCTGCTGTGCCGGGTGCGACGTGGGGCAGCCAACCATGGGGTTTCCCGATCCCGGGTTACGGTACGCTGATCTTGGCCGACAACGGCATCGAAACCAAGACCAACCAGCTTTTGCTGTCCCTTGAGAAGCCGTACACCCAGAGTTCGCCGTGGGGCTTCACGGTCGCGTACACTTTCAGCGACGCCAAGGAAAATCGTTCCAACGCGGTCAACAACGATGAACACTATTCGTTCGACTACCCGAACCTGGACGGCCTGCCGTTCCTGCGGTCGGTCGGAGTGCCGAAGCATCGTCTGGTCGCCACCGGCATTTACGAGATCTACGACATCACGTTCTCGAGCAAGCTGACGCTGGAAAGCCCACGTCCGAAGGACGCGACGGATTGCTTCAACGCCTCCAGTTTCGACAACTGCTTCTTCAACCCGGCGACGCCGCGTGGGACGATCGGATACAAGTCGTTTGATCTTGCCGTGCAGAAGGTATGGAACACGGGCACCGACCTTCGGGTCCGCGCGCGTGTCGACATGTTCAACGTGTTCAACTGGCAAACCTATACGGATTTCGACACATGGCGTGGCGGTGTCGGTTCGCCCAACCCGAACTACTTGAATCGCAACGGCGTTGGAAGCATGTGGTCTCCGCGCATGGTCAAGTTGTCGCTAGGCTTCGACTGGTAATACATACCCGCCCTCGGGCGGCGCCTCAGGGCGCCGCCCGACCGGCGGGTTTGTTTTGTGCTCTTCTGTAATCGGTTACAACGGGAAAACGTTTTGAACAAGATCACCCCAGCCCCGCGCACGTCCTGGTTCATCGGCGTCGCGCTGACTCTGTTGATCGCCGGCTGCCAGAAAGCGCCGGAGGATAAAGCGGCGCCCGTCGCCAAGCCTGCCGCGCCTGCGGTCGCCGCCAAGCCCGAACCCCCGGCGAAACCGGAATTGCCGCCGCTGTTCCGCGACATCGAACGCCGCACGTTCCAGTTCTTCTGGGACACCACCAACGAGGTGAACGGACTTACGCCCGACCGCTACCCGTCGCGCCCGTTCGCCAGCATCGCGTCGATCGGTTACGCACTGACGGCGTATCCCATCGGCATCGAGAATGGCTGGGTCAGCCGCACCCAGGCGGTCGACCGCACGCTGACCACGCTGAAATTCCTGCGTGACGTGCCGCAAGGTCCCCAGAAGGACGGCAAGGGTGGCCACAAGGGTTTCTACTACCACTTCCTGGACATGAACACGGGTCACCGTTTCAACACCTGGGTGGAACTGTCCAGCGTCGATACGTCGCTGCTGCTGATGGGCGTACTGTTCGCGCAGTCGTACTACGACCGCGACGATGCGCGCGAGAAGGAGATCCGCGCCCTTGCCGACACGATCTACAAACGCGTTGACTGGACCTTCCTGCAGAACAACAAGCCGCTGATCTCGATGGGCTGGTTCCCCGAGAGCGGCACCATCCCGCACGACTGGAAGGGCTACAACGAGGCCATGATGGTCTACGTGCTGGCGATGGCCTCGCCGACGCATCCGGTGGGTCCCGAGGCGTGGGAAGTGTGGACGCGCAGCTACAGCGAGCTGTGGGGCGTGTTCCAGGGCCAGGAATACCTCACCTTTGCGCCGCATTTCGGCCACCAGTACAGCCATGTCTGGATCGACTTCCGCGGCATCCAGGACGCCTACATGCGCGAGCGCGGCATGGACTATTTCGAGAACAGCCGGCGCGCCACCTACGCACAGCGCGCGTATGCCATCGAAAACCCGATGAAGTGGAAGGACTACGGCGAGAACGTGTGGGGCCTGACCGCCTCCGACGGTCCGCAGCAGACCACGCAGGAGTATCGCGGCGAACAGCGCCCATTCCGCCACTACTCCGCTCGCGGCGCCGGCTTCCGCGAGAACTTCGACGACGGCACCATCGCGCCGACCGCTGCAGTGGCCTCGCTGCCATTCGCACCGGAGATCGTCATTCCGGCCACCGAGGAAATGCACCGCCGCTACGGCGATTACCTCTACTCCAGTTACGGTTTCCTGGATTCGTTCAACCCCAGCTTCGACTACGACATCCCGCTGAAGACGGGGCGCATCGTCCCGGGCAAGGGCTGGGTGGCCAGCGACTACATCGGCATCGACCAGGGCCCGATCCTGGCGATGATCGCGAACTACCGGAACGACTTCGTCTGGAGCGTGATGAAGAAGAACCCGTACATCCGCGATGGCTTGAAGAAGGCGGGCTTCGAAGGAGGCTGGCTGGACGCGAAGACGGAACAGGCGGCGGCGAACGCCGCGACCACGCCGACGGCGCCGCCCGATCTCGATGCGGCCGCCGCACGCGCGCTGGGTACCGCGGAGTCGCGCGCCAACCAGGCCTCACAGCCCGAGGCGGCGCGTCCGCAGCAGCCAGAGTAAGCTGACCGCATGGATCGGCGTGCGCCAGCAAGGGTCTCTCCGGCACGCATCAGGGTCTTCTCCGGTGGAAGGAGGGCCCTGGTGCGCTGCTGTTTTTTCGTGATCCTGGCGTCCGCGCTGATGATCATCGCGGGGTGCGCACGCCCGCAGGACGACCGCACCACCGTGCGGTTCTGGGTGATGGGCTACGAAGGAGAGGTCGTCGCCAAACTGCTGCCCGAATTCGAGCGCCAGCACCCCGACATCCATGTCGACCTGCAGATCGTGCCGTGGCTGTCGGCGCACGAGAAACTCCTGACGGCGTTCGCTGGCGAATCGCTCCCGGACGTCAGCCCGATCGGGAACACCTGGATCCCGGAATTCGCCGCGCTGGGCGCGCTTGAGCCGCTCGACGACGAGATCGCCGTGACCTCCGGCTTCGACCAGCAAGACTTCTTCCCTGGTGTGTGGGACACGGGCGTGATCGACGGTCGCGCCTATGCGGTGCCCTGGTATGTCGAGACACGGCTGCCGTTCTATCGCCGCGACATGCTGGCCAAGGCCGGTGTGGAGACGCTGCCCGCAAGCTGGGACCAGTGGCGCAGCGCCATGCAGCAGGTCAAGCGGGTCGCGGGGCAGGGCAACTATTCCATCCTGCTGCCTCTCAATGAATTCGAGCCGCTGCTCAGCCTGGCGATCCAGCAACCCGAGCCGCTGCTGCGCGACGGCGGGCGCTACGGCAATTTCCGCAGTGAAGGGTTCCGGCAATCGCTGGGCTTCTACAAGGAGATGTTCGAACAGGGCTGGGCGCCGATCGTCACCAACAACCAGATCTCCAATGTCTGGGACGAGTTCGGCAAGGGCTTCTATTCGTTCTACATTTCGGGCCCCTGGAACATCGCCAAGTTCAAGGAGCGCTTGCCCGTGTCGCAACAGGACGACTGGATGACGATGCCGCTGCCTGGCCCGAACGGCCCCGGTGCATCGCTGGCCAACGGCACCAGTTTCGTCGTGTTCAAGGATTCGCCGAACAAGGCCGCGGCGTGGGAGCTGATCGCGTGGCTGTCGTCGCCATCGGTGCAGGCCGAATTCCATGCGCTGACCGGTGATCTTCCGCCGCGTCGTTCGCCGTGGCAGACGCCTGCGTTGGCGAACGATCCGTATGCCCGTGCATTCCGCGAGCAGCTGGAACGTGCGGTCTCCACGCCCAAGGTGCCCGAGTGGGAGCGTATCGCCACCGAGATGCGGCTGGTCGGCGAACAGGTCGCGAACGGCCGCATGACCGTGGACCAGGCGGCGGAAGAACTGGACCGCCGTGCCGACCGCATCCTGGAGAAGCGGCGCTGGATGCTGGACCAGGCGGCGAAGCCGGGGGCTGCGCCATGAGATCGAGGCACTCCCTTGCCGGCTGGCTGTTCGCCGCGCCCGCATTGACGGTCATCGTGGTCTTCTTCGGTCTGCCGGTGCTGGCCGCGCTCGCGCTCAGCGTGACCGATTTCGACATCTACGCGCTGGCCGACATCGGCAACCTGCGCTTCGTGGGCCTGGACAACTACGTCGGCCTGCTGCAGAACCCGATGTTCTGGAAGTCGCTGGGCAACACCGTCTACTTCGTGGTCGTCGGCGTTCCGCTGTCGGTGGCCCTGTCGCTGGGCGCAGCCCTGTTGCTGCATTCGAAGCTGGGGCGCTTCAAGGGCTTCTTCCGTACCGCGTTCTTCGCGCCGGTCGTCACCACCGTGGTCGCTGTCGCGGTGATCTGGCGCTACCTGTTCCACACCAGGTACGGGCTGGTGAACTGGGGCCTGTCCTGGGTCGGCATTGATCCCATCGACTGGCTGGGCGATCCCACATGGGCCATGCCGACCATCATCCTGTTCGCCGTCTGGAAGAACTTCGGCTACAACATGATCATCTTCCTCGCCGGCCTGCAGAGCATCCCCGAAGACCTGTATGAAGCCGCGCGCATCGATGGCGCGTCGCGCTGGGCGCAGTTCCGCCACGTCACCCTGCCGCAACTCGGGCCGGTGCTGCTGCTGGTCGGCATCCTGACCATGGCCGGTTACTTCCAGCTGTTCGCCGAACCTTACGTGATGACGCAGGGCGGGCCGCTGGAGAGCACCAAGAGCGTGCTGTACCTGATGTACGAAGAAGGCTTCAAGTGGTGGAACCTGGGCAATGCGTCGGCGGTGGCATTCCTGCTGTTCGTGCTGATGACCGTCGTGACCAGCGCCCTGCTGTGGTTCGCGCGCAAGCGGGGGGTGGAATGAACCAGCGCCTGGCTGCCGTCGTCGTCAACGCGCTGCTGGTGGCGCTGGCCGTGATCAGCCTCGGGCCATTGCTGTGGATGCTTTCCGTCTCCTTCATGCAGACCGGCGAGGCGGGCCACTTCCCGCCACCGTTGCTGCCGTCCGCGCCAACGCTGGACAACTACCGCGAGCTGTTCGTGCGCGCCGGCATGGGCCGCTACCTGCTGAACAGCTTCATCGTGTCCACCAGCGTCATGCTGCTGTCGCTGCTGTTCAACACCATGGCCGGCTACGCTTTCGCCAAGCTGCGCTTCAAGGGCCGCGACCGGACGTTCCGTGCATTGCTGGCGGCGCTGGTCATCCCGGCCCAGGTGGCGATGATGCCGCTGTTCCTGCTGCTCAAGCAGATGGGGCTGGTGAACACCTACGCAGGCGCCATCGTGCCCGGCATGGCGGCGATCTTCGGCATCTTCCTGGTGCGCCAGTACGCGCGTTCGATCCCGGACGAACTGCTGGAAGCCGCGCGCATCGACGGCGCCAGTGAAGCCCGCATCTTCTTCCAGATCGTGTTGCCGGGCTTGAAGCCGATCCTGGTGACGCTGGCGATCTTCAGTTTCCTCGGCGCATGGAACGATTTCATGTGGCCGCTGATCGTGTTGAGCGACGACGCCCTGCAGACCTTGCCGGTCGCGCTGGCGGGCCTGTCGCGCGAGCACGTGATGGACTACGAATTGATGATGGCCGGCTCGGTCGTCACCATCCTGCCGGTGCTGTTGCTGTTCCTTGCGTTGCAGCGCTACTACATCCAGGGCCTGTTGCTGGGTAGCGTGAAGGGCTGACCCGGGAACCGGATCGTCGCGGAGCTTGAATCACCATGAACATTGAATCGTCATTCCCGCGCAGGCGGGAACCCAGTGACTTCGCCTTTCGCAAGGCTGCGCTGGCTTGTAGCGTGCTGCTCGCGTCGGCTGCACCCGCGTTCGCTGCGCAGGACGGAGTCCGCATCCTCGACGACTTCAGCGATCCCTCGGCATGGCGCGTGGTGACCTCCAACCAGGTCAGTGGCGCGCTGCGCACGGTGGATGGCGTGGAGGGCAAGGCCCTGTGCCTTGACTACGACTTCAACGGCGTGTCGGGCCATGCCGGCATCCAGCGCGACCTGCCGTTGTCGTATCCGGCCAATTACAGGTTCGGTTTCCAGCTGCGCGGAGATTCGCCGCGCAACGATCTGCAGTTCAAGGTGGTCGACGCCAGCGGCGACAACGTCTGGTGGGTCAACCGGCCGAAGTACGAGTATCCGTCCGTGTGGACGCCCGTGCGCTACAAGCAGCGCCACATCGACAAGGCGTGGGGCCCGGACCCGGACCGCGTACTGCGCCGGAGCGAGAAACTCGAGTTCACCGTCTACAACAACGCGGGCGGCAAGGGGTCGGTCTGCTTCGACCAGCTGACGTTCGAGCCGCTGCCGGTGGACGATGGCGCCCCGTTGACCGGCCAGGCAAGCGCTACCGTCGCGTTTCCCGCAGGCCCGGCGGCGATGGCCATCGATGGCAGACCGGAGACGGCCTGGTCGGCCGACCTGCATGGAGACACGGATCCCCAGCTGACGCTGGACCTGGGCAGGGTACGCGAGTTCGGTGGACTGGTACTGCGCTGGAAAGCCGGTCAGCACGCATCGGATTACCTGGTGCAGCTGTCCGACGACGGCGCTCGCTGGCGCGACGTGCGCACCGTGGTGGGTGGCAACGGCGGCAACGATTATCTGGCGCTGCCGGAATCGGAGGCGCGCTATGTGCGCGTCAATGTCGGCGATGGCCCCGGGCGTTCGTTCGCACTGTCGGCACTGGAAGTGAAGCCGTTGGCATTCGCCGCGCATCCGAACGATCTGATCAAGGCGATGGCGGCCGAGTCGCCGAAGGGCTGGTTCCCGCGTGGCTTCAGCGGCGAACAGCCGTACTGGACGATCGTGGGGCTCGATGGTGGACGCGAGCAGGGGCTGATCGGCGAGGACGGTGCCATCGAGATCGCCAAGGGCGGCATCAGCGTCGAGCCGTTCGTGCAGGTCGATGGGCGCTGGATCGGCTGGGCGGACGTGAAGGCGACGCAGTCGCTGCAGGATGGCTATCTGCCGATCCCGACGGTCGCCTGGACGCACGCCGACTTCGCGCTTTCCACCACGGCTTTCGCCGCGGGCAGGCCCGGCGACTCGCGCGTCGTCGCCCGCCATCGCCTGACCAACACGGGCGTTGCGACGCGCGAGTACGTGCTGGCGCTGGCTGTGCAGCCCTGGCAAGTGAATCCCCCCAGCCAGTTCCTCAACACGACGGGGGGGTTCAGCCCGGTCAACGCGCTGGAGTTGCGTGGCGGCGTGGCCACCGTCAACGGGCGCGACAGCATGCGCTTCGCGCCGCCCGACACGGTGCTGGCATCGCGGTTCGATGAAGGGCTGGTCCGCGAGCGGCTTGACGTCGTCGATGCCGGGAGGGAATGGGGCAGCGCGCAGGTGACGGGCGATGCGACCGGTCTTGCCTCGGGCGCGGTGCTGTACCGGTTCACCCTGGCGCCGGGCGAAAGCCGCGACATCGACTGGGTCGCACCGCTGGAAGGTGCGCTGCCTGCACGCATCGACGCGGCACGCGACCAGCAGGCCACCGCGGCCGTGTGGCGGGAAAAACTCGGCGAAATGAAGCTGCAGGTACCGGCGGAAGGCCAGCCGGTGGCAGACACGCTGCGTACCGCGCTGGCGCACATGCTGATCTCGCGCATCGGCCCGCGCCTGCAACCGGGCACGCGTTCCTATTCGCGCAGCTGGATCCGCGACGGCGCGATGATTTCCGAGGGACTGCTCCGCCTGGGCCGCCCGGAGGTGGTCAAGGAATACGTCGAGTACTACGCGCCCTACCAGTTCGAGAATGGCAAGGTGCCGTGCTGTGTCGACGACCGCGGCAGCGATCCGGTGCCGGAGAACGACAGCCACGGCGAGCTGATCTTCAACATCGCCGAGTACTACCGCTACACCGGCGACAAGGCCTTCCTGCGGAAGATGTGGCCGCACGTGCAGGGCGCCTTCGCCTACATGGAAGAACTGCGCCTCAGCGAGCGCACCGAGGCCAACCGCGCGGTCAATGCAGCGTTCTACGGCATGATGCCGGCCTCGATCAGCCACGAAGGCTATTCGGCCAAGCCGATGCATTCGTACTGGGACAACTTCTGGGCGCTGCGCGGCTACAAAGATGCCGTCGAGGTGGCCGACGCGCTGGGTGAAGCCGCTGTGTCGAAGCGCATGGCCGCGTCACGCGACCAGTTCCGCGATGATCTGTACGCGTCGCTGCGCGCGGCTACGCAGCTTCATCGCATCAACTACCTGCCGGGTGCGGCGGAGATCGGCGACTTCGACCCCACCTCGACCACCATCGCGCTTGCACCGGGCGGCGAGCAGGGCGAGCTGCCTGCCGACCTGCTGCATGGCACGTTCGAACGCTACTGGACCGAGTTCGTGCAGCGCCGCGACGGCAAGCGCGAATGGAAGGATTACACGCCATACGAATGGCGCAACGTGGCGGCCTTCGTCCGGCTGGGCTGGCGGGAGCGGGCGTGGGAGGTGCTGGATTTCTTCTTCAAGGACCGTGCGCCGCAGCCCTGGAACCAGTGGGCGGAGGTGGTGTCGCGCACGCCGCGCACGCCGTTCTTCGTCGGCGACCTGCCGCATGCGTGGGTCGCGTCGGACTTCGTGCGTTCGGCGCTGGACATGTTCGCCTACACGCGAGAGCTGGACGACAGCCTCGTGCTGGCCGCAGGTGTCCCGGCCGCATGGCTGGACGGCGAGGGCATCGCCATCGAGGGCCTGCGTACCCCCAACGGCGTGCTCGGCTATTCGCTGCGCAACGGTGGTGGCGAGGTCGTGCTGGACGCGAAGGCCGGATTGAAACTGCCAGCCGGTGGACTGGTGCTGCCGTGGCCGTACAGGCAGGCACCCGGCGAGACGCGCATCAACGGCAAGCCGGCGCAGTGGAAGGATGGCGAACTGCGCATCTCCACGCTGCCCGCGCGCGTAGTGGTCAAGATGCCCTGACCATAGAGCAGGGCCCGCTCCGCTGCTGTGGTCGGGATGCCTGCTGCATGCTTGAGCCGGGCAAGCCCGGCGCTACGTCGTTCGCGGGACGGAGTACATTGCGACGTACCGCCCGTCCTGCCGCGTCGCCGCCATGCTCGCCGACTCCACGCGCATCCCGCTCTGGCCGCTGCCCCTGCTGATCACGCTGCTGTTCCTGGTCGCCGCGCATGCCGCCTACCTGCTGTCGATCCAGGGCGGCCATGTGCCGGCCTGCATGCCATACACGGAAGGTTGCGTCTCGATCAGTCGTGCGGCTCGGCACGGACTGGGCAATCACCTGTTCCGCTTGATGGTGATTCCGTGCGCGGTACTGCATGCACTGGTGTGGTGGCTGTCCATGCGCTGGTTGCACGGCGGGCGGGCGATGGTGCTGTTGGGTGTCCTGTCCGCGCTCGCACTGGCGGTGTACGCCACGTTTCTTGGCACCGAGGGCGAGACCTACCGTTTCCTGAGGCGCTACGGCGTGGTCGTCTACTTCGGATTCGGTTATCTGGCGCAGCTGGCGTTGATGCGTCGCGCGTCGCGGATGCGCGCACTCTTGTCGGGGACGATCACGGCGATGTCGTGGATCTCGCTGGCAATGCTGTTGCTCGGCGTGGCGAATGTCGCGGCCGGTTTGCTCGTCGCCGACACGGCCGCGAAGGACAGGTGGGAGAACGTCTTCGAGTGGTGGCTCGGACTGCTGATGGTGGGCTGGTATGCCGTGCTCGCATGGGGATGGAGGCGGCAGGGCCTGGCAGCGGACCTCAAGCCCCATGCTCCACTGTAGGAGCGACGTGAGTCGCGACCGCACGGCAGCCGAGTGCGGTGGTGTCAGCACAAGCATGATGCTCCCGGCGGCAGCCCCCCGGTTGCAGCCAACTTCACGATGCCTCATTTCCGCGGTCGCGACTCACGTCGCTCCTACACCCCCGCCAGCGGAGCTGTCAGCTGCGCACGCGCTGCACGATGCCGGCGGCCTTGGCCGAACTCTCGGTGACCTTGTCCCACTCTTCGTTGTCCAGCCAACCCTTCGGGACCATCCACGAGCCGCCGATGCAGACCACGTTGGGCTGCGACAGGTAGTCGGCCGCGGTGTCTTCGGTGATGCCGCCGGTGGGGCAGATCTTCAGTTCCGACAGCGGGCCGGCGAGGCCTTTCAGCATCGCCAGTCCGCCGACGGCGGTGGCGGGGAACAGCTTGCACACACGGAAGCCGCGCGCCATCAGAGACAGCAGTTCGGTCGGTGTGGCGGCACCGGGCACCACCGGGATGTCGGCGGCAGCCAGCGCCTCCGCCATCTCCGGCGGCGTGCCGGGTGTCACCAGGAAATCCGCGCCCGCCGCGATGGACTGCTCCATCTGTTCGATGGTCAGCACCGTGCCCGCGCCGATCACGATGTCCGGCAACTCCTGTTTCAGCATCGCCAGCGCTTCCATCGCCACCGGCGTGCGCAGCGTCAGTTCGATCGCGGGCAGGCCGCCTTTCAGCAGCGCTTCGGACACCTTGCGCGCTTCGCCCAGCGTGTGGACGGTGACGACCGGCAGGATGCCGGCGGCGCGGAGGAGGGATTCGGCTTTCTGCTGGCGGGCTTCGATGGTCATAGTGGAATGTTCGGCTGGAAGGAGAACTGTAGGAGCGCCCTCGGGCGCGATGCTTTTCGGGAATGGCGAGAAGAAGAGCATCGCGCCCGAGGGCGCTCCTACAGAGGGAACAGGATGCTACGCATCCTTGGCTTCATGCGGCGCCTCGGCCGCATGCGCGGCATCGCCCAGTTCGTACTCGGCATCGTATTCCCACGTGCCGTCGTGGTACGGCAGGCCGCAGGAAATCGACATGGCGCCGCGATCGGCAGGCGTGACCACGTCGCGACTGACCGCGAACAGGTTGCGGCCCAGGTCCAGCGCGGCCGGCGAGGTGTTCGGCGCGATGTCGCGTGCCGCCCATTCCGCCGCATCGACCAGGGCTTCCAGCGTGCCGGCCTCCGCATCCAGGCGCACGATGTCGCCCTCGCGCAGTTTGGCCAGCGGACCGCCGCGCGCGGCCTCCGGGGTCAGGTGGATGGCGGCGGGAATCTTGCCCGAAGCGCCGGAGAGGCGGCCGTCGGTCACGAGTGCCACGCGCCGGCCCTGGTTCTGCAGCAGGCCCAGCAGCGGCGCCAGCGAATGCAGTTCCGGCATGCCATTGGCGCGGGGGCCCTGATAGCGGACCACGGCCACGAAGTCCTGCGGCAATACGCCGGCGGCGTGCAGTTTGTTCAGTGCGCGCGGATCATCGACCACCACCGCAGGCGCTTCGATGTAGCGGTACTCCGCCTTCACCGCCGATGTCTTGATCAGCGAACGGCCCAGGTTGCCACGCAGCAGGCGCAGCCCGCCCTGTGGCTCGAACGCACGCGAGACGGGACGCGCGACCTCCTCGTCGGCGCTCTGGGCAACGCCGGGCGCGTAGGCCAGCTTGCCGTCCTGCAGACGCGGTTCGTCGCAGAACGCGCGCAGGCCGCCGGGCACGATGGTGGTGATGTCGTGCATCAGGCCGGCATCCAGCAGTTCACGGAACACGAACTGGGTGCCGCCAGCCGCGGCGAAGCGGTTCACGTCCGCTTCGCCATTGGGGTAGACGCGCGCCAGCAGCGGCACCGTCTGCGCGATCAGGTCCATGTCGTCCCAGGTCAGCACGATGCCGGCCGAGCGCGCGACGGCGATCCAGTGGATCGTGTGGTTGGTGGATCCGCCGGTCGCCATCAGCGCGGCCATCGCGTTGACGATGGCGCATTCGTCGATCAGGCGGCCGATCGGACGGTAGTCATCGCCCAGCGCAGTGATGCGCAGCGCGCGCTCGGCGGCGGCGCGCGTCAGCACGTCCCGCAGTGGCTGGTCGGGATTGACGAACGACGTGCCGGGCAACTGCAGGCCCATCGCTTCCAGCAGCACCTGGTTGGAGTTGGCGGTGCCGTAGAAGGTGCAGGTGCCGGCGGCGTGGTAACTGGCGGCCTCGGCTTCCAGCAGTTCCTCGCGGGTCGCTTCGCCGGCGGCATAGCGCTCGCGGACGGCCGCTTTTTCCTTGTTGGGGATGCCCGGCGACATCGGGCCGGCCGGTACGAACACCGCCGGCAGGTGGCCGAACGCCAATGCCCCCATCAGCAGGCCCGGCACGATCTTGTCGCACACGCCCAGGTAGAGCGCGGCGTCGAACATGTCGTGGCTCAGCGAAATCGCCGTGGCCTGCGCGATCACGTCGCGCGAGAACAGCGACAACTCCATGCCGGGACGGCCCTGCGTCACGCCATCGCACATGGCGGGTACGCCACCGGCGACCTGCGCGGTGGCGCCGAGGTCGCGCGCCACCTGGCGGATGATCTCCGGGTAGTGCTCGAACGGCTGGTGAGCCGAGAGCATGTCGTTGTAGGCGTTGATGATGCCGAGGTTCGGCGTCACGTCAGCGCGCAGCCGGCCCTTGTCGGTGGGGCCGCAGGCGGCGAAGGCATGCGCAAGATTGCCGCAGCTCAGGCGGGCGCGTTGAGGGCCATCGCGATGGGCGGCATCGATGCCGTCGATGTAGGCGCGGCGCAGGGGTGCGCTGCGCTGGCGGATGCGTTCGGTGACTTCCTGGATACGGGGGTGCAGGCTCATGGGCGTAGGGCTAGGCTGCAGACGCGGACATTCTGCATGGCGTGGCGAGATGAGGCCGTGAGGCGCAGCCTTCCGGCATCTCCAGCGCGTGGAGGGGAAGGGCGGGGAACGACGGCGACGGCATGATGCTTTCTACCGCCTTTGACGCAGGCGCGAAAGCGACCAAAGGCAGACCAGTCCCTGCAGCGGAGCATTGCGCGTGTTGCGTTGCAGCGCGCATCTGCGCAAAACCTCAGGCGCGCGCGGGGGGCCTGGGGCCGAACAGTTCGACTGCGTACGCCGCCGCGCCCAGCAGGCCCGGGCGCGGATGCATGTTCGCGAGCGTAGGCACGCGGCCCATCGCGGGCGAGAAGCGCCCCTTGTGTTCGAAGCGCTGGCGGAAGCCGGAATGTTGCAGCGAGGTCAGCAGCTTCGGCACCAGCCCGCCGGTGAGGAACACGCCGTCCCATGCGCCCGTGGTCAGCACCAGGTCGCCGGCAATGGCGCCGAATACCGCACAGAACACATCCAATGTGCGCACGCAGCGCGGATCGCCAGCGGCGGCGCGCGCCGTGACGTCCTTCGGTTCCAGCGGGCCGCCGGGATCCTCACCCGCGATCTCGCTGAGCGCGCGGTACAGGTTCACCAGGCCCGGGCCGCAGATCAGGCGTTCGTTCGACACGCGGCCGAACTGCGCGGACAGGATGTCGAGGATGCGGATTTCTTCCGGCGTACCGGGCGGAAAACTGACGTGGCCGCCTTCGGTCTCCAGCGGATACGCGCGTCCGTCGCGGATTACCAGCGCCGCCACGCCCAGGCCCGTGCCGGGGCCGATCACCGCATACGTGCGCGGTACCGACAGCGGCGCCGGCGCCCACTGCGCGCCGCCGATGGCGACCACATCGCGGGGCGTCAGCAGCGATACCGCCATCGCCTGCGCGGCGAAGTCGTTGACCAGCTTCAGGCCCTGGAATCCCAGTGCCTGCCGCGTGCGGTTCACCGAGATCACCCACGGATGATTGGTGATGCGGGCTTCGTCGCCATCGACGCGCCCAGCAACGGCGAACACGCCATTCAAAGGCTGGCCGTTCTGCGCCGTGGCGCCGGTTTCATCGAGGTAGTGCTGCGCGGCCTCGGCGAGCGACGGGAAATCGGCCACCACGAACTCGCGCACGCTGTCGTCCAGCAGCGGAACGGATGCCGCGGCATCGGCCAGCGCGAAGCGCGCATTGGTACCGCCGATATCGGCGAGAAGGACGTGCTCGGCGTTGCTCATGCGGCAAACATCCTGTTCGATGCGGGGTGGCTTCCAAAACGGGTCCGCTGCATTCGCCTGGTCGATCCTGTGCTGCCGGAGAAGGGCCACATCGCGTGGGCGGCGCATGATAGCGCGCACCTGCGCCGGCGGGATGTCGGCGTGCGCGTCCATGCGGCATCCGTATACGTATGCGCCATTCCGGAATAGGAGGACGTGCGGTCGGAGGCGCAGAGAGACGTGGGGGACATGGCGTGCGTGGGCTGTGCGACCCGCCCATGTGCACCAGCGCGCAGGGGACGGCTTGCGTTGTGAAAACGGTTACATGGCAGAATAGCCGAACTTCCCCGCCTGCGGAACGGGAAGCCGAACGCATCGCCCGCGAGGGCATGCCTGCACCCGGGAGGGCCGGAATGCAGCGAACCAGCACGGGCGACGCCCGACCGGAGCAATGATGGCCAGTGTCCAACTCGACCGCGTGCGCAAGGTGTACGACAACGGCCAGGTGGCCGTGCACGGGGCCAGTTTCGAGATCGCCGATGGCGAACTCATGGTGCTGGTCGGCCCGTCCGGCTGCGGCAAGTCCACGCTGCTGCGCATGATCGCCGGGCTGGAGGAAATCTCCGACGGCAACCTGCTGATCGGCGAACGGCGCGTCAACGACGTGGCGCCGAAGGACCGCGACATCGCGATGGTGTTCCAGAGTTATGCGCTGTACCCGCACATGACGGTGGCCGAGAACCTGGCCTTCGGACTGAAGCTGCGCGGGGCGCCGCGTGCCGAGATCGATCGGCGCGTCAACGCCGCTGCCGAGACCCTGGGCATGACGCACATGCTGGGCAAGCTACCGCGCGAAATGTCCGGCGGCCAGCGCCAGCGCGTGGCGCTGGGTCGTGCGCTGGTGCGCGAGCCGTCGGTGTTCCTGCTGGACGAGCCGCTGTCGAACCTGGACGCCAAGCTGCGCCATTCCGTGCGCACCGAGATCGGCCGCCTGCACCGGCAGCTCGGCGCCACCATGGTCTACGTGACCCATGACCAGGTGGAAGCCATGACGCTGGGCCAGCGCATCGTGGTGCTGAAGGATGGCGAGATCCAGCAGATCGACACGCCGATGGCGCTGTACGAGAAGCCGGCCAACCTGTTCGTCGCCGGTTTCCTCGGTAGTCCGGCGATGAACGTGCTGTACGGCACGCTGCACCAGGCCGATGGCCTGCATCTGTCACTCGAAGACGGCACCCAACTGCCGCTCGGCCATGCCCTGGCGGCCGATGCATGGAGCGGACGACGCGTGGCGCTGGGCCTGCGCCCCGAGCACCTGCTGCCCGCCGGCATCGGCAAGCCCGCGTTCGAGGCGCAGGTGGAACTGATCGAACCGGTGGGCAATGAAGTCTTCGTCAACCTGACCTATGCCGGCCACGCGCTGGTTGCCCGCATGCCGCCGCAGCGCCTGCCGGAACCCGGCGAGACGCTGCGCGTTACCGTCGAAGGCGCGACCTTGCATTTCTTCGACCCGGATACCGGATTGCGGCTGTCGTAGAGACGCATCTTGCCTACGCCGTAAAGGGCCAGCGTGCCGTTCCGCATCGCTGTCATGGTAGGGGCGCCCTGGGGCGCGATGCTTTCCTATCCGCTTGACGAAGAGCATCGCGGGCATGGCCCGCTCCTACAATGAAGGGAAGCAGGGTCGCCTCGGTGTTGTAGGAGCGCCCCATGGGCGCGATGCTTTTCGATCAGGTTGCGGAAGAGCATCGCGGGCATGGCCCGCCCCTACAATCAGGGTCGCTTCGGTGTTGTAGGAGCGCACTCGGGCGCGATGCTTTTCAGTACGTTGTGCAAAAAGCATCGCGGGCATGGCCCGCTCCTACAGTTTCTCTTGCGCGGGGCAGGGCCCCAGGGTCAGCCGCGGCTGACCGTGCGCACCGCTTCCGCCACATACCCGAGGTTCTGCTGGTTCAGCGCCGCCACGCAGATGCGGCCGGTGCCGACCGCATAGATGCCGAACTCGTCGCGCAACCGATCCACCTGCGTCTTGCTCAGGCCGGAATACGAGAACATGCCCGCCTGCCGCTGGATGAAGGCGAACTCCGGCGCGCCAAGGGCGGCCAGCTTGTCCACCAGCCCGGCGCGCAGGGCATGAATGCGCTCGCGCATGCCGCCCAACTCGCTTTCCCAGACCGCACGCAGTTCGCTGCTCGCCAGCACCCCGGCCACCAGTGCGGCGCCGTGCGTGGACGGGCTGGAGTAGATGGTGCGGATGATGCGCTTGACCTGCGACTGCACGGCCTTGGTCGCGTTGGCGTCCGGCCCGACCACCGACAGCGCGCCGACGCGCTCGCCGTACAGCGAGAACGACTTGGAATACGAGTTGGCGACGATGAAGCTGTCGATGCCGGCCTCGGCGACGATGCGCACGGCGGCCCCATCTTCAGTGATGCCCTTGTCGAAGCCCTGGTAAGCCATGTCGATGAAGGGGAACAGCCCGCGGTCCTTCATCAGCGCCGCGACCTGCTTCCACTGCTCGACCGTCAGGTCGGCGCCGGTGGGGTTGTGGCAGCAGGCGTGCAGCAGCACGACGGTGCCCGGCTTCAGCTGGCCCAGGTCGGCGAGCATGCCCGCGAAATCCAGGCCATGGGTGGCGGCGTCGAAGTAGGTGTAGTCGACGATGTCGAACCCGGCCGCGCCGAACACGGCGCGATGGTTCTCCCAGCTCGGATTGCTGATCGCGATGGTGGCGTGCGGCAGCAGCTTCTTCAGCAGGTCCGCGCCCACGCGCAGCGCGCCGCTGCCGCCGACGGTCTGCGTGGTGGCCACGCGGCCGGCGGCGACCAGGTCGGACTCCTTGCCGAACACCAGTTCGCGGGTGGCGGCGTCATAGGCGGCCAGGCCGTCGATCGGCAGGTAGCCGCGCGGTTTGGCGGCCTCGGCGAGAGCCTGTTCCACCTGGCGGACGCAATCGAGCAGGGGGATGCGGCCCTGTTCGTCGTAATAGATGCCGACGCCCAGGTTGACCTTCTGGGTGCGGGGATCGGCGTTGTAAGCCTCGGTCAGCCCCAGGATGGGGTCGCCGGGCACCAGTTCGACGGATGCAAAAAGAGACACGGAGTGGGGACCGTTGTTGAGTGAGGAGGAGGGGTGAAGCGGCCTGCGATGCTAACAGGCGCAGGCCTCTCCGTACGCCGGCAGTGGTGCGGCGTGCGTCACCGGACGGCCCGGGCATCCCATGGCAGGGGCGGCTATACTCATCCGTTGGCGTGCCCCAAGGCAGGCCTGATTGCCAGTCAAATCAATGAATTGGCAATCGAAGCTGATCCCACTTCACACTTGCGGCAGCGCGCCGGCCCGGTCCGGTCGCGGTGCCCGGAAGACACCGCCGCATGCGCCTTTCCACCATCAAGCTGTCCGGTTTCAAGTCGTTCGTCGATCCCACCGTGCTGCACCTGCCGACCAACATGACCGGCGTGGTCGGCCCGAACGGCTGCGGCAAGTCGAACATCATCGACGCGGTGCGCTGGGTCATGGGCGAGAGTTCGGCCAGCCGCCTGCGCGGCGATTCGCTGACCGACGTGATTTTCTCCGGCTCGGCTGCGCGCAAGCCCGTCTCGCAGGCCTCGGTCGAACTGATCTTCGACAACAGCGACCACACCATCAGCGGCGAGTTCGCCGCCTTCAACGAAATCTCGGTCCGGCGCCTGGTCAGCCGCGACGGCCAGAGCAACTACTACCTCAACGGCACCAAGTGCCGCCGCCGCGACATCACCGACCTGTTCCTCGGCACCGGTCTGGGCCCGCGCAGCTACTCGATCATCGAGCAGGGCATGATCAGCCAGATCATCGAGGCCCGCCCGGAAGACCTGCGCGTGTACCTGGAGGAGGCCGCCGGCATCTCCAAGTACAAGGAGCGCCGCAAGGAAACCGAAACCCGCATCCGCCACACCCGCGAGAACCTCGACCGCCTCAACGACCTGCGCGAGGAGATCGGCAAGCAGCTCGAGCACCTCAAGCGCCAGGCCAAGCAGGCCGAGCAGTACAAGGCCCTGCAGGAAGAACGCCGGGTCAAGGACGCCGAGTGGAAGGCGCTGGAATACCGCGGACTGGACGGCAAGCTGCAGGGCCTGCGCGAAGCGCTGTCGCAGGAAGAAACCAGGCTGCAGCAGCTGATCGCCGAACAGCGCGAAGCCGAGCGCCTGCTCGAAACCGACCGCGTGCGTCGCGAGGAAGCCGCCGACGCGCTCAACAAGGCGCAGGGCGAGGTCTACCAGGTCGGCAGCACGCTGGCCCGCATCGAACAGCAGATCCAGCACCAGCGCGAACTCGGCGACCGCCTGAAGAAGGCCCGCGACGAAGCCCACAACGCGCTGCAGGAACTCGGCCAGCACATCAGCGGCGACGAAACGCGACTCAACGTGCTGCGCGAGTCGGTCGCCGATGCCGAACCGCAACTGGAGCAGTTGCGCGAGGAAGACGTGTTCCGCCAGGACGCGCTGCGCGAGGCCGAGACCCGGCTTTCCGACTGGCAGCAACGCTGGGAAACCCATAGCCGCGAATCCGCTGAAGCCTCGCGTGCGGGCGATGTCGAACGCACCCGCGTGGATTACCTCGACCGCCAGTCGCTGGAAGCCGAACGTCGCCGCGAGGCATTGGCCAACGAGCGCCTCGGGCTGGACCTCGACGCGCTGGCATCCGCCTTCGAACAACTGCAGCTGCAGCACGATACCCAGAAGGAATCACTGGACACGCTGGCCGAGCAGGTCGAGGCGCGCAAGCAGGGCGCCGCCGACATGCAGGAACAGCAACGCGCCACCCAGACCGAACTGTCCGACGTGCGCAAGCGCGCGCAGGAAGCCCGCGGCCGTCTGTCCTCGCTGGAGACCCTGCAGCACGCCGCGCTGGGCCAGGAGCAGGGCGCCGCGATGAGCTGGCTGAAGGCGCGCGGACTGGACAACGCTTCACGCGTCGGCGAAAAGCTGACCGTCGAGCCGGGCTGGGAGAACGCCGTCGAAGGCGCGCTCGGCCAGCTGATCGAAGGCGTGCTGGTGGATGCCCCCGAAGCGCTCGTCGATGCGCTGGGCGAACTCGGCGACGGCCGCATCGCACTGGTATCCGATGACCGCAGCGATGTCGCGTTCGCACCGACCTCCCTGGCCGCCAAGGTGCAGGGCCCGGCGGCGATCCGTCGCCTGCTGGCCCGCCTGCACGTGGCCGAGGACCTGGGCGAAGCCCGCCGCCTGCAATCGCAGCTCGGCGAGGGCGATTCCGTCATCACCCGCAACGGCGAACGCCTCGGTGCAGGCTGGGTGCGCGTGCTGCGCTCTGGCGCGGCCAAGCAGGGCGCGCTGCTGCGCGAGCGCGAGATCCAGGCGCTGCGCGGCGAGATCGAAACCCTGCAGGCGCGCGAAGCCGAACTGGAAGAGCGTCTGGCGCAGTTGCGCGACCAGCTGCTGGCCGCCGAGCAGCAGCGCGAAGACGCGCAGCGCACGCTCTACATGGCCCATCGCGGCGTGTCGGAACTGGCCGGCCAGCTGCAGAGCCAGCAGGGCAAGGTGGAGTCCACCCGCACCCGTCTGGAACGCATCGATGGCGAGATCGCGCAACTGGTCGAAACGCTGAACACCAGCCGCGAACAGGCCCGCGAGGCGCGCGCCAAGCTGGAGGATGCAGTCACCCGCATGGGCGACCTGGAATCGGCCCGACAGGCACTGGAAGGCGAACGCCGCCAGCTGGTCGACGCCCGCGACCAGGCCCGCGAGGCCGCCCGCAGTTCGCGCGACACCGTGCACGCGCTGGCACTGACACTGGAATCGCAGCGCGCCCAGATCGTCTCGCTGAGCCAGGCGCTGGACCGCATGGGCGGGCAGCGCGGGCAGCTGGACTCACGTCTGGAAGAACTCACCCTGCAGCTGAGCGAAGGCGATTCACCGGTGCAGGAGCTGGATGCCCAGCGCCAGGCCGCGCTGGAACACCGCGTCACAGCCGACCGCCAGCTGGCCGAAGCGCGCTCGCTGCTGGAAGGCATCGACAACGAACTGCGCCAGTACGAACAGACCCGCCAGCAGCGCGACGAACAGGCGCTGGCCCAGCGCGAGCGCATCTCGCAGCGTAAGCTCGACCAGCAGGCGCTCGCGCTGAAGGCCGAGCAGCTGTCCGAAGCCGTCGTCGCCGGCGGTTTCGTACTGGACGACGTCATCAACACGCTGCCCGAAGTTGCCGACATCCGCGAATGGGAGCAGGCCGTCACCCAGATCGACGGCCGCATGCGCCGGCTGGAGCCGGTCAACCTGGCCGCCATCCACGAGTACGGCGAAGCCAGCCAGCGTTCGGAGTACCTGGATGCGCAGAACGTCGACCTGACCACCGCACTGGAAACGCTGGAAGAAGCCATCCGCAAGATCGACCGCGAGACCCGCGGCCGTTTCAAGGACACTTTCGACCGCGTCAACGCTGGCGTGCAGCAGCTGTACCCGCGCTTGTTCGGCGGCGGCCATGCCTATCTGGAACTCACCGGCGAAGACCTGCTTGATACCGGCGTGGCCATCATGGCGCGCCCGCCCGGCAAGCGCGTGTCCAACATCTCCCTGCTGTCCGGTGGCGAGAAGGCGATGACCGCCGTGGCGCTGGTGTTCGCCATCTTCCAGCTCAATCCCGCGCCGTTCTGCCTGCTGGACGAAGTCGATGCACCGCTCGACGAGGCCAACGTGGGCCGCTTCACCAACATGGTGAAGGAGATGAGCGAGAAGGTGCAGTTCCTGTTCGTGTCGCACAACAAGGCCACGATGGAAGCCGCACACCAGCTCAGTGGCGTTACCATGCGGGAACCCGGTGTCAGCCGGCTGGTGTCGGTGGACCTGGAAGAGGCCGCCCGCCTGGCCGGCGCCGCCTGACCCTGATCGATCCCACCCTGCCGGAGAAACCCCTGTGTCCGACATGGCCATGCTTCGTTTCGGAATCATCATCGCCGGCGTCCTGCTGGTGGCGGCGATCTTCCTGTTCGGTCGTCCCAAGAAGCCCGCCCAGGGCCGCCGCATCGAGAGCACCGAGCGCGACACCGCCCGCGTCGAGCCCAGCCTTGCGGGCGACGACACCAGTGAGCAGTTGCAGGACTACAGCGACGACCGCGTCAGCCAACCCGAGCTGGGCCTGCCCGGCGGCACCCCGGTGGCAGGCGTCGAAAGCGACCTGGGCAAGCGGCCCAGCCAGGATTTCGACAAGATCGTCTCGCTGTACGTCGCGGCCAAGGCCGGGCAGGTGCTGCGCGGCGAGGACATCGTGGTCGCCGCCGAGAAGACCGGCCTGACCTTCGGCCACATGAATGTCTTCCACCGGCTGGTGGAAGGGCATCCGGAACGCGGCCCGGTCTTCAGCATGGCCAACATCATGCAGCCCGGCAGCTTCGACATGGCCAACATCCGCACCCTGGAAACCCCGGCCATCGCGTTCTTCCTCACGCTGCCCGCGCCGATGACCGCACTGGAAGCCTGGGAGAAGCTGCTGCCCAACGTCGAGCGCATGGCCGAACTGCTCGGCGGCGTGGTCCTCGACGACAGTCGCAACACCCTCGGCCGCCAGCGCATCCAGCACATCCGCGAAGAACTGCGTGCGTACGACAGGCAGCATGAGGCGCCGCCGCTGACTAAGGCGCCGCGGTGGTGAGCCGCGCGGCCCGTTAGTTCCATTCGCATGACGTCCTCACTCGATACTAATCGCGAGTTGTATCTGGCGATCACACGACTCGCTGGTGAGCACAAGGAAGACGAGCGTTCCCTCGAAGTCTTTCTCCTCGCTCTGCTCCGGAAGGCCGAGGCGTTCGGCGCACACCGTTCGCTAACGCTAGTGGAAGTCTACGATCTGATAAGCGCCGGCTTCACGCACGACCCGGCATCGTTCCAGGAGGAGTGGCGTCAAGCGTATGACGGGCTACCTGCTGAGGAAGAGGGCTACGCGGGCTGGCATGCCACGCTCGTGCGTCAGATCGTGGACCTGCGCGAAATGGATGAGAGTGGCGCATTGGAAGACAAGATGAGGTATTTCGGCCTCACTTCGCCGCGAGTGACGTCCTGGTACAACTTCGATCCGTGCGGATACCTTGAATGTGCGATGGCGGGCTCGTTCGGGGGCTGGGAGCCGGGCGATGCGACGGGCCGGAGCTTCGTTCCGGGCTTGGTGGCAGTGCTCGCAGAGGACGGCTCGACGGTGGCCGTGGATCCCGCCACGCTGGAAAGGCGAGTGTCCTTATTGCCTGAAATAAGCTGGGACCAATTCAAGGATTTCCTCGTATGCGGTCAGATCTACGAGTAGGGGTATCTGACCGGTAGCACGTAGGATGGGTTGAGCGAAGCGATACCCATCATCTTGAATCCTGAGGTATCTTGATGGGTATCGCCTGCGGCTCAACCCATCCTACGATTGCGTTCCATCGCTTCGTTGCGTGCCTCTGAAGGAATGACGATGTCCGGCCACCGCATCTTCACCACCTCCTTCGCCAGCGTGTATCCGCTGTACGTGCACAAGGCCGAGCGCAAGGGGCGGACGAAAGCCGAGGTCGATGAGGTCATCCGCTGGCTGACCGGCTACGACCAGGCCGGGCTTGAGCGTCAGATCGATGCCAGGATCGATTTCGAGACCTTCTTCACCGAGGCCCCGCAGCTCCACCCCCATGCGTCGCTTATCAAAGGCGTGGTCTGCGGGGTGCGTGTGGAAGACGTCGACGATCCGCTGATGCAGAAGATCCGCTACCTCGACAAGCTGGTGGACGACCTGGCGAAAGGGAAGGCGATGGAGAAGATCCTGCGGTGATCTCGGACGGCGGGCCATGGCCCGCCCTACGCGAGTCAGGTCTTGCGTAGGGTGGGCCTTGGCCCACCACCACACGATCCCGCACACTCCCGCCATGCCCCGCAACATCCTCTTCATCTGCACCCAGAACCGCCTGCGCAGCCCGACGGCGGAGCAGGTGTTCGCCGACTGGCCGGGGATCGAGACGGCGTCTGCGGGGCTGGGCAACGATGCCGAAGTGCCGGTCTCGCCCGAGTTGCTGGCGTGGGCGGATATCGTGTTCGTGATGGAGAAGGTCCATCGCAATCGCCTGTCGGCGAAGTTCGGCAGTCATCTCAAGGGCGCGCGGGTGATCTGCCTGGATATCCCGGACGAGTACGAATACATGGACCCTCACCTGGTCCGCCTGTTGAAGCAGAAGGTCACGCGCTTCCTGCCTGGGTCATGAGGACCGCACCATGATCGACCTGGAACTCACCCACGTCCGCCCCTTCATCGGAAGCAAGGACTTCGACACCTCCAAGGCCTTTTACGAAGCGCTCGGTTGGACGACGGCTGCTTGTTGATGGTCTGGTCCAGCCTCGCGTGTTGGGGTTCGCGCTGCTCATCCCAACCTGTCAAAACCCGATGGAATACCCCATGAGCCGTTCCCTGCAGACCTTCACCGGCAACTGCCACTGCGGCGCGACCCGCTTCGAGATCACCACCGATTTCCCCGAGCTGACGCAGTGCGACTGCTCCATCTGTCGCAAGAAGAACGCGCTGATGGTGAAGGTGCACGAAAGCGCCTTCCGCCTGCTGGCCGGCGAAGACGCGCTCACCGAGTACCAGTTCCACACCCATACCGCCCACCACTACTTCTGCAAGGTGTGCGGCATCTATCCCTTCCACCGCAAGCGCGTCACGCCGGAGTACTACGGCATCAACGTGTTCTGCCTGGACGGCTTCGATCCCGACGGCATCCCGGTGCGGATGACGGTGGGCGCGGGCATGGACTGACGTCCTGTTCAGCCGGTATGGCGGGCTTGAGCCCGCCCTACGCCACTCTCACATTCCCGTCGCCAGATCGGGCTCCGAGCCTTATCGATGGCCCTCCGGGCCTTGCACGCAAGGCGCTGCGCCCCGTCGATCGGGCCCGCAAAGCCATCGATGGTTCTCGGGAAGCCATCGATCGCTTTCAAAGACCCATCGATCGCATTCCGAGCTCCATCGATGGAGCGGCCGTGCTCCGTCGATGGCATTCCGAAAGCCATCGATCGCACTCTGAAACCCATCGATCGCTTGTGGAATGCCATCGATCGCTCTCAAAGACCCATCGATGGCTTTCCGGGCTCGATCCATAGGGCAGGGGAGCCCGGCGGTTGGGATTCCGGGCGCCGCGCGCGGCACTCAGCACCTTGCGCATGGGGTTCGGAATGCCATCCCGGACCTGCCGGTACGCGCACGCGATGCGCCGGAGGTCCGCCCTGGCCCTCGAATGCGGCCACGCGGCAACTCCCCTCACGCCCGCCGGCTTTAGAATTCCCCCATGACGCCGACCCCTGCCGCCCGCATCGCCGACCTCCGCCGCCAGCTGGAGGACGCCAACCACCGCTACCACGTGCTCGACGAGCCCAACATCCCGGACGCCGAGTACGACCGCCTGTTGCGCGAACTGGACGAACTGGAAGTCGCGCATCCCGAGCTGGTCACCGCCGATTCGCCCACCCAGCGCGTTGGCAACGCCCCGGCCGGCAAGTTCGCCGAGGTGCGCCACGCCATCCCCATGCTGTCGCTGGGCAATGCCTTCAGCGACGAGGAAGTGCAGGACTTCGTCCGCCGCATCGCCGACAAGCTGAAGCGGCCCACGCTGCTGTTCTCCGCCGAGCCCAAGCTGGACGGGCTGGCCATCAGCCTGCGCTACGAAGGCGGTGCGTTCGTGCAGGGCGCCACGCGCGGCGATGGCGCCACCGGCGAGGACGTCACCCTCAACCTGCGCACGGTCAAGGCCATTCCGTTGAAGCTGCGCGGCAAAGGCTGGCCTGACGTGCTGGAAGTGCGCGGCGAGGTGTACATGCCGCGCGCCGATTTCGAGAAGTACAACGAACACGCCCGCCTGCACGGCGGCAAGGTGCTGGCCAACCCCCGCAACGGCGCCGCCGGTTCGCTGCGCCAGCTGGACCCGCGCATCACCGCGCAGCGGCCGCTGGCGTTCTTCGCCTACGGCACCGGCCTGGTGGAAGGCGGCGAATTGCCGGACTCGCATTCGGCCGCACTGAAGCAGTTGCGTGAGTGGGGCTTCCCGGTCAGCAGCCTCAGCGAGACCGTGGAAGGCGCCGATGGGCTGCTGGACTATTACCGCCGCATCGGCGAACGCCGCGACGCCTTGCCGTTCGACATCGACGGTGTGGTCTACAAGCTGGACGACGGGGAAGGGCAACGCGAGATGGGGTTTGTCTCGCGCGCGCCGCGCTGGGCCATCGCGCACAAGTTCCCGGCGCAGGAACAGATGACGGTGCTCGATTCCATCGAGGTCAACGTCGGCCGGACCGGCGCGGTGACGCCGTGGGCGCTGATGCAGCCGGTGCACGTGGGTGGCGTGACGGTGACGCGCGCCACGCTGCACAACGCCGACCAGGTGGCGCGCCTGGATGTACGCAATGGCGACACGGTGATCATCCGCCGTGCCGGCGATGTCATTCCCGAAGTGGTGGGTGTGGTGCTGGAACGCCGTCCCGCAAAGACCGAGCCGTGGCAGATGCCGACGGCGTGCCCCGTCTGCGGCTCGGAGATCGTGCGCGAAGAGGGTGCGGCCGTCTGGCGCTGCAGCGGCGAGCTGACCTGCCCGGCGCAACGCAAGGAGACGATCATCCACTTCGCCTCGCGCCGCGCGATGGACATCGAGGGGCTGGGCGAACGCTTCGTGGAGGACCTGAGCGACCTCGGCATCGTCCAGCGCATCGCCGACCTGTATACGCTGACCGTGGACGACCTGCTGGAGATGAAGCGGCGCGCGGACGAGCGCGACGGCACCACCCCTGAGACCGTCAAGGCCGGCAAGGTGGCAACCAAGTGGGCCGAAAACCTGATCGAGGCCATCGACCGCAGCCGGCACACCACGCTGGAACGTTTCCTGTTCGGGCTCGGCATCCAGCACGTGGGCGAGAGCACGGCCAAGGCGCTGGCGCAGTGGTTCGGCGACCTGCAGCTGATCCGCCGCCTGCCATGGCCGCTGTTCAAGCGCGTGCCGGACATCGGTGGCGAGGTGGCGCGCTCGCTGGGCCATTTCCTGGACCAGCCGGGCAACCAGCAGGCCATCGACGACCTGCTGGCGCGCGGCGTGGTGATCGGCGACACGCATGCGCCCTCGGGCAAGCTGCGCGCCGGCCTGGACCTGGCCACGCTGCTGGTGGACCTGGAGATCCCCAAGGTCACCCGCGTGCGTGCCGAACAGCTGGCGTCGGCGTTCCCGTCGGTGCAGGCGCTGCTGGACGCGCCGGTGCACAACTTCGTCACCGCCGGCCTGCCGAGCGATTCGGCCAACGCCTTTGCCGCGTGGCTGGAAGACGAGGCGAATGCGCAGTTGCTGACGCGCAGCGGTGCGGCGCTGGAAGAGCTGCTGCAGGTTACGCCGGAAGACGTTGCCGTCTCTGCCGGCCCGCTCGACGGCAAGACCGTGGTGCTGACCGGTGGCCTGGCGGCGATGAGCCGCGACGAAGCCGGCGAGAAGCTGGAAGCGCTGGGCGCGAAGATCGCCGGCAGCGTGTCGAAGAAGACGCATCTGGTGGTGGCCGGCGAAGCCGCCGGCTCCAAGCTGGCCAAGGCGCAGGAACTGGGCATCGAGATCTGGGACGAAGCCCAGCTGCTGGCGTTCCTGGAGCAGCACGCATGAGGCGGCGTCCGCTTCCCTGTAGGAGCGACGTCAGTCGCGACCGCACGCCTACAGTGCCCGGACCCTTCGATACAGGCGTGCACAACATGCTGCATCACAGGGGAATTCTTCCGGTCGCGACTGACGTCGCTCCTACAAGGGCAGGGGGATTGTCTTGACCTGGCAGCCCTCCGCTTCCCTCGACGCACTGCGCCTGCGCGCCTCGCTCAACCGGCTGATCCGCGAGTTCTTCCACGCCCGCGACGTGCTGGAGGTGGAGACGCCGATGATGTCGCGGGCGGGCAACACCGATCCGAACATCGCCTCGTTCTCGCTGGAATTCTCCGGGCGCACTGATGGCGCGTCGCGCACGCGCTGGCTGCGGACCTCGCCGGAGTTTCCATTGAAGCGGCTGCTGGCGGCCGGCGTGGGCGACTGCTACGAGCTTGGCCGCGTGTTCCGCGACGGCGAGGCGGGCGGGCGGCACAACCCGGAATTCACGATGCTGGAGTGGTACCGCGTGGGCTGGACGCTGGCGCCGCTGATCGATGAAACCATGGCGCTGGTGCAGGCCGCGCTGGCGCTGGTCGGCCGCACGGCCACGGCGTCGCGCATCCGTTTCCGCGACCTCTACCAGCAACGGCTGGGCTTCGATCCGTTGACCGCCGACCTGGACACGTTGCGCAACGCGGCCAGCGGCATCGCCATCGACGGCGAGGGCCTGACGCGGGACGACTGGCTGGACCTGCTGATGACGCACCGGATCCAGCCGGACTTCCCGCGCGACCAACTGCTGGCGGTATACGACTACCCGGCCTCGCAGTGCGCGCTGGCGCGCATCCGCCACGATGATGTGCCGGTGGCCGAGCGTTTCGAGCTTTACCTGGGGCCGTTGGAACTGGCCAACGGGTACCACGAACTCGCCGATGGCATCGAACAGGGCCAGCGCTTCCAGCGCGACGTAGCCACGCGTTTGGCGCGCGGCGCGCCGTCGCCGGCGATCGACGCGCACCTGTTGGCGGCGTTGTCCCATGGCTTTCCCGATTGCTCGGGCGTCGCGCTGGGCATGGACCGGTTGTTGATGGCCATGCAGGACTCCCCGCGCATCGCCGATGTGCTGGCGTTCGATTTCGCGCGGGCCTGAAAGCCAGCCAAACACGCCATCAGCGGATCGATTCCTGCAAACGGTTTCGTGGGTTCACGTTCATGATGGCTGCGTAGATTTCAGGACAACACACACGAGGATGCATGCCATGGAACGTCGACTTCTTGCTTCGCTGACGCTGGGCGCCGCCGCGCTGCTCGGCACCGCTGCTGCCCACGCCGCGCCGCAGTACGGCAGTGATGGCTACGCACGCAACGGGCAGATGATCCGCTGCGAATCCAACGATGGCCGCTATCGCGAATGCCGCATGGACACGCGCGGCCGCGTGCAGGTGGTGAGGCAGTTGTCGAAGACGCGCTGCGAGGAAGGCAGCACCTGGGGCCAGACCCGCGATGGCGTGTGGGTGAATCGTGGTTGCCGCGCGGAGTTCGCCAGCGGGCGCGGCGGTTGGAATGGCGGTAGCAGCGGGCAGCGCATCCGCTGTGAATCGGACAATGGCCGCACGCGCACCTGCGCGATCTCCACGCGTGGCGATGTGCGTCTGGTGCGCCAGCTCTCCAGCGCGCGCTGCGTCGAAGGGCGGAGCTGGGGCCAGGACCGTAACGGGATATGGGTGTCGCAGGGGTGCCGTGCGGAGTTCGAGGTCCAGGGGCGCGGCAACGGCTGGGGCGGTGGCGGCTGGAACAACGGAGGGGGCTACGGCCAGGTATTCCGTTGCGAGTCCGACCGCGACCGCACCCGTGTATGCGACGTGCAGGGCCGGGGTGGTGTGCAGTTGGTGCGCCAGCTGTCCAGCGCGCCCTGCATCGAAGGCCGCACCTGGGGCCGTGATGGCCGCGGGGTGTGGGTCACGGCAGGCTGCCGGGCGGAGTTCCGCAGCCGCTGATATCGCGGCAGGAAGAGGGCTTTCACGGCGGGTCGTTACAATGGCGGCATGACCAATGCCATCGACTACGCCCGTTACGATCACGTCCGTCCGATCCGCTGGACCGGCAACGCCCTGGAGTTGCTGGACCAGCGCAGGTTGCCCTTCGTGGTGGAGTACCTGAGTTGCGCCACCAGCGACGAAGTGGCCGCCGCCATCCATGCCCTGGCGGTACGCGGCGCGCCGGCCATCGGTATTGCCGCGGCATGGGGCGTGGTCCTCGCGTCGCGCGAGGTGATGGCGACCACGCCCGCGGAAGCGCTGGAGAAGCTGGAGCCCGCGTTGCAGCGATTGAATGACGCGCGCCCCACGGCAGTGAACCTGGCATGGGCGTTGGCGCGGATGCGCGCCGCGCTGAAGACGGCGGGCAACGAATGGCGCGGTGTACTGGAGCTGGAGGCGCTGGCCATCGCAGAGGAAGACCTGGCTGCCAACCGCCACATGGGCGAATTGGGTGCCGGGCTGATTCCCGCCGGCAGTGGCGTGTTGACCCATTGCAACACCGGCTCGCTGGCCACGGCCGGCTTCGGTACGGCACTGGGCGTGATCCGCGCCGGCGTGGCGCAGGGGCGCATCGGCAAGGTCTACGCGGGCGAGACGCGGCCCTGGCAGCAGGGCGCGCGCCTGACTGCATGGGAACTGCTGCAGGACGGCATCCCGGCAACGCTGATCGCCGACTCCGCCGCCGCCCACCTGATGAAGACCGGCGCGGTGCAATGGGTCGTCGTGGGGGCGGACCGCATCTGCGCCAACGGCGACACGGCCAACAAGATCGGCACCTACCAGCTGGCCATCGCGGCGCGCCACCACGGCGTGGGCTTCATGGTGGTGGCGCCATCGTCCACCGTGGACATGGCCACGCCGAGCGGTGACGCGATCCACATCGAGGAGCGCGATCCGGCCGAGCTTCTGGGCGTCGGCGGCACGCGCACGGTGGCCGAGGGCGTGCCGGCGTGGAATCCCGTCTTCGACGTCACCCCGGCGACGCTGATCGATGCCATCGTCACCGAGAAGGGCGTGATCGAGCGGCCGGATGAAACACGCATGCGGGAAGCGTTCGGCGGATGAAGCGGGTCATGCGCCAGCGCCTGTGGGCGGAAAGCGCCCCCGTACGTCAGTTCCGCCGGCATGCCGGCGGCAGCGGGGCGCGCCCCGCGTGACCCGTTGCAGGCGACGGGCGCATTCTGAACGGGTAGTGGCACGCAAGTTGCATCGTGACGGCAGTCCTGTACTGGAACCGCGCATGCGCGCCCGACTGCTCCATGCTCCGATCGCCGCCCCGGGCCTGCTGCACAGCCTGCGCGGACTGCTGTCGCGCAATTCCACCCGCGCGCTGAACGCCGAGGAACGGGAAGACCTCGCGCTGGCGCAACTGCGGGCCACCCGGCCCATCGTCAGTGGCGTGCTGTTGTGCGGCGCCGTGCTGCTGGCGATCACCGCCCTGTTCGACATGGCAGGCGTGACGCCATCGATCGGGTACCCGGTGTGGTCGCAGTTGCTGGCGTCTGCCTTGGTGGCGGGTTGCGCGGCAGGCGTATCGCGGATGGTGAACTGGCAACATCGCCTGGTCCTGATGCTGCTGGCCACGCTGCTGACCGGCATCTTCATGAGCATGCCGTTGCCCGGAGCGACCGGCCAACTGGCGCTGCGGACGGGCCTGTTCCAACTGCTGCCGCTGGCGCTGATGGCGCTGATGGTGCGTCCGGTATCGTTGCTGGCGCTCGCCCTGCTGATCGTGGTGATGGCACTGCTGCGCATCGCCCTGTACGGGGCGCCGGGTACGGGCAGCGCGCTGTACTGGTTGTATACGCTGACCACGATCGGCTTCGGCCTGGTGCTGGCGGGTTATCGGACGGACTTCGCGGTATCGGCCTGGCAGATGCGTCGCCGGCTGGTGCGGCAGGCGCATACCGATGAACTGACCGGCCTGCTCAATCGCAACGGTTGGAACGAGCACGCCGTGTCGGCGCACGCGCGTGCGGTGGTGGCAGGTGTCCCGGTGGTGGTCGCGGTACTGGACATCGATTACTTCAAGCGCATCAACGACCACCACGGCCATGACGGCGGTGATCTGGTGCTGCAGCGGCTGGGCGACATCATGCGTGCGCGGGTTGGCGCCCACGGATGCGCGGCGCGTATCGGCGGCGAGGAGTTCGCGGTGCTGCTGGAAGGTGAAGACGCACGGGCGGCGCGCGCGTTCGCCGAGCGGGTGCGAAGCGAGTTCGGCAAGGAGCAGGGCGGCGTCGTCGCCACGCTGTCCGCCGGCATCGCTGAACACCGGCCGGGCGAGTCCTTGCGTGACCAGATGCGTCGCGCGGACCAGGCGCTGTATGACGCCAAGCGCGAAGGGCGTGACCGCGTGCATGTGGCGGATGTTTCCTGAACGTCTTGATGTGATTCCAAATGTGACATCCCTGCGATAGCATCCTTGGATACCCGCGTGGCCGCGCGAAACGCGCTGCTCCGCTGCCGTCCACAGATGCCGGGGAATCATGAACGACGACGACAGCGCCCGGCGAAGTTGGGGCACATGGCGACTGCCGCTGCTGGGGCTGGCCGTCCTGCTGATCGTGGTTGGCCCCGTGCTGCTGCTGCAGCGGCTGTCACGGGCGAATCTCGACGCCGCCGATGCCGTGGCGCACACCCACCAGGTGGAAGCGGCGGTGATGGCGATGGTCGTCGAGGTTCGCGAGATCGAATCCTCCGGCATGATGATCGCGCTCGGCGCGGACCATCCGCTGGCCCGCGATCGCCTGGCCTCCGGCAGGAAGACGCTGCCCGACCGGTTCGCGACGCTGACCGAACTCACGGCCGACAACCCCGAGCAGCTCGTGCTCATCGGCCGCCTGCGCGAACTGGTCGAGGCGCGCATGGAGGTCATCGATCAACTCATGCAGGCCCCCGAAGCGTACCGGGGCTCCGTGGTGGCGCCCTTGGCGACGCGCTTCCCCATCCGTGGCCTGTTGACGCAGATCCTGGACAACGAACGGCAGTTGCTGGCCCAGCGCAACTACGACGCGCAGCGCCAGCGCCAGCGCGCGGAATGGTTGGCCCTCGTGGCCATGGGCGCGCAGTTGCTGCTGCTCGCCCTGGTGTTGCTGTCGCTGGGTCGCCAGGTCGCGCGCCGGCTGAATGCGGAGAAGCGGATCGCACAGGCCAGCGAGCGTGCGCTGGTCATGCTGGACACGGTGCGGGAACCCATCGTGCTGCTGGACGGCGACCAGCACATCAAGATGCACAACATCGCCTTCGGCGAGCTCTACGGCATGGGCAAGGGCGCAAAGGCGGGCAGTCTGGACGAACTGGGCACCGCCTGGCAGGACAAGGTGATGCGGCAGCGCCTGGATGACGTGCTTGCACGAGGACGCGAGTTGTGGGACTACGAACTGCAGCAGGACACCGTCGATGGTGTGCGCCGTACCGTACTGCTCAATGCACGCCGCATGCCGCTGCCGGGGGAAGACGAGCATGCCGTGCTGATGACGGTCAGCGACATCTCGCTGCAGAAGACCGCACAGCAGGAGATCGCCGCGCTGAACCGCCAGCTGGAAGGCAAGGTCGAGCAGGTGTCGGAAGTGAACCGCGAGCTGGAGGCCTTCAGCTATTCGGTATCGCACGATCTGCGCGCGCCGCTGCGGCACGTGGCCGGTTTCTCGGACAAGCTGGGCCGCCACCTGGGCGAGGACATCGACGACAAGAGCCGTCATTACCTGGACGTGATCGGCAATTCCGCGCGCCGCATGTCGCAACTGATCGATGACCTGCTGGTGTACTCGCGTCTGGGCCGGAGCGCGCTGCGGCTTCAGGCGGTGGACATGCAGTCGCTGGTAGCCGAAGCGCGCGCCATGCTGGATGCCAACGAGGCCAACGAAGGCCGCGCCGACCGGGTGGAATGGCGCATCGCGCCGCAGCCCATCGTGCTGGCCGACGAGAACATGATGCGGCAGGTATGGAGCAACCTGCTGGGCAACGCGCTGAAGTACAGCAGCCAGCGCGATCGTTCCATCGTCGAGGTGGGCCACCAGTTGCAGGGTGACGGCAGCCACCTGTTCAGCGTACGTGACAACGGCGCGGGTTTCGATATGGCGTATGCCGGCAAGCTGTTCGGCGTGTTCCAGCGCCTGCACAAGGCCAGCGACTTCCCTGGCACGGGCATCGGCTTGGCCAGCGTCCGGCGCGTTCTCGGCCGGCACGGTGGGCGCATCTGGGCCGAATCCGAGCCCGGCCAGGGCGCCACCTTCTATTTCACCCTTCCCGCGGCGCTCGACGCTCCGCTTTCCAGAGAGAGAGACGCATGAGCGCCATCCGCACCATCCTGTTGGCCGAAGACAGCCTGGCCGACGCCGAAATGGCGATCGACGCGCTGCGCGAGGCCAACCTCGCCAATCCCATCGTGCATGTCGAGGACGGCGTGGAAGCGCTGGATTACCTGTTGCGCCGTGGTGCGCATGCCCAGCGCGAAGATGGACTTCCTTCGGTGCTGTTGCTGGACATCAAGATGCCGCGCATGGATGGGCTGGAGGTGCTGAAGACCATCCGTGGCGACGAGAAGCTCAGACACCTGCCGGTGGTGATCCTGTCGTCCTCGCGCGAGGAAAGCGACCTGGCGCGCAGCTGGGACCTGGGAGTGAACGCTTACGTGGTCAAGCCGGTGGATATCGATCAGTTCTTCCAGGCGGTCAAGACGCTGGGCACGTTCTGGGCGGTCATCAACGAAACCCTGCCGCGGGACTGATCCGTGCCGAAATCGGGAACACCGCTGGGACCTGTCCGCATCCTGCTGGTCGAGGATTCCGAACTCGATGCCGAACTGCTGATCGAGCAGTTGCACGAGGCCGGGCTGGATGCCGATTTCGTGCGCGTGGACGCCGCCGACGACCTGCGCACGGCGCTGGCGGGTGCGCCGTTCGACCTGGTGCTTTCGGACATGGAACTGCCCGGTTTCTCCGGTTACGAGGCCCTGGAAATCCTGCGGACGCATGATCCCCGGCTGCCGTTCGTGTTCTTCTCGGGCACCATCGGTGAAGAAACCGCAGTCAAGGCATTGCAGGAAGGCGCCAGCGACTATGTGCTGAAGCACAACCCGGTGCGCCTGCCGGCCGCGGTGGCACGTGCCATCCGCGAGGCGCGCAGCGAGCGCGAACGCGAGCATGCCGAACGCGAGCTGATGCGCTCGCAGCGGCTCGACTGCCTGGCGATGCTGGCGGCGGGCCTGAGCCACGATCTGCGCAATATCCTGCAGCCGTTGTTGATCGTGCCCGACCTGCTGGCGACCTACAGCGACGATCCGAAGATCCTACGCCTGGGTTCGGTGATCTCGGAGAGCGGCAAGCGCGGACACGAGATGGCCGATTCGATGCTGTCGTTCGTGCGCGGTTCGCGCAAGGCCAGCGAGACCATCAGCGTGGCCGCGTTGTTCAGCGCGGTGCAACTGCTGCTGCAGGGCAGCCTGTCGCGGCAGGTCCGGCTGACGGTGGAGCAACCGTCCGAAGACCTGCTGATCGAAGGCAACTACACGGAGTTCCAGCAGTGCCTGATCAACCTGTGCCTGAACGGCATCCAGGCCATGGCCGAACGCGGCGGCCAGCTGACCCTGTCGGCGGTGCAGACGGTCGCCGACGATGGGCAGGACTACGTGGTGCTGCGTGTTTCCGATGAAGGCAGCGGCATGGACGAGGCTACCCGCCAGCAGCTGTTCACGCCGTTCTTCACCACCAAGGCCAGTGGCACGGGCCTGGGCCTGATGTCCTGCAAGCGCATCGTCGAATCCGTGCGCGGTCGCATCGAAGTGAACAGCGCGCCCGGGCAGGGCAGCGCATTCGAACTGCACCTTCCGGCTCCTGCTGTGGACGACTGGGCGGGCACGGAAGACGCGGCGTTCCGTGATGGCGAGGGTCGCCGCATCCTGTTGGTCGATGGCGATGCCACGCGCCTCTCACTGCTCGGCAACGCGCTGGCCAGCCAGGGCTACGATCCGATCATGGCGCCGGACGGTGCGAATGCGTTGCAGCAGATCGCGCGGAATGGTCTGCCGGAACTGGCGATCATCGACGACGACATCCTGTTGCTGTCCGCTGCCGACGTACTTGCAGTGCTGCAGGAAGCCGGCTTCGATGGTCCGGTGATCCGTCTGCGGGAGCCGGGCAGACCGCACGACGGCCACGACTGCGCCGCGACACTGACCAAGCCGGTGCAGGTCCAGGCGCTGTTCGAGGCGATCGAGCACGCCCTGGGTCTGCGCGCGTAAGCGTCCCTGCCTCATGCAGGGACGCTGTGCAGTCAGGCGTGGCCTGCGGCCGTGGCGACGGCCGGCTTCAGCCGCTGCCATACGGCGCGCATGATGGGTTGTGCGCGGTACCAGCCGATCGGCGTATCGGGGCAGTAGCGCTGCAGCCGGTCGCGCAGCGAGGGCGCGATGTCGTCGAAGTCCTGGCGATGGTGCAGCAGATAGGCGTCGTACCCGATCTTCAGGCATTGCTCCAGGTCGCCTACCGTGGCTCCGACCACCTGGAATGTGTCTTCGTTGAGGCGTGTCTTCCAGTAGGCGAGTTCAGCGTCGATGTCGACGATCTGGGCGGTGGCATGGGCATTGCGATGATGCAGGCTGGCCATTGGTGATCCCCGGTCGCGTGGTGGTGGCGACGTGGATTTTTTGTTCCGCCCGGTGATGCTTAAGTGAAATAAAGAACGTTTTAACCGGTGTTTAACCGCGCGCGGTCTTTTGCGTTCACCTTTGCATTCGCTGTGTGACGATGCGGGTGCCCGCTTTGTTCATCGCTTCTGCCAACAGGGCGCGTTCGTCCACGATGGTGGCCCGTGGCGGGGCGAACAGCGGAGCATCCTCTTCCAGGGGCGCATTGAGCCGCTCCCATACGCGCGTGATGACCGCGTGCGCCAACGGCCAGTCCAGCCGGACACCACGCACGATGCACGCCTCGTAGCGGGAGGGCAACGAAGGCAGCAGTTCTTCGAGCGATCGTCTGTGCGACAGCAGGTAGATGTCGTAGGCGAACTTCAGCGTGGGCACGTAATGGCGGAACGGCGTGCCCGGGCGGTGGAAGCTCTGGCGCGCGTAGGTTTCTTCCCAGAAGCGCAGTTCCGAGTGGATGTCGACGACGGCACAGGGCATCGCATCGTCTATCCACGCGGGTGCGGACGGATCAGGCAGGCAAGACATGAGGTCCCCTCCATGGCGCAAGACCATGGCCGAGCGTGGACCTTGTGGATGAAACGCGGCTTACCTGTACATGACAGCCGCTTGCGCGCCTCCGTCGCGACAGTCCCTGACTGCGCACGGCCCCTGTGGCAACGTGTCACCCCTTTCTCCCCCGAAGGAGATGCATGGCTCACGCCCTGCCGGATCTTGTCGTTATTGTGCCCCTGCGTTGTTGAAGACGGTGGGTCGTGCCATGGCCGGCCTACCGTTCGTCGTCACCTGCAACAAGGGGCTGATTCAATGCATGCGGGTCGCACCCGGCCCATGTTCGTCCAGCCAGCGCCATGTCTCGCGCAGCAGCGTACGTGCGACCGGCCAGTCGGGGCCGGCATCGCCACGCAGGCGTTCCCAGTGGTCCTCGAGTTCGAGTTCCGTATCCAGGTCGAGCTGTCCGGCATGATCCGCATGCGAGGCCGCCGCGAAGGCATAGGCACGGCACGCATCTTCCCAGGCGACATCCGGATGCAGGCGGCGGCGCCGGCCGTAGTCGTAGGCCGTGAATGCGGTGAAGGCATCGTCGGTCATGGCGCTCGAATGGCGGGGTGCCTGCCGAAGCGTGTCGAGTTGTTCGCGATAGAGGTGGCGGTTCATGGGGAGCTCCTGATCACGATGACGTGGTATCGCGGGAGGCGTTACCCACGGGTGAGAAATGCCTTCAGAGTCCGATCACAAAGCTGAGGCAGGGGCTGCCTGTCAGCAGGCAGTCAGTCTCAGGGATTGAGACGCGGCACGGTTCTGATGGCGCACACGCCGCCGAGAGTCCGCCATGCCCGCCCAGACATCCCTGATCCGCCGTCACGCCACCGATGCAGCGCTGCTGCCCGTGAACGCAGCCGATGGCCGTGCCCTGGCGGAGCGGCTCGCGGGCAAGTACCACGATCGCGTGACCGGGCAGTTCGTCATTCCGGGGCGTGAAGGGCGGTACGAGCCGCTGCCGGCGGATCTGCCCGTGGAATTGGCCGAGGCGCTGCGCGCGCGCGGCATCGGCCAGCTGTATTCGCACCAGGCCGAGGCATGGCGGCATGTGCAGGCGGGTGGACATCTGGCCGTCGTGACGCCGACGGCATCGGGAAAATCGCTGTGCTACACGCTGCCGGTGGTGGCGTCGGCGCTGGCGAAGCGGGGCAAGGCGCTGTACCTGTTCCCCACCAAGGCACTGGCGCAGGACCAGGTCGCGGAGCTGCTGGACCTGAGCAGGGCCGGTGACCTCGGCCTGAAAGCCTTCACCTTCGATGGCGACACGCCCGGCGATGCGCGGCAGGCGATCCGCCTGCACGGCGACATCGTGGTCAGCAATCCGGACATGCTGCACCAGGCCATCCTGCCGCACCACACCAAGTGGGCGCAGTTCTTCGAGAACCTGCGCTACGTGGTGATCGACGAGGTGCATACATACCGCGGCGTGTTCGGCAGCCACGTGGCCAACGTGCTGCGCCGGCTGAAGCGTGTATGCGCGTTCTACGGTGCAACGCCGCAGTTCATCGTCTGCTCGGCCACCATCGGCAACCCGCAGGCGCACGCGGAGGCGTTGCTGGAGCTGCCGGTACATGCGATCACCGACTCCGGCGCGCCGACCGGCGAGAAGCACGTGCTGTTGTGGAATCCGCCGGTGGTCAATCCCGACCTGGGCCTGCGTGCGTCGGCGCGCTCGCAGAGCAACCGCATCGCGCGGCTGGCGATCAAGGCGGGGTTGAAGACGCTGGTGTTCGCGCAGTCACGCACGATGGTCGAGGTGCTGACCAAATACCTGAAGGATGTGTTCGACAGCGACCCGCGCCTGCCGGCGCGCATCCGCGCCTACCGCGGTGGCTACCTGCCGACCGAGCGGCGCGAGGCAGAGCGCGCGATGCGCGATGGACGCGTGGACGGCATTGTCTCCACCTCCGCGCTGGAACTGGGCGTGGACATCGGCAGCCTGGATGCGGTGGTGTTGAACGGCTATCCCGGTTCCATCGCCGCGACGTGGCAGCGCTTCGGGCGGGCGGGGCGTCGGCAGCAGGCATCGCTGGGCATCCTGGTGGCCAGTTCGCAGCCGCTGGACCAGTACGTGGTGCGGCATCCGGAGTTCTTCGCCGACAGCCCACCGGAACACGCGCGCATCGCACCCGACCAGCCGATGATCCTGCTGGACCACGTGCGCTGTGCTGCTTTCGAACTGCCATTCCTCGCCGGCGAGCCGTTCGGGCCGGTGGATCCGTCCCCGTTCCTGCAACTGCTTGACGAAGACAGCGTGGTGCATCGCGAAGGCGACCGTTACGAGTGGATCGCCGACAGCTATCCGGCCAATGCGGTCAGCCTGCGCTCGGTGGCGGATGGCAACTTCGTGGTCGTCGACCGTACCGACGGGCGCCAGGTGATCATCGCGGAGGTCGATTTCAGCGCCGCGCCGCTGACGTTGTACGAAGGCGCGATCCACATGATCCAGTCCACCCCGTACCAGGTGGAGCGGCTGGACTGGGAAGGGCGCAAGGCCTACGTCACCCGCACCCACGTGGACTACTACACCGATGCCATCGACTACACGAAACTGAAAGTGTTGGAACGCTTCGACGGCTGCATCGCGGGGCAGGGCACCTGCCACCACGGCGAGGTACACGTGGTGCGGCGCGTGGCCGGCTACAAGAAGATCCGCTACTACACGCACGAGAACATCGGCTACGGACCGGTGAACCTGCCGGACCAGGAGATGCACACCACCAGCCTGTGGTGGCAGCTGCCGCCGGCGCTGCTGGAATCGGCCTTCGAATCAAGGCAGGACGCGCTGGATGGCTTCCTCGGCGCAGCGTACGCGCTGCATATCGCGGCCACCGTCGCCGTAATGGCCGAAGGCCGCGACCTGCAGAAGGCGGTGGGCGACGGTGATGGTGCGTGGTTCGCATTGCCGGATACGCAGGGCCGCGGCCAGCTGCGCGGAACAGACAGCCAGGTGCTGTCGCCGGTATCGGGTGAGCGCTTCGTGCCGACCGCCTATCTCTACGACAACTATCCCGGCGGCATCGGCCTGAGCGAGCCATTGTGGCGACGCCAGCGCGAACTGGTGCAGCGCGCGGTGCAACTGGTGTCCGCGTGCGACTGCAAGGCCGGCTGTCCTGCCTGCGTCGGTCCGGTGCTGGCGAACGACGAAGACGCCGGGACCACGCCGCGCGCGCTGGCGGTACGCGTGCTGCACCTGCTGGACGCCGCATGAGCGTCAGCCTCGAAAAACTGCAGCGGCTGCGACGCCAGGCAGGGCACGGCAGCGCCATGTCGCCATCCGTGCCGCTGCCGCCGGAGCATGATCCCTTGCCAGCGCTGCGGCGCATGCTGGGGACCCGTGAACGCGCGCGTCCCGCCGTGACGACGCGTAGCTGCGATCGTGCGTTGCCGGGCGACGAGGTCGCACCTGGATTGCTGCAGTTGGAGCAGGTGCTGCCGTTCGACGAGGCGCCGTCCCATGTCGACGGCAGCTTCGCGCGGGTCGGCAACTTGCCCACGCAGGGCATGCTGTTCTTCGATACCGAGACCACCGGCCTGTCCGGTGGCACCGGCACGCGCGCCTTCATGGTGGGCGCATCGGATTTCGTGCCCGGCGGCCTGCGCGTGCGCCAGCTGCTGATCACCCACCTGTCGGCGGAGCCGGCGATGCTGCGGGCATTCGCTGGCTGGCTGTCGGAAGACATGCGGCTGATCAGCTACAACGGACGCTGCTACGACGCCCCCTTGCTGACCACGCGCTACCGCCTGGCGCGGCAGGGCACGCCGCTGGCCGGCATCGAGCACCTCGACCTGCTGTTCCCCACGCGCCGACGTTATCGCGGCGTCTGGGAGAACTGCCGGCTGGCCACCATCGAGCGCAACGCGCTGGGCATCGTGCGCGAGGACGACCTGCCGGGATCGGAAGCGCCGGGTGCATGGCTGCAGTATCTGCGTGGCGGTGACGCAGGTTTGCTCAGGCGCGTGCTGCTGCACAACTTCCAGGACGTGGTGACGCTGGCCCGGCTGCTGATGCATCTCGCGCAACCGGATGCGGGGACAGCGGCCGCGGGGCCAGCGTTCACCTGCGCCCCGTCTTGACCGCCCGCGGCGCCGGACGGATGCTGGACGGGTCGGAGCGCCGACGATGACGCACTGCCTGTCCGCCCTGCCGCAGGAGCCGTCCCATGCACCGTCCCGTCGTCCTCTGCCTGCTGCTCGCAGGCACTTCGTTCACCGTCGCTGCACAGGGCCGCTTGCCGGCCGTCGATCGCTTCTACATCGGGGCCGGTCGCTACTGGGCCGACCACGACCTGGACACGCGCTGGGATGCCAGCGATGGCTCCAGGGGCACGCACGTCAATTTCCAGCGCGACCTGGGCTTCATCGACCGCCAGGACGCGCTGGCCTGGAACATCGGCGGCAGCTTTGGCAAGGAACGGCGGCACAAACTCGATGCCTTCGGCTACGACTACGACGATGACACCAGGCGTCTGCTGGACCGCACGCTGCTGATCGGCGACAACGCGTATCCGGTGGATGCGGCCTTCGCCGGTCGCCTGGACCTGAAGGTCACCGGCCTTTCCTACACATGGTTCTTCCATGAGGACGGGATCCGCGCGGCGGGGGTGGGGTTGGGGGCCATGCGCTATGACATCGCCGCCGACCTGGATGCCGCCGCCACGGTGGCTGGCGTCCCGGTGGCGTACGCGAACGATCTGTCCGAGGACGAATGGGCGCCCATGCTGCGCGCGGCGTACGCGCATGTGCTGTCGGCGCGTTGGCGCTGGGGCGCATCGCTGGCCTATACGCGGAAGAACGGCGGCAACGTCACCGGCGAGGCGCTGGATGCGCAGGTGGAACTGGAATACTTCCCCTGGGAGCATTTCGGCTTCTCGCTGCGCTACAACTACAACGACGTGGACCTCGATTTCGGGCGCACGCGCTTCGATGGCAACATCAACCTCAACAACCGCGGGCCGCAGTTGCTGGGCACGTTCCGCTTCTGAGTCGCGGCGCTGTCGGGGATCCACCGACAGTGGAATGTGAAGGACTGCGCATTCCCCGCATCGCGATTCAAGAACTCCCGGCCGCGGCCGACATCCTTGCTAGATTTCATCCGGGCCGCGCCTCCTCAAGCAGGGGCGCGCTTTGAAGCTTGCAAGAACGATCCAAGGGGAAGTGCTTTGCGCATTCTGTATGTTGGCGACACCGCCTGCCTGCCTGACGACCTGGCCGACTACATCGGCGACATGGGGGACGAATGGACCGTGGAGGTCGTCGCCGACGGCAAGTCGGCGATGTACACCGTCGCCAATGGTCCCGTGGACGTGGTGATGGTGGGCCCGGCGCTCGCCGACCTGCCACCCGCCACGCTGCTCGGCCAGATCCGCACGCTGCGCCCGGAGACGATCCGCATCGCGTTGCTGGAAGGCGCCGCGGAGAGCCTGGCCGCGCCGATCAAGCTGATCGGCGTGGCACACCGCTTCCTGCCGCTGCCTCTGTCATCCGAGACGGTGCTGGAAGCGATCCACAGCCTGGAAGAACTGCGCGACCTGCTCGACAGTCCGCGCCTGCGTCGCGCCATCGGCCGGGTCGAACACCTGCCGTCGCCGCCGCACCTGTACTTCGCACTGACGCGTGCGCTGGAAGAGGATGAAGGCACCGCCAACGACATCGCCAAGCTGGTGGCCGGCGATCCCGCCATCGCCGCCAAGGTGCTGCAGCTGTGCAACTCGGCCTATTTCTCCAACGGCCGTTCCATCACCGACCTGCGCGCTGCCGTCACGCGACTGGGCCTGGGCACGCTGCGCGACCTGGTGCTGGCCAGTG
The DNA here is from genome assembly GCF_029542205.1 of Pseudoxanthomonas sp. SE1. Taxonomy (NCBI): domain Bacteria; kingdom Pseudomonadati; phylum Pseudomonadota; class Gammaproteobacteria; order Lysobacterales; family Lysobacteraceae; genus Pseudoxanthomonas; species Pseudoxanthomonas sp. SE1. The sequence continues at coordinate 2,459,525 of NZ_CP113783.1, read as the reverse complement.
AGGTGTTCTCGATGAAGACCGCTTCCAACGTCGACCGCAGCGTCCTGCAGCAACGCGCATTGCTGGCCTCGCGGCTGGCGGCGAAGATCCTGCCGCGTACCAGCTCCGAACTGGGCGCGACGGCGGCGTTGCTGGCCGACATCGGCCTGCTGCTGCCGGGTGTGCGTGACGAGCGCGATACGCCGGCTGCCGAGGACGACGACCGCCCCGGCCATACCGAAGCCGGCGCCTATCTGCTGGGCCTGTGGGGCCTGCCGATGCCGATCGTGGAGGCGGTGGCCTTCCATCGCCAGCCGCAGCGTTCCAGCCTGCGCAGTTTCTGGGTGCCGGGCGCCGTGCACGTGGCTGGCGCGCTGGCCAGCAACGAACCCGTGGACGAGGGCTACCTGAAGTCGCTGGGTGTACTGGATCAGTTGCCCAACTGGCGGCAGATGGCCGAGACCATGGTCGAGCGAGCCGAAGAACAGGCGGCCTGACGCTTCATCCGATGCCACGTGCGCGCCTGCGCACGACATGACCGCCTGCGATTCCATGCCTCTGTCACGTGGAACGCGGCCGCTCGGGAAGTCTTGGCGGTCATTCCAGCGCAAGCTGGAATCCATTGCCGGCCAGTGATGTCCGTTCTTCCCGTACATCAGGGAAGGCAACGGCCAGATGGGTCCCAGCCTTCGCTGGGACGACGGTGTCGAGACATGTCCGAAATCGGCGCCTCACTGCTCTGCCGTCATTCCAGCGAAGGCGGGAATCCATTGCCCGCCAGTGATGTCCGTTCTTCCCGTACATCAGGGAAGGCAACGGCAAGATGGGTCCCAGCCTTCGCTGGGACGACGGTGTCGAGACGTGTCCGAGATAGGTGCGTCACCGTTCTGCCGTCATTCCAGCGCAAGCTGGAATCCATTGCCCGCCAGTGATGTCCATTCTTCCCGCACGTCAGGGAAGGCAACGGCCAGATGGGTCCCAGCTTTCGCTGGGACGACGGTATCGAGATGTGTCCGAGATAGGTGCGTCACCGCTCTGCCGTCATTCCAGCGCAAGCTGGAATCCATTGCCGGCCAGTGATGTCCATTCTTCCCGTACGTCAGGGAAGGCAACGGCAGGATGGGTCCCAGCTTTCGCTGGGACGACGGTGAGTGCGTCGCCGTCAGCGGCCGTACGCGGGAGAGGGCTCCTGCACCTTGCCCGGAGCCTTTGCGATGATCCGTGGGCGTAGCCACGCGGCGAATTCCGCTTCGCCGAGGCTGCCTTCGGACAAGCCGAGGTACTGCGGATAGAGCTCGTGGTCTTCGGCCGACAGCGCGCCGCCATTGAGCACGATGAAGACTTCGCATGCCACGGCCGCCATGCGCTTGTTGCCGTCCACGAAAGGATGGTTGCGCGCCAGGCCGAAGGCGGTGGCGGCCGCCAGATCGGCCAGGTCCGGCGCAGGCTGCCCGTAGGCGTGCAGCTGTCTGGGACGCGCGAGCGCCGATTCCAGCAACCCCTCGTCGCGGATGCCCGTCGCGCCACCATGCTCGGCCAACTGGCGGTCATGGATGGCCAGGGCCAAGGCCCGGCTGATCCAGACGATCATGGGCGCCGCGTCACTGGGCCAGCTTGTTGAGCAGGGTGCGGCGACGACGCATGACCTGCTCGGCAACCTCCATCTGCTCGGCCAGGGTGGGGTCGTAGACGGTCAGGCGGATGCCGTCGGGCGTCTCGAGCGCGTGGAGTTCATCGCCTTTGTCCAGGCGGAGGCGCGACAGGAGCTCCTTGGGCAGGATGACACCGGCAGAGTTGCCGACTGTGGTGATCTTGAGCTTCATGGTCGCCTCCTTGGCGTTATAACCGTGGTTATATTGAAGCGTGTGGGGCTTGGAGGCAAGCCGCACGTCTTTCTCGCCATGTGAGACCTTAGGGTGTACAAATGTACACCCATGAACCCAGTCGATCTTCCTCCCCAACGTGCCGCCGTCCTGGCCTTCCTGCGCCGGGAACTGGCGGCCGGGCGCGCGCCGAGCCTGGCGGACATCGCCTCCGCGTTCGGCTTCGCCTCCCGCAATGCCGCGCAGAAGCATGTGCAGGCGCTGGTGGCCGACGGCCTGCTGGAACAGGCCCCCGGCCAGAAGCGTGGCCTGCGCCTGCCCGGCGGCATGGCCGACCTGCTGCCGCTGCCGGTGCTGGGCCGGGTGGCTGCCGGCCAGCCGATCGGGGCCGACATCGGCCTGGATGAGCAACTGTGGCTGGATCGCCGGCTGTTCTCGCCGCAGCCGGATTACCTGCTGAAGGTGCAGGGCGATTCGATGATCGACGACGGCATCGTCGACGGCGACCTGGTCGGCGTGCATCGCACGCCCGACGCGCGCGACGGGCAGACCGTCGTGGCCCGCATCGACGGCGAACTGACCATCAAGCGCCTGCAGCGCGAACGCAAGCGCATCCGCCTGCTGCCACGCAATCCCGCGCATGCGCCCATCGACGTGCAGCCCGGGCAGGACTTCGCCATCGAAGGCGTGTACTGCGGCCTGGTCCGGCGCGGCTGACATGGGCGCCGTCGTCGCCCTCGACACGCTGCTGGCCGCACGCACGCTGTGGCATGCCGGGCGCAGCGCGGCCATCGCCGCCGATGGCGAGCCCACCGGCCACGCCGCGCTCGACACGCTGCTGCCGCAGGGCGGCTGGCCGCGCCGCGCGTTGACCGAACTGCTGCTGCCCGCCGACGGCGTGGGCGAACTGGCGCTGCTGCTGCCCACGCTGGCACGGATGACGCAGGCGGGTAGCACCGTCGCGTTGATCGCACCGCCATACATCCCGTATGCCCCCGCCTGGCAGGCCGCGGGCGTGGACCTGGCGTCGCTGGAAATCATCGAAGCTGCGCCGCGCGATGCGCTGTGGGCGTTCGAACAATGCCTGCGCAGCGGCGCCTGTGCCGCCGTGCTCGGTTGGCCGGTGCATGCCGATGGACCCGCCTTGCGACGCCTGCAGGTGGCCGCCGATAGCGGTGAGTGTCTGGGCTTCGCGCTGCGCGACCGCCGCCATGCGGCCAATCCGTCGGCCGCCGCGTTGCGCGTGGAGGCCACCCGCGATGCGCAGGGCGGCACGCACTGGCAGGTGCGCAAATGCCGCGGTGGCCCGGCGCCTGCGCAGTCGTTCGCGCTGGTTGCGCATTGAGGCCTGCGCATGCTCTGGGCCTGTGTACTGCTGCCGCAGCTGGCGCTGGACGCCGTCCTCCGGCGTTTGCCTGATCCCGATGCGCCGCTCGCGCTGGTCGGTGGCGCCGCGCAACTGCGCACCCTGCATGCGGTGAATGCGTCGGCCGCGCAGGCGGGCCTGCGGGCCGGCATGCGCCTGACCGCCGCACATGCGTTGCTGCCGGATTTCGCGATGGTCGAACACGACCCGCCGGCCGAAGCGCGCTGGCAGCGCTTCCTCGCCGCCTGGGCGTACCGCCACAGTTCGCTGGTCAGCGCGCAGTGGCCGGGTTGCCTGGTGTTGGAGGTGCGTGCGAGTTTCCGCCTGCTGGGACCGTGGCCGCGCATCGAGGCGCGGTTGCGCGAGGAACTCGGCGTGCTGGGTTTCCAGCATCGCCTCGCACTGGCGCCCACGCCGCGTGCGGCGCATGTGTTCGCCGGCCTGCGCGACGGCCTGGCGGTGATGCAGCCGGCTGCGATGGCGGACATGCTGGACCGCGTGCCGGTGCGGCGCGCGCGTCTGCCGGACGAGGCCGGCGAACGCCTGCACCGCATGGGCATCCGCGACCTGCGCACGCTGCGCGGCCTGCCGCGCGACAGCGTGCGCCGCCGCTTCGGCCTGCCGGTGCTGGAGCACATGGACCGCCTGTACGGGCAGGCCGACGATCCGCTGGCGTATTACGCGCCGCCGGATCACTTCGACGCACGCATCGAGCTCGGCTACGAAGTCGAGAACCACATGGCGCTGCTGTTTCCGCTGCGCCGGCTGATCGGCGACCTGTCCACTTACCTGTCCATCCGCGACGGCGGCGTGCAGCGCTTCGTGCTGCGGCTGGAGCATGAGGAAGGCCATACCGATGTGGAAGTGGGTCTGCTGGCCGCCGAGCGCGAACCGGCGATGCTGTTCGAGCTGACCCGCAACCGGCTGGAGCGCGTGCAGATCGAACACCCGGTCGTCGGTGTACGCCTGCTGGCGCGCGAGCTGCCGCCGTTCGTGCCGGCGGCGCGTGACCTGTTCGATACGCGACCGCAGCAGCAACTGCCATGGCCGCAACTGCGCGAACGCCTGCGCGCACGCCTGGGCGACGAGGCGGTGCACCGCGTGGCACCGGCCGGCGATCCGCGCCCGGAGCGCGCGTGGCGGCGCGTGCAGGGCGATGGCGGCCGCATCGAGCAGGCGCCGGCACGTCCGCCACGGCCGACGTGGCTGCTGCCGCAGCCGGTGCCGCTGCGCGACCCGCATCCGCGCATCGTGTCCGGCCCGGAACGGCTGGAAAGCGGCTGGTGGGATGGCGAGGACGCGCGCCGCGACTACTACGTGCTGGAAACCTCGCAGGGCCAGCGCGCCTGGGCGTTCGCGCCGCCGGGCGAGCAGGGCGGCTGGATGCTGCACGGGTGGTTCGCGTGAGTCGCGATGAGGAGCGCGGCGACTACCCGGGTGCGCACGTGCCGCGCGCCTGGGAGACCGCGTATCGGCTGCGGGCGCATGCGGCCGCCAATGACGACGCGCTGGCCGACGACGGCCTGCCGGCTTACGCCGAACTGCACTGCCTGTCGGACTTCTCCTTTCTGCGTGGCGCATCCAGCGCGGAAGACCTGTTCGTCCGCGCCAAGCACTGCGGCTACGAAGCCCTGGCGATCACCGACGAATGCTCGCTGGCCGGCATCGTGCGCGGACTGGAAGCATCGCGCGCCACCGGGCTGAAGCTGATCGTCGGCAGCGAATTCACCCTGAAGTGCGGCTTGAAGTGCGTGCTGCTGGTGGAGAACCTCGTGGGCTACACGCGGCTGTGCGAACTGATCACCATCGCACGCCGCGCCGCGCCCAAGGGCACCTACACGCTGACGCGGCAGGACATGGAGCAGGTGCTGGGCGAGGGCGATCCGGAAGCCGGCGGACTGTTCGCACTGTGGCTGCCGGCGCGCGTGCCGGAGGAGGCGCAGGGGCGCTGGCTGCAGCGCGTGTTCGGCGCGCGTGCGCACCTGGCGGTGGAACTGCACCGCGAACAGGACGATGCCGCGCGCTTGCAGGCCCTGCTCGATGTCTCAGCGCGGCTGTCGATGCCGGCCGTGGCCGCCGGCGACGTGCACATGGATGTGCGCCGGCAGCGTGTGCTGCAGGACACGATGACGGCGATCCGCCATACGTTGCCGCTGGCCGAGTGCGGCGGGCACCTGTTCCGCAACGGTGAGCGTCACCTGCGCACGCGGCGGGCGCTGGGCAATATCCATCCGGGCGAACTGCTGGAGAACGCGGTTTCGCTGGCACGGCGCTGCACCTTCTCGATGGAAGAGGTGAAATACCGCTATCCGGCCGAACTGGTGCCGGACGGCCACACGCCGGCCAGCTGGCTGCGCGAGCTGACCGAGCGGGGGATGCGCGAACGCTGGAAGGGCGATGTGCCGCCGGCCATCGTCGCGCAGATCGACGACGAACTCGCCCTCATCGCCAAACTGAAGTACGAAGCGTTCTTCCTCACGGTCGAGGACATCGTTCGTTTCGCGAAATCGCAGGGCATCCTCTGCCAGGGGCGTGGTTCTTCGGCCAATTCCGCCGTGTGCTACGCCCTGGGCATCACCGTGGTGAACCCCGGGGAGAGCCGGCTGCTGATGGCGCGCTTTCTTTCCGAGGAACGCGGCGAGCCGCCGGACATCGACGTGGATTTCGAGCACGCGCGGCGCGAAGAAGTGCTGCAGTACGTCTACACCAAGTACGGCCGCCGTCGCGCGGCACTGGCGGCCACGGTCATCCGCTACCGTGGCAAGAGTGCCGTGCGCGATGTCGCCAAGGCCTTCGGCCTGCCGCCTGACCAGATCGCGCTGCTGGCCGAGTGTTTCGGCTGGGGCAATGGCGACACACCGATGGAGCAGCGCCTGCGCGAAGCCGGATTCGATCCGGACAATCCGTTGATCCGCCGCGTGCTGACGGTGACCGCGCAGTTGCGCGGCCATCCGCGCCACCTGTCGCAGCATGTCGGCGGCTTCGTCATCAACGACGGCCCGTTGTCCGAGGTGGTGCCGGTGGAGAACGCCGCGATGGACGACCGCACCATCATCCAGTGGGACAAGGATGACCTGGAAACGATGAAGCTGCTGAAGGTCGACTGCCTGGCGCTGGGCATGCTGACCTGCATCCAGAAGGCCGTGGACCTGGTGGCGAAGCATCGTGGTTACACGATCGACCTGGCGCACGAGCCGCCCGCAGGAGACGAACCCACCTACGCCATGATCCAGGCCGCCGACACCGTCGGCGTGTTCCAGATCGAATCGCGTGCGCAGATGAGCATGCTGCCGCGGCTGAAACCGAAGAACTTCTACGACCTGGTGATCGAAGTGGCCATCGTCCGTCCCGGCCCCATCCAGGGCGGCATGGTGCATCCGTATCTGCGGCGGCGGCAGGGCAAGGACCCGGTGACGTATCCGTCCGATGGCATCGAGGCCATCCTCGGCAACACGCTGGGCATCCCGCTGTTCCAGGAGCAGGTGATGGAACTGGTGATCCATGCCGGCTACACGCCGTCGGAAGCCGATGGTCTGCGCCGTTCGATGGCGGCGTGGGGCAGGGGCGGCGACATGCAGCCGCATCGCGAGAAGATCCGCCGGCTCATGGAGGATAAGAACTACTCCTCCGAGTTCATCGACCAGATTTTCGAGCAGATCAAGGGCTTCGGTTCGTACGGCTTCCCGCAGAGCCATGCGGCGTCTTTCGCCAAGCTGGTCTACATCAGCTGCTGGTTGAAGCGGCACGAGCCGGCAGCGTTCGTGTGCGCACTGCTCAACGCGCAGCCGATGGGGTTCTATTCGGCGAGCCAGATCGTGCAGGACGCGCGTCGGGGGCAGGGCGGACGCGTCGGCATCGAGGTACGGCCGGTCGATGTGACCTGCAGTGCGTGGGACAACACGCTGGAAGGCGGTCATGCGAGACGTGGTGTCGACGATGACGGGCAGGCGGCGCTGCGTCTCGGCTTCCGCCAGATCGGCGGGCTGTCGGAGGCGGTAGGCCGGGCGATCATGGTGGCGCGCGCACAGCGGCCTTTCTCGGATGTTCGCGACCTCTGCCTGCGCGCCAATCTCGACGAGAAGGCCCGGCATGCGTTGGCGGAAGCCGGCGCGCTGCAGGCACTGACCGGCCATCGCCATGCGGCGCGCTGGGCCGTCGCCGGCATCGAGCGCCAGCGTCCGCTGCTGCCGGGCAGCCCGGAGGAGGACATCATCGAACTGCCCGCACCGACACGGGTCGAGGACCTGCTGTCGGATTACCGCATGACCGGGCTGACGCTGGGCACGCATCCGATGTCGCTGCTGCGCGAACGCCTGCGCCGGCAGCGCGTGGTGGATTCACGCCAGTTGCAGGACCTGCCGCACGGGCGCGGCGTGCATGCGGCCGGCATCGTCACCCAGCGCCAGCGTCCGGGCACGGCCAGTGGCGTCATCTTCGTCACGCTGGAGGACGAGCACGGCGTGGTCAACGTGGTGGTCTGGCCGCGCATAGCCGAGCGGCGGCGCAAGGCCCTGCTCGGTGCGCGCCTGCTGGGCGTGCGCGGACGCTGGGAACACGTGGATGGCGTGCAGCACCTGATTGCCCACGACCTGCATGATTTCAGCCATCTGCTGGGCGAACTGCAGGCCAGTTCGCGTGATTTCCACTGAGCTGCTGATGCGCGCCTTGCCTGCCCTGACCGATGACCTGTTCGCACCTGCAATGGTGCAACTGGTGGACGATGCCGAAGGCGGCATCCGCTACTGGCCGGATGCCATCGACGCCGCGACGGCGCAGCACTGGTTCGGCCTGCTGCATGCGCGCGCGGCCTGGACGCACCTGCAACGCCCGATGTACGACCGCATCGTCGACGTGCCGCGGCTGCTGGCGAACTACGCCGTGGAAGCCCTGCCGGACGACCTGCCGCTGGCGGCACTGCTGGCCTGTGTGCAGGCGAGGGCGCCGGCGCCGTACTCGCGCATCGGCATGAACCTCTACCGCGACGGCCACGACAGCGTCGCCATGCATGGCGACAAGCTGCACACCGTGGCGGCCGGGTATCCGATCACGCTGGTCTCGCTGGGCGCACCGCGGCGCATGCTGATCCGCGCCCGCGAAGGTCGGCGCGAGACAGTTGCGGTGGATCTCGCACCCGGCAGCGTACTGTCGATGAGCGATGCCTCGCAGAGCACGCACGAGCATGGGATTCCGAAGACGCGGCGAGCGCAGGGGCCGCGGATCAGCGTGGTGTTCCGGGTGAGGCCGGCATGAGGGAAGCCCTGTAGGAGCGACGTGAGTCGCGACCGTGCATGGTCGTGGCCCGCAACGCATCTGGAGCGCGCTCGAACGAAGCGTAATGGCTCACCGGGCGTGCGGTCGCGACTCACGTCGCTCCTACAGAATGGCAAAAAGAACGCCGCGAGGGAGTCGCGGCGGGAGGGCAAGGACTGCTTGAAAGGGAGTGTGCGCCGTCGTCAGCCCATCAGCTTGAACAGCGACAGCGACTGCATCTGCATGAACACCGTCTGCGCGGCCTGCAGGGCGGTGCTTTCCATCTGGTAGCGGCCGATGGCTTCGGCCCAGTCCAGGTCGCGCAGGGTGGACAGCGTGCCCTGCAAGGTGACGTTGTTCGCTTCGCGCAGCGCGGCGGCGTCGTCGATGGCGGATAGTTGGGCGCCGCCGCTGGCGCGTGCGTCGATCATCCTGCTCTGCGCGGTGGCGATATCGCGCATGGCGGCCTGCAGGCTGTTCTGCATCACGGCACGCTGGGTGTCGGTGGTGGGGCTGGTCTCCAGCGTATCGATCAGTCCCTGCACGGTGGCGAAGATGTCGCGCGAGCCGGCCGGCCCCAGCGTGAAACTGTCGCCATCGGCGGGCTGGCCTTCGATCTTCATCTGCACGCCGGCAAAAGCGATGCTCTCGCCTTTTGCATACGTGCCGGTGGTGACGACGGTGCCCCCGGCATCGGTCACCTGGTAGGTATCGCCCGCGCCGAAGCTGAGCGTGTAGGTGCCGCCATCCCAGGCCGTGGAGTCGGTGACGCTGAAGCCCATCAGCAGGCCGGTGCCGGTGTTGCCGGCGGCCGGCTGGCCGTCGATGCGGCCATCGCCGGTGCGCAGGCGCAGGAACACCTCGCTGCCGGGCAGGGTGTCCGCGACGAACATGTCCGGCGCCACTTCGACCTGCCGCTGGGTCTGGTCGCCGCTGTAGATCACGTTGCCGCCGGAGATCGCAAACGGTGCACTGCCGTCGCTGGTGCCACCGAACAGGTAGCGGCCGGCGCCGTCGGTGCTGTTGGCCAGGTCCAGCAGGCCGGCGTAGATCGACTTCAGTTCGGTGCTGATCGCCTGGCGGCTGTCGTCGCCCATCGCGGCATTGTTGGCCTGGATGACGAGCTCGTTGACGCGCGCCATCGCATCGCCGACCTGGGTCAGTGCGTTCTCCTGCAGGCCCAACCGGTTCTGCACGGCGTTGGCGTTCATGCCGAAGCGCTCCAGCTCGGCGACGGCACGGTCCAGGCCCACCGCGGTGCCGGCGGCGACCGGATCGTCCTTGGCCGTCACCAGCCGCTGTCCGCTGGCGAGCTGCTGCTGCGTGTGCGCCAGCTTCGCCTGCTTGGCCAGCATCGTGGTGATCGACTGCTGGTACATCATGCCGGTGGAAATGCGATTGTTCATCGGCGGGTCGCGGCCAGGAGGGATTGGAAGAGCGTGTCGGCGGTGGCGATGATCTGCGACGCAGCCTGGTAGGCCTGCTGCAGGCGCATCAGGTCGGCGGCTTCTTCGTCCAGATTGACGCCGGAAATCGCATCGCGTGCGGCCTGCGCCTGGTCGTGGATGACCTGTTGCGCCTGCGCGGAGTAGTCCGCCTGGCGCGCCGCGGAGCCGACCTGCGTGGTCAGGCCGCCGATCGCGCCGTTGAGCGTCAGCGTGCCGCCGTTGAGCGCGCGCGCATCGTCCAGGTTCGACAGCAGCTTGGCGTTGCCGTTGTCACTGGAGTTGGCGCCCGTCGGGCCGACACTGAAGGTGTCGCCTGCCGCAGGCGCGCCATCCAGCACCAGGCTCCAGCCGTTCGACGCGATGGTCTGCCCCGGCGTGTACGCGAACGGGCCGGCGCCGTTGATGGTGTATTGCGTGGCGTCGATGAATTCGATGTCCACCGGCGCCAGCAGGCCTGCGTTGGCCGCGTCGGTCACCTTCAGTCCACTGAGCTTGCCGCTGCCGGTGTTGGCCATGTCGGTCGTGGCCTTGACCGGCGTGGCGGCGGCGATGCGGCCAGGGTCGCTGATCGCCACGCCCAGGTTGCCGGCCGCGCCCGCGGTGGGCTGCAGCAGGAAACGGTCGTTGGTGGCCGGCGTGCCCGACGCCAGCACCACCTCAATGCCGTTCACCACCAGCGGATCGGCCGCGGTGCCGGTGCCGGTGGTGGCGATGGCGGCGCCGGTGTCCGGATGTGTCGCCACCCACGCGCTGCCGTCGAAGCGCAGCAGCACGTTCTGCGCATTGAGCGCGGAGACGCTGCCGACCGACGTCTGCAGGACGGCAGTGCCGGTGTTGCCGGCGTTCGACGAGATGCGCGGCGCGGGCAGGCTGAAGAAATCGCTTCCGAGCTGGCCGTACTGGTCCATGCCGGCGCGGTGCCCTTCGTTGAAGGTCTGCGCCAGCGAGGTGGCCACGCGTCCCAGTTCGGCCACGGCCGGGTCGAGCACCGTGGTACGGAACTCGATCAGGCCGCCGATCTGGCCGCCAAGCGCGCGCTTGTCCAGGGTGATGCGCTGGCCATTGGTTTCCAGCGCCACTTGCAGGCGCTCCGGACGATACGCGTCGGGCACGGTGACCAGCGTGCTCGCGCTCGCGCCGACCACCAGCGGCTGTCCGCCGGCGCTGAACACGTTGACCAGTCCGCCGTCCTGCGTCACCGCGTTGCCGCCGGTGTAGGCGACCAGTTCGCTGATGAGCTGGTCGCGGCGGTCGAGCAGGTCGCCGGAGGGATTCGTATTGCCGCCGATCTGCCCGTTGAGCTGGGCGATCTCCTTCGCCAGCCGGTTCACTTCGCCGGTGGCGGCGGTCAGGCCCGCATTGACTTCGGTATCCAGGCCGTCGAGATGCTGGTCGATCTGGCGGAAGCGGGTGACCAGCGCATTCGCCTGCGCCAGCACGCTCTCACGGTCGGCGGAGCCGGCGGCGTTGGAGGACAGCGCGCTGACCGAGTCGAAGAAGCTGGACCACGGTGCGCTGATGCCGGTCGCCTTCTCGGAGAACAGCTGGTCGAGCCGGGTGGAGAGGACAGACAACTGCTGCAGGCGCGAGAGTTCGCCGCCACTGTCGAGCAGGCGCGAAGTGGCCAGCGAGTCCGCCATGCGGCGCACGTCGACGATCTGCACGCCATTGCCCTGGTAGCCCTGGCCGAAGTAAGTGCCGTCGCGCGCCTCGAACTCGGCGCGCTGGCGCGAATAGCCCGGCGTGTTGATGTTGGCCACGTTGTGGCTGACCGTGGACAGGGCGCGCTGGAAAGCGAGGAGGGCGCTGCTGCCGGTGGCGAGAAGGTTGGACATGCGTGCTCCCTGGATCAGCGCTGCAGTGCGTTGCCGATGGCGTTGCCGACGAAACCGCCGACCTTGCCGCCGACGGTGTCGCCGATCGCCGACAGCACCTTGCCCAGCGTGGGCCCGTTGGCGATCGAGGCGATCTTGTTGGCGTAGGTGGGGTCGGTGGCGTAGCCGGCGCGCTGCAGGCCACGGGCGAAGCCGGCGATGTCCTTGCCGGCCGCGAGCGCCTGCTGGTAGCGCGGGTTGTTCTTCAGCAGGCGAACGTAGTCGGCGAAGCTCTCGGCGGGTGAGGCATAGGCGCGGAAGTCCGCGGTCTCGCTGTGCCTCACGCCGTTGCTGTATTCGTGGGTGGCGGTGCGAGCGCGCTCGCCCTTCCAGCCGGTGGCCTTGATGCCGAACAGGTTGTGCGCGCTGTCGCCGTCGCCGGTCCGGATCTGGCGCTTGCCCCAGCCCGTTTCCAGCGCGGCCTGTGCGACCAGGGCACGCGGGTCCACGCCCAGTTCCTTCGCCGCCTGCCTGGCGTGGTCCCAGATCTCGGCGACGAAGCGCTCGGGTGTATTCCGCGCGTACTTCGACGGATCCGCCGACGCGACCTGTTCCACCTCGTCGCAGGCGGCGTCCGGACGTACGGTGATGGTGTCCAGCGTGATCGTGGACGGCATGCCGGCATCGTGGCGCGCGGCGTTGCTGCCGATGCCGCGGCCTGCGATGGCGTCGAGCATGGAATCGGCTTCGTTGCCCGGCAGCAGGCGCTTGTATGCGGACAGCGCCGTGGTGGCGGGAACGGCCGGCGTGCTGCTGTCGGTTGCACCCAACTGGCGCGCAATCATCGGCGCCAGGCCAAGACCGCGACCTTCGCTCATCGCCTTGGCGATCTGCTGGTCGTACATGTCGCGGAACACCTGGTTCTCGCCGGGGAACAGCGAATCGCCGAAGCCCGCTTCGCGCATGCACTTGATCATCATCTGCGCGAACTGGCCTTCCAGCTTCCGCGCGACATCGTGGATGCGCGCGTTGTCGGGCTTGCCACTGGCATCGGCCAGCGGCAAGGGAGAATTCAGTGCGCCGATGGGCGTGCTGGCCATATCAGATCACCTCAAGCTCTGCCCGCAAGGCGCCGGCCTGCTTCAGGGCTTCCAGGATCGCGATGAGGTCGCCGGGCGCGGCACCGACTTCGTTCACCGCACGGACGATCTCGTCCAGCGAGGTGCCGCCCTCGAACTTGAACATGCGATTGCCTTCCTGGCTGACCGATACGCTGGACTGCGGCGTCACCACGGTGGTGCCGCCGCGCGAGAATTCATTCGGCTGGCTGACGTTGGCCGATTCGGTGATCGTCACCGTCAGCGAGCCATGCGTGACCGCGGCCGGCATCACCTGCACCTGCGCGCCGATCACCACGGTGCCGGTGCGGGCATTGACGATGACCTTGGCCGGTGCGCTGCCGGGCGTCAGTTCCAGGTTCTCAAGCTGGGCGAGGAAGTTGATGCGGCGGGACATGTCGGCCGGTGCACGCACGGCGACCGTGACCGCATCCAGCGCGTAAGCATTGCCGGTACCGAAGTTCTGCTCCAGCGCCGCGACCATGCGCGAGACCGTGGTGAAATCGGCGCGGTGCAGGTTGAGGGTGATGGTGCCGTCGCCGCTGTCGAGCGCATTCGGTATTGCGCGTTCGACCGTGGCGCCATTCGGTATGCGACCCACGCTGGGCACGTTGACCGACACGCGCGAACCGTCCTTGCCCTGCGCGCCGAAGCCACCGACCACCAGGTTGCCCTGGGCGATCGCGTAGACCTCACCGTCCGCGCCCCGCAGCGGCGCCATCAGCAGGCTGCCGCCGCGCAGCGAGGTGGCGTTGCCGATGGAAGACACGGTGATGTCGATCGGCTGTCCCGGCTTGGCGAAGGCGGGCAGCTCGGCGTGGATCGCCACGGCAGCCACGTTTTTGAGCTGCGGATTGACGTTGGCTGGCACGTTGACGCCCAGTTCGCCCAGCATGTTCTTCAGGCTCTGCACAGTGAAGGGCGCCTGGCTGGTGCGGTCGCCGCTGCCGTCCAGGCCCACGACCAGGCCATAGCCGACCAGTGGATTGCTGCGCACGCCGCCGACCTGGGCCAGGTCCTTGATGCGTTCTGCGCGCGCGGCTGGTGCCAGGCAGATCAGCACCAGCCCGATCCACGTCAGCAGGCCCAGCAGCGTATAGGTGTCGATGCGGCGCGGCTTCTTCGCGGGCGTGGGGTTCGAGCGGTCGGCGTTGGGCGTATCCATGGCGCGATGCTCAGTTCGGGAAGACGGGGGAGTTGAAGAACCGGCCCAGCCAGCCCATCGAATTGGACTGCGCGATCGCGCCGCGGCCGCCGAAGGCGATGCGGGCGTCGGCGACCTTGCTGGAGGCGATGGTGTTGTCGGTGCCGATGTCGGCCGGGCGCACGATGCCCTGGATCTGCACCAGTTCGTCGCCCTGGTTCAGGCGCATGTTCTTCTGGCCCTGCACGACCAGGTTGCCGTTGGGCAGGCGCTGGATGACGGTGACGGTCACGCTGCCCTGCAGGCGGTTGCTCTGCGCGCTGTTGCCTGCACCGCTGAAGCCGCGGTCGCCATTGACCGATGCGCTGAGGATGTCGCGTCCGTTCCAGGTGACCGGGGCCCCGGCGATGTTGGGCGCGGCCATACTGATCTCGCTGCTCTTGTCCACCGAGGTGGTGGCCGAGGTCTGCGCGGCGGTGTTTTCCACCAGGTTGATCGTCAGCAGGTCGCCCACGTCGCGCGCACGGCGGTCGGCGTAGAGGTTCAGGCCCGGACCGGCGCGATAGATGGAGCCCGCGGTGGCCGGTGCCTGCGCGGCGACGATGGGCTGGATGGGCTGCATCGGCGCGTACGGGCGCACGTCGCCGTAGTAGCGCGCACAGCCCGGCAGCAGCATCAGTGCACAGGCGAGGGTGGTGGCGGACGTGGTGCGCTTCATGGCGGATCCCGGGATGGGTGGATCAGACGTTGTTGTTGAGGTAGCCCAACATCGAGTCGGTGGTGGAGATGGCCTTGGCGTTCATTTCGTAGGCGCGCTGGGTTTCGATCATGCTGACCAGCTCTTCCACCACGTTGACGTTGGAGCCTTCCAGCGAACCCTGCACCAGGCTGCCCAGGCCGTTGAGGCCGGGCGTGCCGTTCTGCGCAGGACCGGAGGCGGTGGTCTCGACGTAGAGGTTCTCGCCCTTGGCCTGCAGGCCGGACGGATTGACGAAGTCGGTGAGCGTGAGCGAGCCGATCTCCAGCGCCTGCGCCTGGCCGGCCATGGTCACGCTGACGGTGCCGTCGTTGCCGATGGTCATCGACTGCGCGCCCTCGGGCACCTGGATGCCGGGCTGCACGGGGTAGCCGCTGTTGGTGACCAGTTCGCCCTGCGCATTGATCTGGAACGAGCCGTCGCGCGTGTAGGCCGGCGAGCCGTCGGGCAGCAGCACTTCGAAGAAGCCGCGGCCGTTGACCATCACGTCCAGCGAGCGGCCGGTCTGCTGCGGGTTGCCCTGCTGGAAGTCCTTCGACGTGGAGACGACGCGCACGCCGGTGCCGAGTTGCAGGCCGGAGGGGAGCTGCGTCTGCGAGGAGGTGGAGCCGCCGGGCTGGCGGACCTGTTGGTACAGCAGGTCTTCGAAGCTGGCGCGGTCGCGCTTGAAGCCGGTGGTGTTGGTGTTGGCCAGGTTGTTGGAGACCACGGACATGCGCGTCTGCTGCGCATCCAGTCCGGTCTTGGCGACCCAGAGGGCCTGGTTCATGGCGTGGTTCCTCGCTGGTGGAAGGGGGTGGGACCGCGCGGTGCGGTTCCTCGCCTCCTCTCAGGCAAGTCCTGTGCCGGAATGGGTGTCGTGGTTCTGGCGCCTGGATTCGGGTCGAACTGGGACCGGGGTCATGGCCTTGGACCAGGCACCGGCATTTTTCCGGCGGCAGGGCCTGTTCAAGCCCCTCTCCCTGCGGCGACCGAAGGAAGTCCCTGTGGGAGAGAGGGGTTGGGGAGAGGGGCAACGAAGTCCGTGCCATCGACTTTCCTCGGCGGCTGCCACGTCCGCTTGAGCTTCTGCTTAACGGTCTGGCGGGATGAGCCTTCTTTTGTTGATGCATGGCGCCGCTCGCCGCGGGGGCCCTACTTTTCTTTGCTTGTGCAAAGAAAAGTAGGCAAAAGAAACACACCCCGGCGGTCCGCCCGCCGCAAGCGGCGGGTTCGCAGCCCCGGCGGGAATTTTCGTAAGGGCCATCCTGGCCCATACGAAAACGGCGCACGTCCTGTGCGCCGCCCTTCGGGTTTGACCCGCCGGGACTGCCGGACCTCAGGGGCCCCAAGAGCCGCACGCGAAGCATCGCGAGTGGGCTTGGTTGTTGCTCTTGCCTTCGAGCCCCCATGAGGCACGGTGAGTGGGCCGGATAAAACCCGAAGGGCGCCGCCCTGGATGGGCGGCGTTTTCGTATGGCACAAGGATGTGCCTTACGAAAATTCCCGGCCCGCTCACGAACCCGGAGCGAAGCGCAGGGCGTGCCGCCTGGGGTGTGTTTCTTTGCTTACTTTCTTTGCACAAGCAAAGAAAGTAAGGCCCCGCGGCGAGCGGCACCATGCGTGACCTCAAGCAGGCCCACACCGAAAGATGCACGGCAACAGGTTCATCGCGGATGAGCGTTTTCGATGAATCGCGGTTGTTGTGAGGCGCCACCCGTTGTCGGCCTGGGCTGACTTCGTTGCCCCTCACCCCAACCCCTCTCCCGTGGGGAGAGGGGCTCAAGAAGCATCAGCCACCGAGGCGCAGCAGCTGGTTGGACGACTGCGCCATCTCGTCGCCGGTGCGGATCACCTTCACCTGCATCTCGAACTGGCGCTGCATCTGGATCATCTGCACCAGCGCGCCCGCCGCATCCACGTTGCTGCCTTCAAGCACGCCCGTGGTGAGACTGTTGCCATTGGCGACCGGCAATGCCGGTACCTGCGGATCGGATGGCCGCATCAGGCCATCGCCACCCCGCGCCAACTGCTGCGGCGTCGCCTCGACCATGCGCATGCGGCCGACAATGGCCATCGTCTGCGGGCCTTCGCCCTGCGGAATGATCGATACCGTGCCGTCGGCGCCGATGTCGATGGACTGCGCGGGCGGTACCGCAATCGGATTGCCGTTGTCGTCCAGCACCGCCCGACCGCCAGCAGTGACCAACTGGCCGTTCGGCGTGACGCTGAGCTCGCCATTGCGCGTATAGGCCGTGCCGCCATCCGCCGCTTGCACGGCGAGCCAGCGGTTCGGCTGCAGCGAGACATCGAGGGAGCGGCCGGTGACCATCTGCGAACCGGTCCGCGAATCGAAGCCGGGATCGATCAGCATCGCGTCCACGCGCGAAGGAAACCCTTGCCCCTGGATCTTGAACGCCTCGGTGCCGGCCAGCGCCGCCTTGAAACCCTTGGTGTCCACGTTGGCCAGGTTGTGCGACACCGTGCCCTGCGCCTGCAGCGAAGCGCGGGCGCCCGTCATCGCGACATAGAGTGCCTTGTCCATGCGTCAGCCTCCGTCGGCCGTGCCGTCATCAACGGATGTTGATGACGGTCTGGGTGATCTGGTCCTGCGTGGACAGCATCTGCGAGTTGGCCTGGAAGTTGCGCTGCGCCACGATCATGTTGACCAGCTGCTCGGTCAGGTCGACCGTTGACGCTTCCAGGGCACCCGAGGCGACCAGGCCGAAGTCCGACGTACCCGGCGACCCGATGCGCGGCTCGCCCGAGGTGTAGCTGTGGGTCCAGGTGTTGTTGCCTTGCGACACCAGGCCCTGCGGGTTGCTGAAGTTCGCCAGCGCCACCTGGCCCAGTGCGCGGTCCTCGCCGTTGGAATAGCGCGCGTAGACCACGCCGGTCTCGGACACGCTGAATTCGTTGAGCTTGCCGGTGGCATAGCCGTCCTGGTTCTGGATGCGCTTGGCGAACTGCTCGCCGTACTGCGTGGTGCCGCTGATGTTCATCGTCATATTGAGCACGCCGGCGCCGGTGCTGGGCGTGAACGGCGCCAGCGTCACCAGGCCGTTGGCCGGGGCGGTCAGCGTGCCGTTGTTGTCGAACTGCACCGTGGTCGGCGCACCCATCGAAGCGCCATCCACGTACGTGTGCATCTGCCACTCGTTCGGGTTCGGCGTTTTCACGTAGTACACGGTCTGCTGGTGGGCCACGCCCAGCGAGTCGTACACGGTGACCGAAGTGGTCTCGTTGTAGCTGGCGCTGTCGGTCGGCGAGAACGGCGTGATCGTCGGTTCCGCGGCGTTGCCTGGCAGGGTGACGCCCAGTTCCACGCTGGTGGTCGGCGACGGCGGGCTGTCGGTGGTCAGCAGGCGCAGGTCCACCATGTTGCCGGTGTCGAAGCCCACCCCGTCGGCGCGCGGCGGGAATACCTGCAGGCGGTAGCCTTCCGGCGTGGTGACGTAGCCGTTCGGGTCGCGCTGGAAGTTGCCCGCACGCGTGTAAACGTTGGTGCCGTTGTTGCTGACCGTGAAGAAGCCTTCCTTGTCGATGGCCATGTCCAGGTAGCGGCCGGTCTGGTTGATGTCGCCCTGCGAGAACTGCTGGGCCACGTTGGTCAGGCGCACGCCGGCGCCGACGCCGTTGCGCAGCAGGCCATACCCGGTGGAAGAGAACACCTCGGCGAACTCCGCGCGCGACTCCTTGAAGCCGGATGTGTTGACGTTGGCGATGTTGTGCGAGGTGACGTTGAGGTCGGCGTTGGCCGCCTTCATGCCGGAGAGCGAGCTGTTGAAAGCCATGGAAGACTCCTTGCGTTATGCGGTGGGAGCGAAGGTCAGGATGTCGACTTGCCGATGCGCAGCACGTAGTCGAGCGGGGCGGTGCCCAGGCCGGGCAGGTTGAGGTACAGCCCGTCGGAGCCGATGGTCACGCTGTCCACGGTGGCGTCGACATAGGTGTTGAGTGCGGTGCCGGTGCCGTCGGTAGCGGTATGCGTGGCCTTGATGGAATACGCACCGGCGGCAGCGCGTTCGCCGTTGGCCTTCAGGCCATCCCAGGCGAAGGCGGTTTCGCCCTTGCCAGTGGATTCCACCTCTATGGTGTCGACCACGACGCCACTGGCGTCGGTGATTTCGAAAGTCACTTTGCCTGCACCGGGCGACATCACCAGGCCGCTGGCATTGCCGGTGGCCGGCAACGCGACCGAATCGGAGGGCACCACGACGGAGTGCCCCACCAGCGCGGCGCCCTTCAGCACCTGGTCGCCGGTCAGCGCCGAGGTGAAGCCGCCGACGGTGGTGTTCAGTTCGCTGATGCCCTGCACGGTGGAGAACTGCGCCAGCTGGGCGACGAACTCGCTGTTGGACAGCGGCTTGAGCGGATCCTGATGGCTCAACTGCTCGGTCATCAGGCGCATGAAGTCGGCCTGGCCCAGCGTGTCGGCCTTCTTGGTCGTGGCGGCGCCCGAGGTGGCGTTGTTGATGGCGGCGAAGGGATCGCCATTGATGGTGGTCATGTGCGTGGTCGCTCGGTGGCGGGGCGTCAGCGGCCCATGGTCAGGGTGGCCAGGGCGAGTTCCTTGGCGGTGTTCAGGACTTCCACGCCGGCCTGGTAGCCGCGCGAGGCCGAGATCAGGTTGACCATCTGCGCGACCGGATCGACATCGGGCGCGTAAACGTAACCATCGCCATCGGCCATCGGGTGGCCGGGCTCGTAGCGTTTGATCGGCGGCGCTTCGCTCTGGGTGATCTCCTTCACCTGCACCGATGTCAGCGAGCCGTCCGCATTCAGCGAGCGCGCCTGGAAGATCGGCTCGATGGGCTTGTAGACCGCCTCGGGCGAAGACGCGATGGAATCCGCGTTGGAGAGATTGCTGGCGATGGTGTTCAGGCGCACCGACTGCGCCTGCAACGCGGAACCGGCGACGTCGAAGATGGGCAGGTTGCTCATGGCGCGTCCCCTTACTGGCCGGTGATCGCGGTGAGCATGGTGCGCACCTTGGATTCGATGAAGCTGAGCGAGGCGCGGTATTCCAGCGCCGCGCGGCCGTAGGCGGCGCGTTCGGTATCGGCATCGACGGTGTTGCCGTCCAGGCTGGGCTGCACGCCTGCGCGCTCGAAGATGCGGGGGGTGGCATCCAGCAGGGTCAGGTGCTGCTCGCGGGTGGTCGCCAATGGGGAGGCCTTGGCTGCCGCGCTCTCCAGCGCGGCCTGGAAGTCCAGGTCCTTCGCCTTGTAGTTCGGCGTGTCCGCGTTGGACAGGTTGCTGGCGATCAGCTGCATGCGCTGCTCGCGCAGTGGCAGGGCCGCTCCGTGGACACCCAGGTAGTTGGAGATGGGATTGGACATGGCACCGCTCCGGCAGACCGTTGCCGGGGATGCTGCAAGGCGTGTGCCAGAACGGGAGGTCGATGCAGTGACTGCCGGCCGCATAGCCCCCTTGCCAAGGGGGCTATGCGGCCGGCAGCGGCGCGAATGGGGGCTCGGCAGTCTGCGGCGGGGCCCGGGATTCGCGCAGCGAATCCTGGGGGTCTTATCGCGTGGCGATAAGACTATGCCGCCGCCATCTGCGCCGCGACCACCTGGTTCAGGCGGAACAGCACGTGCTCGGCCAGTTCGTGCGGGCTGTACTTGGCCACGAAGGCATTCGCGCCCACGCGTTCCACCATGGCGTTGTTGAACACGCCCGACAGCGAGGTGTGCAGCAGCACGTACAGGCCGGCCAGGCCGGGGTGGCGACGGATTTCCGTCGTCAGGGTGTAGCCGTCCATGGCGGGCATCTCGATGTCCGAGATGACCATGGCGTAGCGCTCGGCCGGATTTTCGCCGGCGGCGTGCACCTGCAAGAGGTGGTCCAGCGCCTGGCGGCCGTCGGACAGCAGGGTGGTGGTGACGCCCAATTGCTCCAGCACGCTGCGGATCTGCGAGCGCGCCACGCGCGAGTCGTCCACCACCAGCACCTGCAGCGGCGGTGCGTCCGCAGGCAGGGCCATCTCCGGCGCCAGCGTGGCATCCATGCGCGACTGGCAGATGTCGGCCAGCACGCTTTCCACGTCGATCACCTGGATGAGTTCACCCTGGAAGCGCGTCACGGCCGTCAGGTAGCTGTTTTCCGCGCCGAGTTCCGGTGGCGGATGGATGTCTTCCACCGCGATGTTGACGATGCGTTCCACCCCGCTGACCAGGAAGCCCTGCACGGAGCGGTTGAACTCGGTGACTACCAGGTAGTTGGGGGTGTTCTCGGGATTCGGATCGCGTTCGGGGTGGCGGATGCTCAGGCCCAGGTCCAGCACCGGCACCGAGCGGCCGCGCACGTCGGCCACGCCGACGAATTCGGTGGGCAGCCCGGGCAACTGGAACAGATCGGGGCGGCGCAGGACTTCCTGTACCTTGAATACATTGACGCCAAAAAGCTGACGCCCGCCCAGGCGGAACAGCAGCAGGGCGAGGCGGTTGTGGCCGGCCAGGCGGGTGCGCTGGTCGATGCGGTTGAGCAGATCCTGGGTCATGTCCAGCATATCGGCCGAGGGGTAGGGCACTTGAGCCGGTGGGCTGTCGCTCCAAGCCCCTCTCCCTGCGGGAGAGGGGTTGGGGAGAGGGGCAACGAAGTCCGTGCCATCGACTTTCCTCGGCGGCTGCCACGTCCGCTTGAGCTTCTGCTTGACGGTCTGGCGGGATGAGCCTTCCTTTGTTGATGCATGGCGCCGCTCGCCGCGGGGGCCCTACTTTGACCAGCCATTTGGATGTTGAAGAGCACTTCTTTGCTTGTGCAAAGAAAAGTAGGCAAAAGAAACGGCGCACGTCCTGTGCGCCGCCCTGCGGGTTTGTCCCGCCGTGACTGCCGGACCTCAGGGGCCCCAAGAGCCGCACCTGACAGGTCGATGCGCGCCTTCGCTGTTGATGTTGCGTTCGGCCCCCCATGAGGCACGGCGAGTGGGCCGGGTAAAACCCGAAGGGCGCCGCCCTGGATGGGCGGCGTTTTCGTATGGCACAAGGATGTGCCTTACGAAAATTCCCGGACCGCTCGCGAACCCGGAGCGCGAAGCGCGGAGGGCGTGCCGCCTGGGGTGTGTTTCTTTGCTTCTTTCTTTGCACAAGCAAAGAAAGAAGGCTCCCGCGGCGAGCGGCGCCATGCTGGAGCACCCGTAACCCGGATGAGGCTCTAAGGGAGACACCCTTCTGGCACACCCCTTGCACCTCCTCCGCCGATGAACCGCTGGAGCCTGCCCATGCTGCGCCTGACCCTCGCCCTGATCGGCGGCCTGACCGCATGCACCGTGCTGGCAGCCGACTTCCAACCGGTCGACAGCATCAAGGCAGCCGCCCTGGGCGCGCTGCCAGTCGGCAGCGAGGCCGAGGCCACGCTGGATCCCGCCTTGCGCCTGCCACGCTGCGATGCATCGCTGGTGGCACGCGTGCAGGGCAGCAACAGTGTGGAAGTCAGCTGCCCGGACGGTTGGCGCCTGTTCGTGCCGGTGCGCGTGCGCCGCAGCCAGACCGTGCTGGTCCTGAGCCGCGGCATCGCACCGGGCGAAACGATCACCGCCGACGCGTTCATTCCCGAGACCCGCGACGCGTCGCGCATCGTCGGCGCCGCCGTCGCCGATCCTGCGCAGGTCCTGGGCCGCGTGGCGCGGCGCATGCTGTCGGCCGGTGCCGTGTTGTCGTCGACCGACCTGGTGGCGCAGCGGCTGGTCCATCGTGGCGACAGCGTGGCACTGGTGTCGCGTCGCGGCGGGGTGGAGGTGCGCGTGGCCGGCAAGGCGCTGGCGGATGCCGGCGAGAACGAGCGGGTCACCGTGGAGAATCTGTCCTCGCGCCGGGTGGTGCAGGGCGTGGTCGGTCCGGGCGGCGACGTCTGGGTCAACCGATGAAAAAAAGTGCAACATCGCCCTCAAGTTGTTCCGGGGGCGGCCGATACCGAACGCGGGTGGAAGCAAACCGGGCAGCATCGGGTCCTTCCTCGGAAATGCGGCATCCGTCACTAAAGTCGGATCAGTCGCGGCCGATATCTCCCATGAACCCTGTTACAGGTGAACCGACATGAGCCAGAAAATCGAAGGCACTCCCCCCGCCGCCGTACGCACCACCGGTCCCGTCAGCGGCCGTGTTGCCAACGCGGGTGCCGACCGTTCCAGGCCGGTGGAAGCCAGCACCGGTGGTGACAGCCTGCGCCTGACCGGCGAGGCCGCCAGCCTCCAGGCCATGCAGCGCGAGCTGTCCACGGCCCCCGCCATCGACAATGCCCGCGTGCAGGCCGTGCGCGAAGCGCTGCAGGCCGGCACGTACAAGGTCAATCCCGAGGCCATCGCCGACGGAATGCTGCGACTGGACGACCAGCTGGGCGGTTGATCGCGATGACACCGGCCCCCCTCCAGCGACTGTCCGCGGCACTGGGAGAGGAGCGTCGCGCCATCCTCGAACATGATGTCGAGGCACTGGTGCGCGCCACGCAGGAGAAGCTGGAGGCATTGCGTGCGCTCGAAGCCGCCGCTGCCGGCTTCGGCTTTTCCGATGAACTGCAGGGGCGGCTCGCCGAACTTGCCGAGATGAACCACGCGAACGGCATCCTGCTTGCCCGGCGCCGCCGCGAAGTGAACTGGGCCCTGCGGCACCTGGGCCGCACCGAGAGCAGTGGCGCCTACGACGCGCAGGGCCAGACCGCGACCCTGTCCGCCCCCCGTCCGCTCGCGGTTGCCTGAGCCCGGTGCCGGATCCGCAAACTGCGACGCCGCAACTTGCCGCTCCCGTGGCCGCGCCGGATACTGGCGCCCCGTTGCCGCCGCCCGATGCGTCCGTGGCCACCGCCCCTTCCTTGAACCCGCCGTCCAGCGCCTGCACTGCGGATGACGTCCCGACCTTCGCCGATCTGAAGGCGTTGGCCGAACTGATGGACGACGGTTACCTGCTGTGCCGTGGCGATGCCCGTCCGTTGCACGCCAACGCGGCGGCGCGCGCACTGGTGCAGGACGCCCCCGATGTGCTGGGCGCGCTGTCGCGACTGCTGCCGCCCGACGCCATTCCCACCGCGCGCCAGTCCGGCCGCTGGAACGGCGACCTTGCGCTCGACGACGGTCTGGTGCTGCAGGTACGCGCGTACTTCCACGACAACCCGGGCGGTGGCCACTGCCTGATCGTCTTCCACGACGTCAGCGAAGCGCATGCGCGCCAGCAGGAACTCCAGCGTCGCCACGCACAGCTGCGACAGACACTGGTGCGACTGGCCGGTACGCAGGAGCAGCTCGTGCAGTCGGAGAAGATGGCCTCCATCGGCCAGCTCGCCGCCGGCGTGGCGCACGAGATCAACAACCCGATCGGCTACGTGCACTCCAACCTCGGCTCGCTGCAGGAATACCTGCACAGCCTGTTCTCGCTGATCGAAGTCTACGAGCGCGCGCTGCGCCTGCCGGACCCGAAGGCGATGCTGCCCGAGATCGAGGAGATGCGCGCGCGCTACGACATCGACTTCATCACCGGCGACCTGCCGCAGCTGATGTCCGAGTCGCGCGAGGGGATCGAGCGGGTCACCGCGATCGTGCGCAACCTGAAGGACTTCTCCTACTCGGGCCGCGACGACAGCTGGAAGTCCGCCGACCTGCATGCCGGCCTCGATTCCACCATCAACATCATCTGGAACGAGCTGAAGTACAAGGTCACCCTGGAAAAGCATTACGGCAAGCTGCCCCTGGTGCAGTGCCGGCCGTCGGAATTGAACCAGGTGTTCATGAACATCCTGCTCAACGCCAGCCATGCCATCGACGAACGCGGGACGATCACCGTGGGTACGGGGGTGGAGGGCGATGAAGTCTGGATCGAGATCCAGGACAGCGGTCATGGGATTCCCGACGATATCCTGCAGCGCATCTTCGACCCGTTCTTCACCACCAAGCCGGTGGGGAGCGGCACGGGCCTGGGACTGTCGATCTCCTACGGCATCGTGAAGAAGCACAACGGCCGCATCGAAGTACGCAACGAACCCGGCTCCGGCGCCTGCTTCCGCATCATGCTGCCCATCCGGCAGCCGACCGCCGACGCGGCGTGAGTTTCCTTCTCCCCGGGCGACGGGGAAAAGGTGTCCAGATAGCTTGCTCCTTACCTGATACCGGGACGGATGAGGGCGTGCCGATCCGGCCCGCTCATTCTTCGTCGTCCCAGCGTACGCTGGGACCCATGTTGATCTTCTCTGCCAGGCAACAGTACGTGCAAAGTCAAAGTGGATTCCGGCGTTCGCCGGAATGACGGCGAGTTGCTGGGAGTGCGCAACGAGTTCAGCACCGATGCCTGCTTCCGCATCATCGGCTGCCGATCCGGTCGCTGGCGGTCGACGCGGCCTGGGAGAGGGGCACTGTAGGAGCGACGTAAGTCGCGACCGGAACAATGCGATGGTCGCGAGCGGGGGTTCGTGCGATGAACCACTCGCAGATTGTTTGATTTCCGCGTTCGCGACTTGCGTCGCTCCCACATTCACATCAACGGGGATCGAAAAACGCCAGCTTCTTCGCCTTGGGCAACCGTTTGAGCTGTGCTTCCGCGCGCGAAGCGGCGCTGCGATCCGGATAGGCGCGGCTTGCCACTACCCGTACCGGCGGATTCGCGCGCGTGTACCTGGCGCCGGTCCCGGCGACATGCGCGGCGTAGCGCGCGTGCAGCCGGTTGGTGATGCCCGCGTAGTACGCGCCGTTGCGGCACTCCAGCAGGTACACGCACCAGCCATCCTGCGTTGCGGTGCGGCGCTCAGGCATGCGCGCGATGGTGCGGCTGGTGCTCGTAGGTGGTGAATGCCTGGCGGATGTGTTCGCGCAGGTCGTCGTCGTTCCAGGGCTTGGTCAGGAAGCGGTAGATCTCGCCCCGGTTGATGGCCTCGGTCACCGTGGCCAGGTCGGTGTACCCCGACAGCACCAGTCGCACGGTGTCCGGATAGAGCATGCGTACGCGGCCCAGGAACTCGGTGCCGCTCATGTCCGACATGCGCTGGTCGGACAGGATCACCTGCACGTCGTTGGTCGCCAGCAGCTCGAACGCGTCGGTGACGTTGCTGGCGGCCAGGATGCGGTAGCCGTCGCGACGGAACAGGCGCACCAGCGAGCGCAGGATGTTCTCCTCGTCGTCCAGCAGCAGCAGGGTGCGGTCCGGCTTGGTGGCGGCGAAGGCATCGGCGCGCAGGTAGCGGCGGCGCAACACGGCGCCGGCGTCTTCGGCCGACATCGGTTCGCCGAACAGGTGGCCCTGGAACATGTCGCACTGGTTCCTGCGCAGGAATCCCAGCTGCACGTCGGTCTCCACGCCGTGCGCGATCACCTTCATGCCCAGCTGGTGGCCCATCGCGATGATGGCGCAGGTGATGGCCACCTCGCGGTTGCCGGACGGCACGCCCTTCACGAAGTTGCGGTCGATCTTGATCTTGTCCACCGAGAAGCGGACCAGCGAGTCCAGGTTGGAATCGCCCATGCCGAAATCGTCCAGCGTCAGCCGTACGCCTTCGTGGTGCAGTTGCGCCAGCGTGCGGTGGACCAGGTTCATGTCCTTGGCCAGCGCGTTCTGGCGTACTTCCAGCACCACCATCTGGGGCGGGATGCCGGCCTCCTGCATCGCCTCCAGCACTTCGGACACGAAGCTGGGGCGCAGGAGCTGCAGCGTCGACACGTTCACCGCGATCTCGAAATCGTCGAAGCCCCAGTCGCGCCAGACGCGCGCCTGCTTGAAGGCATTGCGCAGCACCCAGTCGCCGATCTGCACGATGACACCCAGCTTCTCTGCCACGTGCATGAAACGCTCGGGCACCAGCAGGCCGAGCGCGGGGGAGTACCAGCGCAGCAGCGTCTCCATGCCCACCACGCGGCCGTCGTGGGCGTTGATCTGCGGCTGGTAGAACAGACGCAGTTCGTTGTGATGGATGGCGTTGACGATCTGGCGGGCGATGATGCTGTCGCTGCGCGCGGTGATCGCGGCGCCGCGCCGGTACAGGCGCACGAGGTTCATGCCCTCATGCTTGGCCTGTTCCATCGCGCTTTCCGCGCACTGAAGCAGGCCGGACGCGTTGTCCGCATGCTCCGGGCACAGCGCGATGCCCAGCGTGCCGGTCAGGAACAGCGTGTACGGCAGGACCGTCATCGGCAGCTCGATCTGCTCGCGCAGGGCATCGCCGAAACGTTCCGGCGGCAGGGTGCCCGGCACGCGCGGCACCGCCACGACGAATTCGTCGCTGCCATGGCGCCAGGCGCGTGCCTCAGGCCCGAGCGAACGCTGCAGCCGGTCGCTGAGGATCGCCAGCGCTTCGTCGCCGACTTCCACGCCCATGTTCTCGTTGATCGAGCGGAAGTGGTCGATATCCAGGTACAGCAGCATCAACGGCGTGCCGTCCGCATTCGCGGTGTCGATCATCCGCTGCAGGTCGGGTTCGCCGGCGCCCAGGCGGGGCAGGCGGGGCAGATGGGCGTGCTCGGTGTTCAAGCGGTGTCGATGGGCGTCACGGGCACAGGCGCATAGGGTAGGCGAAGTTGCCATCGGCTGCCGCGCTCGCTACCGCTGGATTCCAGGCTGCCGCCCAGCGTTGCGGCCAGGGCCTGCAACAGGGGCAGCTTGTCGCCCGGCGCGTCGACATCGGCGTCCACGGTGACGGCGAGCCCGCCATCGGCTTCGGCATCGCCGGTCAATCCCAATGCCAGTGTCCCACCGGCACGCGCCACCGTGCGCATGGCGACCTGCGCGATCCGGAACGCCACCAGCGCCGTGTCGGTCGCAGGCGTGCACGGCAACGGGGCGAGCGTCACCGTGGCCCCGGGAAACACGCGTTCATGCTCGGCGCGCAACGCGGCCTCCAGCCCGATCGCTTCGAGTTGGGGCGGGTGCAGCGTGGCATGCAGGTCGCGCAGGATCGCGACGGTCTCGTCGCAGGTGCGGATGATGTCCTGCAGGTCTTCCTGCTGCTGTGCCGGATCGTCCTCGGACTGCACCAGGTGCGCGCCCATCTTGATCGCCGACAGTGCCTGTCCGACCTGGTTGTGCAGGGCGTGCCCCACCAGGAGACGCTCGGCTTCCTGCAGCCGGAACAACTGCAACAGCAGCGGGGAAGAGGGCGGGTTCGACATCGTCTGTGGCGGGGCAACCAGGCTGCAGTATGCCAGTGGCGATTCGCGGCCGGGTGTACCGCCGGCAGAAACGCGACGGGGCGACCAGATCCTGGTCGCCCCGTCGGGATTCAGCAGGGTGTGGATGCTGTCGCCGTCAGAACAGTTCCACCGTGCCGGCACCCATGTTCTGCTGCGCGACGGGCTTGTGCGGCGGGCGCTCCCACTCTGTACGCTGGTCGCGCAGGCGGTTGCCGATCAGGCGCAGCGCGCTGAGCAGTTCGTTGTCGGTCGCGCCGCCGGAGCGGTGCAGGAGTTCCTGCAGGGCGAGGGCTTCCTTGTTGATCGCGGTCAGGCGGTCCAGGTGGGTGTTCGCGCTGCCCAGCGACTGGGTGGCGATGTCCTCGAACTGCAGCGAGCGGACGGCATCGGCCACGCTGGCGTCGATGGCATGGCCGCACATCGAGACCTCGCGCATGCCGTCGCCGAGCGAGGCGTTGATCGCGGCCACCTGGTTCAGCATGCCGGCGGCTTCGCTGCGGGCTTCCCGTGAACGATCCAGGTCGCGGGACGCCATGTTCGACACGGTATCGCGGACCTTGGCGATGGATTCCTTCGAGCTGTGCGCCAGCTTGCGGATCTGTTCGTTGAAGGCGGTGGAACGCTCGGACAGGTTGCGCACCTCGTCGGCCACGACCGCGAATCCGCGACCGGCTTCACCGGCACGGGCAGCTTCGATGGCGGCGTTCAACGCCAGCAGGTTGGTCTGGTCGGCGATGGACTTCACGTCTTCCAGCAGCGAGAAGATGCCGTCCAGGTGCTGCGCCATGTCGTCGATGTGGTGCACGGTGGTGCCACTCTGGCCGGCGACCTGCTCCAGCGCCTCCACCAGTTGTTCCATGCGCTGGCTGGCGTTCTGGGCGAAGCGCGCCACGTCCACGCCGGCACGGTCGCCGTCGCCGTTGCGATCGATGATGCGGGAGATCGCCGCGCTCTGTTCGCGCGACTTGCGGTTCATCGCATCGAAGCTGCCGCCAAGGTTGCTGACCGCTTCGCGGATCAGTTCCCGGGCGCGGTCGATCTCGCTGCGCGAGCCTTCGATCTCGTTGTTGACGAAGCGGCGCAGCTCGGTCAGCAGGGCGTCCTGCTCGCGTACGACGCTGGCGTGCTCGGGCGAAATCTGGTGCGAGTTGGTGACCGTCAGCCAGGCGAAGATCAGCCAGGCCAGGGTCAGTGAGGTCAACAGGGCCCACTGCAGGGCGTTCGGCCACTCGAAAGCCACCGACAGCGGGAACAGCAGGGTGAGGATGAGGGGTGCCGCAAGACGAACCAGGATGCGCGAGTACATGGATGCTCTCTGATGAAGCTCACTGTTGAGTATCGGCCGTGGGGTTCGGCTCTTTAGGCAGGAAATCCGCGGGTTTCCTGATTGCGGATGATCTGTGACCGTCGTAGCGCCCCTGTAGGAGCGACGTGAGTCGCGACCACGCGAGGGAGGGGCCATTGGCATTGACGGAATGGGATCCTTGCCCGCCACAGCACCGTGCCTGCATCGCGAGTAAGGGCAGCGACGGCCGTGCGGTCGCGACTTACGTCGCTCCTACAAGGACGACAGCGCTTCAGGCGATCGCCGCCGCCAGGTCCAGCAGGCGCTGGGCGATGCGTTCCAGCGGCACGACATCCTTCGCTGCGCCAAGCCTCACCGCCGCGCCGGGCATGCCCCAGACCACGCTGGTGGCTTCGTCCTGCACCAGGGTCGGCGCGCCGGCCTGGCTCATTTCCAGCAGGCCGCGGGCGCCGTCGTCGCCCATCCCGGTGAGGATGGCGCCGACTGCGTTGCCGCCAGCACTTTGCGCGACCGAGCGGAACAGCACGTCGACCGCCGGCTTGTGCCGGTTCACCGCCGGACCGTCGTCGATGCGGCAGCGCCAGCGTGCGCCGTCGCGGATGACGCGCATGTGCTGACCACCGGGCGGCAGGTAGGCGTGGCCGGGCAGGATGGCTTCGCCATCCGTGGCTTCGCGCACGGCCATGGCCGAATGACGGTCCAGCCGTTCCGCGAAGGCGCGGCTGAACCCGGCCGGGATGTGCTGCGTGAGCACGATGGCCGGCGCGTCGGCAGGCATCTGTTCCAGCACCACGCGCAGCGCTTCGGTGCCGCCGGCGGAGGCGCCGATCGCGATCAGGCGGTCGGTGGTGCGGAAGCGCAGCGCGGGTGGCGCCGGCAGCGTGGCGTCCAGGGCCACGCGCGGCGCGCCCTGGCGGGCCAGCGGGCGGACACGTGCCTTGGCGGCGGCCTTGACCTTGGCGATGATCTCGTCGGCATACGCCTGCAGGCCGCTGGCGACGTCCAGCTTGGGCTTGGACACGAAATCCACCGCGCCCAGTGCCAGCGCCTGCAGCGTGGTGTCGGCGCCGCGCTCGGTCAGCGAGGAGATCATCACCACCGGCATCGGCCGCAGGCGCATGACGTTCTCCAGGAACGCCAGCCCGTCCATGCGCGGCATTTCCACGTCCAGCGTCATCACGTCGGGATTCAGGCGCTTGATCTTGTCGCGGGCGAGCAGCGGATCGGCGGCGGAACCGACGACCTCGATGCCCGGATCGCGCGAGAGGATCTCGGTCAGCATCTGCCGCACGACCGCCGAGTCGTCGACGATCAGCACCTTGCAGGGAGAAGGACTACTCATCAGAACAGCTCCACGCCTCCGGTGACCGGCGCTCTGGACAGGCGGGCGCGGGCGGCGGATTCGGCGGCCAGGACCTCGGCATCATGGGCATGCGGCAGGCGCTGCACGACCACGCGGCCGGTGTTGGGGAAATACCAGACCTTGCGCGGATGGATGCCGCGCAGGTCTTCGGCGACCACGGGAATGCGTTCGGCATCCAGGTACTTGCGCACGAACTCCGCGTTGCGCGTGCCGACGGGATTGCTGGTGAAGCCTTTCAGCACGTTGGCGCCGCCGAAGACCTTGGCCTCCAGCCGGTTGCGCGCGGCACCCCGCTTGAGCAGGTCGTTGATCAGCAGTTCCATCGCGAAGCTGCCGTAGCGCGCGGGCGCACCGTCGCCCACGTTGCCGTCCGGCAGCAGGAAGTGGTTCATGCCCCCGAGCTTCAGCAACGGGTCGCGGATGCAGGCGGCCACGCACGATCCCAGCACGGTGACCAGCGCGGTGTCGTTGTCCACCACCAGGTACTGCGTGGGCAGCAGCTTGGCCGCTTCGGTCTTGAAGCGGGCGTCGTGGTAGCGCATCACGCTGCCATCGACGAACGAGGCGGCGGCTGAACTCATGCGCCGGTCCCGGCGCGGCGGTACAGCGTGCGACCGCAGGGCTGGATGATGTCGGCGGCGTGCAGGTAGTTTTCCGAGTGCCCGGTGTACAGCATGCCGTCGTCGGCCAGGTGCGGCACCAGCCGCGTCAGGATGCCGCGCTGGGTGGGCTTGTCGAAGTAGATCATCACGTTGCGGCAGAACACCGCCGTGAACGGGCCGGCCACGTCGTAGCGTGCGGTCAGCAGGTTGAGCGGGCGGAACTCGATCAGCTGGCGCAATGCCGGATGCACGCGGCACTTGCCTTCGTTGGGGCCGCTGCCGCGCTGGAAATAGCGTCGCTTCAGCGCGTCGTCCAGCCCGGCGATACGCTCGACCGGATAGACGCCGCGTTCGCCGGTGGCCAGCACCTGCGTGTCCACGTCGGTGGCGAGGATGCGGATGGGTGGGGTCAGCGTGCCGTAGGCCTCGCAGGCGGTGATGGCGATGGAGTACGGTTCTTCGCCCGTGGACGCGGCGCACGACCAGATCTTCAATGGGCCGTCGTGCACGCGCTTCGCCAGTTCTTCCTGCAGCCGCTCGAAGTGGTGCGGCTCACGGAAGAACGAGGTGAGGTTGGTGGTCAGTGCGTTGGTGAACGCCTGCCATTCGTCGCCGCCGTCGCGTTCCAGCTGGTCCAGGTAGTCCTTGAAGCTGCGCAGTCCCAATGCGCGCAGGCGGCGGGACAGGCGGCCATAGACCATGTCGCGCTTGCCGTCGGCCAGGGCGATGCCGGCCCGTTGCCGGATCAAGTCGACCACGCGGCGGAAGTCGCGGTCGTCGAACTCGAAATCGCGTCCTGCCGATCCGGCAGCGCCATCATCGGCGGGAAGCGGCGGGGAAGTCCGTCTTGTCGTGGCAGCCGGGGCAGGGGAGCGGGTACTGACGGACATCGGATTCTCAACGGGACGGGTGAGGCTAGGGGCGTGGCGGTGCCCTTTCCCCGCCGCATGGACAGGGAAAGGGGCGTGCTGCCGGGATGCGATGCAAACCGCGTGCCTCAGAATTCCTGCCAGTCGTCACCATCGGCCAGCGCGGGCTCCAGCACCGAAGGGGCGGCGGCGCGCGGCGCGGGCTTCACAGGGGCGGCAGATGCGGCCTTGGCCGGCTTGGCGACCACGGGGGTCGGTGCCGCGTTGGCATGCAGTTTGAACACCGACACCGATTCGCTCAGTGCCTGTGCCTGCTCTTCCATCGAACGGGCAGCGGCCGAGGCTTCTTCCACCAGCGCGGCGTTCTGCTGGGTGGTCTCGTCCATCTGGGTGATGGTCTGGTTGACCTGTTCGATGCCGGCGCTCTGCTCCTGCGAGGCCGCCGAGATCTCGGCCATGATGTCGGTCACGCGCTGCACCGAGGCGACGATCTCACCCATGGTCGCGCCGGCCTGGTTCACCAGCTTGGAGCCATCGGCCACCTTGTCCACGGACGTTTCGATCAGGCCCTTGATCTCCTTGGCGGCGTTCGCGCTGCGCTGGGCAAGCGTACGCACCTCGGAGGCGACCACCGCGAAACCACGGCCTTGTTCACCGGCGCGGGCGGCTTCCACCGCGGCATTCAAGGCCAGGATGTTGGTCTGGAAGGCGATGCCGTCGATGACCGAGATGATGTCGGCGATCTTCTTCGACGACTGCTCGATGTCGCGCATCGTGGTGACGACCTTGCCGACCACTTCACCGCCCTGCGAGGCGACACCGGCGGCGCCGATCGCCAGCTGGTTGGCCTGGCGGGCCGATTCGGCGTTCTGGCGCACGGTGGAAGTCAGTTCCTCCATGGAGGCGGCGGTTTCTTCCAGGTTGGCGGCCTGCTGTTCGGTGCGGCGGGACAGGTCGCTGTTGCCGGAGGCGATTTCACCGGCGGCGGTGTTGATGCTGGTCGAGGCGTCCTGGATGCGGCCGACGATGTCGGTCAGCTGGGCCACGGTGGCATCCGCATCGTCACGCATGCTGGCGAACACGCCGTGGAAGTCGCCTTCCATGCGCGCGGTCAGGTCGCCACGCGCGATGGCCTGCAGCAGTTCGGACACCTCGGCGAGGTTGCCGTCGGTGGTTTCCATCAGCTGGTTCAGGCCGTCGATCATGTCGCGGAAGTCGTACTGGTACTTGTCCACGTCGCCGCGCTGGCTGAAATCGCCAGAGGAAGCGGCCATGGCCAGGCGCTTGATCTCGCCGTTGATCGCCGACAGGTTGGCCTTGGTGGCGTCCATCGTTTCGGTCAGGTTGGCCTTCTCGCCGGGCAGCTTGGGCATGTCCAGGCTCAGGTCGCCCACCGAGTAGCGCTGCATGATCTTCAGCGCGTCGCCGATGGCCTGCAGGTGCGAGGCCACCAGGGCGTTGGTGTCGCGCACCATGCGGCCGTATTCGCCCGGGAACGCACTGTCGTCCATGCGGTAGCTGATCTGGCCTTCATCGTGGCGCGCCGCCATTTCGCTCTGGGCGGAGATGACGGACTGCACCTGCACCTGCATGCGCTGCATGGCGGACAGCAGCTGGCCGACTTCGTCCTGGCGGCTGGTGTCGATCTTGCCATCCAGCTTGCCGGCGGAGACGTCATTGGCCACGCGCACGGCTTCGCCGACGGCACCGGCGATGGCGCGGGCGAAGAACCAGGCCAGGGCCAGGCCACCCACGATGCCCACCAGCAACATGATGACCATCAGCGTGCTGGAGGCGGCGAAGGTGCTGTCGGCGCTGGCGCTGGCGCCCTTGGCCTGCTGGTCGACCTCGTTGATGAGCGAGGTCAGGGCATTGGCGGCCTTGTTGTGCTGCTCGCGCGTGCCGCCGATGAAGGTATCCACGGCGTCATCCGGCAGGCCCAGGTCGAGCATTTCCTGCACGTCGGCGTAGGACTGCTTGGTGGCCTTCCATTCCTTGACGAAGGTGGCGTACACCGCCTTTTCCTTCGGCGTGGCGATCAGCCTGGCGTAGTCCTCCACCGCCTGGTCGATCTGCTTTTCCTGCTTGGCGGCATTGGTCTTGGCTTCCGCCTTGACCGCATCGCTCGCGCGCACGTGCTGGCGGTAGGAGGTCGTGCGCAGCTCGCCTAGCAACGCGCGCAGGTCGCCGGCCGCCTTGACGCTGGGCAGGACGTTGCCGGTCACCTCGGTAGTGGCGCCGTTCAACGAGTTCAGGCCGACGAAAGCAGCGATGCCCTGTACCAGCATCAGCGCCAGCACGGCGCCGAACGCAAGCATCATCTTCGTCGTCAGTTTGAGGTTCTTGATCCGCTGCATGGGAATCGTTTTCCTTTACCGGTGGCGTGCCGCGCCGCTCTCGGGTGCGACCAGGACAGGGCAGGGCATGGCGCCCTGCCGTTGCAACGGATCAGCGGATCGTTGCGAGCTTCAGGTTGGCCGGCGAATTGACCACGATCTCGGCGCGCGAGTTGTCGCGCTCGATGGCGCCGATCACGCACACGTCCTTGCCTTCCAGCTCTTCCGGGGCCGGCTTGAACTTGGCGCGGGCGTCGCCCGGGATGCGTGCCGTGAACGTGTGGCGCGGGAAGTTGCCGCCCATGTACAGGAAGGTCGGGGTGCCTTCGGAATTCTCGGCGAAGCGCGCCTTGCCCACTTTGCCGCAGACGGTGCCGTTCTTGCCGGCGAAGCGCGCCGCCATGTCGGCGGGGATCGCGTTGTCGACCTGGGACTGGCTGTTGGCCGGCGTTGCGGGCATCAGCAGGGCGGCGCCGACGACGGCGATGGACAGGGTCAGGGCGGATGCGATTTTCATTCCAGTAACTCCGGATGGACAGAAGAGGGGTAACGGCTCACTGCCAGAGATCGGCTCGCCGCCGCCAAACTTGAGGCGATGCCGCAACGCGGGATCGTTCGTTGTTTCGACTGGGAGGCGGGTCACACTTTCCGGGTCGCCCACGAACCGCCTGCCCCCCGGCGTTGCGGCTATGGCGTAGCGCCAGCGCCGGTCTCGGCTTCGCGGGCAGCCGTGTAGCCATGCGTGTCCAGCCACTGTTCCAGCGGCCCGGGCGGCAGCGGTGGCGAGAACAGGTAGCCCTGCAGCACGGGAAAGCGCTGTTCGGTCAGGAAGCGGTGCTGCGATTCGGTTTCCACGCCCTCGGCGACCACCTTCATGCCCAGGCTTTCGCCGATGCGCAGCACCGAGGACGTCAGCGTGCGTGCGATGGCGCTGGTGTCGATGTCGCGCACGAAACTCTGGTCCAGCTTGAGTTCGCTGATGGGCAGGCGATGCAGGTGACTGAGGCTGGAATAGCCGGTGCCGAAGTCGTCCAGCGACAGCCGCACGCCCAGCACGTAGATGGCCTCGATGTTCTCGAGCACGTCCGGGTCCGGGTCCAGCATGACGCTCTCGGTGATCTCGAGCGTCAGGTCGCCCGGCTCCAGGCCATGCTCGTCCAGCAGGTCGGAGATCTGCAGCGACAGCTGCGGGTCGCGGAAATTGATCGCCGAGACGTTCACCGACACGCGCGGGATGTCGATGCCGCGCCGGCGCCAGTCGGCCATCTGCGCGCACGCCTGGCGCAGCACCCACAGGCTGAGCTCGGCGATCAGCCCGCACTCTTCGGCCACCGGCACGAAGCGTGCGGGGGGAATGATGCCGAGCTCCGCATGGTGCCAGCGCAGCAGCGCCTCCACGCCATACAACCGTCTGCCGTCGCAGCCGCCGACCTGGGGCTGGTACTGCAGTTTCAGCTGGTCGAGCCGCAGGGCCTCGCGCAGGGCGGTTTCGAGCGAAACCCGCTCCTGTGCCAGCCGGTTCATGTCCAGGCTGAAGAAGCGGAAGCTGCCGCCGCCATCGGTTTTCGCGCGGTACATCGCCATGTCGGCGTGGCGCACGAGCAGGTCGATATCACGACCGTCGTCCGGAAACATCGCCACGCCGATGCTGGCGCTGGGATGCAGGGTCATCAGCCCTGCGGTGGTCGGCGCCGCGATGGCGCCGAGCATCCGCTCGGCCACGCTGCCGGCCTGTTCGGCGCTGCACATCGGCAGTACCGCGACGAATTCGTCGCCGGCCTGGCGGCCGACGATGTTGATGCCGCCGAGTTCCTCGCTCAGGCGTGCGGCGACATCGCGCAGCAGGCCATCGCCGGCGGCGTGTCCCTGGGCGTCGTTCACGCGCTTGAAGCGGTCCAGGTCGATGAAGAGGACGGCCGCGGTGCCGTTCACCTGGGCGACGTTGGCCAGCGCCTGTTCGGCTTTGGCACTGAACATGATGCGGTTGGGCAGGCCGGTCAGCGTGTCGTAGAACGCCAGCTGGTGCACGCGTTCGTTGGTCTGCTCGCGCTCCAGCGTCAGCGAGCACAGGTGCAGGCACGTGTCGGCCAGGCGTTCGTGCAGTTCGTCCGGGCCGCGGTTCTCGCGGTAGTAGAACGACAGCGTGCCCAGCACGCGGCCGCTGCTCGACTTGACGGGGTGCGTCCAGCACGCGCGCAGCCCGAGCGGCGTGGTGAGGTGGCGGGTGCCGGCGCACAGCGGATCGCTGGCGATGTCCTTCACCAGCACCGCGCGGCCCCGCCACGCGGCGGCGCCGCACACGCCGGCGCGTGGACCTATGGCCATGCCGTCGATCTTGCGTGCCCAGGCTTCCGGCAGGCTGGGCGACGCGAGGGCATGCATCAGCCCTTCGTTGTCCACCGTGATGATGGAGACCGTCAGTTCCGGCGCGATGTGCTCCACCTCGCGGCAGATCAGCGTCATCACGTCGCCCACGCTCCATTCGTGCACCAGCGCATCCAGCACCTTGTTGTGCAGTACCTGGTGCATCTTGGTCTGGGTGATGTCGCTGAGCACGCTGACCAGGCCGAGCAGCGTTCCATCTTCGTCGTGCACGGGGTTGATCGCGGCCGACAGCCACAGCGGGCGCCCCGACTTGGTATACAGCAGGACTTCGGTCTGCAGGCCTTCGCCGGCCTGCATCGCGCGGCTGATGCGGTCGTCCAGGTTGGCGTCGGTGTGCGCGCCGGACAGCAACTGCGAGGGCTTGATGCCGCGCAGCTCCTCGAGCCGGTAGCCCAGCATGCGGGTGAAGCCGCTGTTGACGTAGACCACCTCGCGGTCCGGTGCGCTCACGAAGATGGCGTTGTCGCTCTTGTCCACCACGATCGACAGTTGGCGCAGGCGCTCGAGCTGGCGCTTCTGGTCGCTGGTGTCGCGCACGAAGGCGGTGTGGAAGACCTGCGGGCCCACGCGCACCCTGGAAAGGGATACCGAACAGGCGACCTCGCTGCCATCGGGCCGGTGCAGCACGGCATCACGATGGCTGCCGAGCAGCTGCGCCAGTGTGGCGTCGGGGCTGCCGTCCGCCTGGGGACTGGACAGCAGGCGGGTGAACGGCATGCCATGCACGTCTTCGCGCGGGCACCCCCAGAGCGCTTCCGCTGCCGGATTGAACAGCACCACCCGGTGGCGCCCATCGACGACGAACGCAGCATCGACGGACTGCTCCAGTACGTGCCAGAGGCTCTCCGGCAGGAGATCCGTGGACGCCAGCGCGTCGCGCACCGATGTCAGCGAGGTCAGCGTGCGGCCAAGCATGCACTGTCCTCGCGGCGCTTTTTCAGGCAGCGGGTGGCGTCGTCGGTGGCGGGGGGTGCGACGGTCATCGGGTGCCAGGGGAGAGGGCCTTCTGGTGACATATCGGCCGGAGTCCGGGTTACTTGAAGGCGATCACGGAAAGGGGCGCACGCCGGGTGCGCCCGGCGGCTCAGAACTCCTGCCAGTCACCGTCGGCGAGGGCAGGTTCGGGCTTGCGCACGACCGGCTTGCGGACTGCAGCCTTCGGTGCCGCCACCTGCCGCGGCGCGCCAGCGGCCACGATGGCCTGGCGGACCGGGACGCTTGCGCTGGCCTGCAGCTTGAACACCGACACGCTCTGGGTCAGCGCCCCGGCCTGTTCTTCCATCGAGCGGGCGGCGGCGGTGGCTTCTTCGACCAGTGCGGCGTTCTGCTGCGTGGTCTCGTCCATCTGGGTGATGGTCTGGTTGACCTGTTCGATGCCGGCGCTCTGTTCCTGAGAAGCCGCCGAGATCTCGGCCATGATGTCGGTCACGCGCTGCACGCTGGCGACGATCTCGCCCATGGTCGCGCCGGCCTGGTTCACCAGCGCCGAGCCGTCGGCCACGCGATCCACCGAGTTCTCGATCAGGCCCTTGATCTCCTTCGCGGCATTGGCCGAACGCTGGGCGAGGGTGCGCACTTCGGAAGCGACCACCGCGAAGCCGCGGCCCTGTTCGCCAGCGCGTGCGGCTTCCACCGCCGCGTTCAAGGCCAGAATATTGGTCTGGAAGGCGATGCCGTCGATGACCGAGATGATCTCGGCGATCTTCTTCGACGACTGTTCGATGTCGCGCATCGTGGTGACCACCTGGCCGACCACGTCGCCGCCCAGTGAAGCCACGCCGGCGGCCCCGATGGCCAACTGATTGGCCTGGCGGGCGGACTCGGCGTTCTGGCGCACGGTGGAGGTCAGTTCCTCCATCGAAGCGGCGGTCTCTTCCAGGTTGGCCGCCTGTTGCTCGGTACGGCGCGACAGGTCGTTGTTGCCGGAGGCGATCTCGCCGGCAGCGGTGTTGATGCTGGTGGCCGCCATCTGGATGCCGCCGACGATCTCGGTCAGCTGGGCGACGGTGGCGTTGGCATCATCGCGCATGGTGGCGAACACGCCGTGGAAGTCGCCTTCCATCCGGGCCGTGAGGTCGCCATCGGCGATCGCGCGCAGCAGGGCGGACAGCTGCGCCAGGTTGCGGTCGCTGGTCGCCATCATGGCGTTGAGGCCCTGCACCATCTGGCGGAAGTCGTGCTGGAAGCGCGCTTCGTCGCCGCGGGCGCTGAAATCACCGGCCCCGGCGGCCTGTGCGAGGCGCTTGATCTCGGCGTTGATGGCCAGCAGGCTCTGCTTGGCCGCGTCCATCGCTTCATGCAGGAACGCGCGCGTGCCGGGCAGGCGACGCGCATCCTGGCTGAGGTCGCCGCTGGCGTAACGTTCCAGGATGCCGATGGCATCGCGGAAGGCATCCAGGTGCTCGAACATCATCGTGTTGATGCCGCCCGCCAGTTCGCCGTACACGCCGGGGAAATCCTCCGGCATGCGATGGCCGA
Source organism: Pseudoxanthomonas sp. SE1 (assembly GCF_029542205.1). Taxonomy (NCBI): domain Bacteria; kingdom Pseudomonadati; phylum Pseudomonadota; class Gammaproteobacteria; order Lysobacterales; family Lysobacteraceae; genus Pseudoxanthomonas; species Pseudoxanthomonas sp. SE1. The sequence continues at coordinate 2,420,406 of NZ_CP113783.1, read as the reverse complement.
TGTCTTCGGCTTCGTGCAGGCGGATCATCACATGCGTTTCCTGCGAGAAACGTTCCAGCATGTGCACCATTTCGTCGGTGGCCTTGAGCATCTGGCCGACTTCGTCGCGGCCGTGGTGGCCGGTGCGCACGCTCAGGTCGCCACGCGAGACGCCCTTGATGGCGGCCAGTGCGCGCGAGACCGGTTCCAGCACCGACTGGCCGATCACCCAGCCGATCGCCATGCTCAGCAACACCAGCAGGCCGCCGGCGATGGTCATGATGAAGGTGAACTGCAGCGCCTGTGCCTGGGTGTCGTCGATATAGACGCCGGTGCCGATCACCCAGCCCCAGGGCTGGTACAGCGCCGCATACGAGGTCTTCGGCACGGGGTCTTCTTCGCCGGCCTTGGCCCAGCTGTAGTCGACATGGCCGCCGCCCGCGCGCGCCACGCGGACGAACTCGGGGAAGATGCGCTTGCCGTCCGGACTCAGCACATCATCCAGCGGCTTGCCGATCAGATCGGGACGGGTAGGGTGCATCAGCATGGTCGGTGCTTCGTCGGTGACGAAGAAGTAGTCCACGCCCTTGTTCGCCTGCATCGAGGCGAGCGTGGCCAGCGCGCTTTCCTTCGCCTGGGCTTCATCCAGGGTGCCGGCTTCCACCTGTTTCGCATATCCCTCGATGACCCCCAGCGCCATCTCCGTCTGCGCCTTCAGGCCCGCCTGCCGCGTCCCGGTGAGATCCAGGTACTGCATGCGCGCCGCGACCACCGCCAGGCCGATGGTGCCGATGGCAACCAGTGCGGTCTGGATGAGGAACTTGCGCTTCAGCGGCAGGTTGGAGAGCAGGGCGGCGATCTTGGCGTTGAACGTCATGGCGGGGTCTCTGGCGACAGGTGGGGCCTGTGCGTACGGAATGCGGGGCGGAATGCCTTCGTAGGTGATAGCGGCCGCGGATGGACGAATTTCAGTGTTTTTCGCGCCCCTACGACGAAAGGCGTGGCACGGCAGGGGCGGGGGCCGCGCAAGAAAAAGGGACCGGAGGCCTTGCGGCCTGCGGTCCCCGGGGAAATGCAGGGTGCGTACCGTGAACGCGGTGCGTCAGGCGGCGACCTGCTCCGGCACCGGTTGACCCAGGTCGGCGCTGTCGATGAGCGTCTCGATATCGAGCAGGATCAGCATGCGTTCGTCCACCGTGCCGATGCCGGAAATGAAGCGGGTATCGACGCTGGCACCGAATTCCGGCGTGGGACGGATCTGCTCGGCGTTCAGCGCGATCACGTCCGACACGCTGTCCACCACGATGCCGACCACGCGGTCTTCCACGTTCAGCACGATCATCACGGTGAAGGCGTCGTAGCGCGCTTCCTTCAGGCGCAGCTTCAGGCGCAGGTCGATCACCGGCACGATGGTGCCGCGCAGGTTGATGACGCCCTTGATGTAGTCCGGTGCGTCCGGCAGGCGGGTCACCGAGTCGTAGCCTCGGATTTCCTGGACCTTCAGGATGTCCACGCCGTAGTGCTCGTCCCCCAGGGTGAAGCTGAGGAACTCGTCCGCGCTCGCCGCGGCCTGGGTCTTCTTGTCGCTCATTCGTCGGGCTCCTGTTGCAGCCGGTGAAGGTGTCGGGGTTCCCGGGACGGAACCTGTCATGGCCTAGATCGGCCCCGGGACGGGTTTCTTTAGGGGTCAGTACGGATGCGGTTCGGTAACGCCCCGCGGCGCGGTGCCGGCCGCGATGCGGGTGACGCGCTCGTGCACCAGCCGCGCGACACGGCCGTGGCCGTCCAGCCGGAAGGTGGAGACGGCCTCGGCCAGTGCCTGTGCCTGTTCTTCCATGCTGCGCGCGGCGGCGGTGGCTTCTTCGACCAGTGCGGCGTTCTGCTGGGTGGTCTCGTCCATCTGGGTGATGGTCTGGTTGACCTGTTCGATGCCGGCCGACTGTTCCTGCGAGGCAGCGGAGATCTCGGCCATGATGTCGGTCACGCGCTGCACCGAGGCGACGATCTCGCCCATCGTCGCGCCGGCCTGGTGCACCAGGGCCGAGCCATCGGCCACCTTGTCCACCGAGTTCTCGATCAGGCCCTTGATCTCCTTGGCCGCATTCGCCGAGCGCTGGGCCAGCGTGCGGACTTCCGATGCGACCACGGCGAAGCCACGGCCCTGCTCACCGGCGCGGGCGGCTTCCACCGCGGCATTCAAGGCCAGGATGTTGGTCTGGAAGGCGATGCCGTCGATGACCGAGATGATCTCGGCGATCTTCTTCGACGACTGTTCGATGTCGGTCATGGTGCTGACGACCTTGCTGACCACCTCGCCGCCCTGCGAAGCGACGCCCGCAGCCCCGATCGCCAACTGGTTGGCCTGGCGGGCGGACTCGGCGTTCTGGCGCACGGTGGAGGTCAGTTCCTCCATCGAGGCGGCGGTTTCTTCCAGGTTGGCGGCCTGCTGTTCGGTGCGGCGCGACAGGTCGCTGTTGCCGGAGGCGATTTCGCCGGCGGCGGTGTTGATGCTGGTCGAGGCGTCCTGGATGCGGCCGACGATGTCGGTCAGCTGGGCGACGGTGGCGTTGGCGTCATCGCGCATGGTGGCGAACACGCCGTGGAAGTCGCCTTCCATGCGCGCGGTCAGGTCGCCCTTCGACAGCGAACGCAGTACGCCGGAAACCGAGTCCACGCTGCCCGCTATCGTCGCCAGCAGGCCATTCACCTGCTGCGACAGCGCCAGCAGGAAGCCCTGCTTGCCGGTTTCGGTGATGCGCCCGCTCAGGTCGCCCCGCGCCGCGTCCTGCACGATGCGGGTGACTTCCTGTTCGACCATCACCTCGTTGGTGCGGTCGGCCCATTCGACCACGTAGCCGATCCGCTGGCCTTCGCCATCGGTCACGGGGTTGATGATCAGCTGCATGATGCGGCCGCCCACGCTGATCTGCGCGCGATGGGTGCCCTGCAACTGGGCCAGCATGCGCGACTGGTGCTCGGGCTTCTTGTGGAAGATGTCGATGCTGCTGCCGATGACGGTACGCACATCGAAGGCGGGCAGGTCGCGCCGGAGGTCCTGTTCGACGTCGGCCAGCATCTTCATCAGCGGCCGGTTGGCGTAGACGATGGTGCGGTCGGCGTCGGCGATCATGACGTTGGTGGTCACGTCCTCCAGCGCGGTGCGGATGCGCAGGCTTTCCTTCGCCACCACGGCGTCCCGCTCGATGCGCTCGCGCAGGTTGCCCTGCATGCTGCGCATGGCCTTCATCAGGGTGCCGATCTCGTCGTCGCGCCCGACATCGATCTGGCTGTCCAGCTTGCCGCTGGCGATATCGTCGGCCACGCGCACGGCGCGGGCCAGCGGAACACCGACCTGGCGGCGCAGCAACCAGAACACGGCGCCGCACAGCAGCGCAGCCCCAAGCGCGCCGACCGCGACCACCGTCCAGAGCACGGCGCGCGCTTCGCGCATCAGCACCGCACGCGGCACCACCACGCCCAGCGCGAAGTGCTCGTGCGCGGCGCCGATCTGCAGCGGTACGTAGGCTTCCATCACGGTCTCGCCCGCGGCATCGATGGCCTCGCGGAACACCGGCTTGCCGGCCCCCACCTGCTTGATGACGTCGGCAGCGTGGGCGCCGGCATAGGGCTTGCCGACCGAGGCGGCATCCTTGTCCGCGATGACCACGCCGGCGGGCGTGAGCAGGCGGACGAAGCCGGCATCCATCGGGGTGAGTTTCGCGATGCGTTCCTGCAGCGACTGCAGGGCGAAGTCCACGGTCATCACGCCGAGGTAGTCGCCGTCCTGCAGGATCGGCGTCGACAGCGTGGTCATCAGCACGTCCTTGCCGGCGATCTTGTAGGTGTAGGGCTCGGCGACTACCGGACGCTTGAGCTCGCGCGGGCGCAGGTACCAGTCGCCGGCACCGGGGACTTCATAGTCGCGCAGGGCTTCCTGCAGGGGAGCGCCATCGCTCCAGGCCCAGTAGCTCATGAAGCGACCGGTGTCGTCGTGGCCTTCGGCGGCCATGTGGTCCGCGTCCTTGCCGTCGAAGGCATCCGGCTCCCACAACGTGCCGACGCCGACCCATTCCGGGTGCGCTTCCAACTGGCGCTTGAAGATGGCGCTGGCGGCGGTGCGGCTGATGCCGTCGCCTGCGCGCTGGGCGAGCAGCGCATGCGCGAGCGCGTCGTTGCCATCGAAGGCGCGGGTGAGTTCGCCCGAGATGCGTTGCGCCTCCTGGTTCGCGAGGCCCTCCATGGTGGCCCGCGCCCCGGCCAGCAACGCCTGGCTGCTGCGCAGGTAGCTTGCCGCGGCGGCAACGCCGAAGGCGAGCAGGGCCACCACGGCGGTGCCGAACATCACGCGCGTGGCGATGCTGCGGGAGGTGGATCGGGAGGGAATGGATGACATGCTGGCCTCGTGCGGACTGGACGGTACGGCTTGCGACACCTGCGGCATGGTGGCGGTGGTGCGCTGCCGCGCCCGCACCGCAGGGGTGTTACGCGGGGTATCGGCGGCGAAGGCGCAAGGTTGAGCGGATGCCGCTCACGGGCGACGGGCGGCGGCCGGAAGTTCGATGCAGGTCACGCCGCGCCGCGTTCGCGGGCACTGCGCTGGCGTTCCAGCCGGAAGATGTAGCGCTGGATCAGCGCATCGCCGCCGCGCGGCATGTCGGTGAACTGGCAGCCGGCGCGCCAGCTTTCGGTGCCGTTCTGGCTGAGCTGGCGGTGCAGGCTCTTGACCATCAGGCGCACGCACAGCGGGCCGCTGTCGGGCAGGTGGAGCAGGCTGCCGGGGAATTCCTTGTAGGGGCGAAGCGTGGGTTCTTCGGCCTGCACGGCCAGCGCGATGCCGCCGCCGCTGATGTCCAGCACGCGGTAATTGCGGTAGGTGATCTCGCCATCGGGATGACGCTCGGCGACGGCGCACTCCATGGGCTGGGTCACCGGCACCTGCAGGCGGTAGAACTCGCGTCGCTGCAGGCGCAGGATGCTTTCCGGCAGCGAGGCACGGAACGCCACCTGGCCGTCCTTCTGCACGCGTTGCAGGTCGTAGAGCTTGAACTGCACGTGGATGCGGTCGAGTCGCGACACGCAGGTGACGTGGCTCGCTTCCTCGATGCTGCGGTTGATGGTCTCGGATGCGCTGCCGTCGATCAGCACGCCGTCTTCGTCCTCCAGCACCTCGATGATGGAGGTGGGGAAGGTGTGGTTGCGCGGCATCGCGCAACCACTGACGAGCGCGCGCTTGGCGATCAGCGACTGCAGGATCTGCCGGATCTCGTATTCGCCATGCACCAGGTACTTTTCTTCTTCGTCGTACCTGACGGGATCGGCCAGAGGGGCGTCGCTGGGCTCGGTCATGCGGGCGTGAAGCATCTGGGCAGGGAAGGCGTCACAGGCTGTATCGGCGTGGGGTGCAGCATCTTTAGGGGGAGGGCTGGATGCGTGCGGCATGGAGGCCGACGGATCGGGCCCTTGGTGGCGTAGCTGCCGATCGGGAGGGATGCCTATTGTGAGAGGGTTGGTGGGACGTAAATTTACTTACCCGGCTTGTCGTCTTCCCCCTTCAGCAGTCTGAGCGGGCAGGAAGGGATTAGATGTATTAATGCGGCTAGAGTTTCTTATATCTAGAATTTCTTATATGCAGTGCATGGGCTATCAGTGAGCAAAGAATCCGATTACACAATCGCCTCCCGGAGCATTGCCTTCTCGGAGAAGAATGGGAGCCATAAGGGAGTTCTTGAAGTAGAGATCATGCAGCCGCGTCTGCTTGACGATGAGAGGTTTTCGTCAAACGGTTGGCTTGGACTGTTTGGCTGCAAAGTGGTGTTTGACGTTTTCCCGCACCTCAACTATGAAGTTAAGGGTGCGGATGCGTTGCATGCACTGCAACTTGCAGTCAGCGTTGATCAAGTTCTTCGAAGTTTGACCCAAAAGTACGACTTGTTCTTTCTGGACGGGGATCCATATTTCGAAGATTAATCTTCCTGCTTTTCGAAGTTACCAGGATTTAGCGCGTAGGATGGGTTGAGCGGAGCGATACCCATCATCGTGATGAAGGCACCACGTGCTCGATGGGTATCGCCTACGGCTCAACCCATCCTACAGGGTGAGTCTTCACGGGTTTCGTTGCTCCGCGTGCAAGCACAGGGTCCGGAATTTCCTGGCCGTGTGCTTGTTGCGGGCTGCTTCATACGAACCGCTCAGAACTCCTGCCAGCCCTCGCCATCTCCGTCGACAAGCGCGGGTTCCGGTTTGCGTGTGGGCTGTTTGCGGACTGCAACTTTGGGTGCCGCCACCTGCCGGGCTGCGCCAGCGGCCACGATGGCGTTGCGGATCGGAGCACTTGCACTGGCCTGCAGCTTGAACACCGACACGCTCTGGGTCAGCGCACCGGCCTGTTCTTCCATCGAACGGGCGGCAGCAGTCGCTTCTTCGACCAGCGCAGCGTTCTGCTGGGTGGTTTCATCCATTTGCGTAATGGTCTGATTGACCTGCTCGATGCCGGCCGACTGTTCCTGCGAGGCCGCCGAGATCTCGGCCATGATGTCGGTCACGCGCTGCACGCTGGCGACGATCTCGCCCATCGTCGTGCCGGCCTGGTTCACCAGCGCCGAACCCTCGGCGACCTTGTCCACCGAGTTCTCGATCAGACCCTTGATCTCCTTGGCCGCATTGGCCGAGCGCTGGGCCAGCGTGCGGACTTCCGATGCGACCACCGCGAAGCCGCGGCCTTGTTCGCCAGCGCGTGCGGCTTCCACCGCTGCATTGAGCGCCAGGATGTTGGTCTGGAAGGCGATGCCGTCGATGACCGAGATGATCTCGGCGATCTTCTTCGATGACTGTTCGATGTCGGTCATCGTGGTGACCACGCAACCGACCACTTCGCCACCCTGGGAGGCGACCGATGCTGCACCGATGGCCAACTGGTTGGCCTGGCGGGCCGACTCGGCGTTCTGGCGCACGGTGGAGGTCAGTTCCTCCATCGAAGCGGCGGTCTCTTCCAGGTTGGCCGCCTGCTGCTCGGTACGGCGCGACAGGTCGTTGTTGCCGGAGGCGATCTCGCCGGCAGCGGTGTTGATGCTGGTGGCCGCCATCTGGATGCCGCCGACGATCTCGGTCAGCTGAGCGACGGTGGCATTGGCGTCATCGCGCATGGTGGCGAACACGCCATGGAAGTCGCCTTCCATGCGCGCGGTCAGGTCGCCGCGTGCGATCGCCTGCAGCAGCTCGGACACCTCGACCAGGTTGCCGTCGGTGGTCTCCATCAGCTGGTTGAGTCCCGCGATCATCTCGCGGAAGTCGTACTGGTACTTGTCGACATCGCCCCGCTGGCTGAAATCGCCGGAGGACGCGGCCAGCGCCAGGCGCTTGATCTCGCCGTTGATGGCCGACAGGCTGGCCTTGGTGGCGTCCATCGTCTGTGTCAGCACCGCCTTTTCGCCGGGCAGACGGTCCATGTCCAGCGACAGGTCGCCGATGGCATAGCGCTGCATCACTTCAACAAGGCGCATCTTCACCGCGATGTGCGAGGCCACCAGCGTATTGGTGTCGCGCACCATGCGGCCGTACTCGCCCGGGAACGCGCTGTCGTCGATGCGGTGGCTGATCTGGCCATCGTCGTGTCGTCGCGTCATCTCGGTCTGTGCCTTGATCACGGAGACCACCTGGGTCTGCACATGGTGCATGGCGGACAGCAGCTGGCCGACCTCGTCGTGGCGCGAGGTGTCGATGCGGCTGTCCAGTTTGCCGGCCGCCACCGCCTCGGCGATGGCGACGGCGCCGCGCAACGGGTGCGAGACCACGCGACGCACGCCGAACCAGGCCAGCGTCGCGATGACCACCAGTGCCAGCAGCGAAAGCAGCAGGATGATGACCGTCAACGCATGGCTGGAAGCCAGCACGGTGGAACGCGGTTCGACCGCCACCAGCGCCCACTTCCACGGGGCGAACTGCTTCACCGCGACCAGCGCCGGCACGGCGTCTTCTCCGGCCTTGGGCGCGATGTCGAGCACCGCGTGCCCATGGTCCTGCGCCAGCAGGGCCTTCATCTCCGGCACGGCGTCGGCGTCCACCACCGAGGAATACAGCGCGTCCTGGCTGGCGGGATGCGCCGCCAACTTGCCGTGGTGCTCGCCTTCGGCGATATCCACCACGAAGAAATAGCCCGCTTCGCCCAGCGCCGTGTTGCGCAGCTTGTCCTTCAGCGCCGCGAGGCCGTCGCCGTAGTTCTGGCCGACGAACAGGATGCCGATGGTGTTGCCTTCCGCATCCTGCAGCGGCTCGTAGTGGGTCATGTAGTCGCGGCCGAAGAGGCGCGCGCGGCCGGTGTAGGGCTTGTCCTGGAGGATCAGGGCGTAGGCGGGATGCTTGTGGTCCAGCGCGGTGCCGATGACGCGTTCGTCTTCGGTGTTGCGCAGCGACGTGGTGGCACGGATGAAATCATCGCCCTGGCGCACGAAGAGAGTGGCGACAACGTCGGTGGCCTCGGTGAAGCGGTCGACGGTGGCGAAGTCCAGGTTGATCGCCTGCGTGCCGAAACGCAGTTCGGGAACCTCGAAGTCGCCGATCGGCGTGGTGCGTGCGGCATCGACCGAGACGTCGCCCGGAGGCAGTGCCGCGCGGAAGCTCCTGGCCATCCGCTGCGTGGCGTCGGTCAGGGTGTTGTCGTACAGGGCGATGGATTCCAGCATCACCTGCGCCGCGACGTCGAGGTCGCCCAGTGCACGCGCCTCGATGGCGCGACTGGATTGCCGCTGCACGATCACAGCGAGGAGGGTGAGGACGACGGCCACGGCGAGCGTGACCTGGAGGGAAAGCTTACTGCCGAGAGAAAGGCGCTGAAGTCGATTCATGGGGGCAGGGCATGTCGTGATGGAGGCTGAACCGATATCGGCGTTACAGCCGGGTCATTGAGCCCTTGTGGGGATTTCCCCGACGAACGGTAAATGCAGATACTTGCGCGAGTTGGGCGCTCCAGACAGGCACGGCCCGGAAAGTCCGGGCCGTGCAGGGTGCTTCTGCCGCGTGTTGCGATGCGCGATCAGAACTCCTGCCAGTCACCGTCGGCGAGGGCAGGTTCGAGCTTGCGCGCAACCGGCTTGCGGGCCACGGCCTTGGGCGTGGCTACCTGCCGCGGTGCGACCGCCGCCGCTGCAATGGCCTGGCGGACCGGGGTACTGACGGTGGCATGCAGCTTGAACACCGACACGCTCTCCGTCAGCGCACCGGCCTGCTCTTCCATCGAACGGGCGGCGGCGGTGGCTTCTTCGACCAGTGCGGCGTTCTGCTGGGTGGTCTCGTCCATCTGGGTGATGGTCTGGTTGACCTGCTCGATGCCGGCCGACTGTTCCTGCGAGGCGGCGGAGATCTCGGCCATGATGTCGGTCACGCGCTGCACGCTGGCGACGATCTCGGCCATCGTCGCGCCGGCCTGGTTCACCAGCTTGGAACCGTCGGACACCTTGTCCACCGAATTCTCGATCAGGCCCTTGATCTCCTTCGCGGCATTGGCCGAACGCTGGGCCAGCGTGCGGACTTCCGAGGCGACCACGGCGAAGCCGCGGCCCTGTTCGCCAGCGCGTGCGGCTTCCACGGCCGCGTTGAGCGCCAGGATGTTGGTCTGGAAGGCGATGCCGTCGATGACCGAGATGATCTCGGCGATCTTCTTCGACGACTGTTCGATGTCGGTCATCGTGGTGACCACGCGACCGACCACATCGCCGCCCTGCGAGGCCACGGATGCCGCACCGATGGCGAGCTGGTTGGCCTGGCGGGCCGATTCGGCGTTCTGGCGCACGGTGGAGGTCAGTTCCTCCATCGAAGCGGCGGTTTCTTCCAGGTTGGCCGCCTGCTGCTCGGTACGGCGGGACAGGTCGTTGTTGCCGGAGGCGATCTCGCCGGCAGCGGTGTTGATGCTGGTGGCCGCCATCTGGATGCCGCCGACGATGTCGGTCAGCTGGGCGACGGTGGCGTTGGCGTCATCGCGCATGGTGGCGAACACGCCATGGAAGTCGCCTTCCATCCGCGCGGTCAGGTCGCCGCGGGCGATGGCCTGCAGCAGTTCGGATACTTCTGCCAGATTGCCGTCGGTGGTTTCCATCAGGCGGTTCAGACCTTCCACCATGTCGCGGAAGTCGTACTGGTACTTGTCGACATCGCCGCGATGGGTGAAGTCACCGGAAGCGGCGGCGGTAGCCAGACGCTTGATCTCGCCATTGATCGCCGACAGATTGGCCTTGCACATGTCCATCGCTTCGGTGATGACGATCTTTTCGCCGGGCAGGCGGTCCATGTCCTCCGACAGGTCGCCGACGGCGTAGCGGCGCATCACTTCCACGGCGCGCATCTTCACGCCGATATGCTGGGCGACCAGTGCGTTGGTCTCGCGCACCATGCGGCCGTACTCGCCGGGGAAGGCGCTGTCGTCGATGCGGTAGCTGATCCGGCCTTCGTCATGGCGCGCCGCCATTTCGCTCTGGGCGGCGATGACCGCCTTCACCTGCGTCTGCATGCGCTGCATGGAGCCGAGCAGGTCGCCGAGCTCGCTGCGGTCGTCGATGATGATCTGGCGATCCAGCTGGCCGCGCGCCACGGCGTCGGCGACGCTCATGACCTCGGCCATCGGGCGCACGATCGAGCGGGTGATGAGCACTGCAGCCGCGATGGCCAGCATCAAGGCCACCGCCACCAGCAGGCCGATGGCCTTGATGTTGGTGCTGTAGCCCGTTTCCTGGGCCGCCACGGCCTGGTCCAGTTCCTTCATCTTCGCTTCCAGCATCCGCGCGACGGCGTCGGCGGTGGCCTGGCGCAGGTCGCCGGCGCCACTGGCAGGCGTCAGGTCGCCGACCTTGACCGACTCGATCAGCCGGCGGCTGTTCTCGAAGTACAGCGCGGCCCTTGCCGTCATCTCCTGGTGCAGGGCCTGCTCCTGCTTGTCGGAAAGGCCGGCCCCATACGCCTTGGCAAGCTCGTCGAAGGCCTTGCCACCCGCGATCAGCTCGCCGGTGTATTCGGCGACCTTTTCCGGATCCTCGTAGCCGGCGACCAGGCCGCGCTCGCTGACGCGGTATTCGGCCAGCATGGTCGCCATGCGGCCCAGGTCGCGGATGGCCGGTACTTCCTTCTTGGTGATGTCGAGCACCACGTCCTGGGCCACCCCCATCCGCTGCGCGGAGAACGCCCCGGTGGCGACGATGAGCAGAACGAGCACGGCGAAGCCTATGGCCAAGCGCTTGCCGATCTTGAGGTGTTTGAACATGAAGGCGGTCTCGGTAGAGTTCAGTAGGTGGGGCCAGTGCATCAGGCTGATGCTGTGGCGGTCCATGCCCTTGGTGCGGTGTCTCTCCCCGAGTAACGGCGGAATATGACCGTTCTTGATGACCGCTCGGCGGAAAGGTAAGCGCGCTTACCTGCATGTCGACGGCATGCCCGCGCAGACCGTGACCGGCTGCGCAGGCGATGCGGAAAGCAGGTTCAGAAGTGCATCTGTGCGCGCAGCTGGAACACGGACGGGTCGGCGGAGAACGCGCCGCGCGTCGCATCGCTCTTCACGTAGTTGGCCTGGAACTTGAAGTAGGGCGTCAGATACCAGTTGGCGCCCAGCGTCCAGTTGTGTTCGCGGCCGCCGGCAATGCCGTCGCTGTCCAGGTTGATGCGGCTGTAGCGGGCAAGCAGCTCCCATGCGCCGTATTTGCCCTTGGGCTTGGGGTTGCTGACGTTGCCGCCGCTGTAGCTGCGCGATTCGCCGGTCACCAGCCAACTGCCCAGCACGTAGCCGCCATCGGCCGAGTACGAGGGGAGTCCCAACTCGCGCGTGGTCTCCTGCCGCAGGTACTCGCCCTGCAGCGACCACGGGCCGTGGATCCACAACGCTTCCAGGGCGGTACGCTCGATGCGGTCCACGCGCGTGAGCGTGCCCGAGTCCACCAGGCGCACACCGGTGAGTGACGCTTCGGGCTTGGCGCGCCAGCGCACGCTGGGATACACGGTGGCGCCCAGGCCGTTGACCTCGCTGTCGGGACGTTCCTGCGAACCGGCGATTCCGAGGTGCAGCACGTCGCCGGCCGCCTTGCGCGGCGTCCACGCCAGGCGGAACGCCGCCGTGTCGCCCTTGTTGTTGCCCTGCAGGTCGGACTCGAAGAAGTAGCCGACGTTGGCGATGTAGTGCGTGCGCTCGAACGCCCAGTCGATGCCGCTGCGGCGGCCCTGGTAGAACGCCTGCGTGGGCAGCGACGGCTCCATCATCGAGACGTGGCGCGTGCCGGTGTTGCCCTCGAAGCCGAGCGGCAGCTTCATCTGGCCGATACGCAGCTTGCCGGCGTCGCGGCCGAACAGCGCCTTGGTTTCGAGGCGCAGGGCGACGTCGCTCCAGGTCTTGGCCTGAAAGTCGAAGGTCGCGCCGAAGTCGTATACCCCCTTGCGCTTGAGCGTCACGCCGAGCTCCTGGCGACGCCATGCATCGTCGTCTTCTAGCGCCGCGCCGTTGTAGCCCTCACCGGAGAAGCGGTTGATGTCGTATTGCAGGTTGCCGCCCAGGCTGAGTTCGGTGCCGTCGGCGAAGCTGATCTTCGGCGGCCATGCAGTGGCCTTGGTGCCGGCATCTTCCGCATGGGCGCTGGCATGGATGGCCATCAGGGCCAGGGCGAGGGTGGACAAGTACTTCATGGATTTACCTGCTGGGTGTGGGCAAGCGCCCGCCTGTCGCAGCCAGTCTAAGGCCGCGTGCCAAGTGAACGCAGAAGAGGAAGGGTGGAGGGGCGGCGTCAGGCCGCCTGCAGCGTCCTGCGTGCGCGTACCAGTCCGCCGACATCGACGATCAGGGCCACGCGGCCGTCACCGAGGATGGTGGCGCCGGAGATGCCATCGATGCGGCGGTAGTTGTTTTCGATGTTCTTGACCACGACCTGCTGCTGGCCGATCAGTTCGTCCACTTCCAGCGCCAGCTTCTGGCCGTCGGCTTCCACCACGACCACCAGCGGATCTTCTGCGTCGCTCTGGCCGTAGCGGTAATAGTCGTTCAGCGACACGATGGGCAGGTACTCGCCGCGCACGCGCAGTACGCGGCCGTCGCCCGCCACCGTGCGCACGTCCTCGGCCTGCGGCTGCAGGGCTTCGAGCACGTAGCCGAGCGGCAGGATCAGCGTTTCTTCGCCGACCGACACGCCCATGCCGTCCAGGATGGCCAGCGTCAGCGGCAGCCGGATGACCACGCGCGTGCCGCTGCCGGACGCGCTTTCCAACTGCACTTCGCCGCCCAGCGCCTGGATGTTGCGGCGGACCACATCCATGCCCACGCCACGGCCGGAAAGATCGGTCACGGCCTCGGCGGTGGAAAAACCGGGCTGGAAGATCAGGTCCCAGACCTGCGAGTCGCTGGGATTCTCGGGCACGGCCAGGCCGCGCTCGGCGGCCTTGGCGAGGATGCGGTCGCGATTCAGGCCGCGGCCGTCGTCGCTGACTTCGATGACGATATGACCGCCCTGGTGCGAAGCGGCCAGGGTGATCGTGCCGGTTTCGTCCTTGCCCGCCTCGCGGCGTGCATCGGGCAGTTCAAGACCATGGTCGATCGAGTTGCGGACCAGGTGCACGAGCGGATCGGCGATGCGTTCGATCAGGCCCTTGTCCAGTTCGGTGCCTTCGCCGATCGTGCGCAGGCGCACCTGCTTGCCGAGGCGGGCGGACAGGTCGCGGACCAGGCGCGGGAAGCGGCGGAATACCGCGTCCACCGGCAGCATGCGCACGCCGATGACGGCCTCCTGCAGGTCGCGCGTGTTGCGTTCCAGCAGGTCCAGGCCGGCGAACAGGCGCTCGCACTGGGCCTGGTCGAGCAGGCCGGAGACCTGCTTCAGCATGGCCTGGGTGATGACGAGTTCACCGACGAGGTTGATCAGTCCGTCGATCTTGTCGACGCTGACGCGGATGGAGGTTTCTGCGGTGTCGTTGGCGGCGGGCGCGGCGCCTGCCGGTGCCTGCGCACCGCTGGCGGTGACCGTGGCGGCCGGCTGCGCGGCAATGGCGACGGCTTCCACAGGCACCGCATTGCGCTGCATCGGCTGGATGTCGAGTTCGCAATCGTCGACGACCCAGGCGAATACATCGTCCACCGCGCTGCGCGGCACCTTGCCGATCAGGCCCAGGTCCCACGCGAGATAGGCTTCCAGCGGATCGATCTGTTCGAAGCCGGGCAGGCGCTCCATGCGGCAGGCGATTTCGAGCGGGCCGAGGTGTTCCAGTTCGCGCAGGATGCGCAGCGGATCGTTGCCGCTCATGAACAGCGACGGTGCTGGGGTGAATCCGATCTTCCAGCCTTCCGGCGTTTCGTCGGCCTTCGCTGCGGCCGCGGGCGTGGCGGCAGGTGCGTCCTGGCCGGACAACACCGCGTTGAGGCGGTCCTTCATGGCCTGCACGGCGGCAGGATCCGCCGGCGTGCCGTGTTCGGCTTCGGCCAGCAGGGCGCGCAGCACGTCGACCGAAGCGAGCATCGCATCGACCGCGGGCGGACTGACCGCACGCTGGCCGGCGCGCAGTTCGTCCAGCAGGGTTTCCAGCACGTGGGTCATGCCGGCGATGGCATCGAAGCCGAACGTCGCCGAGCCGCCCTTGATGGAATGCGCGGCGCGGAAGATGGAATTGATCAGGTCGCCGTCGCGATTGCCTTGTTCCAGCGACAACAGGCCGGCCTCCATCGCTTCCAGCCCTTCGCGGCTTTCCTCGAAGAACGTGGCGTGGAAGCGCTGCATGTCCATGTTCATTGCGACGGTGCCCTGGTGCGGTCGGAGGGGAAGCGGAGGAAAGGAGGATCAGCCCAGGACTTTCTGGACGGTGGCGACCAGTTGTTCCGGGTTGAACGGTTTGACCAGCCAGCCGGTCGCGCCGGCGGCCTTGCCTTCGGCCTTCTTGTCGGCGGCCGATTCGGTGGTCAGCATCAGCATGGGCGTGAACTTGTAGTCGGGGATGCCGCGCAGGGCGCGGATCAGCGAGATGCCATCCATGTTGGGCATGTTGACGTCGGTGACCACCGCGTTGAACTTCTGTCCCTGCGCGCGTCCCAGTGCGACCTGGCCATCTTCGGCTTCATCCACCGAAAAGCCGGCCGATGTCAGGGCGAAAGCGACCATCTGTCGCATCGAGGCCGAATCGTCCACTACCAGAATGCGTGCGCTCATGCGGCGTTCTCCACTTGTTGCATGTTGTTTTCGTTGTTGGTGGTCGCCAGGCCCAGCTGCGGCCCGAGGCCGAGCAGGCGCGCCGCGTCGCGGAAGTTCTGGCTGACGGCACCGAAGTCGGTGGCCAGCCCAGCCTGTTCGCGCTGGCGCACGAAGCTGCACAGCACCTGCAGGCTGGCGGTGTGCACGCGCTGTACCGTGCCGGCATCCAGCACCAGCGGGCCAGGCTGTGCGACATGCATGGCCAGGTGTTGCTTGAGGTCGGTGGCGGCCTCGATGCCGAGGTCATCACCCAGGGGCACTGCGCTCATCGTGTCTCCGGAAGGGCGGCTCTAGTGGGGTATCGGCGCTCACGGGCCACTCTTGAGCATCCGGTGTGGATATGTGACGCGGTTCGTGGAATGCAGGGAGTAGGCGGCGGGGATGGGAAGCCCACTTCGGCGCGTGCGTTCCCGGCTTCCAGAACACCTGGCAACACCGGCATGGAGGTGCTGGCGGAGTGCACCATCCTGTGTGCCTTGTTCCGATTTCCCCACATCACTGCAGGACTTGCGAGGCGTCCAGCAGGATCACCGCGCGTTCGTTGAGGCGGGCCACGCCGCGGAACAGGGGATTCGCAATGCGGCCGACGCGCGCGTTGTCGGGGGATTCGATCTGGTTGTCGGTCAGGTTGGCCACGTCCTCCACCGCGCTGACGCGCAGGCCGAGGATCTCGCCGTGCTCTTCGAGCACCACGATGCGCGTGGCGGCATCGGTGTCGATCGCACTGCGGCCCAGGTACAGGCCCATGTCGATGACCGGCACAACCTGGCCGCGCAGGTTCATCACGCCGAGCATGTGCGGCGCGGCGCCGCGCAGCGGCAGCAGGGTGGCGGGGCGCACGACTTCCTGCACCTTCAGCAGTTCCAGCGCGTAGTGCTGCTGGTCGCAGCGCAGGCGCAGCCAGCGCGTCTTGCGCTCGGTCGCGCGGCGGCGCTCGCCGGTGTCGGGCAGCGCTTCCTGCAGGTACGGCTTGCTGGGCAGCGGCGCCAGGGCACGCGGGGCCTGCACCGCGGGTGCGGCCGGTGCGGCGACGGGCGCGGGTCCGGCAATCCGTGCGGTGGGCGCGGCACCGCCGTGCAGGTCGTCAAGCAGGGCTTCGAACTCGTCGTCGCTGATCATGTCGCCGGCACTGCCTGCGCGCGCAGGCGCGACCGCAAGCGCAGGCGCGGGAGGCGTCGGCGCCGCGACGATCGGTTCGCTGGCGGGCGCGGCCACCGCGGCGGGGGCGCCACTGCCGTGCAGCTGGTCCAGCAGCGCTTCGAACTCATCGTCGTCGATCATGTCCGCGTCGCTGCCCGGCCGCACTGGTGCGATCGCCAGCGCGGGAGGCGCTTCGACCTTCGCGATGGGCGAAGCAGACGTGTCGGCCGCGTCGGGGGATGTGCCGGCGGTCACCGCCGTTTCCTCGACGACCAAGGCCAGGGACGGAGCGACGGTTGCCGTGCCCAGTTCGCCCAGCAGGTCGTGCAGGTAGTCGTCGAGGACGGCGGGCGTGTTCATGCGGCTTGCTCGGTGGCGCGTGCTTCCGTCAGCAGCAGCCAGTCCAGCGCGCGGCGGTAAGCCGACAGGCCGCGACCGGGATACTGTGCGGGCGGGCTGGAACGGGTCAGTGCATCGACGCTGCAGATGCGCGTGTCGTTGGGGATGGCGTCGTTCCAGACGCGTCCGCCGTACTCGTCCTGCATCGCCTTCAACGTCTCGGCACCGGTGCGGGTGCGCTTGTCGTACAGCGTGGGCAGGATCGATACCGGCAGTTCGCGGTGGCGCGAGCGCTGGATCATGTCGACGGTGCGGCACATGCCTTTCAGGCCGTGCAGCGCCAGCGGTTCGGTCTGGGTCGGAATGATGACGTGGTCGGCAGCGGCCAGCGCATTGACCATCAGCAGGCCCAGCGTGGGCGGGCAGTCGAACAGCACGTGGTCCCACGCCTGGCCGCCGCGTGCGAGCGCATTGGACAGCGCCAGGCCGAGGCCCGGCTGGGTGGCGCTGCGGCGCTCCAGCGTGGCCAGCGGCGTCTGCGCGGGTACGAAGGTGAGGTTTTCGATCTCGGTGGCGCGCGCCACGCTGGCGAGCGTGGGCGGTTGCTCATCGAACAGGTCCAGCACGCCGGAAGGCTGCGGCTCGGCGGGCACGCCGAACGCGCGCGTCAGCGATGCGTGCGGGTCCAGGTCCACGAGCAGCACGCGGCGGCCACGCATGGCCAGCGCGCGCCCGAGGGCGAGGGTGGTGGTGGTCTTGCCGACGCCGCCTTTCTGGTTGGCGATTGCCCACACGCGCATCACTGGACTCCTTCATGGACCTGGGGCGCCGGCGGCGCTCCGGGCATGGGCGACGAGGCGTGGGTCGGCAACGACGGCAGTGCGATCACTGACGGCGCTTCGACGGCCTGTTCCTGGGCATGCAAGTTCGGTGCCGGGCCGGCGGGGCTGGCCAGGATGATCAGCAGCACGCGGCGATTGGCGTTGCGGCCTTCGACGGTGGCGTTGTCGCCGATCGGCCGGAACTCTCCGTAGCCGATCATCGCCAGCCGCTCCGGCGGGATTCCGTCGCGGACGAACAGGTGCACCACGCTCGCGGCGCGCGCCGACGAGAGTTCCCAGTTGGACGGGAACTGGGCGGTGCGGATCGGGCGGTCGTCGGTGTAGCCCTCCACGCGCACCGAATTGGGCACATTGCCCAGTACTTCCGCCAGCTTGCCGACGGTCTGCTGCGCCTGCGGGTCCAGCGCCGCCGAGCCGGTGGCGAACAGGATGTCGCTGTTGATCTGCACTTCCAGCCACAGCTCGGAGCGCTTGATGACCACCAGCTTCTCGTCGATCAGCGGCGCCAGCGCGCGTTCCAGGTCATCGGCGATGCGCTTGAGCTCGCCCTGCGCGCTCTTCAGGCCCTTCTCGTCCATCGAGAGGTTCATCTGCGAGGCCATCGCCGCCAGCAGGGTGACGTTGGGCGAGGGCGACGGGGCGGACGGCCCCTGCTTGGCGCCGGACTTGATCGGCGAGGGCCGGTCGAAGTCGGCGCCCTGCAACTGGTGGTTGCCCACCTGCACCGGGTTGATCGTGCGCGGCGCGCCACCGAAGGCCGCGGTCAGCGCATCGGCCATCACGCGGTATTTGCCCTCGTTGATGGTGGAGATGGCGTACATCACCACGAAGAAGGCGAGCAGCAGCGTCATCAGGTCGGCGTAGGGAATCGCCCAGGCCTCGTGGTTCGCGTGCTCCTCGTGTTTCTTCCTGCGCGCCATCGCCGTCGTTCCGCAGGGATCAGTGCAGGAAGCCGGCCAACTTGGCCTCGATGTTGCGCGGGTTCTCGCCCTGCGCGATCGCGATCAGGCCTTCGATGATCATTTCCTGTTCGCGGCTGCGCCCACCGATCACGCTCTTGAGCTTGCTGGCGATGGGCAGGAAGAACAGGTTGGCCGACGCGATGCCGTAGATCGTCGCGGTGAACGCGGCGGCGATGCCGTGGCCCAGTTTGCTGGGGTCGGCGAGGTTCTTCATCACCGCGATCAGGCCGAACACCGCGCCGATGATGCCCAGCGTGGGCGCGTAGATGCCCATGGCTTCGAACACCTTCGCGGCGGCCAGGTCCTGGTGCTCCTGGCCGTTGAGATCGATCTCCATCATGTGGCGGATCGATTCCGGCTCCACGCCGTCCACCAGCATCTGCAGGCCCTTCTTCAGGAACGGGTCGTCCTGCTGGTTGACCAGTGGCTCCAGCCCCAGCAGGCCCTGCTTGCGGGCGATGTTGCTCCAGTCGACGATCTCGGCGATCAGCGCATCGCCATCGGTGCCCGGCGGCCGGATCACCCAGCGCACGATGGACAGCGCGCGCTTGAATACCGGCGGCGGCGTATGCACCAGGATCGCGGCCACGGTGCCCAGGATCACGATGACGAAGGCCGCCGAGGACCACAGCGAGGACAGGCCCGCGCCCTTGAGGATGCTGCCGCCTACCAGCGCAACCAGCGCCAGGATGAGTCCGATGAGGCTGAAGATGTCCATGTGCAGATCTATCGGCCCGGTTCAGGTGGACTTGAGCTGAGCTTCTTGTAGGAGCGACGTGAGTCGCGACCGCGATCACACAGACATCGAGTTGTCATGCCGCGCATGATCTGGAATCGCGAGCTGTCGCCTTGCGGTTGCAGGAGCGACGTTATTTGCGGCCGGCTCACACCGCCATCCAGGCGTCATGTTGTGCAGGGCGTGCGGTCGCGACTCACGTCGCTCCTACAGGGAGCACAACGCGTCACGCCGTCGCGCGCAGGCCGTCCACGTCCAGGATCAGGGCCATGCGGCCGTCGCCGATCAGGGTGGCGCCGGCGTAGCCGGGCAGGCCGCGCACGGCGCGCGGCAGGGGTTTGATGACGACTTCTTCGCGGCCGCGCACCTGGTCGACGATCAGGCCGAAGCGCTGTTCGCCCATCTGCAACACCACGATGGTGAGCAACGGCGTCATCACCGGATCGACCCGCAGCCAGTGGCGCAGGTCGATCAGCGGCAGGGTATGGCTCTGGCGGTCCAGCACGGCCTGGCCGTCGAACCAGCGCAGGCTCTCGGAGGGTGCGTGCAGCACTTCCATCACGCGTGCCAGCGGCAGGGCGTAGACGGGTTCGCCGGCCTGTACCAGCAGGGTGGGCAGGATGGCCAGCGTCAGCGGCACGCGGATGACGAAGCGGCTGCCACGCCCGATGTCGGAATGGATGGCGATCTGGCCGCTGAGTTCGCGGATGCGCGACTGCACCACGTCCATGCCCACGCCGCGGCCGGAGATGTCGGTGACCTCGGCCTTGGTGGAGAAGCCGGGCAGGAAGATCAGTTGCAGGCATTCATCGTGGGTGAGGCGCGCGGCGGCTTCGGGATCGATC
This sequence comes from Pseudoxanthomonas sp. SE1, assembly GCF_029542205.1. Classification (NCBI taxonomy): domain Bacteria; kingdom Pseudomonadati; phylum Pseudomonadota; class Gammaproteobacteria; order Lysobacterales; family Lysobacteraceae; genus Pseudoxanthomonas; species Pseudoxanthomonas sp. SE1. The sequence continues at coordinate 2,400,369 of NZ_CP113783.1, read as the reverse complement.
AGGCCTTTTTCCAGCGCCTTGGCGCGCAGGCGTTCGGGGTCGATGCCGGCGCCGTCGTCGCGGATCTCGATGGTGACGAAGTCGCCTTCCTGCTGCGCCGACAGGCGCACGTGGCCGGCGCGCGGCTTGCTGCAGGCCTCACGCAGGCTGGGCACTTCGATGCCATGGTCGATCGCATTGCGCACCAGGTGCACCAGCGGGTCGGCCAGCGCTTCCACCAGGTTGCGGTCGAGTTCGGTTTCGGCGCCGACCAGTTCCAGGTCGACTTCCTTCTGCAATTGCCTGGCGACGTCGCGCGCCACCTTGGGAAAGCGCGAGAACACCTTGCCCACCGGCTGCATGCGGGTGCGCATCACCGCTGTCTGCAGGCGCGCGGTGGCGATGTCGAGGCTGCTGACGGCGCGGTCAAGTTCTTCGTCGCGGATGCGCGCGCGCAAGGTCTTCAACCGGTTGCGCGACAGCACCAGTTCGCCCACCAGGTTGACGATGGCGTCCAGCCGCTTGGTGTCCACGCGGATGGTCTGTTCGGTTTCACCGCCGGCCTTCGCGACCGGCTTCGGTGCGGCCGGTTTCGCGGGCGAGGGGGCCGGTCGCGCGACGGGCGCCGGTGCGGCCGTGCGGGTGGGTGCGCCATCGCCATGCAGCTGGTCCAGCAATGCCTCGAACTCGTCATCGCTGATCAGGTCCGCGCCGGTGGCGGCGGGCGTGGCGCTTGTGGCGGTCGTTTGCTTCGGCGTGGCAGGCGCGGCATCCCCGCGGGTATCGAACTGGTCGATCAGCATCTGCGGTGCGTGCGGCGGGTCTTCGCCGGCGCCGATCGCATCCAGCATCTGTTGCAGCCAGTCCAGCGATTGCTGGGCGGCATCGAAGTGCTGCGGTTCCAGCGTGGCCTGTCCCGCGCGTACCAGGCCGAGTGTTTCTTCGGCGGCATGGCACAGGTTGACCATCGGCTGGATGCCGAGGAAGCCGGCGCCGCCTTTCAGGGTATGGAAGCCGCGGAACACCGCGTTCAGCTGCTCGCTGTCGGAAGGATCCTGCTCCAGCGTGACCAGTTGCTCGCCCAGCCGGTCGAGGATTTCCTGCGCTTCGATCAGGAAGTCGGCGGCGATTTCAGGCGTGACGGCGGACATGGGCGGGGCAGGTACCGGTACGGGCGATCAGCGGGAGGAATGGGGCAGGTGCATCGCATGGGCGTGGCGACGCCGCAGGAAGCGGCCCACCAGGGCGTCGCAGACCAGCAGCGCCCCCACGAACAGCAGGACGAGCGGATGGCGGGAACGGCGGGCGGAAGCGTCGGGCATGGCAGGTCTCCGGTTCCGCTGCGCGTTCACGGGTGCCTACAGCCCCAGTCCGGAGAGCAGGTCGTCTGCGTCGTTCTGTGAAAACGCATTGCGGTCCAGACCAGCAACGGCCGGACCGGCCAGATCTGAAGGGTTCTTCTTCTCGGGCGGCGGCAGGCCCAGCGCACCGAAGCCCTCGTGCACGCGACGGACGATGCCCGCGACGCGACGGATGATCTGGCCGGTGAGGTCCTGGTAGCTCTGCGCCAGGGCCATTTCCGACAGCCCCTTGCCGATGCTGTCCACCAGCGCCGCCTGTTCGGGCGACAGCGCGGTGCCCTTCAGCTGGGTCGCGTAGCCGCGGCATTGTTCGGCCAGGTCCAGCGTGGTGTGGCTGGCCTGTTCGGTCATTTCCACCACGTGGTCCAGGCGTGCGCAGGCGTCGTCCAGTTCGCCGGGTCCGGTGGGCGGCAGTTCGCCCAGCGTCTGCGCCAGTTCGCGCGCGAGGCGGCCCAGGCCCTGCATCATCGGCTGCGTACGCCAGGCGGCGATGGCATCCAGTTCGCGGCGCCAGCCGGCTTCGTCGCCCTGTTCCAGGGCATCCAGCGCGTGCTGAAGTTTTTCCACCAGCGCGGCGCGGGCGCCGGCGACATCGACCACGGCGGTCATCAGGCGGCCGCTCCCAGGCGTTCGAAGATCTTGCCCAGCTTCTCTTCCAGCGTCTGGGCGGTGAACGGCTTGATGATGTAGCCATTCACGCCGTTCTGGGCGGCTTCGATGATCTGCTCGCGCTTGGCTTCGGCGGTGACCATCAATACCGGCAGGGTCTTGAAGCGGTCGTCGGCGCGGATGGCCTTCAGCAACTCGATGCCGGTCATGCCGGGCATGTTCCAGTCGGTGACCACGAACTCGAAGCTGCCCTGGGACAGTGCGGTCAACGCGCTGTTGCCGTCCTCGGCCTCGGCGGTATTGGTATAGCCCAGGTCATTGAGCAGGTTCTTGATGATGCGGCGCATGGTGGAAAAGTCGTCCACGATGAGGATGCGCATGTTCTTGTTGGTCACGGGTGCTCCGGTGTTGCGTGGACGGTGCGTCTGGTGGGGGTATCGGCCGGGGCCGGGAAATATTTAGCGGAGGCGACGCCGCTTTGTAGGAGCGCCCTTGGGCGCGATGCTCTTGTTTGGGGGTGACGGCAAAAGCATCGCGCCCCAGGGCGCTCCTACAGCGTCAACCGTCGTCCTCAAGGCCGGCGTCGGCCTTCTCGAACACCTGCAGGCGTCCACGCAGCCGCACCATGGCCTGGCCGTGGATCTGGCAGACGCGCGACTCGCTGACGCCGAGGACGGCGCCGATCTCCTTCAGGTTGAGTTCCTGCTCGTAGTACATCGAGAGGACCAGCTGCTCGCGTTCCGGCAGTTGGCCGATGGACTTGACCAGTTGCTGGCGGAATTCGCTGCGCTCCAGATGCTGCTCCGGCGAGGGACCGCCGGTGCGCGCGGTGTTCGGTTCGCCGTGGTCGTCGATGTGCGACTCCAGGCTCAGGACCTGGCCGCGCGCGGCGTCTTCCATCAGGCGCAGGTATTCGGGCAGCGGCATTTCCATCGCACTCGCCACTTCGGTGGCGATGGCGGCGCGGCCGGTGCGCTGTTCGATCTCGCGCACGGTGGCGGCCGCCTGGCGGGCGCGGCGGTGGACCGAGCGCGGCACCCAGTCGCCGCGACGGATCTCGTCGATCATCGAGCCGCGGATGCGGATGGAGGCGTAAGTCTCGAACGACGCGCCCTGCTCGGCATCGTAGCTGCGCGAGGCTTCCAGCAGGCCGATCATGCCGGCCTGCACCAGGTCGTCGACCTCCACGCTGGCCGGCAGGCGTGCGGCCAGGTGATGGGCGATGCGACGGACCAGGTCGGCGTGCTGGGTGACGAAATCGTTCGCGGTGCTGCGTTGCACCGCGCGGTATTGGGCGGCGGCGGTGTTCATGCGGCGACTCCCCGCTGGATCAGGCGTTCGACGAAGAACTCGACGTTGCCACGCGCTCCCAGCGGCGGCTGCCAGCGCGCGGTCATGCGCGCGATCTCGGCGATGGCGCGTGCCGACGGGCTGCCCGGGTAGGCTTTGACGACGGGTTGCTGGCGCTGCACGGCACGGCGCAGCCAGTCATCCTGCGGCACGGCACCCAGGTAGTGCAGGGCCACGTCGCCGAGGAAGCGCTCGCAGACGCGGGCGAGTTTTTCGTACAGCTTCCGGCCCTCGTTGGGGTCGCGGACCATGTTGGCGATGACGTGCACGCGGTCCAGGCCACGCTCGCGCGCCAGCACCTTGATCAGCGCGTAGGCGTCGGTGATGGAAGCCGGTTCGTCGCAGACCACCACCACGGTGTCCTGCGCGGCCTGGCAGAAGGTCAGCACGCTGTCGGTGATGCCGGCGGCGGTGTCCACCACCATGAAATCCAGTGCGCGCTGCAGCTCGGAGAACACGTTGACGAGGCCCACGTGCTCGGCCGGGGCCAGTTCGGCCATGTGGCGGAAACCCGACGAGGCGGGAACCACCAGCACGCCTTCGGGCCCTTCCAGCAGGACATCCTCCAGTGCGCAACGACCGGCGACCAGGTCGGCGAGGGTGAACTTCGGCGACAGCCCCAGCAGCACGTCCACGTTGGCCAGGCCGAGGTCGGCATCCATCAGCAGCGTGCGCTTGCCCATTTCGGACAGCGACACGGCCAGGTTGACCGACACGTTGGTCTTGCCCACGCCGCCCTTGCCGCCGGTGATGGCGATGACGCGCACGGGATGGAATGCGCCGGGCATCGGCGGCGTGCCGCGGGGATTGGTCTGCAACAGGTGGTCAGGCGACATGGGTGGCCTCGGTCGAGCAGGGTTCGTCGGCTTCGCGGCGCAGCTGGTCCAGCCGCAGCACGAGGTGGGCGCTGTTGGCGCGGTGGAGATCGTGGGGAACGCGCTGGCCGTCGGTCACCCAGGTCATCGGCAACTGGTGGTCCACGACCACCGACAGGGCGCTGCCCAGGCGGCCGGTCTCGTCCAGCTTGGTCAGCACCACGCCTTGCGGCTGCACGCTGCTGAAGCGACGGACCACTTCGTCCAGGTCGGAGAAGTGCGAATTGGCGGGCAGGCACAGCAGGGTCTTCACCTGGCCCGATGCGCGCAGCCAGTTGAGCTGGCCCACCAGGTTGCGGTCGCGCTGGCCGAGGCCGGCGGTATCGATCAGCACCAGCTTGTAGTCGCGCAGGCGCTCCAGCACCAGGGCGAGGGCTTGCGCGCTGTCGGCCTCGTGCACGGCGATGCCGAGCTGGCGGCCGTAGCCGTGCAATTGTTCGCGACCACCCACCCGTACCGTATCGGTGGTGATCAGCGCCACGTCGCGTGCGTTGTAGCGCTGCGCGAAGCAGGCGGCGAGCTTGGCGATGGTGGTGGTCTTGCCGGCGCCGGTGGGGCCCACCAGCGCGATGACGCCACCGGTTTCCAGCAGGTCGGTGTCGACCACCGGCAGCTTCTTGGACAGCAGGCCCAGCATCAGGCCGCGGCCGCGATGCGGTTCCGTGTCGGCGGGAATCTGCAGGGCGATGTCGCGGGTGATGCCGGCGTCGAAGCCGTAGTCTTCCATCAGCTCCATCGCCTGCATGCGCACCGGCGAACCGCGCAGGCGTTCATCGGTGAGGCGGTGCATCTCGCGCTCGATCATCTCGCGCATGGCGGACAGTTCGCCGCGCATCTGCACGAGTTGTTCGTCGCTCTCGCGCGCCTGGGCGGCGTTGTCGGCCACCACCGTCAGCGTGGGCACGGTGACCGCCGTGGGCGGCGCCGGAGGCGTGGCGGCAATGGCGCGATGGGCGTGCAGGGGCGCGATGACGGATGCAGCGGGTTCCGGCTCCGGCAGCGACATCGGCGGCGCGATGGAGGGCAGCAGCGCATCCAGGTCCAGGGTGTCGTCGGCCTCCTGGCGGATCGAGGCAGCGCGGCGCGGCGCGGCCGGCGCGTCATCCAGCGGCCGCGCCGGTTCATTGGCGGGCAGCGCCGGCAGGCACGCGGCCAGCTTGGCGGCAAAAGAAGTGGGCTCGATCAACGTGGGAGCGGCATGCCGGGTTGGCGGGCTCGCCTCGTGACGTGCGGGAGCTTCGTTGGCGGGCGCGATCGGCGCGCTGGACGCGGGTGTGCGTGGCGACGGGGTGGCTGGCGCGGCGGCCTGGGCCGGTTGCGCAGGGGCCTCGGCGCGGGCCGGCGCAGCCGGTGTCTGCCGACGTGCGAAGTAGTGCGCGGCGGCCTCCGCGGGCGAGAGGGCGGACGTCACCGCGGATGCCGCGTCCTGTCGTGCGGGCGTCGCCGGATCGAGTAGCGGATGCATCGGCGCATGGGCGGTGCCGGACGGACGCATCGCTTCCAGCGTGCGCTGCACGAGCGCTTCGTCGTAGTTGCTGGCCGCGACGATTTCGATCCCATCCTCGGTCACGCGGTTGGACAGGATCACCGCATCCGGGCCGTGCTCCTGGCGGACCATGGCGAAGGCGGTGCGCATGTCGGGGGCAACGAAGCGTTTGATTTTCATGGCGTGCTATCCGGTTCGATGTCGCGTCGGGTTCTGCTGCTCCCGGTCTCAGCTGATCGTGCCGACCAGCTTCAACCGTTTGTCCTCGGGAACCTCGCTGTAGGCCAGCACCGACAGCGAGGGGACGCTGTGGCGGACCAGGCGGGCGAGGGCGGCGCGGACCGATCCCGGTACCAGCACCACCGCAGGCTCGCTGCGGGCTTCCTGCTTGTTCACCACGTCGGCGAGGCTCTGGTGCAGGCGTTCCGCCAGTCCCGGTTCCAGCGCCGCGCCGGTTCCCTGGGTGCTGTCCTGCAAGACGCGTTCCAGATTCGGCGCCAAGGTGTAGACGGGCAGTTCCGGCGCCATGCCCGAGATCTCCTGCACGATGAAGCGGCCCAGCGAGGTCCGCACCGCCGCGGTGAGTGCGGCCGGATCGGCGTTCTGCGGGGCGAACTCGACCAGCGCTTCGACGATGCGGCGCAGCTGGCGTATCGGCACGCGCTCGATCAGCAGGTTCTGCAGCACGCGCACCACCGTGGCCAGCGGCAGCGCCTTGGGCGTGAGGTCTTCGACCAGCTTCGGCGCGCTGCGGCCCAGCTGCGACAGCAGTTGCTGCACTTCCTCGTGGCCCAGCAGTTCGGGGGCGTGTTCGCGCACCAGGTGCGAGAGGTGGGTGGCCATCACGGTAGCCGGATCGACCACGGTGTAACCCAGCGACTCGGCGGTGGCCTTCTGGTGCGACTGGATCCATACGGCATCCAGCCCGAACGCCGGGTCCTTGCCCGGAATGCCGTCGATGCTGCCGAACGCACCGCCCGGGTCCAGCGCCAGTTCGCGGTCCGGGTGGATCTCGGCTGACGCCACCGGCACGCCGTGCACCAGCAGGCGATAGCCATTCGACGGAAGTTCGAGGTTGTCGCGGATGTGCACCGGCGGCACCAGGAAGCCGAGGTCCTGGGTCAGCTTGCGGCGCACGGCCTTGATGCGGGACATCAGTTCGCCGCCCTGGTTCTTGTCGACCAGCGGGATCAGCCTGTAGCCGACTTCCAGGCCCAGCGGATCGACCGGGCGCAGTTCGTCCCAGGTCAACTCGGCGTTGCGGTCGGGCGCACCCGGAGCGGGCAAGGCCGCCAGGTCGCCAGCGGCCGCTTCGGGGCTTTCCTGGGTCCGCTTCCACATTTTCCAGGCCAGGTAGCCCAGACCGGCGGCGAGCGTCAAAAAGGCGACGTTGGGCATGCCGGGCACCAGGCCGACCAGGCCCAGCACGCCGGCCGACACGGCCAGCGCCTTGTGCTGGCCGAAGGCCTGGCCCATCACCGCCTGGCCCATGTCCTGCGAGCGCGAGGCGCGCGTCACCAGCATGGCGACCGAGGACGAGACCAGCAGGGCGGGCAGCTGCGCGACCAGGCCGTCGCCGATGGACAGCAGCGTGTACGTGGACGCGGCGTCGCTTGCCGCCATGCCGTGCTGGAACATGCCCACGGCAAAGCCGCCGACCAGGTTGATGAACAGGATCAGGATGCCGGCGATGGCGTCGCCGCGGATGAACTTGTTGGCACCGTCCATCGCGCCGTAGAAGTCGGCTTCCTCGCGCACTTCCTCGCGCCGGGCCTTGGCTTCCTCGCGGGTCAGGATGCCGGCGTTGAGGTCGGCGTCGATGGCCATCTGCTTGCCGGGCATCGCATCCAGGATGAAGCGGGCCGACACTTCCGAGATGCGCCCCGCGCCCTTGGTGATCACCACGAAGTTGATGATGGTCAGGATGGCGAACACCACGATGCCGACCGCGTAGTTGCCGCCCACCACGAATTCGCCGAACGCGGCGATGACCTTGCCTGCGGCGTCATGGCCGTTCTGTCCGTTGAGCAGGATCACCCGGGTGGAGGCCACGTTCAGCGCCAGGCGCAGCATCGTGGTCATCAGCAGGATGATGGGGAAGATGGTGAAGTCGAGTGGCCGCTTCACGTACACCACGGCCAGAAGCACCACCAGCGAGATGGCGATGTTGAAGCTGAAGAGCGCATCCAGCACCGGCGGTGCCAGCGGCACCACGATCATGGCCAGCAGCGCCAGCACGACCAGGGGGGCGCCGAGGCCGTTCTTCAGCATCTCCATCCAGCGTATGCCGCCGACGGGCTGCGCGCTCATGCCTTGCCCCCGTGCTCATCCACGTCCACCGCGGGCAGGTCGGGCAGGGGGGCCTCGCCCACGCGCCAGGCACGCAGCTGGTACACGTAGGACAGGATCTGGGCGACGGCGGCGTAGAGTCTCACGGGGATTTCCCGGCCAAGTTGGCCTTCCCGATACAAGGCGCGTGCCAGAGGGGGCGCCGAAACGATGGCGATGCGGTGCGCATCGGCCACTTCGCGGATGCGCATCGCGAGCTCGTCCACGCCCTTGGCGACCACGGTGGGCGCGCCCATCTGGCCGGTCTGGTACTTCAGCGCCACCGCGTAGTGGGTCGGATTGACCACGATCACGTCGGCCTGGGGCACGTCTTCCATCATCCGGCGCTGCGAGAGCTGGTGCTGCATCTGGCGGATGCGGCCCTTGACCTCGGGGCTGCCCTCGCTTTCCTTCATTTCCTCGCGGAGTTGCTGGCGTGTCATCTTCAGTTTCCGCAGCCAGTTCCACTTCTGGTACGGCGCGTCGATGGCGGCCAGCAGGATCAGGCCCCCGGTGGTCGCCAGCAGCAGGGTGCTGGTGAACTTAAGGCCGCTGCGCACGGCCTGTTCCAGCGGCATGGTCAGCAGTTCCCGCAACGGGTTCAGGCCCAGCTTCACGCAGATCGCCGCCGCGCCGCCGATAAGGACGACGCGCAGCAGCGATTTCAACAGTTCGGCCACGCTCTCGGCGCCATACAGCCGCTTGAGGCCGGCGGCCGGGCTGAGGCGCTTGAAGTCCGGCATCAGGGCCTTCTGCGAGAACTGGAAGCCGCTCATCGCGATCGGTGCGGCCAGGCCGGCCAGCACGCAGATGCCGGCCACCGGCGCGACCACCGCCAGCAGCTTCAGCAGCAGCAGGCCGACATGCCCGAACAGCTGGTCCGGCTGGCGCATCAGCGCGGGGTCGGGCGTCAGCGCGATCTTCATCCAGCCCAGCGTGTCGCGTGCCAGGCCCGGGCCCATCGCGATGATCGCCAGCACGCCGGCCCCGAAGACGGCCGCCGTCGCCAGCTCGCGCGAACGCGGGATGTTGCCCTGTTCACGGGCCTCGCGGCGTCGTTTTTCGGTAGGGAGTTCTGTGCGTTCGCCGCTTTCGTCCTGCTCAGACATGGCGCGTTTCCGACGGGGTCGGAGGAGGCACTGCAAGACCTGTTCCATTCCGCGGCCGCAACGCGACGTGGAATTGTCTAACGCCGTTGGCTGCCGCTAGGATGCGAACCGATGCTCCGTCTTCTCCGCCGCCACTGCCTCCGGTTGCTGCGCCTGCCCGCGCTGGCGGTGCTGTTGCTGGCCGTGCTGGCGAACCCGGTACTGGCCTCGCTGGGCGACCTGCACGAGCTGGGCAGTGGTGGCGACCATCTGCATGCGGTCAGCGAACATGCGGGTGAATCCGCAGGCGACGACCACGATCACGCGGATGGGGAGGCGGGCGAAGGCGATCTTCTGCACGCCCTGATGCACGCCAGCCACTGCTGCGGCCACCTGAACGCCATCGTGCCTGCGGCGATGCGCGTGCCTGCCATGAAACTGCTTTCCGCCGCGCCTGTCGCGGCCACGATGCCGGTGCCACGCGCACCCGTCAGCTTGTTGCTGCGTCCTCCGATCATCGCCTGATGCCCGCACCGGGCTGACGTCCTGTCGCCCGCGTTCCATCACCGACTTCCCGGAGAATTCCCATGTGGTTGCGACTGGCGGCATTGGCCGCCTTCGCGATCGCGCCGTGCGTGCATGCGCAGGTGCCATCGCCCGCTGTATCCCCCGAAACACTGACGCTGGATGACGCCATCGCGCGCGTCGCCCGCGCCCATCCCGATCTGCGCCTGTTCGGCGCCCGCACCGAGGTGCTGCTCGCCGAGCGCGACGCCGCGCTCCTGCGCCCGGCGTTGAGCGCCGGCATCCAGGTGGAGAACGCGCTGGGCACGGGCGACGCCCGCGGCTTCTCCGCGGCCGAACTCACCCTGACACTGGCCGGCGTGCTTGAACGCGGCGGCAAGCTGGATGCCCGTCGCACGCTGGCGCAGGCGCGCATCGATGCCCTGTCCGTGCAGCGCGAGGCACAGCGCCTCGACCTGCTGGCTGAAGTGGCGCGCCGCTATCTGGCCGTCACCGCCGCGCACGCGCACCACGGGATCGCCGTGCAGGACATCGCGCAACGCCGCCGCACCGTGGCGGCCGCACGGCAGCGTCTGCAGGCGGGGGCGTCGCCGGAATCGGTGGTGCTCACCGCACAGGCGGCACTGGCGCGCGCGGAAATGACGCTCGCACGCGCCGCGCAGCAGCAGGATGCCGCGCGCCAGCATCTGGCGGCCCTGTGGGGCGAGCGCGCGCCACGGTTCGCGGTGGCGTCGGGCGATCCGTTGACGCTGCCGGCCATCGACGACATGCAGGCCTTGGCCACGTTGCTGGAAGGCACGCCGGAACTTGCCCAGTTCGCCGATGAACATCGCCTGCGCGAAGCCCGCCTGCGCCTGGCGCGCAGCACCGCGACACCCGACCTCGACTGGCAGGTCGGCGTGCGCCGGCTGCAGGAAAGCGGCGACACGGCACTGGTCGGCAGTGTGTCGCTGCCATTGGGAAGCACGCACCGGGCCGGGCCGGAGATCCGAGCCGCAGAAGCCGATCTGGCCGCGCTTGCTATCGAACGCGAATCGCGCGACATCGCCCTGTACGCCACGCTCGCCGACGCCCACGGTCGCTACCGCGTTTCGCAACTCGAAGTGCAGCGCGTGCGCGACGACGTGCTGCCACGCCTGATGCGTGCCGAACAGGCGGCGGAGCGCGCTTACCGCGCCGGCGCCATCAGTTACCTGGAATGGGCGCAGCTGCAATCCGAGACCACGTCCACGCGGCGCCAGCAACTCGAGGCGGCGCTTGAAGCACACCGCGCGCTGATCGAACTCCAGCGCCTGACCGGGCAGGCCCTCGTGGCCCAGCCCGCCATCCATGAACAAGGAAGCACGCCATGATCCTGCGAACACTCACTGGCGCACTTGCGCTTTCCCTGGTGCTGGCAGGCTGCGACGGTGCCACCGACGGCACAGCCACTGACAGCGTCGCCACGGACGGGCACGGCCACGAAGAAGAGGGTGCGCACGATCAGGCCGAGGCGGCACGCGGCGAACACGGCGGCCGCCTGTTGAAGAAGGACGGCTTCACCATCGAACTGGCCATCGCGGAAACGGGCACGCCACCGACGTACCAGGCCTGGCTTTACCGCGACGGCAAGCCCCTGCCCGCAGACTCTGGCAGCGTCGAAGTCCGCCTTGTCCGCCTGGGCGGCGTGCGCGAGACGCATGTGCTGACACCACAGCCGGACGGCAGCCTGTTGGCGAAGACGGTGGTGGGCGAGCCGCATTCCTTCGATGTGGAAATCGTGGCGCAGGTCGAAGGCGAACCGTTGCGCTGGACGTACGACAGCTACGAAGGCCGCACCACTATCGCCGCGAAGATCGCCGGGGAATCCGGCATCCGCGTGGCCCCGGCGCGGGCCGGCACCATCGCCGACGAGCATGAAGTGCAGGGATTGCTCACGCCGGTGGAAGGTCGCGTGGCCAACATCGCCGCGCGCTTCCCTGGTCCCATCCGCCGGCTTGCGGCCAATGTGGGCGACCGCGTGCAGGCCGGGCAGACCGTGGCCACCGTGGAAAGCAATCTCAGCCTGACCCCTTACGCGATCACGTCGCCGATCACCGGCGTCGTGCTGGCACGCCACGCCACCGTCGGCAGCGTGGCGGGGGAAGGCGCCACGCTGTTCGAGGTGGCCGACCTGTCCACGCTGTGGGTGGACCTGCACATCTTCGGTGCCGACGCGCAGCACATCGTGCCGGGCGTACCGGTGACGGTGACGCGGTTGAGCGACGGGGCCACCCTGCAGACCACGCTGGAACGCGTGTTGCCGGGAACGGCCACGGCCAGCCAGAGCACCGTCGCCCGGGCCACCCTGGAAAACGCGGATGGCCTGTGGCGCCCGGGTTCCGCGGTCAAGGCGCGCATCACCGTGGAGCAGCAGCCGGCGGCGCTGGTGGTGCCGGTCGCCGCGCTGCAGACGTTCCGCGACTGGGAGGTGGTGTTCGTGCGCGTGGGCGACACGTACGAAGTGCGGCCGGTCGAACTCGGCAAGCGCGATGCGCAGCAGGTGGAAGTGCTGTCCGGCCTGAACGCCGGCGACCAGGTGGTCGTCGAGCAGAGTTACCTGGTGAAGGCCGACATCGAGAAATCGGGGGCATCGCATGACCATTGAACGATCCCTTCCGGCATCGCGCGGCATGCTGGAACGCATCCTGCGCTTCGCCATCGCGCACCGCTGGCTGATGATGGCGCTGACGTTGGCACTGGTGGTGGTCGGCGCCTGGAGTTTCAGCAGGCTGCCGATCGACGTCACGCCGGACATCACCAACGTGCAGGTGCAGATCAACACGCAGGTGGATGGGTATTCGCCGCTGGAAGCGGAACAGCGCGTGACGTACCCCATCGAGACGGCGCTGGCCGGACTGCCGGGGCTGGACTATACGCGTTCGATCTCGCGCTACGGCCTGTCGCAGGTGACGGTGGTGTTCAAGGACGGCACCGATCTCTACTTCGCCCGCCAGCAGGTGGGCGAACGCCTCCAGCAGGTGAAGTCGCAGCTGCCCTCGGGGCTCGAACCCGAGATGGGGCCCATCGCCACCGGCATGGGCGAGATCTTCATGTACACGGTCGACGCCAGCGCAGAGGCCCGCAAGCCGGATGGTACGCCGTACACCGCCACCGACCTGCGCACGCTGCAGGACTGGGTGGTGCGGCCACAGCTGCGCAACGTGCCGGGCGTGACCGAGGTCAACACGATCGGCGGGTTCGCGCGGCAGATCCACATCACGCCGGACCCGGCGCGCCTGGTCGCGCTCGGCTTCACGCTGCACGACGTGGTGCAGGCGGTGGCCAGCAACAACCAGAACGTGGGCGCGGGCTACATCGAACGCAACGGCCAGCAGTTCCTGGTGCGCGCGCCGGGCCAGGTGGCCGACCTGGAGGGTATCCGCGACATCGTGCTGGACCGCCGCGAAGGCGTGCCGATCCGCGTGCGCGACGTGGCGCAGGTGGGCGAGGGGCCGGAGCTGCGGACGGGCGCGGCAACGATGGACGGCAAGGAAGTCGTGCTGGGCACCACCTTCATGCTGATCGGTGCCAACAGCCGCGACGTGGCGCAGGCCGTGGCTGCACGCCTGGCCGACGCCAACCGCAGCCTGCCCGCGGGTGTGCGCGCCGAGGCGATGTACGACCGCACCTCGCTGGTGGACCGCACCATCCGCACGGTGGCGAAGAATCTGGTGGAAGGTGCGGTGCTGGTGATCGTGGTGCTGTTCCTGTTGCTGGGCAACGTACGCGCGGCGCTGATCACCGCGGCGGTGATCCCGCTCGCCATGTTGTTCACGCTGACCGGCATGGTGCGCGGTGGCGTGTCGGGCAACCTGATGAGCCTGGGAGCGCTGGATTTCGGCCTGATCGTGGATGGCGCCGTCATCATCATCGAGAACTGCCTGCGCCGCTTCGGCGACCTGCAGCATGCGCTGGGTCGCCTGCTGACGGATGAGGAGCGCCTCGACGCCACCGCGTCGGCGACGGCGGAAGTCATCCGGCCCAGCCTGTTCGGCCTGGGCATCATCACCGCCGTGTACCTGCCGATCTTCGCGCTCACCGGCGTGGAGGGAAAGATGTTCCACCCCATGGCGATCACCGTGGTGCTGGCGCTGACCGGTGCGATGGTGCTGTCGCTGACCTTCGTGCCGGCGGCCGTCGCGCTGTTCATGCGCGGCCGCGTGCAGGAGAAGGAAACCCGCGTGATGCAGGGGGCGCGACGTGCGTACGCGCCGGCGCTGGCATGGGCGCTGCGTCGGCGCCTGCCGGTCGGCGCGGGTGCCGCGTCGCTGGTCGTGGTGTGCGGGCTGCTCGCCACCCGCCTGGGCACCGAGTTCGTGCCCAGCCTGGACGAAGGCGACATCGCCATGCATGCCATGCGCATTCCCGGCACCAGCCTGGACCAGGCGGTGCGCATGCAGGCGACGCTCGAAGCGCGGATCACGCAGTTCCCGGAGGTGCACCGCGTGTTCGGCAAGCTGGGGACGGCGGAAGTGGCCACCGATCCGATGCCGCCGTCGGTGGCGGATACCTTCATCATGCTCAAGCCGCGCGACGAATGGCCTGATCCCCGCAAATCCAAGGCCGCGCTGGTGGCGGAGATCGAGCGCGCGGTGCTGCAGATTCCCGGCAACAACTACGAGTTCACCCAGCCCATCCAGATGCGCATGAACGAGCTGATATCAGGCGTTCGCGCGGACGTGGCCATCAAGGTCTACGGTGACGATCTGGATGCCCTGGTGGAACTGGGTGAGCAGATCGAACGCGTGGCGAAAGCCGTCGACGGTGCGGCCGATGTACGGTTGGAGCAGGCGACGGGACTGCCCTTGCTGACGATCACGCCGGATCGCCAGGCGCTGATCCGCTACGGGCTCAATCCCGGCGACGTGCAGCACACCGTGGCCACCGCCGTGGGCGGTGAAGTGGCAGGGCAGCTGTTCGAAGGCGACCGTCGTTTCGACATCGTCGTGCGCCTGCCCGAGGCGTTGCGCCAGGATCCGGCTGCGCTGCACGACCTGCCCATCCCGTTGGGACGCAGCGACAACCAGGACGAATCCACCCGCTCCGCGGCGTGGGGTTCCGGCACGCCGGGCACGGTGCCGCTGCGCGAAGTCGCGAAAATCGGGACCACACTGGGGCCGAACCAGATCAACCGCGAGAACGGCAAGCGCCGGGTGGTGGTGACGGCCAACGTGCGTGGCCGCGACCTGGGCGGATTCGTCGCAGGGTTGCGGGAAAGGATCGACGCGGAGGTGCAGGTGCCGGCCGGCTACTGGGTGGACTATGGCGGCACGTTCGAGCAGTTGATCTCGGCAAGCCGGCGCCTGGCGGTCGTGGTGCCGGTGACGCTGGTGGTGATCTTCGCGCTGCTGTTCTGGGCATTCGGCTCGGCGAAGGACGCCGCCATCGTGTTCACCGGTGTGCCGTTGGCGCTGACCGGTGGCGTGGTGGCACTGGCGTTGCGCGGCTTGCCGCTCTCCATTTCGGCCGGCGTAGGCTTCATCGCGCTGTCGGGCGTGGCGGTGCTGAACGGGTTGGTGATGATCGCCTTCATCCGCAAGCTGCGCGAGCAGGGAACTCCGCTCGACACGGCTGTCGTCGACGGTGCGCTCGGTCGCCTGCGCCCGGTACTGATGACCGCATTGGTGGCATCGCTGGGCTTCCTGCCGATGGCGCTCAATGTCGGCGCGGGATCGGAGGTGCAGCGGCCGCTCGCCACGGTGGTGATCGGGGGCATCGTCTCGTCCACGCTGCTGACCTTGCTGGTGTTGCCGGTGCTCTACCGGTGGTGGTGGAGCAGGAAATGAGCGGATCGATCCCGGCCGGGTGATCCAGACCCCGTCATTCCAGCGAATCGGCTGATCCCGATCCGGTCATTCCAGCGAAGGCTGGAATCCATTGCCTGTGAGTGCCGGGATTTCCAGGGCAAGAGCAGATGGGTCCCAGCGTTCGCTGGGACGACGGTAGGTGTCCGGTCGGCTGGTCCCGATCCCGTCATTCCAGCGAAGGCTGGAATCCATTGCCTGTGAGTGCCGGGATTTCCGAGGCAAGAGCAGATGGGTCCCAGCGTTCGCTGGGACGACGATAGGGGGCCGGCCGGCTGATCCCGATCCCGTCATTCCAGCGAAGGCTGGAATCCATTGCCTGTGAGTGCCGGGACTTCAAGAGCAAGAGCAGATGGGTCCCAGCGTTCGCTGGGACGACGGTGGGGAGACCGGTTGGATGATCCCGACCCCGTCATTCCAGCGAAGGCTGGAATCCATTGCCCGTGAGTGCCGGGACTTCCGTGGCAAGAGCAGATGGGTCCCAGCGTTCGCTGGGACGACGGTAGGGGTGCCGGCCGGCTGATCCCGATCCCGTCATTCCAGCGAAGGCTGGAATCCATTGCCTGTGAGTGCCGGGACTTTCGGGACAAGAGCAGATGGGTCCCAGCTTTCGCTGGGACGACGGTAGGGGTGCCGGCCGGCTGATCCTGATCCCGTCATTCCAGCGAAGGCTGGAATCCAATGCCGGTGAATGGCGGGACTTCCAGGGCAAGAGCAGATGGGTCCCAGCGTTCGCTGGGACGACGGCAGAGGAACCGGGGCGGTGAGGAGTGCGATGCCGCCGGTCGGCCACGCGATCCCACTCACGCCTAGAACAGGTCGTCGGCGATCACGTAGCTGTCGCGGCCGGCCGACTTGGCACGGTATAACGCGGCGTCCGCGCGCGAGAACCAGTCATGCCAGGTTTTCTCGTGTTCGCGCAGCAGGGCCGCGCCCAGCGAGATGGTGATGCGTCCACCCGGACCGCGCAGCGAGGCGCGCACGGCCTTGCGCAGCCGTTCGGTGGTGGTTTCGAGATCTTCGATGTTGTCCAGTTCCAGCAGGGCGACGAACTCTTCGCCACCGAAACGGAACACCTGGTCGTTGCGCCGCATTTCGAAACGCAGGATCGAGGCGAGGTCCGCAATGGCGGCATCGCCGGCCGCGTGCCCGTACTGGTCGTTGACGCCCTTGAAGTGGTCCAGGTCCAGGACGACCAGTCCGAAGCCGCATTCGCCGCGCTGGAAGCGATTGACTGCATCCGCCAGCGCGCGTTCCATGCTGCGCCGGTTGGGGACGCCGGTCAGTGCATCGATCGCGGCCAGTTTCTCCAGTCGTGCCCGGTCTCCCTGCGTGCGCTTGGCGAAGATGTACGAGAATCCGGTGATCAGCAGCACGCTGACCGCCACCGACGTGGCATGGAACCCGTCATGGAAGAAACCGGGAAGTAACTGCACGCCGACCAGGATGGCAAGGTTCGCGGACACCGCCAGCCAGCGGTTGGCGATGAAGAAGTTCGTCAGCAGGACCAGATAGATCCACGTCAGCGCCGTATGTCCCGCCAGCAGGCATGCCGCGAGCGTGCCTGCCGAGTTCAGCACGCACAGCACCACGCCGGCGCGCGTGCTGTCTCCGGTCCGCCATGCATAGAGCACCGGCAGCATGACGCCGGCGACGATCAGGAAGTCCAGCCAGGCAATGGCATGCTGCCCGCTGAGCCAGCGATAGACGCCGAAGACAGCGATGGTGACGCCCGTGATCGAGCCCAGCAGGACGATGATGTCGAGGCGGAAGTCGCGGCGGGTCGGCTTCATGACAAGGGCCGGATGCGCCCGGGGGCGGGATGCTTCTTCGTCGTTCAAACGTTCACGCGATCGCAGGAGGTTCGGCGGAGATGGGCCACCGCGCAGTGTAGGCGCTTGCCTGTGGGTGGGCGTGACCCATGTCACGCTTGGGTGCAACAGGTGGCCACGATCGGACGCAGTGAGCCGCCCCGATTCGCATCACGTTTCGCGCGGTGCGTCATTGCGTATTCAGTGCATCGCGCCAAGACTCCGTGCACCGCAACGGAGGAGCAGAGCATGAACATGTTGGCGCGCTGGGTAGTGGTGATGGCGGTTGCCGGAGCTGCGGTGGGAGGCGTCCAGCCCCTGCATGCGCAGACCGTGGGCTACAACATCCGGACGGGCGATGTGTGGGTCGATACCCGGCTGGGTGAGATCAACGACTATGGCCGCCGGTATCGTGACCCCTTCGTTTCCGAGATGGCCGGGTACTATGGCGCGCCCCGCTCGCTGGTTCTGGACCTGCTCGATCGTCGCGGTTGGGCGCCGGCCGATGTGTATTTCGCTTGCGCCATCGCGCGGGCGCTCGGCATTCCCTGCCTGGATGTGGTGCAACGCTATGAGCGCAATCCGGGCCAGGGCTGGGGCAACCTCGCCAAGCAGATGGGCATCAAGCCCGGCTCCCCGGCTTTCCACGCCCTGAAGAACGGCGCGGTGGGCACCTACGACCGCTGGGGCTATCCCATCCGCATCGACCAGCGCACCAGCGTGGACTGGTCCAAGCATGGTCCCGGCCAGGGCAAGCGTGCAGGCGCCGCGAAGCCTGCGCAGTCCAGCCAGGGCGGCAAGCCCGCCCATGCCGACCATCCCGGCAAGGGCAACAGCGGGAAGGGCAACGGAAACAAGGGTAACGGCCGCGACAAGTAGCCTTGCGCGCGTTGCCCGATCCCACGACAACGGCCGCCGATGCGGCCGTTGTCGTGTCTGTCATGCGATGGCACCCGTGGGCATCACGCAGCCTTGCAGCGCTTCACCCAGACCACGCCCAGCCCGAGGTTCAGCAGCATGCCGGCGATGGTCAATGCATAAGCCACCGTCGGTGTGCCGGCAAGGGAAAACAGGGTCAGCAGCGACCATGGCAGGGCGAGCAGCCAGGCGAATGAGTGCGCCAGTGGGTCGGGCTGCAGTCCCAGCAGTCGATGGTCGGAGACGTGGATGAGTCCCAGCGCGCCAAGGCAGCACAGCAGATAGAAAACGAGCAGAACCCAGGAGGTGGCGCGCATGGGGATTCCTTGCGCAACAGCGGGCGCGATCGGCATGACACCTGGAATCACGCCGTGGCGGCCAGGTCCCGGACATGCCGCGTCCGGCGTCCGACATGCGGCGCCCAGGGGCGCCGCGAATCAGGCCGTCAGTGCTTCCAGCGTCTTGAACACCTGCGGCACGGCCATGGCCGGGGTGCCGCCGTTGACGGAGACGGCACGCAGGCCGTGCTGGTAGCTCTGCCAGATCATCTCGTCCGCATGCTGGATGTCCACGCCGCGGAATTCGCCCGCGGCCATGCCGCGGCTGAGCTCCTGGCGCACCGGCTCGCGCATCCGGCGCAGTGCGGTGTTCATTTCCGCCTCCACGCTGGGCGACCAGCGCGCCGACACGCTCCACAAGGCAGGGAACGCGATGAAATTGGCGGCGTCCTCGCGTGCCATCCAGAAATAGAAATCGAGGATGCGCTGGGCATGCGTCGACCCCTGCGGGCGTTCCACCATGGGCGCCTTGCGCGCGGTGTAGTCGCGGATCAGCAGGGTGGCGATGATGTCTGCCTTGGTCTCGAAGTGCAGGATCACGCCGCGGGCACTGAGGCCGGTTTCTTCGCCCAGGTCCATCAGGGTGGTCTGGTCGAAGCCCTTGGTGAAAAACAGCCTGCGCGCCGCGATGAGCACGGCTTCCCGCGTCTCCTGGCTGGTACGGCGCTTGTGGGTGGGGTTTGGACTCACAGGCATTCTCCGGTTCGCGGGGGGAGCTCTCCTGCGTCGGCCTGGACCTGGGTCCGGACCGTGCGCTGGCGTATGTGGCGCCTCCCTCAGTCCCATTCTGCACAGATTCATGCATTTAGTGGAACAGGGGGCGCACACATCGTGTGAAACCCGCACGCAGAGGCCTGAACAGCAGGCGCCGGGGTGCTCCCGCGGAGGATAACCGCAGTTTCGTTAAGCGCTGATTTGCCGCGCTGCATCAAACGAAAGGTCGAAGATGCGCTGTACCGGCGGCCCCAGCTCGCCTGCCAGCAGCGCGAGCAGGAACAACCCCAGCAGCAGGGCCGTGGGCAGGCCCAGCTGGATGGGATTGAGGGCCGGCGCGGCGCGGCCCAGCACGCCAAAGGCCAGGTTCACCGCCAGCATCGCGACCATCACCGGCAGGGCCAGCCCCACGGCCGCACGCAGCATGTGGCTGAACAGCATCGGCGCGACTTCGAGCATCTGCTGCACGTCCGGCAGCGAGGTGCCGATCGGCAGCGAGCGATAGCTGTCCACGAGCAGCGACACCAGGGCCAGGTGGCCATTGGCGGTGAAGAACAGCAGGCCGAATGCCAGGTAGAACCATTGGCCGACGACACCGGAGTTCACCCCGCGCAACGGATCCGACATCTGGGCGAAGGCCAGGCCCGTGCCCTGCGAGATCAGTTCGCCCGCCATCGCGCCGGCTTCGAACGCCAGCCGCAGCATGAAGCCCATGCTCGCGCCGACGGCAAGTTCGCGCGCCACGTTGAGCACGGTGCTGGCGTCGAAGGCGATCCGGTCCGGCGTGCCCGGAAGCAACGGTGCGAGCGCCATCGCCAGCGCGCCGGCGATGATGACCCGCACCCGCACCGAGACGGCGCGCGTGCCGATCAACGGCGCCGCCATCAGCAGCGCGCCGGTGCGCAGCATCGTCCACAGGATGGCGTTGACCATGCCGAAGGCCTGCTGGCCGTCGATGACCATCTGGGTCGCGGGATCCATCGCGTCGCGTCCGCGTCGTCAGCCGATCAGGTGAGGCAGCCGCTGGAACAGGTTGGTCGTGTATTCGACCAGCACGCCGAGCAGATAGCTGCCGGTGGCGAACAGCGCCGCGGTCAGCGCGATCGCCTTGGCGACGAACGCGATGGTGGGCTCGTTGAGCTGTGTCGCCGCCTGGATCACGCCGACCACCACGCCGACGATCAGCACCACGAGCAACAGCGGGCCACCGACCCACAGGGCGATTTCGAGGCCGTCACGCAGTTCGGTAAGGGCAAGTTCGGGACTCATCGCGTGCTCCTCAGACGCCGTTGAAACTGGCGGCCAGCGAGCCGACGATCAGCACCCAGCCGTCCACCAGCACGAACAGCAGGATCTTGAACGGCGCGGACACCAGCATCGGCGACAGCATCATCATGCCCATCGACATCAGCACGCTGGCGACCACCAGGTCGATGATCACGAAGGGAATGAAGATCAGGAAGCCGATCTCGAACGCGGTCTTCAGTTCGCTGGTGATGAACGAGGCCACCACGATGGGGAACGGCACGTCCGCCGGGCTGGCATAGCTGCCGTGGCCGGCAAGGCCGGCGAAGGTCATCAGGTCGGTTTCGCGTACCTGCGCCAGCATGAAGTCGCGCAGCGGCCCGGTGGTCATCGTCCACGCGGTGGAGAAATCGATCTGGCCATTGAGGTAGGGCGCCATGCCCTGTGCCCATGCCTTTTCGCCGACGGGCATCATCACCAGCATGGTCAGGAACAGCGCCAGGCCCACCAGTACCTGGTTGGACGGTGTCTGGCCCGTGCCGAGCGCCTGCCGCAGCAGTCCGAGCACGATGATGATGCGGGTGAAGGCCGTCATCGCCAGCAGCGCCGACGGGATCAGCGTGATCGCCGTCATCAGCAGCAGCGTCTGCAGTGGCAGGCTGACGGTGTTGTCGCCCACCTGGCCCACGTTGACCTTCGGCAGCGTGGGCAGGGTCGGTGCGGTGGGCGCGGCCGGCGCAGCGGCGGCAGGCGTTGTGGCGGGTGCGGGTGCAGTCGTGGCCTGCGCGAACGCCAGCGTAGGCGCGGCCAACCACAGCAGGCAGATCAGGGAAAGGACGAAACGACGCATCTCAGGACTCTTTGCGCAGGCGCTTGGCCAGCAGTTCGGCGAAGTTGGGCAGGGCCGGCGCGGGTGCGACAACCAGCGGTTCGGGCAGGGTGTGCAGTGCGGTGATGCCGCCGGCGGTCACGCCGATCAGCACCTGTTCCTTGCCGACTTCGATCACCATCACGCGCTCCTTGGCACCGACCGACAGCATCGACACCACGCGCAGTTGTTCGCTGGGCCGGATGCCGGCGCCCATGCCGGGCATGCGCTTGAGCAGCCAGGCCATGCCCAGGATCAGGCCGAGTACCAGGATCAGGCCAACGAGCGCGCCGCCGATGCCGGGCGTGGACGGCGCGTGCTGGCCGATCTTCTGTACGGGTGCCGCCGCGGTGGCGAGCAGGGCGAAGGCGTGCATGGACATCGGCTCAGCGCAGGCGGCGGATGCGTTCGCTGGGACTGACCACGTCGGTCAGGCGCACGCCGAAACGGTCGTTGACCACCACGACTTCGCCATGCGCGATCAGCGTGCCGTTGACGAACACGTCCAGCGGTTCGCCGGCGCCGCGCTCCAGTTCCACCACCGAGCCCTGGTTGAGCTGCAGCAGGTTGCGGATCGGCATGCGGGTGCGGCCGACTTCCAGCGACAGCGTGACCGGCACGTCCAGGATCACGTCCAGGCTCATGTCGTTGTCGCTGTCGCTGTCCTGCGCGGGGGCATCCGCGCTGGTGTCGCCGAAGGCGGCGAGCATCTCTTCGTTCTCGGGAATCATGGTGTGGCGTCCTGGAAGGCGACGGGTGTCAGGGCATGGCGGGGCGGCGCCGCGTGCTTGTGGTGGCTGCCGGGAGGATGCTTGGCGGTGATCTTCACCGCGTTGTTGCCGTTGGAGATGCCGAACTCGCCGGTGAACACCGGCACCTGTTCGACACACACCGGCACCGACTTGGGCAGGTCGATGGGCAGGATGTCGCCGATCTTCAGCCGGGTCAGCTGGCGCAGGTTGATGCGTTTCTCCGCCAGCACGCTGGAGACGGTGACTTCGGCGCCGCGCAACTGCTCGTGGAGGGTGACGCGGAAGCTGTCGTCGTCGTGCACGCGGTCGGACTGGATGCCGGCGTCGAGCAGTTCGCGGATCGGTTCCAGCATCGAATACGGCAGCGTCACGTGCAGGTCGCCGCCGCCGCCATCGAGTTCCACATGGAAGCGGCTCACGACCACGTACTCGCGGGGACTGACGATATTGGCGAAGTGCGGATTGACCTCACTGGTGATGTATTCGAAGTCCACCGGCATCACCGGCGCCCAGGCATCGACCAGATCGGTGAAGGTCTGCTTCAACAGCAGCTGGATCACCCGCATCTCGGTGGCGGTGAACTCACGGCCTTCGATCTTGGCCGGGTAGCGACCGTCGCCGCCGAAGAAGTTGTCCACCATGGTGAACACCAGCTTGGGTTCGAACACGATCAGGCCCACGCCGCGCAGCGGCTTGAACTTGATCAGGTTGAGGTTGGTGGGCACGTACAGGGAGTGCAGGTAGTCGCCGAACTTGATCGTCTCGATGCCGCGCACCGACAGTTCGGCCGAGCGCCGCAGCAGATTGAACAGGCCGATCCGCCAGGTGCGCACGAAGCGTTCGTTGATCATCTCCAGCGTCGGCAGCCGGCCGCGCACGATGCGGTCCTGGCTGGCGAAGTCGTAGGTGCGCGCGATGGTGGGATCGACCGGCGGTTCTTCGGTCTCGATCGCGCCGGTATCGACGCCGTTGAGCAGCGCGTCGATCTCGTCTTGCGACAGCAGGTCACTGTTCATGGCGGCACGGTTCCGTCACTGCATCACGAAGCTGGTAAACAGCAGGGAGTCGGCGGAGGGCTTGCCGGTTTCGGCCACCAGCAGCGCTTTCACTTCCGAGAGCGCGCTGTTCTGCAGTCGTTCCTTGCCTTCCCGGCTCATCAGGCCGGCGGCATCCTGCTGCGCGAACAGCATCAGCAGGCGCGCGCGGATGGCGGGGGCATGCAGTTCGATGGCCTTGAGCGATTCGGGATCGCGGGTCATCAGCTGCACCTCCACCTGCAGGTAGCGAGCGCCGCCCGTTTCGCCGACAAGGTTGACCACGAAAGGCGGCTCCAGCGCGAAGTACTGGGCGGGGGCGGGAACTTCGCCGGGACTCTTGGCCTTGGGGGCATCGGCCTTCACTTCCGCGCCGGCATGGCTGGCGAAGTACCACGCACCACCGCCGGCGGCCCCGGCCGCGACCAGTGCCACCAGCCCGATGGTCAGCAGCGACTTGCCGCCCTTGGGCTTGTCGCCCTTGTCGGCCTTGGATTTGCTTGCGTTCTTGTCGGCGGCTGCCACGGCGGTGGATCTCCTGAGGGGTCAGTCCAGGTGATGCAAGCGGCGTGCCGTGGTGGTGCGGGCGACCCGACGGGGATTTGACGGGGATGCCTTCTGTAGGAGCGACGTGAGTCGCGACCGCACGCCATGGCGGTCCGGAAACGGTGTGCGCGCAAGGATGGCCGCGTGGGGCCGGCGCCCATGGCGCGGAATGTCTGCGGTCGCGACTCACGTCGCTCCTACAGGACAAGCGGATCCGTCAGGCGTACGCGTCCACCAGTCCCCGCGCCGTCATGCGGACGGTACGCGGTGTCTCGGCTGCGGCGTCGCTGGTGTCTGCGGCGCTTTCACCGTGCTGCGCCGTGCCGCCCTGCGACGGCGGTGCATGCTGCTGGCCGACATCGGCATGGGCCAGTTGGAAGCCGTGCTGGCCCAGCATGTCGCGCAACCGCGGCAGGCTGCTTTCCAGTGCCTGGCGAACCTCGGCCTGGGCACTGGAGAAGTCGGCGTGCACGCGGTCGCCCTCCAGTCGCAGGCGGATCTCCACGGTGCCGAGGTCGTTCGGGGTCACCTTGATGTGTGCATGGCCGATCTTCTGGTCGGCCATCCAGCGCACTGCATCGGCGACGTCTCCGTCGAAGTGGCCGCCATGCAGGTCGGCGCTCGGTGCTTCCATCGCATTGACGGTCTCCGTACGCGAGAGGCCGAGCGGGGCATTCGACGCGCCGACGCCGGCGAGCAGCGTGCCGGTGGGCGACGTGGTGGTTTCCGCGTCGTCGCTGCGCAGGGCATCAATGATGTCGCGGCCGAGGTTGATCACCTCCGGTATCGCGGCGGCGGCCTGGCCGGTGGCCAGGTGGGCGGTGAAGGAGAGCAGGTTCTGCAGCGGCGCCCTGGCCACGTTGTCGGTCGTGGCGGTGGTTGTCGGCAAGGCTGTCGCGGTCGCATCGGCGCCGGTTGTGGTGGCGGCGTCCTGCAGGTCGCCGACACCCGGGTTGTCCGGTCCTGCGATGGCCGCGGCCGGCAAGGCACCTGCCGGCGCGGCGGGCACAAGGGCGCGACTGCCTGCCAACAGGGCATCGGGGGAGCAGGGCGCCTCCGCAGGCAGGGCGCCGCAGAGCAGCGGGTTGCCGAGCAGCGGATTGCCCGGCGGATCGGTCGGCACCGCAGCGACGCCAGGATCGGACGGCGGCACGACGCTTGCCGGTACCGGAAGATCCGGCAGCACGAGCGTGGCGACGCGAGTCTCCCGGGTGTCCTGATCGTCCGTTGCCTGCGCCGCATTGCCCGGGCTGCGCTTGGCGGTGTGCGCGGGTGGCAGGGTGGTCTCCTGTCCCTCGTCGCGCCGGGGCGCGGGCTTTCGCGCCGGGGCATCTTCACGCATTGCCGGGCGGCGCACCATCTCGTCGAAGCTGGGCTTCGCCGGTTCCGATGCGGCTTCACGCGTCTGCGCACCGCCCCCCACCGTGGCGGGGGACATCGTCTTGCCAGCGGAAGGCAGCGACGCCACCGGGGATGGCATCAGGCTTCCTCGCTTTCCTGTGCGGTGGCGGCCAGTCGTGCACGGCGCGCCCCCAGGTCATCCATGTCGCGCTGGTCGCGCCGTTCCACCACCTGCCGTTCCTGGGCCCGGTAGCTGGCGGCGAGTTGCTCCAGCACCTGCTTGTCGCGGCTGGCCAGCAGCAGGCGGTCGCGTTCGATGTCCACGCTGCTGCGGCTGCGGTCGACGTTCTGCAACTGCTGCGCCAGTGCCTGGTCGATGCGTTCCAGGAAGGCGCGGCGATTGGCCAGCTGCGCCGGACTGGTGGCGGCCATCTGGCTGTTGGCGTAGTCCTCGGCGTACTGCCGCAGTTCCTCCAGGCGCGACTCGTGCTGCGCCAGCGTGTTCTGGCGCTCGGCCAGGTCGCGGGCGACGGAATCCTCGTGTTCCTGCGCGCGGCGCAACAGCGGATCGATTCGGCGGGACTGCATCATGGCGGGGATTCCTTGGCGTTACTGCGGGCTGCGTGGCGTGGGGACGCCGGCAGCGATGTTGCGTTGGACCAGCGATTCGAGGGCGGCACGGCTGCTGGGCAGGTCGGCGGCGCGCGCCACGTCCTGGCCCAGGAATTCGACGATCTCCGGCCAGCGTTCAAGCGCTTCGTCCACGGTGGGATCGTTGCCGCGCTGGTAGGCGCCGATGGCGATCAGGTCGCGGTTGCTGTTGTAGGCCGACAGCAGGCGCTTGAGCTTGCGGATGCGGTCGCGCCAGGTTTCGTCGGCGATCTCGGTGACCACGCGGCTGACCGAGGACTCCACATCGATGGCCGGATACAGGCCGCTGTCGGCCACGCGACGCGAGAGCAGGATGTGGCCGTCGAGGATGGCGCGCGCGGCATCGGCGATGGGATCCTGCGGATCGTCGCCTTCGGTCAGCACGGTGTAGAACGCGGTGATGGAACCGCGTCCTTTCGCGCCGTTGCCGGCACGCTCCACCAGTGCGGGCAGGCGCGCGAACACGGACGGCGGATAGCCGCGCGTGGTCGGCGGCTCGCCGACCGAGAGGCCGATCTCGCGCTGGGCCTGGGCGAAGCGGGTCAGCGAGTCCATCAGCAGCAGCACGTTGAGGCCCTGGTCGCGGAACCACTCGGCGATGGCGGTGGCGCGATACGCACCTTGCAGGCGGGCCAGCGGCGGACGGTCCGCGGGGCTTGCGACGACCACGGCGCGCGCCAGGCCTACCGGGCCGAGCGTGCTTTCGACGAAGTCGCGCACTTCACGGCCGCGTTCGCCGATCAGGCCGACGACGATCACGTCCGCGGCGGTATAGCGGGTCATCATGCCCAGCAGCGTGGATTTGCCCACGCCGGAGCCGGCGAACAGGCCCACGCGCTGGCCACGGCCGATGGGCAGCAGCGCATTGATCGCGCGCACGCCGACATCGAGGGGTTGGGTAATCGGTTCGCGCGACAGCGGGTTGATCGTCATGCCCGCCAGGCTGACGCTGCCCTCCGCGCGGATCGGGCCACGGCCGTCCAGTGGGACGCCGTCGCTGTCGATCACGCGTCCCAGCAGGCCTTCGCCGACCTCCACGCCGCCGCGGCGCCGCGAAGGCACCACGCGCGCATTCGGCAGCAGGCCGTGCAGTTCGGCGCTGGGCATCAGGTAGGTGCGTTCGCCCGAGAAGCCGACGACTTCCGCATCCACCCAGCCGCCGTCGACGACTTCCACCTTGCAGGTCGCGCCCATCGGAGCTTCGCAACCGATGGCTTCCAGCGTGAGGCCGACGGCGCGGCGCAGGATGCCTTCGCGGATCAGGCCGCGGCCGCCGAGTTCGGGATTGATCTGCGACAGGCGCGCGGACAGGCGCAGGTCGCGTGCGGTCAGCCATTCCAGCGGTTGGGCGCTCATGCGCGCGTGCTCCGGTTGAGCACGGTTTCCAGCGCGCCGCGTAGGCGGGCCTCAAGGGTGCCGTCGATGCGGACGCTTTCGGCGTGCACGCGCAGATCGCCGCGGCTGAGCGAGGTGTCCGCGGTCAGTCGCGTACCCGGGGCCATGGCCAGCACGGGAGTGAGGGCCGCGATGTCGTCGGGATGCAGGCGCAGTTCGACTTCGCGCTGCGCGCCGCCGACAGCATCCAGTGCACTGGTCGCCAGTTCCTGCAGCAGGACGGGGTCGGTCTGGTAGGCACGGCCCACCAGCGCACCGGCGATGCGCACGGCGAGTTCGGACAGGGCGCCGACGACTTCGTTTTCGAGTCGATCCAGCGGACGCGAGAAGTTGTCGAGGATGCCTTCCATCTGCGCGGCCAGCCGGCGGACTTCGGTCTGGCCGGTGGCGAACCCTTCGGCGTGGCCTTCGGCCAGCCCGCGTTCGAGGCCTTCGCGGTACGCGGCATCCTGGATGGCCTGGATCTCTTCGATCGTCGGCGGCACCAGCGGCGGCGCTTCCGGCTCGGCGGCGGGCGCTGCGACGACGACGTCGAGCGGCGCCGGCATCCAGCGCAGCGGCGACGGCGCGCTCATACCATTTCCTCGGCGCCGGCCATCAGCGAGATCACGCCCTGGTCAGCCAGGCGGCGCACGATGGCGAGGATTTCCTTCTGCGCGCCTTCCACATCGGACAGGCGCACCGGGCCACGGGCCTCCATGTCTTCTACCAGGATCTGCGCCGCGCGCTGGGACATGTTGCGGGTGATCTTTTCCCTCACCTTGGCATCGGCGCCGCGCAGCGCCAGGCCCAGGCGGTCGTTCGGGACTTCGCGCAGCAGTGCCTGCAGTTCGCGGTCGCCCAGGTCGGCCAGGTTGTCGAACACGAACATCAGGTCCTGGATGCGCGCGCCCAGGTCGGCGTCGACCTGGGTGATGTTGCCGAGGATGGCCTGGTCCTGGCCGGAGTCCATGAAGTTGAGGATGTTCGCCGCGACCTTGACGCCACCGATGCTGGAGGCCTTGAGGTTCTGGTTGCCGGCGAACTGGCGCTCCATGATCTCGTTGAGTTCGTTCAGCGCGTTCGGCGGAATGCCGTCCAGCGTGGCGATGCGCAGCAGCACGTCGGTGCGGGTGCGCTCGGGCAGCAGCTTGAGGGTGTCGGCGGCCTGGTCGCTGTCCAGGTGGGCCAGCACGATGGCGATGATCTGCGGGTGTTCGTTGCGCACCAGGTCGGAGATCGCGCGTGGATCCATCCACTTCAGCGTGTCCAGGCCGGTGGTGTTGCGGCCCAGCAGGATGCGGTCGATCAGGCTGCCGGCCTTGTCTTCGCCCAGGGCCTGCACCAGCACCTTGCGCACGTAGTCGTCGGCGCCCATGCCCAGCGAGGTCTGCTTGTCCAGCGATTCGCCGAACGTGGCCATGACCTGCATCACCTGCTCGCGGCTGACGCCGGAGATGGTGGCCATGGCGATGCCGAGCTTCTGCACCTCCTTGGCGTTCATGTGCTTCAGCACTTCGGCCGCGTCCTCCTCGCCCAGCGAGAGCAGCAGCACGGCGGCCTTCTGCACGCCGTTGAGGTTGTGTTCGGCGTTATTCATCGCTGGCCACCCAGTCCTTCACGACCTGCGCCACCTGCTTGGAATCGGTCTTCACCGCTTCGCGCGCCTGGCGCAGACGGTCTTCGTAGGCATCGGAGGGCAGGGCGCGCATCGGCGGCAGTGCGTCGTGCGACAGCGTGGCCAGGGCGCCGGCCTCCATGTCGTCCTCGTCCATCACGGTGACGTCGATGCCGTCGTCCTCGTCCTGCGTCCTCCGCCGGGTGGCCGGATGGATGATCTGGCGCATGGCCGGGCGCAGCACGCCGAACAGCAGCGCGATGACGACCAGCGCACCGAGGCCGTAGCGGGCGATATCGCGCAGCATCGGGTTGTGCAGCCACGGGCTTTCCCAGAAAGGCACGTCCACCGGGGCTTCGGTTTCGCGCACGAACGGCGCGTTCATCACCGAGACCGAGTCGCCGCGCGCGGCGTCGAAGCCCACGGCTTCCTTCACCAGCGCTTCGATGCGGGCCAGGGTGGCGGCGTCCAGCGCGGTCATGACGACCTTGCCGTTCTCGCCGGTGCGCGGCACGTGGTCGACCAGCACGGCGGCGGTGACGCGGCGCACGCGGCCGGCCGGCTGGCGGGTGTGCTGCAGCGTGCGGTCCATCTCGAAGTTGCGGGTGGCGCTGCTGGAGGTTTCCGTCGGCGCGGCGGGGTTGGGCGCAGCGGCGGCATTCGGACCGGGCGGGGTGTTGCTGGTCGCGCCGGGCACGCCTTCGGGACCAGTGCCGGCGACGGTGTTCTGGCTGACCTGCTCGCTGCGGATCTTGGCCGGATCGTTTGCGAAGGTTTCGCGTGCTTCTTCGGTGACCGAGAAGTCCATGTCCACGGCGACTTCGGCATTCACGCGGCCGGGACCGGTGAGCGGTTCCAGCAGTTCGCGGATGCGGTCGTTGAACGAGGTTTCCAGCTTGCGTACGCGTTCGAACTGGGCGGCGTTGAGCGCCGCTTCGCTGTTCGGATCGCTGATGGTCAGCATGCGGCCGCTCTGGTCGACCACGGTGACGCGCTCGGGTGCCAGGTCGGGAATGCTGGACGACACCAGGTGCACGATGGCATCCACCTGGTTGCGTTCCAGCAATGCACCGGAACGCAGGTCCAGCACGACCGACGCGCTGGCGACCTCGCGCTGGCGGGTGAAGGCGCTGGGCTTGGGAATGGCCAGGTGCACGCGCGCGTCGCGGACCGGGCGCAGGGTGGTGATGGTGCGGACCAGCTCGGTTTCCAGCGCGTGCTGGTAGCGTGCGTTCTCGACGAACTGGCTGACGCCGAAGCCCGGATCGCGCTCCATCATCTCGAAGCCGAGGCGGCCGCTTTCGGCCAGGCCGGCACCGGCCAGCTTCAGGCGGGCGTCGTGCAGGTTTTCTTCCGGTACCGAAATCGCGCCGCTGGCCTGGTCCAGCTGGAACGGGATCTGCGCCGCGCGCAGCATGTCGGTGGCTTCGGCGGTGGCCTTCGCGTCCAGGCCGGTATACAGCGGTGTGTATGCGGGCTTCTGCGACCAGAAGAACACCATCATGCCCACGGCGACCGCACCGGCGATCAGCAGCAGCGTGCCCATCTGCTTGAACACGCGGGCGTCCTGGATCTTGGTCAGCGCCGCACCGGCCTTGTCGGCGGTCAGCGATTCCTTCAGGGCTTCCTTCGACAGCGTGAGGGCCATGGTGTTGCGGTTCCCGGTTCAAACGGCGTGTGGGTTCTTGTGGAGCCGGGCTTGCCCGGCTGCTGTTCAATCCAGCCGAGCAAGCTCGGCGCTACAGCGGCATGTTCATCACGTCCTGGTACGCCTGCACCAGGCGGTTGCGGACTTCCACCGTGGCGCGGAAGGCGACCTGCGATTGCTGTGCGGCCACCATCACCCGCGCCAGGTCAGCGCGCGGATCCCCCAGTTCGAAGGCCTGCGCCAGGGCGCCGGAGGTCTTCTGCGCGTTGTTCACGCCTTCCAGCGCGTTCTGCAGCGTGTCGCCGAAACTCGGCGCCTTGACGCCCGGCTGCTCGAACCCCACCCGGTTCGGGGTGAACGCACCCGGGTTCGGCATCGGCTCGAGGGCGCGCGTACCGACCTGGTGCTGGTAACTGCGGATCTGCGAGAGGATGGAGGAGACGTCGGACATGGGCGGGTGCTTCGGTCGTCGGGGTTTCTTGCCGGATCAGTTGCAAGACCCGTGCCGCAAACGCCGTCCGTCGCCAGTCAGTTTTCCGTCGCCAGCGCGACCTCTTCGCGCTCGATGCCGTACTTGCGCAGCTTCTCCACCAGCGTGGTGCGGCGCAGGCCCAGCAATTGCGCGGCGTGCGCGACCACGCCACCGGCGCGGTCCAGCGCATCGCGGATCAGGTTCAGCTCGATCTGCGCGATGTGTTCGCGCAGGTCGATGCCGGATTCGGGCAGGCGGTCGGCCGGCGACACCGCGGCGGCCACGACGGCGGTCGGCAGCGGGGCCGGTGCAGCGGCCACCGGTGCAGGCGCGGGCGCATGGGCGACCAGCGCCTCCATGCCTTCCGGCTGGTAGCGCTTGGGCAGGTCGGCCACGCGCACCAGCCCGCCCGGATGCAGCACGGCCAGCCGTTCGACCAGGTTGGTCAGCTCGCGTACGTTGCCCGGCCATGCGTACAGGCGCAGTGCCTGCAGCGTTTCGTTGGCGAAGCGCACTTCACCGCGGCCGGTGCGTGCCAGTTGCGCGGCGATGGTGGTGACCAGGTCGGGCAGGTCGTCGGCGCGCTCGCGCAGCGCCGGCATCTCGATGGGGAACACGTTGAGGCGGTAGAACAGGTCTTCGCGGAAGTGGCCGTCGGCGATGCGCGCTTCCAGGTTGCGATGGGTGGCGGCGATCACGCGCACATTGCAGCGGATGGTCTGGTTGCCGCCCACGCGTTCGAAGCTGCGCTCCTGCAGTACGCGCAGCAGCTTGACCTGCATCGGCAGGCTCATGTCGCCGATCTCGTCCAGCAGCAGCGTGCCGCCCTCGGCCATCTCGAAACGGCCCTTGCGGGCGCTGAGTGCACCGGTGAAGGCGCCTTTCTCGTGGCCGAACAGTTCGCTTTCCAGCAGGTCCGGCGGAATGGCGCCGCAGTTGATGGCAACGAACGGCCCGTCGCGGCGCGGCGACTGGTCGTGGATGGCGCGCGCCACCACTTCCTTGCCGGTGCCGGATTCGCCCAGCACCAGCACCGTGGTGTCGAAGCTGGCGACCTGTTCGATCATGCGGCGCAGGCGGGTGACGGCCGGGCTGTTGCCGGTCGGGCCGCTGGTGGTGACCTGCTGGGCCTGGTGTTCGGTATCCAGCCGCTTCAGGCTGGCGCGGCGCAGGCAGGCTTCCAGCTGCACGTGGCGGATGGGGCTTTCCAGCGTCCATACGCCGACGTGGTGCAGGCCGTGCGCGGTGGCGAAGGCGGCGGTGTCGCCTTCCATCAGCAGCACCGGCGGCGGCAGCTGCGCCTTGCCCAGCCAGGCGAAGAACGCGTCGGCGGCCTTGCCGTCGTCGAGGGTGCCGACGACGATCGCGAGCCAGTCGTGCGGGCGCTGGCGGCGCACATCCACGTCACCGGCGCTGGCGACCCAGCGGGGTGTCAGGTCCATGAATTCGAGCAGGCCGGCCAGGCGTTCGGCACGCGTGGCGTCGGCGTCGATGACGAGGATGCGGGATTCACTCATGGCGGCTGTCTTTGAACCTTTCGAGGATGGGCAAGACTTCCTGGATGTAGGAAAGCTTGCTGACGAATTCGTCGGCACCGGCGCGCATCGCGTGTTCGCGGTGCTCGGCGTCGTCGAAATGGCTGGCGATCACGATGAAGGGCGGTGCGTCCTGCGTCTTGATGAGGCGGGTAGCCTGCAGCCCCCCCATCTCCGGCATGGCAAGGTCCATCAGCACCACGTCCGGACGCAGGGTCTCCGAGCGTTCGATGGCTTCCAGGCCGTTGCTGGCGCGGCCCACGATGTCCAGCCACTCCACCTTGCGCAGGTGGCGCAGGGCGGCGTTGATGAAACCTTCGTGGTCGTCCACCAGCAGTACGGTGATCTTGCTCATTGCGGTCGTGCTCCGTTCTTATCCGGCCTTGGCCAAGACCGGTACGGTAGCGCGTCGGCGTTCCCGGGCGGGAGCGATATCGAGCTGTTCCCGGTACTTCGCCACAGTTCTGCGGGCAATGTGGATGCCCTGGCGGGCCAGCAGGCCGGCGATGGCTTCGTCGGCCAGCGGCTTGCCGGCCGGTTCGGAGTCGATCAGGCGGCGCACCATGGCGCGCACGGCCGGTCCGGACACGTTGGCGCCTTCCAGTCGTACCGCGAAGAAATGCTTGAGCTCGAACGTGCCGCGCGGCGTCTGCATGTACTTGCCTGTGGTGATGCGCGAAACGGTGGATTCGTGCATGCCGATGGCGTCGGCGATCTCCTTGAGCGTCAGCGGGGCCATCGCTTCATCGCCCTGGGCCAGGAAACCGGCCTGGCGCTCGACGATGGCGCGTGCCGTCCGCAGCAGCGTGTCGTAACGGATCGAAAGGCCGCGGGTCAGCCAGCGCGCTTCCTGCAGCAGCTCGCGCAGCTTGCCGGCGCCTTCGGAGGCTTCGGCCTGGTCCAGCGCGCGTTCCTGCATCGGATTGACGCGCACGCGCGGTGTGGTCGCCGGGTTCAGGGCCACGCGCCAGGCGCAGTCGGCATGCCAGGCGACCACGTCCGGGACGATGTAGCCGGTGGGTGCCGGCGCCAGCGACGCGCCGGGGCGCGCATCCAGCGACAGCACCAGTCGCACGCCTTCCATGACCTGGTCGAGTTCCAGGTCCAGCAGGCGGGCGAGGGCGTCGTATTCGTGTGCGGCCAGCAGCGCCAGGCCTTCGGCGACGATGCGGCGGGCGACATGGCGGCCAGGCACGCGGCCTTGCAGGCAGTCCAGTTGCACCTGCAGGCACTCGCGCACGTCGGCGGCGGCCAGGCCGGGGAATTCGCCCCGCAGCAGGCGCTCGCGCAGCTGCAGCGCGGCGTCGGTGGTCAGGTCGAAGCGGGCCGAGGCCAGCAGCGCCAGGGTGTCGGGCGCCTGTTCCAGGTAGCCGGCGTCGTTGGTGTGTTCGAGCCAGAAGGCGACCACGTCAAGCGCCCGGCCATCCAGTTCCAGCGCCAGTCGGTCGAGCACGCGCACATGCGGATCGCTGGATTCGCCGGCTTCCACGCGCTGCATGCGGTCGTCGTCGCCGTCCTGCCAGTTGGCGCCGGCCACGTCCCACAGGCTGGATTCGGGCAGTTCGTCGAACGCGGCGGCATCGAGGGCGGCGGCGTCCTGCGCCGGCAACAGTTCGATCTCGGCGGCCGTCTCGGCATCCTGTGCTTCTTCGACTTCCAGCAGCGGATTGAGGTCCAGTGCGCGGCGCACTTCCATCTCCAACTGCAGGCCATCCAGCTGCAGCAGCCGGATCGACTGCAGCAGTTGTGGCGTCAGATGGAGTTGCTGCCCCAGTTGGGTGGAAAGTCCCGTCTTCATTCCCGTTGTCCCCGATTCGATGGCGTGCCGAGGTCGGCTTCACATCGTGTGAACACTTTGGGCGCCCGGTGACGGAAAAAAAATCAGGGCGTTTCTGGTTGTGCTGCGGGCACACCCCACTGGCCGTCAGGGTTTCCCCTACAGCGTCGGGTTATCGTCGATGGGAAGTGCCCGTCAGGGCGGTGCGGCAACGGGAATCCGTCGCCGGCGGGGGACATCCACGCCGTTCCTGCAAGGCTCAGGCCAGTTCGTTCTGGTGGCGTGCGGCCAGCAACAGCAGATCGTTGGCGCGACGGCAGCCCAGCGATTCCATCATCCGCGCGCGGTGGGTTTCCACCGTCTTCACGCTGATGCCGAGTTGGGCTGCGATTTCCTTGCTGCTCATGCCGCTGCCCAGCTGGCGCAGGATCTCGCGTTGCCGCGGCGACAGCGCGGCGATGCCGGTGGGACGCTGCGGATTGAGCATCGGCGCCAGCATCTTCGATGACACCTGCGGACTCAGGAACACCTGACCACTGGCCGCGGCGCGCAGGGCGAGTTCGAGTTCCATCGGCGCGGCTTCCTTGACCACGAAGCCGGCGCAGCCGCGGTCCAGCGCCACGCGCACCTGGGTGGGATCGTTGTGCATGGACATGATCACCACGCGGGTCTGCGGCAGCGATTCGCGCAGCAGCGGCAGCAGGTCCAGCCCGCTGCGGTCGGGCAGGGAGAGGTCGAGCAGGATCAGGTCCGGGCGGTGGATCGCCGCCATGTCCAGCGCCTGTTGCGCGTTGCAGGCTTCGGCCACGACATCCACGTCGGGCAGCGACTGCAGCAGCCGGCCGATGCCGGCGCGGACCAGAGTGTGGTCGTCGACGATGAGTACACGCACAGGGAAGAACCAGTCGATATCGCGTTGCTTGGTGATGTCACGATAGCCGCGCTGTCCCCGTGCGCCAATTCAGAATCGCGATGGAAAAGTGAAACCACGACATCAGTCACACTTGTGGTGACCGCGTTCGCGTGAAAAGGGCGAATACCGCAATCGCGGCATGTGATGCGTGCACGTCGCGGATGCCGCAGTGGGCGTGGATGCGCGGAAAGCTGGCTACGGACGTGCCGCGTGCTGGGATTGGCGGGCTTCGGCGATCTGGCGGCGATGCAGGCGGAACAGGTGGCGGTCCATGGCTTCGGCAAGGCCGGCGCCCAGGGTGTCGAACTGCAGCCAGAGATGTTGCATGCCTTGCGAGCCTTCGGCCTGCGCCAGCAGTGTGGCGGGCAGTTCGATGTGGTCGCTCAACCAGGTGGCGGGCTGCACGGTCACCACGCCGGCGACGCCGACGGCCAGGTCCTGCGGCGACACGACGTCCAGGCGCAGGCCACGGTGCGACCAGCGCAACGGGGTGGCGGGCAGGGTTTCATGCTGGCTGCGCGCCAGCCGGCCGAGCAGCGACAGCACCAGGTCCAGCTTGGCTTCGATGCGCTGCTGCGTGGGGGTGGCTTCCTTGCGGTCGTCGGGGTCTTCGCCACGCACGTCCTCGGCGACAGCCAACCCTTTCAGCAAGGCCTCCGACGGGGCCTGCATCAGGACCCGTGCACCCGCGTCAAAGCGCGCGGGCAGCACCACCTCGCAGGTGAGCGCGCCATCGAACAGCGCATGCTCGGCAGGGTGCTCCACGAGGATGATCGAAGCGGTCATGGCTCACCCCTCGACAACGGAAAGGTAGGCGCGCGCGGCGCGGTCGGCGCTCTGGTTGACGTGCATGCGGATCCGCACCTGTTCGCGCGCGTCCTGCATCGACTTCTGCAGTTCCAGTTGCGCACGCAGCAACACGGCCAGCGCGTCGTAACCGGCGGAGCGGCCGCCGTCGGCGTGCAGGAAAGCGCGCACGTCGTGGTCGTGCCGGTTGAGCAGGCGCTCGACGTCCTCCAGTTCGCCCGCGTGCAGGGCGTGGCGCATGCCGTCGAGCTGGGCGAAGAGGTCGTCGAGGGCCGGTGTGGCGTTCATCGCGCGGCGGCCATGGCCGGCGGCTGGCGCTGCTCGGAGGGAATGGCGTTCCAGGCGGATTCGATCTCGCCCAGCAGGTCGAGCGACTCGCGCAGTGCGGCGGTGTCGTTGTGCAGGTTGGCGTCGATCAGGCGCGTCTGCACGTAGTCGTACAGCGCGGAGAGACTGCCGGCGATCTCGCCGCCCGCTTCGTGGTCCAGCGAGCCATTGAGGTGCCCGATGATGGCGCACGCTTCGCCGATCGCCTTGCCCTTGCGTGCCAGGTCGCCACGTTCCATGCACGCATCGGCCAGCCGCAGGCGTTCGCAGGCGCCCGACAGCAGCAGGGCCACCAGGCGGTGCGGATCGGCGTCCATGACGGCGCTGCTGAGGCCGGTGTTGCGGTACTGGGCGGCGTACGAATGCGATGACATTCCATTTTCTCCTGCGATCCCCGCGCGTCACCCGACGGCGGTTCGGATCGGCGGTTATCCGGTCTGGTTGGCGAGCGAGGCGAGTTGCTGGGCCAGGTAGCTGCTGGTGCTGCTCATCTGGGCGACCATCGAATCCATCGCCACGAACTGGGCCTTGTAGCGGTTGCCCACGGCTTCCATGCGCGCGTCCAGCGCCAGGCGCTGTGCGGCGACATCCTTGATCTGGGCGTTCAGGCCGCTGGTGCGCTGGGTGAAGGCGCCATTGGTGCCGATATAGCTGCCCACGGCCGTCTGCAACTTGCCCGCGAAACCGCTGTCGCCGGTGAAGGCGGTGCGGATCTTCTCGGGATCGCTGACCAGCGCGGCGGTGAACTTGCTGCTGTCGAACACCAGCGTGCCGTCGGACGACGGATAGCCCTTGGTCTGCAGGCCCAGCGTCTTGGCGTCCAGGCCCTGTGCCGCCAGGTCGCCGAGTACGCCGCTGAGCACGTTCCTCAACTGGCCCGAAGCGCTGCGCATCTGCGCATCGCCGGTCAGGGCGGAAGGCTCGTCGCTTTCGGCGTTGTACTTGGTCGAGGTGTTGATGGCGCCGATGGCCGCGTTGTATGCGGTCACGAAATCCTGGATCAGCTTGCTGGCGGCTGCGGTGTCGGTGGACACGGTGACGGTGCTGGTGCCCAGGGTTTTCAGGTCCAGGGTCAGTCCCGGCACGGCATCGGTGATCTTGTTGCCGCTGGCGGTCACGGTCAGGCCGTCGATCTTCACTTCGGCATCGGCGGCGGGGACGCGTTCCTGCAGGCTGGCAGCGAGGGTCTGCAGGTCGCTGCCGCCGGAGGTGAAGGCCAGCGAGATGCCGTTGGCGGCGCCGGTCTTGTCGGACGACACGGACAGGTAGAGCCCGTCATTGGACGTCAGCACGCTGGCCTGCACGCCCTTGCTGCGGGCGGCGTCGTTGATCGCGCTGCGGACATCCTGCAGCGTGCTGTCGGCGGCGATGTCGATGGCCAGCGCTTCGCCGCCGACCGTCAGCGTCAATTGACCGGCGCCGAAGGTCGTGTCCGCTGCCACCGGCTGGTTGGTGATCCACTTGTTGGCGGTGGCCAGTCCGACCACTTCGATCGCATAGGTGCCGTTGGGCGTCCCGCTGCCCACCGTGGCGCCGACTACCGTATCGGTGGCGGACTTGACGGTGCGGGTATCGAAGGCGGTAGCGGCCTTCAGCGCGGTCAGCGCCTTGTCCAGATTGCTGAAAGCGGAACTGACGGTGCCCAGCGCGGACAACTTGAATTTGGCCTGGCTTTCGATGCGGGTCAGGCGGTTCTCCGCGGGCGCGCGATCGGCCGCCACCAGCTGGGACACCATGCCATTGATGTCCATCCCGGTGCCGATGCCGCCATAACCCAGCGAATAGTCTGCCATTGCCGTCTCCTGTCAGTGCCCTTCCGGAAAAGGGTGGCCGGGCGGGCCTGGCATCCGGTACCGGATGGGGCCCGCCCGTGCAGTTTCAGTAGCGGCCTGCCGCGGCCGTTCTTTAGCCCGCATCTCTCCGTCTCCCACCGCCGCCGTGGGTCCGGCGACTGGTGAGAAATGCGGGCGCAGGAACTGATGCAGGGTTTGTGCCAGAAAGCGGTGGTTCGTGATGGGGCAACTCCCGGAAACCGGCATTCCCGATCACCCATCACCCAAAAAAAGACCCCCTCCGTCGCCGGAGGGGGTTGGGGTACTGCCAAACGGAGGGAGACGAATCCGTCCGTGACGACAGGGAACTAGGAGGAACTGCGGATAAAGCGTGCCGCGTATCAGCGCAGCAGGGACAGCACGTTCTGCGGCACCTGGTTGGCCTGGGCCAGCATGGCCGTACCGGCCTGCTGCAGGATCTGGGTGCGGGTCAGTTCGGCGGTTTCCTTGGCGAAATCGGTGTCGCGGATGCGGCTGCGCGAAGCGGCCAGGTTTTCCGAGCTGGTCTGCAGGTTGGCGACCACGGAGGTGAAGCGGTTCTGCACCGCACCCAGGTCGGCGCGGGCGCTGTTGACGGCCGTCAGTGCCTTGTCGACGATTTCCAGCGCCTGCTGCGCACCCTTGAACGTGGAAATGTCGAGGTTGCTGGCGTACTGCTTGGTCGTCGCGACGGTGCTGGCGGCGACGTCGGCCGGGGCGGTACCGCCGGTCCAGGTGCCGGTTTCCACGGCGATGCCGAGGAAGTCGCCATCCGAATCCACGCTGTCCTTGACCGAGGTCAGGTTGACCGCGCCGTTGGCGCCCAGTTCGGCCAGTACGCCGGTCTCGCCGATCTTGGCGTTGATCGCGCCGACCAGCGCGGTGGCGGCGGCGTCGCGCGTGGCGGCTGCCGTACCCTGCGCAGCCACTTCGACGGTGTCGATGGTGACGGCGCTGCCGTCGGCATTGGTCAGCTGCAGGCCTTCGATCTTCAGATCGGTGGTGCCGTCGGCCGGCGTGGCCGTGGTGAACGTGGCGGTGGCGAACATCGCGCCGCCCAGTGCTTCAGCCTGTGCATCGACGACCTTGTCGATGGCGATGGCCTGCGAGGCATTGGCACCGACCTGGAACAGCTGGCTGGTGAACGAACCATCCAGCAGCTTGGTGCCGTTGAAGTCGGCCTGCTTGGCCACGCGGTCGATTTCGGAGGTCAGCTGCTTGACTTCGGCGTTCAGTGCGGCGCGGTCGGACGAGGAGTTGGTCGCGTTGGCCGACTGCACCGACAGCTCACGGATGCGCTGCAGGTTGTTGCCGATTTCGGTCAGCGAGCCTTCGGCGACCTGGGCCAGCGAGATGCCGTCGTTGGCGTTGCGGACCGCGACGTCCAGGCCGCGGATCTGGGTGCTGAAGCGTTCGGAGATGGCCAGACCTGCGGCGTCGTCCTTGGCGCTGTTGATGCGCAGGCCGGACGACAGCCGCTGGATGGTGGTGGCCAGTGAAGCACCGCTGCTGCTCAGATTGCGCTGCGCATTCAGCGAGATGGTGTTGGTGTTGATGACCTGTGCCATGGAAGTTTCCTCTAGGCGGGATTACGAAGGGGAGAAGCCCGGGCCGGAAGGGGTGGCGATGGCCACCCGTTCCGGCGCATCACCGCGTTAGCGGAGCAGGCTGAGCACGTTCTGCGGCACCTGGTTGGCCTGGGCCAGCATGGCCGTACCGGCCTGCTGCAGGATCTGGGTGCGGGTCAGTTCGGCGGTTTCCTTGGCGAAGTCGGTGTCGCGGATGCGGCTGCGCGAAGCGGCCAGGTTTTCCGAGCTGGTCTGCAGGTTGGCGACCACCGAGGTGAAGCGGTTCTGCACCGCACCCAGGTCGGCGCGCGCGCTGTTGACCGAGGTCAGGGCAGCGTCGACGATTTCCAGGGCCTTCTGCGCGCCTTCGAACGTGGTGATGTCCAGGTCCTTGGCGAACTGCGCGGTACCCGCCGTGGCTGCAGTGGTCGCGGCCGTGAGGCCCGAGCCGGCGACCGTGCCGCCCACGACCAGGTCGGTGTCGGCCTTGACCGAGGTCAGGGTGACCTGGTCGGCGTCGACCGAGGCGTACACGCCGGTCTCGCCCAGCTTGGCGTTGATGGCGGCGGCCAGGCCCTTGGCGATGTCCTCACCACTGGTGCCGTTCGTGTACTCGACATCCGCGATGGTCACACCGTTGATGGTCAGGTCGGCGATGCTGCCGTCGGCGGCGGCATCGGCGATGGCCGTGCCGGTGACGTCGGCGGCGAACTTCACGTTGCCCAGTGCATCGGACTGCGCATCGACGACCTTGTCGATGGCGATGGCCTGCGAGGCATTGGCACCGACCTGGAACAGCTGGCTGGTGAACGAACCATCCAGCAGCTTGGTGCCGTTGAAGTCGGCCTGCTTGGCGACACGATCGATTTCGGAGGTCAGCTGCTTGACTTCGGCGTTCAGCGCGGCGCGGTCGGACGAGGAGTTGGTCGCGTTGGCCGACTGCACCGACAGCTCACGGATGCGCTGCAGGTTGTTGCCGATTTCGGTCAGCGAACCTTCGGCGACCTGGGCCAGCGAGATGCCGTCGTTGGCGTTGCGGACCGCGACGTCCAGGCCGCGGATCTGGGTGCTGAAGCGTTCGGAGATGGCCAGACCTGCGGCGTCGTCCTTGGCGCTGTTGATGCGCAGGCCGGACGACAGCCGCTGGATGGTGGTGGCCAGTGAAGCACCGCTGCTGCTCAGATTGCGCTGCGCATTCAGCGAGATGGTGTTGGTATTGATGACCTGTGCCATGAGTTCTACTCCTGAGGCGTTTTCTGCACGGGGGAAAAGTTTTCCAACGATCCCCGCCGTGCCGCCGGGGATACCTGGTTCAGCGTTGCAACAAGCTCATTACGTTCTGCGGCACCTGGTTGGCCTGGGCCAGCATGGCCGTACCGGCCTGCTGCAGGATCTGGGTGCGGGTCAGTTCGGCGGTTTCCTTGGCGAAATCGGTGTCGCGGATGCGGCTGCGCGAGGCGGCCAGGTTTTCCGAACTGGTCTGCAGGTTGGCGACCACCGAAGTGAAGCGGTTCTGGATGGCACCGAGGTCGGCGCGCGAACCGTTCACGGCCGTCAGTGCCTTGTCGACGATTTCCAGCGCCTGCTGGGCACCGGCGAAATCCGAGATGTCCACGTCGGACACGAACTTCGGCACTTCGCTGGTGGCGACGGCCGTGGCGGTGTACGTGCCGCCGGTGATGGCGACGCCGAAGGCCGCGAAGTCGCCGTTGGCGTCCACGCTGGTCTTGACCGAGGTCAGTTCCAGGCCGGTGCCGGCGGCATCGACGTTGGCGTAGATGCCGGTTTCGCCGAGCTTGCCGTTGATGTGGGCGGCCAGCGCCTTGGCGGCGGCTTCGTTGGTGGCGGCGACCGAACCGGCGCTCTTGACGGTCAGGTCGTCGAAGGCGACGGCATTGCCGGCGCTGTCGGTGAGGGTCAGACCGGTGATGGTGATGTCGGCGGTGGCGGAAGCCGCGGCCGTGATGGCCAGCGTGCCGCTGTCGAACTGCGAACCGCCCAGGGTCATGGCGCGGGCGTCGACCACCTTGTCGATGGCGATCGCCTGGCCGGCGTTGGCGCCCACCTGGAACAGCTGGCTGGTGA
Organism: Pseudoxanthomonas sp. SE1; assembly: GCF_029542205.1. Taxonomy (NCBI): domain Bacteria; kingdom Pseudomonadati; phylum Pseudomonadota; class Gammaproteobacteria; order Lysobacterales; family Lysobacteraceae; genus Pseudoxanthomonas; species Pseudoxanthomonas sp. SE1. The sequence continues at coordinate 2,358,790 of NZ_CP113783.1, read as the reverse complement.
ACGAACCGTCCAGCAGCTTGGTGCCGTTGAAGTCGGCCTGCTTGGCGACGCGGTCGATTTCGGAGGTCAGCTGCTTGACTTCGGCATTCAGCGCCGCGCGGTCGGAGCTGGAGTTGCTGGCGTTGGCCGACTGCACGGCCAGTTCGCGGATGCGCTGCAGGTTGTTGCCGATTTCGGTCAGCGAGCCCTCGGCGACCTGGGCCAGCGAGATGCCGTCGTTGGCATTGCGCACGGCGACGTCGAGGCCGCGGATCTGGGTGCTGAAGCGTTCGGAGATGGCCAGGCCGGCGGCGTCGTCCTTGGCGCTGTTGATGCGCAGGCCGGACGAAAGACGCTGGATGGTGGTGGCCAATGAAGCGCCGCTGGTGCTCAGGTTGCGCTGAGCGTTGAGCGACATCGTGTTCGTGTTGATTACCTGTGCCATGTTCGTCTCCTCTTATTTGGATTCACGGCGTTGAAGGGAAAAGACGCTGCCGGTTTGTTTTGTGGTGGCTAGTCGTCTTCGTGTTGCGAAATGAATAACGGCGCTGCCGAAAAAACCTTTAGGGCAGGCGGAAAAAAATGTGTTAGGGCACGGAACCGCAGGCGAAAGCAGGCGGTGTCCGGGGCGCGCGGAGCGGCCTAAAGAAGGGGCGCGCGCTGCCGTTAAGCGGCGGCGCGGCCATGGGCGATGCGATCAGGGTTCGCCGCTGCGCGAGGCGGCAGCGCCAGCCTCAGGGCTGCGGGATGCGCCAGGCGTCGGCGGGATCGGCCAGCAGCGACACGCCGGGCATGCGGTACTCGCAACCGATCAGCGTGCGTTGCCGGAGTCCGGCATGCTCGCCGGGATAGACCACCAGGGCATGGAAATCGTCGAGCGCGCCGGACAGGGGCGCATCGCGGCTGTCTTCCAGTGCGCGTTCGAGCTGCGCCGCCGCCTGCTCGATGGAGTCGTCCACCAGCAGCAGGACGCGGTTGTCGGTGATGACGACGGCATCGCTGTGATGCCCCCACGCCAGCACGGGTTCGGCCAGGCGATAAAGATCCATCATGGGCGCGCTGTACTGGCGTTCGGTCTGGGTGAATTCCGTCGGGCGCTCGCGACGGAGTCGCTGCAACAGGGTGATGAGATCGCCACTTGCCGTGCGGCAGGTGAGTGCATCGAGCAAGGTGTCGGACGGCGTAGCGGTCACCGCCGGCGAGGGAGGTGGCGCATCGGCATCCGACTGGGCGGACACCGGCGCCGCGCCAGCCAGCCACAGGGAAGCCAGCGCAATGGAAACCCTGTTACTCGATCTGCGCATTCGCGTGGGCAGCATCCAGTGCTTCCATGGCATCGCGTGGCTTCAGCTTGCCGGCCTTCTCGAACGATGCCGCGGCGGCGTCTTCCTTCTTCTCGCCGTGGAGCAGCAGCAACACGTTCGCGTATTCCACGTGCGCGATGGGTGAATCGGGGGTCAGCTTCAGCGCGGTCCTGATGTGCGACTCGGCTTCGCCAGCTTTGGCGCCGTAGGTCAGGCCGCCGATCATCGCGCCGATCTTGTTGATGATCTCGGCGTGGTACAGCGCCAGCGCGGTATGCGCCTCGGCGTGCTTGGGGGCCCGTTCCAGCGTGGCGTCGAGCGCGGCGCGGACCTTGCCGGCGATGCCCTGCTTGAGCGCCTTGGCGATGCTCAGGCCCTGGCTGTAGCGGCCCAGCGCGAAGGCGTGACGGTAATGACTGTTGGCTTCGTCGGGCAGGGCCTTGATGGCGGCTTCGGCCAGTTTCGCCGCCTGTTCGAAGCGCTTGAGTTGCTCGGATTCGTCTTCCACCAGATAGGTGGCATGGATGCCCAGCGCCTTGACCGCGACCGAAGCGCCCAGCGGGCCGAGGGCTTCACCGGCCTCATACGCGGCCTGGAAGTCACCGCGATGGAACGCGCGCCACGCATCCTGCAGGCGTTGCGCGAGGTCGGCGGGCTCGATGCCTTTGGCTGCCTTGCCTGCGGCGGCGATCAACGCCTTGGCGCGCTTTTCGTCGGGGTAGGGCTCCTGGTCGCCGGCATGCAGCGCCGGCCACGCCTTCTTCAATGCATCGCCCGCGTAGGCATAGCCCTTCGCGTCATGCGGAAACGAAGCCCACTTCGAAGATTTTCCTGCCATTGGTCGTCCCTCCCAGGATGCTGCGAGCATCGCCGCGAACGCGGTCATCAGGCAACCCCTACGCATTCCGTGACACGAGCGGCCAATAGTGTGATTGCTCGACGCGGGCAGGACAGCATCGCTTCATGGAAGCCGGCCGTCGTGGTCGGCATATGGACTGCCCCATGGCCGCCAAGAAGACCACCCGCAAGACGCCCGAACCCACCCTCCGCCACGTCTGGCTTGCCGGACTGGGCCTGATCGCCGTCACGAGGCGCGAGGCCGTTGCGGCCGCGAATGAAGCCGCCGGTCGCCTGCAGGCGGCGCGTGCGCAGGCCGGAAGCTTCGCCGGACAGGCGCAGCGCGATGTGCTGGGCCGCTTGGCCGAGGTGCGTGAACAGGGCGAAGCACGCGTGGGCCGGTTCAGTGCCGAGGTAGAGGCCCGCCTGCAACCGGTACTGACCAAGCTGGGCCTGAAGCAGCCCACCCGGAAGACCACGCCCCGCGCCCGCAAGAAGCCGGCCGCAAAGCGCGCCCGCGCCACGCCTGTCCGCAAGCCGGCGGCCAAACGGCCTGTGCGTCGCAGCAGGGCCTGACGGCCCACGGACGCGACGCGTCCCGAACGCCCCGGTTCCCGGGGCGTCCTGTCATGCGGTCCCGATCAGAGATGCGCGGTGACGGCGGGTTCGGAGAACCAGTCGTTGTCGCGGCCGTTGGCGTAGCGGATCGGGACCTGCGCCAGCGCGGCCGGCTCCACGTCATCCAGGCAGGCCAGGTTCACCGAGTAGTAGCGGCCGCCGAGGACTTCCAGCTCGCCCCGGCCGAACGACTTCACGCCGCAGTGCCGGCAGAATAGATGTTCGGCCACGCCGCTGCCGAAGGGGTAGCGGGTCAGCGCCTCTTCGCCCTGCCGCAGGCGGAAAGCATCCGGCCGGACCACCGTGCCCCAGTAGCGCGTCTTGGTACAGATCGAGCAGTTGCAACGGCCACTGCCGGCGGCCAGGTCGAGGTCGACTTCGTAACGCACGGCGCCGCAATGGCAGCTGCCCTGATAGGTCTGCACGGTCATGGGGTTTCCTTCCGGCGGGAGAGAGCTTCCAGTCTGGCCGACATCGAGGACAGAATCAGTCCTCAATGGGCGGCATACTGCACCCATGCTCAGCACATCGAACCGCCTGCTCCGCCTGCTGTCGCTGCTCCAGTCGCGCCGTCACTGGACGGGCGCGGAACTGAGCCAGCGGCTGGAAATCGACCGCCGCACGCTGCGCCGCGACGTGGAGCGCCTGCGCGAGCTCGGGTATCCCATCGATGCGTCGCCAGGCCTGGGTGGCGGCTACCGGCTGGGTTCCGGCGCGACCATGCCGCCCGTGCTGCTGGAGGATGACGAGGCCGTAGCCGTGGCGGTGGCACTGCGCACGGCGGCGGCCAGCGTGGGCCGGATGGAGGACACCGCGCTGCGGCTGCTGTCCAAGCTGGACCAGTGGTTGCCGGCGCGGTTGCGCAAGCGCGCCAGTGCCCTGTATTCGGTCACGCTGTCGCTCGCCGGCGGTGCGCCCACGTCCGATGTGGACGCGCTGCTGCGCATCGCCGGTGCCTGCCGCGACGGCTTCCGCCTGCGGATGCAGTACCGCGACCGCACGCAGCGAGCCAGCGAGCGCCTGATCGAACCGCTGCGTCTGGTGCATACCGGCAGCCGCTGGTACCTGGTGGCTTGGGACCTGAAACGCGAGGACTGGCGGACGTTCCGCGTGGACCGCGTGCAGGCGCTGCACGATACCGGCACCCAGTTCCCGCCGCGCGAGTTTCCCGGTGACGTGGCGGACTACGTCGCGAAGTCGATCACCCAGCCGTTCACCCGCTTCCAGGTAAGGCTGCGGCTGCCGGGGTCGGTGGAAGAGCAGGCGACACGGGTGCCCACCTGGTGCGGGATCCTGGAAGCCGGCGACGCACACCACTGCGTGCTGGAGCTGGGCGCCGAATCCGTCGAGGCGCTGCTCGCGCTGCTGGCGCTGGTGGGGCCGGAGTTCGAGATGCTGGATGATCGCGGCCTGCTGCCGGAACTGCGTGCGGCGTCGGCGCGGCTGGGCGATGCGCTGGCGGCGGCCTGATTCCCGGCTTCGCCGACGCAATGGTAGGAGGGGCTTCAGCCCCGACGCCTTTCCTACGGTCCTCGTTGATCCGACTGCACAGCGTCGGGGCTGAAGCCCCTCCTGCAGGCAAGCACGCTAGTTCGTATAGGCCTGCGTCAGCGTGTTCAGGTGCACACGTTCCGCGTCGCGCAGGAACGGTGCCACCAGCATCATCACCTGCACGATGCCCTGGCGGATGGCGGCCTGTTCGTCCTTCTCGCCACGCGTCGACGCGTAGTTCAGCCAGAAGGTGGAGATGACCAGCACGTTGGTGGCGGTGGCGGCCAGTTCCGCCGCCGACGCCCGCATCACGCCGGCCTGGCCCATGCCGCGCATCACCGCGTGGGCGCTGTCGTCGGCGCGCTTGAGGATGCGGGCGAAGCGCATGCGCAGCCGCCGGTTGCGGCTCAGGATCTCCACCAGGTCCCGATACAGGAAGCGGTAGTCCCAGATGCACTCGAACACGAGGTGCAACTGCAGCCAGATGTCCTCCAGCCCCGGCAGCCGGTCGGTGGGAGGCGTCAGCGCAGCGTCCATCCGCTCTTCGTACCGCGCGAAGAGCTGTTCGATGATGTCGTCCTTGTTGCGGAAGTGGTAGTACAGATTGCCCGGGCTGATCTCCAGCTCGTCGGCGATGTGGTTGGTGGTTACATGCGGCTCGCCCTGCGTGTTGAACATCGCGAGGGCGGCGTCGAGGATGCGCTGGCGGGTATCGCGCGCCACGTCGGGCTTCAGGCCAGCAGCTTCTTCACCAGGTCCACGTACTTCTTCTGTGCGTCCTCCTGCGCCGTGCCCTTGAGCTTGGCCCAGGCTTCGTACTTGGCGGTGCCGACGAAGTCGAAGAAACCCGGCTTGTCACCCTTCACATCACCTTCCGCGCCTTGTTTGTAAAGGCCGTAAAGCCGCAGCAACGTGTCGTTGTCCGGGCGCTCGGACAGCGTCTGGATGTCCTTGGATGCCTGGTCGAACGCGCTCTTGAGGTCTGCCATGGATGATCCCTCCCAGTGATCCAGGCCATCACACCACGGGTGGTGGAAGCGGTCAATGCGTGACGGGATTGTCGAATCTGGGCGGCTCTGGCAAGTTAGGCCGCAGGGCAGTCGGAGGGGCTCGCCCATACAACTCGAGGATAGGGGTCGTCATGAGCTATTTCGTCACGGGCGCCACAGGATTCATTGGCCGTTACCTGGTCGGCAATCTCCTCAAGCGCAGCGGGACGGTCCACGTGCTGGTCCGCAAGGACTCGCAGAAGAAGTTCGACGCCATCGCGAAGAAGGCCGGCTGGGACATGAAGCGCGTGTCCGTGGTGCACGGCGACATGACCAAGCCCAAGTGCGGCCTGACACCCGCGCAGTTGCGTGCACTGACCGGCAAGGTGAAGCATTTCTTCCACCTGGCAGCGATCTATGACCTGACCGCGACCCGCGAAGCGCAACAGGCCGCCAACATCGACGGCACCCAGCATGCGCTCGACCTGGCCGCCGCCTTGAAGGCCGGCTGCTTCCACCACACCAGTTCCATCGCAGCCGCCGGGCTTTATCCGGGCATCTTCCGCGAGGACATGTTCGAGGAAGCCGAAGGACTGGATGATCCCTACCTGCGCACCAAGCACGAATCCGAGGGGCTGGTGCGCAACGAGAAGCGCATCAAGTGGCGCATCTACCGTCCGGGCATGGTGGTGGGCCATTCGAAGACCGGCGAGATCGACAAGATCGACGGCCCGTACTACTTCTTCACCCTGATCAAGAAGCTGCGCGAGCTGCTCCCGCAGTGGGTGCCGGTGCTGGGCATCGAAGGCGGGCGCATCAACATCGTGCCGGTGGACTTCGTCGCTGACGCGATGGACCACATCGCGCACAAGCCCAAGCTGGATGGCCATACCTTCCACCTGACCGATCCCGAGCCGATGCGCGTGGGCGAAGTGCTCAATACGTTCTGCCGGGCCGGCCACGCGCCGGAAATGACCATGCGGATCGATGCGCGCATGTTCGCCTTCGTGCCGGGCAGCATCCGCATGGCGGTGGGCAACCTGCCGCCGGTGCGGCGCTTCATCGGCATGCTGCTGCGCGACTTCAAGATCCCGAAGGAAGTGTTGAAGTTCATCACCTATCCGACGCGCTTCGACAGCCGCGAGACCGAGCGGGCACTGAAGGGCAGCGGCATCGCCGTGCCGCGCCTGGACGACTACGCGTGGCGCCTGTGGGATTACTGGGAGCGCCACCTCGATCCGGACCTGTTCATCGACCGCTCGCTGAAGGGCAAGGTGCGCAACAAGGTGGTGGTCATCACCGGCGGCTCGTCCGGCATCGGCCTGTCGACGGCGCAACGCGTGGCGGAGGCCGGCGCCACCACGATCATCGTGGCGCGTGGCGAGGAGGAACTGTTCAAGGCCCGCGACGACATGAAGAAGGCGGGCGGCAAGGTGTTCGCCTATACCGCCGACCTGGCCGACATGGCCGACTGCGACCGCCTGGTGAAGACGGTGCTGGACGAGCACGGGCATGTCGACATCCTGATCAACAATGCCGGCCGCTCGATCCGCCGCTCCATCGAGGCCAGCTACGACCGCTTCCACGATTTCGAGCGCACGATGCAGCTGAACTACTTCGGCAGCATCCGCCTGATCATGGGCTTCCTGCCGAAGATGACCGAGCGCCGCAAGGGCCACATCATCAACATCAGCTCGATCGGCGTGCTGGCCAATTCACCGCGTTTTTCGGCCTACGTCGCATCGAAGGCGGCGCTGGATGCATTCAGCCGCTGCGCGCAGGGCGAGTTGTCGGGCAAGGGCATCAGCTTCACCACCATCAACATGCCGCTGGTGAAGACGCCGATGATCGCGCCCACCAAGATGTACGACAGCGTGCCGACGCTGTCGCCGGAGGAGGCGGCCGACCTGCTGGTCAAGGCCATCATCGAGAAGCCAAGCCGCATCGCCACGCGCCTGGGCATCTTCGCCGCGCTGGTCAATGCGGTGGCCCCGAAGGCCTACGAGGTGGTGATGAACACCGCGTTCGAGCTGTTCCCGGATTCGGCCGCCGCCAAGGGCGATCGCAAGGCGTTGAAGGAAGCCGCACCCAGCCAGGAGCAGATTGCGTTTGCTTCGTTGATGCGGGGCGTGCACTGGTAGGCGTCGATGCGGATCTCCTGGGCTAGGACGCTCGGGCTGGGCTGCGTGCTCCTGGTGGGCATCGGGGTCGGCATGTGGTTGCTGTTATCCCGCGTCTTGGGCGAGCGCGATGCTTGGCTAGCCGCGTGGACCGCTGAGGGTGCGCGTGCCGCCGCGCGGTACGAAATCGATGCGTACCTGGAAGGCAAGTTGATACCCCAGCGGGCCATGTCGTGCGGTGCGCAGGAGTGGGTTGTTGTCCTAGCCGGTGGTGCATGCTCCTCGGAGACCGTCATCCACGCGAGATCGTCGAAGGACGGTGGCGAGGCAAGGCTGAGGCCGTCGAAAGGCGCCGGGTATCGTTGGAAGGGCTAATTCCATCGTGATATCGACATGGTGTTGAGTCCGCAGCAGTCCGCACGCTTTCGCGAACTGGCGACGCGTGCGTTGGCGCTGCCTGACGCTTACAGGGCAGGCTGCACAGGAGTTCCCTGCCTGCAATCCGGATTCGCCGCTTGCGTCGATGGTGACTGGTGATCGGCCTATGGCCCGCCGGAGCGATTCACCGCAGGAGATCGCAGGGAACCGGGGGACGAACTTTGGTCGGATGCTTTGGCGATTCTCCGGGTCGAGACAGCGCTCGACCCGGACGATTACGTCATTTGCATGTAAGCGATGACGTTGCCGGGACAGGAGACTTTAGCCTTCGTCCGCCCACCGCAACGGCACCGCCTGCATGTTCCGCATATGCAGCGCCAGCGGCTCGATGCGCGACCACAGGAACTCGCGCAGTTCGACGTCTTCGACCGTTTCGGTCATCGCGCCATGGAAGCAGGCCAGCCAGCCGCTGGCTTCCTCCATGCCGATCCGGAAGGGCAGGTGGCGGGCGCGCAGCATCGGGGCGCCGTGCTTCTGCGTGAACAGCGGCGGGCCGCCGAGCCAGCCGCTCAGGAACTCGAATAGCTTCTGTTCGCTGCCGTCGAGTGAGGCCGGGTGCTGCGCGCGCACCGCGGCGGCTTCCGGCAACGTGTCCATCAGCGCATACATGCGCTGCGTCATCCGGCGCAGGCCGGCTTCGCCGCCGATGCGGTCGTAGGGCGTGGGAGCGGCGGGATCGTTCATCGGATCGGAAGGCGTGTCGATGGCGGCAGCATCATCCTGCAGCGACGCCAAGGCGACCAGCGACGAAGTGTCGCGGCGGCCTCACATCGTCTTGCACTGGCGCCAGCGCACCGGTTCGCTGCTGCCCGGCGGCGGGTTGAGCTGCACGCGGGTGGCACGCAGGGCCGGGTAGCGCTCCAGCTCCAGGCAGATCGACGGCCAGATGTCCTTCTCACTGCCCACCCGATCGATACTCAGCGTCAGCTTGGTCTGCCAGACGCCGCGGGTGATGCCGGGGGTTTTCGACAGCGCCTGGAGCACGCTGCGCATCTGTGCTTCCAGTTCTTCCTGCGTCGGTTCACGGAAGGCTTCCTGTGGCGCAGGCGTCGCGGGTGCAGGTGCGCTGACCGTTCGCGCCGGCACGGGTGCTGCGGGCCGCACATCGACGCGTGTGTCCGCCGATTGCCTGCCGGCCCAGCCCGCCATGGCAAGGGCACCCACCGTCACCGCGCCGAGCCAACTGATGCCGATATGCCGTTTGGCGCGCGCCGATGCGTACGTCACGATCTGCTCGCGCAGGCTTGGTTCGATCAGGTGCCTGACTTCCGGCCACAGACGAGGGCCGTCGAGCAACTCGATATTGTTGCCCTGGGCCGCATCGCGGCCCTCCTTTTCCACTTTGCCCTCGGTGGCGAGGATGCCGCCGGTGGCGGCGCCCAGGCGAATGCTGGCGGCTAGCTCCTGTACCGGGGCCGCGGCGATCCGGTAGGCCGAACCATGCTTGCACGAGAGCAGCCACTTCTCCTGGCCGCGCGCGAGCAGGAAGGTGGTCTGGGGTTCGCGGGACTCCTGGGGATCGGCGCCGGCTTCGACCAGGCCACGGCCCGCCATCGCGGCGAGGACGAGTTTGGAAAACTCCCTCCAGCGCAGGCCCGAGAGGGCGTGCAGCCCGTAGGACATTTCGTCGCTGGGGCGGCGCACCAGCCAGAGGTAGGCGGTGGCTGCCGCACCGGTCACAAGGGTGACCGCCAAACCGAGGAGCCAAATGGACATGCGTCGCGGGTGCGTTGTTGTTATTAGGCCCGCGATTCTACCGGGCCGTACCCATGGCTGTCTGTGTCGGCTCAGGCGAGTGCCGGGCGGCGGGCAAAGAAGAGCCCGCCAGTCCGAAGCCGTAAGGGGAGGGGAGCAAACGAACTTCGATGGACTGGCGGGCTGGAATGATTGTTACGCCATTCGATGTTGCCGCGCAACAAAATTTTGTTCAGAAATACGCATGAAAATGCGCGTGCAACCTTATGGTGCAGCCTTCTTGCGCGCTGCACGTTTCGCGGGCGTTTTCTTCGCGGCAGGCGCCGGTTTTTTGACGGCCGGCCTGGCGCTGCGCTTGGCACGGGACGGCTTGGCGGCCGGCGCACCGCCCATCGTGCGCAGTTGCGCATTCAGTGCGTCGACACGATCGATGAGTGCGGACAGATCCTCGCGGCTGGGCACCTCGAGACGGCGCAGTGCGCGATGCACGCGCTCTTCGAACACCTTCTCCAGGCGGTCCCAGGTATCCGAGGCGCGCTCGCGCGCCTGGCCGACGGTGGTCTCCATCGCGTCGCGCATGGCCTGGGCCTTGCCGCCCGCCACCTTGCGCGTGGTCTGCTCCAGCGACAGGCCTTCCTTCACGAGGGTTTCGAACAACTTGGTGCCTTCGGCCTGCGCGCGCCCGAAAGCCCCCACGCCAGCCAGCCACACCTGCTGTGCGGATTCACCCAGGCGCTTGGACATCTGCTCGGCCTGGGCCTGCAGGTTGTCGTTCTTGGAAGCGGATGCAGAAGCGGTTTTCTTGCGTGCGGATTTCTTCAGCGTGGCCATGGCGTTCCATCAGGGAGTGGGGTGGGGGATTGCGTTCCAGAATCGGCGTGCTGTCTAGAGTTTTCACACCAGCCGGTGACGCGGCCGTGAGCGCATCAGCCGCGATGGGCTGCGCGATGCCGCGACACGATCTGGTCCACGTCGTCCAGGGCGCGCCGCAGGCGGGCGGTGGTTTCGGTCATGCGCGGCGTCACGTCCAACCCGTCGAGGATGGAGCGGTGGCGGTCGTTGACGATGTCCTCGTTGTAGCGGATGCCGTGCGCGGCCAGCATGGGCTTGAGCACCGGTGCGCGCTTGCGCAGGTCGGCCAGCGTGTTGCGGTAGGCCAGTTGGCAGACGCGGTGGCGAGAGGAGAAGCTGAAGAGGTTGGTGAAGAACAACTCGCTGTCGTCCGAATTGGGCTCGAACACCAGCTGGTCGATATCCGGGTACCGATGCGGATACTTCTCCATGCCGATCTGCATGCGCGATTGCAGCAGCGTGCGCAGGGTCTGCGACAGCACGGCCGGCAGGCCGCCGCTGGCCAGGCCTACCTGTTCGGCTTCGTCGGCCTGCGGGGTGGCCTGGTTGGCGTCGAAAGGTACCAGCGGGTTGATGCCGATCATCAGGTCGATGCCGCGGTCCAGCACGGTGCTCGCATGCATGGTCCGGCGCAGGGCGCCGTCGAGGAAATGGCGGCCACCGATTTCCACCGGCGGATACAGCCCGGGCAGGGCGGAACTGGCCTGCACGGCGCGTGAGATCGGGATGTCGTCCCAGCCTTCCTCGCCGAAGCGCACCGCCTCGCCGCTGTCGAGGTCGACCGCGACCACGAAGAGATCCGCATCGAGCGTACGGAAATCATTGCTGCGGCCGCGACGGCTGAAGATGTCGCGCAGGAAGTGCTCGACTTCCTCGTTGTCGAAGATGCCGGTGGGCACCAGGCCGCCGAAGCGCAGGAACAGGTCCGACCAGCGCGTCGCGCGGCGGGGATTGCGTACCAGTCGCGACAGCCAGTCGGCATACAGGCCGGGCAGGCTGGCCGCGCGGCGCAGGTACTCGCCGACATTCGGGCGCAGGAAGGTTTCGGGCCGGAACTCGGCGTCGTCGCTGGTGCCGGTGATGAAGATGCGGCACATCTCGGCCGTGCCCATCCGGTTGGCCAGCCCGGCAGCTAGGAAGGCGCCGGAACTGACCCCGACGTAGCAGTCCATCCGGGTCAGGTCCAGGCCGTCGAGGGCTTCGTCCAGGGCACGCAGTGCGCCCAGCTCGTACATGCCCCCGATGGGGCCGCCGCCGGCGATGGCCAGCCCGATCTTGCCGTTGTGGCCCCGCCGCCGCGCACTGTGGATCGAAAGCATGTACTACCCGTGGTGACCTTGCCGCCCGAGTGTAGCCGACCCGCCGCCCGGTTGCGGCGCCCGCAGCGGGCCCGGATCATGGCCGGCATGGCCTCAGGAAATCCCTTGATCGAACGCGTGGGCAGGCGCTTGGCCTGGCACCAGGCCCTGCATGATCCGGTGCAGGAGCCCCGCAACCGGCTGCGCTGGCTGCCGGAGCTGCGGCGCTGGCAGGCGGCGCGGCTGGAGACCAGCTTCGAGCACTTCCTGAACGACCCGAAGCGGCGCGCGGCGGCGATGTTCTTCCTGACCGATGTCTATGGTGACCACGATTTCAGCAAGCGCGACGCCAATGTCGCCAAAGTGATGCCGATGATGCAGCGCCTGCTGCCCGGCGCCGTGCTGGACACCGTGGCGCACGGGATCGAGCTGGGTGTGCTGACGCATGCGCTGGACATGCGCATGGCTGAAGCGCTGCATCGGCTGGCGCCGAATCGCCGCAAGCTGGACGCCGGGCTTTATGGGCGTGTTTATCGTGAGGTGGGACTGCCGCGCTTGCGCGGGCACCAGATCGACCTGATCGCCGAGGTGGGCGTGGGCCTCGCGCGGGCGGTGAAGACCCCCGGCGTGGCCACGCTGCTCAAACTGTCGCGCGGGCCGGCAAAGGCGACCGGGCTGGGTGAGCTCCAGGGATTCCTGGAGCGGGGCTTCGCGGCCTTCGCTGCCCTGGGCGATGGCAAGGCCTTCGTGCGCGACATCGAGCGGGCGGAGCGCGCCGTGTCGCAGCGCCTGTACGAGGACGAACCCGATCCGTTCCGCGACTGACGTTCAGTCGAACTTGTCGCTGAGGACCCGGCGGATCTCGGCCTCGATCGGACCTTTCATGGCCGACAGCAGGAAGCCGAGGTTGGCGGTGACGCGCAGCGTGTCGGCGAACAGGGCGATGCTTCCTTCCACGCCCGAACGGCTGAAGTTCAGCGTATCGCCGTCCCAGCCGTAGTCCATGTCGAAGCGCTCGGACAGTTTCTTCGCCACGTCTTCGACCGCCTTGCGTGCCTGCTTGGGCGATTTGGAATGCGGATGGTGGATGTCGATGCTGGCCATGCGGGGGCTCCCTTTGTGCGGCGCTATTCTGCGCAGCGTGGCGGCATATGCCAAGCCGGGGCTGCCGGATCGGCCTCAACCTGATAGGCTCCCGGGGCGTGCAGAACCTCAGACTTCACTTCGCAAACCGCCCTTCGCCCGACCGGCCGCTGACCACCGGCGTGCATCGCATCGTGCGTGAAGCGGCAGGTACCGTGGGTGTCGGGGATTCGCCGCAGGGTGCACTGCTCGCGCAGATATGCGTGGACCGGCGCGGCCTCTGGCTGCAGGTGGCCAACGGCATGCGGGGTGTGCACATCAACGGCCGTCCGGTGAAGCGCATGGCGGTACTGCGGCCCGGCGATGCGGTGTACGTGGAAGGCGTGGAACTGCTGCTGCAGTCGGGCTACCAATCCGCTGCCGATCTCCGGGAAAGCGACGCCGGCCAGGGCGATGTCCGCGTGGTGCTGCGGGGCCTGGGGGGCAAATACCACGGCAAGAGCATTTCGCTGGAGCAGCCGCGTGTGGTCGGGCGTGCGCGCGATGCCCATATCCGCGTCGACGATCCGGCATTCGCCGAGCGGCACGCGCGGCTGGAGCTGCGTGGTGAACGCGTCCTTCTGCGCGACCTCGGATCCGCCGACGGCACCCGGGTGAATGGTGTGGCGGTGCGCGATGCACTGCTCGTGGCCGGCGACCAGATCGTCTTCGATGCCCAGCATCGTTTCGTCCTGGAAGTGCCGTGGGCACCCAGCGCGACCGTGGACGAGCCTGCGCTGATGGGCGAGACGGGCGCGTTGCCGGCTTCCTCTGAAGCCGCGACACCATCTTCGTCATCGGTGTTGCGTTGGCCCTGGCTGCTGCTCGCGGCGCTGTTGATGGCAGGCGCGCTCAGCGCACTGCTGCTGTTCGGCGCGGGCTGAACCGCTTCCACGCGCGCCAGCCCAGCAGGGCGGCGAGGATGGCCGCGTACAGCAACGGCTCGCGGATGTCGGATTTCACCAGCCACCAGAAATGCAGCACGGCCAGCACGCCGATGGCATATACGAGCTTGTGCAGTTGGCCCCAGCGACGGCCGAGACGGCGCATCCATCCCAGCGTCGACGTGACGGCCAACGGCACCAGCAGCAGCCAGGCGGTGAAGCCGACGGTGATGTAGGGACGTTTGACGATGTCCTCGAAGATCTGGGTCCAGTAGCCGCGCAGGTCCAGGCCCAGGTACACCGCCAGGTGCAGCGTGGCGTAGAAGAACGCGTACAGGCCGAGCATCCGCCGGAAGCGCAGCAAGGCGGACTGTCCGGTCAGCTGGCGCAGCGGCGTGACGGCCAGCGCGACCATCAGCAGGCGCAGCGCCCACAGTCCCGTGCGGTGTTCGATCTCGGCCACCGGGTCCGCACCCAGTGCGTCGCTGCCGTTGCGCCAGACGTCGTGGAACTGCCAGGCCAGGAGCGCCAGCGGGGTGAGCGCGAGGGCGTGGACCAGGATCTTGGCGGCGATGATGCGCGGGGACGTCTTGGGCATGCGTGGTGGGGTCGGTGTCGGGAAGGAGGTGGTGGCCTCAGGTGGGAACGCGTGAGCATCGAACGCATGGGCTCCGGCGTTCGAGCTCACCAGTGACGCATCTGCGCATGGGATGGTTCGACACGTTCACCGCCCGCGGAACCCGGGTGCGCGACCCACGCAGAGCCTGAAGACGAGGTTTCCGGACCTTGCCTTCAGTACCACTTCTTCAAGTCCATGCCGGCGTACATCGAGGCCACCTGGTCGGCATAGCCATTGAACATGCGTGTCGGGATGCGCTCGGCGAACAGCTTGCTCTGCTTGCCGGCGATGCGGCGTTCGGTCTTCTGGCTCCAGCGCGGATGGTCGACGCTCGGGTTCACGTTGGAAAAGAAGCCGTACTCCGACGGCTGCAGGTCGTGCCACGCGGTTTCCGGCATCTTCTCGACGAATTTGATCTCGACGATCGACTTGATGCTCTTGAAGCCATACTTCCACGGCACCACCAGTCGCAGCGGCGCGCCGTTCTGCTGCGGCAGCGGCTTGCCGTACAGGCCGGTGGCCAGCAGGGTGAGGGGATGCATCGCCTCGTCGATGCGCAGGCCTTCGCGGTAGGGCCAGTTGATCGAGGGGTAGCGCACGTCCGGCATCTGCACCGGATCGGCGAGGGTGGTGAAGGCGACGTACTTCGCCTTGGAAGTGGGCTGGAACTTCTTCAGCACCTCACCCAGCGGAACGCCCAGCCATGGGATCACCATCGACCAGCCCTCGACGCAGCGCAGGCGGTAGATGCGCTCTTCGGGTGCCAGGCCCTTCACCAGATCTTCCAGCGGGATCCGGCCCGGCTTCGCGCATTCGCCGCCCACCACCACCGACCAGGGCGAAGTCTTCAGCGTCTTGCGTGCGGTGGATGGGTCGGCCTTGCCGGTGCCGAACTCGTAGAAATTGTTGTAGCTGGCCACGTCTTCGTAGCGGGTCAGTTCTTCCGTCGTGCGGAATCCGGACCGCGCCTGCTCGGGTGTCACCGCGATCCTCGGCGGAGGCGGCGGCTCGGCCTCCGCGCAACCGGACAGGGCCAGCGCCGGCGCCATCGCGAAGGCACGCAGCAGGGCGCGGCGCTCCCGGTACACGGACTCGTCGGTGATCTCGGAGGAGGGGATTCGCAAAGCGTCGCGCAGGGACATGGGGGAGCTCCGGAACGTTGCAGAGGTTGTTGGACGTCTGTACGGCGGGAAAATTCCCGGCTCGCGCACGACCTGTCGCAAGCCTATACGTCCACGACCGGGTGCGGGATGCAGTCCGTCCGCATTTCATGCCCCAACGTCCGCATGGTTGCCCCTGCAACGGATGCGCTGCGGCATACTAGCCGTTCATTCTTCCAGGTGCCCCATGACGCGCGCGTTCAACTTCAGTGCCGGTCCCGCCACGTTGCCCGAGTCGGTACTGCGGCAGGCCCAGGCCGAGATGCTCGACTGGAACGGCATCGGCGCGTCCATCGTGGAAATCAGCCATCGCAGCCAGGATTTCATCGCGGTGGCCGCGCAGGCCGAAGCCGACCTGCGCGCTCTGGTCGGCATCCCGGACGACTATGCCGTGCTGTTCCTGTCCGGTGGCGCCACCACCCACCAGGCATTGCTGGCGCTGAACTTCGCCGCCCCCGGCCAGGTGGTCGACTATGTGGTGACCGGTCACTGGGGCAAGACCGCGATCAAGCAGGCCAGGCCGTACTGCACCGTCAACATCGCGGCCGATGGCGAGGCCGGCGGCTTCCACAACATCCCGCCGCGCGACAGCTGGAAGCTCACACCCGGCGCCGCCTACGTGCACATCACCGCCAATGAAACCATCCACGGCGTCGAGTTCCGCGATACGCCGGACGTGGGCGCAGTCCCGCTGTTCGCCGACTTCAGCTCGTCGATCGCCTCCGAGCCGCTGGATGTGTCGAAGTACGGGGTGATCTATGCCGGTGCGCAGAAGAACCTGGGCCCGGTGGGCGTTGCGGTGGTCATCATCCGCAAGGACCTGTTCCAACGCAGCGGGCAGCCGCGGGCCGACATCTTCGACTACCGCTCGCATGCCGAACGCGACTCCATGCTCAACACGCCGCCGACCTGGAACTGGTACCTGGCCGGGCTGGTGTTCAAGTGGATGCTGGCCGAAGGCGGCGTGGCCGAATTCGCGCGCCGCAACGCCATGAAGTCGTCGCTGGTCTATGGCGCCATCGATGCGTCGGGCGGCTTCTACCGCAATGACGTGGCGCCGGCCGTGCGCTCGCGGATGAACATCCCCTTCTTCCTGCCCGACGAGACGCTGACCTCCCGCTTCGTGGCCGAATCCAAGGCAGCCGGCCTGCTGGCGCTGAAAGGGCACAAGGCGGTCGGCGGCATCCGAGCGTCCCTGTACAACGCGCTGCCGGTGGAAGGTGCGCAGGCGCTGGTCGATTTCATGCGCGATTTCCAGCAGCGCAACGGATGAAGCATCCCTCTCGATCCGGTGTGGGAGCGACGTAAGTCGCGATGAAGCGTTACCGGTAAATCTTCGCGACTTACGTCGCTCCCACAGGGATGCGACCGGATTACGGAAAACCCCGATGGCCTCCAAACCCAGCAAGAAACCCGCAAAGCCCGCCGCCGGCAAGAAAGCAGACGTCACGACTGCCCCCGCACCGGCCCTCTCCGACGTGCGCGCCAAGATCGACGGCATCGACCGCCAGATCCAGTCGCTGATCGCCGAGCGCGCGCGCTTCGCCCACCAGGTCGGCAAGGCCAAGGGCAAGCTCGCCGCGGCCGTCGACTACTACCGCCCGGAGCGCGAAGCGCAGGTGCTGCGGATGGTGGTGGACCGCAACGAAGGCCCGCTCAGCGACGAAGTGCTGGTGCATGTCTTCCGCGAGATCATGTCCGCCTGCCTCGCCCAGCAGGAACCACTGAAGATCGGCTACCTCGGCCCGGAAGGTACCTTCAGCCAACAGGCGGTGCTGAAGCACTTCGGCCGCTCGGCGCACGGGCTGCCGCTGGCGAGCATCGAAGAAGTCTTCCAGGAAGTGGCCAGCGGCAACGCCGATTTCGGTGTGGTGCCGGTGGAGAACTCGGGGCAGGGCACCATCCAGATCACCCTGGATATGTTCCTGACATCGGACCTGAAGATCTGCGGCGAAGTCGAGTTGCGCGTGCACCAGTTCCTGATGTCGCGGACCGGCCGCATCGACGACATCGAACGCATCTACGCGCACCCGCAGTCCTTCGCGCAGACCGCGGGCTGGCTGCGCGCGAACCTGCCGAAGGTGGAGAAGGTGCCGGTGTCGAGCAACGCCGAGGGCGCGCGCCGTGCACGCGGCAACGACGATGCCGCAGCCATCGGTGGCGAGAGCGCTGCCCACGTGTACGGCCTGAAGAAGGTCGTCATGAGCCCGATCCAGGACGACAAGGACAACACCACGCGCTTCCTGGTGATCGGCCGCAGCATCTTCCCGCCGTCGGGCCACGACCGTACCTCGGTGCTGGTCTTCATCCACGACAAGCCCGGCGCGCTGTTCGACGTGCTCAGCCCGTTCGCGCGCCACGGCATCAGCATGAACCGCATCGAATCGCGCCCGTCGCACCACGCCAAGTGGGAGTACGGCTTCTTCATCGACCTGGCCGGCCATATCGACGACGAGTCGATGAAGCAGGCACTGGCCGAGCTGAAGCAGCATTCGGCGCAGATCAAGGTGCTGGGCTCGTACCCGGTCGCGGTGCCTTGACGCACATCCTTCCTCCGCTTGCGGGGGAAGGTGCCCGAAGGGCGGATGGGGGCGAACCGTGAATGCTTGCCCACCGCGCCCGCTTGCCCCCACCCCAGCCCTCCCCCGCAAGCGGGGGAGGGGGTAGAACACGAGAGATGGAAT
Source organism: Pseudoxanthomonas sp. SE1 (assembly GCF_029542205.1). Lineage (NCBI taxonomy): Bacteria > Pseudomonadati > Pseudomonadota > Gammaproteobacteria > Lysobacterales > Lysobacteraceae > Pseudoxanthomonas > Pseudoxanthomonas sp. SE1. Next base: position 2,340,700 of record NZ_CP113783.1, on the reverse strand, counting down.
GAGCAGCAAGCAAGACTGGATCGCCTCCGCCGGCCACCCCCTGCGGGGCACCCTCGACATCCCCGGCGACAAGTCGGTATCGCACCGCGCGGTGATGTTCGCCGCACTCGCCGATGGCACGTCGACGGTCGACGGCTTCCTGGAAGGCGAGGACACCCGCGCCACCGCCGCTATCTTTTCGCGCCTGGGCGTGCAGATGGAAACCCCGTCGCCGTCGCGCCGCATCGTCCACGGCGTGGGCGTGGATGGCCTGAAGCCTGCCGACGGCGCGCTCGACTGCGGCAACGCCGGCACCGGCATGCGGCTGCTCGCGGGCCTGCTGGCCGCGCAGCCTTTCGACAGTGTGCTGGTCGGCGACGAATCCTTGTCCAAGCGCCCCATGCGCCGCGTCACCGGGCCGCTTTCCTCGATGGGCGCGCGCATTGACACCGAAGAAGGCGGCCTGCCACCGCTGCGCATCCACGGAGGCCAGCCGCTCACCGGCATCGACTACACGCTGGAGGTCGCCAGCGCGCAGGTGAAGTCTGCGGTACTGCTGGCCGGCCTGTATGCAGACGGCGAGACCGTGGTGCGCGAGCCGCATCCCACCCGCGACTACACCGAGCGGATGTTGAAGGCGTTCGGCGTCGACATCGACTTCTCGCCCGGCTTCGCGCGGCTGCGCGGCGGGCAGCGGCTGAAGGCCACCGACATCGCCGTGCCCGCGGATTTCTCGTCGGCCGCATTCTTCCTGGTCGCCGCCAGCATCATTCCCGGCTCTGAACTGCGCTTGCGCGCCGTCGGCCTGAACCCGCGCCGCACCGGCCTGTTGCAGGCACTGCGCCTGATGGGCGCGGACATCACCGAAGAGAATGCCAGCGAGCACGGCGGCGAACCGGTAGCCGATCTCGTGGTGCGTCACGCCCCGCTGCATGGCATCGAGGTGCCCGAAGCGCTGGTGCCGGACATGATCGACGAGTTCCCGGCGCTGTTCATCGCCGCAGCCCGCGCCGAAGGGCCGACTGTCGTGCGGGGCGCGGCGGAACTGCGGGTGAAGGAATCGGACCGCCTCGCCAGCATGGCCAACGGCCTGCGTGCGCTGGGCCTGCGCGTGGACGAGACGCCCGACGGCGCAACGATCTTCCCGGGCGAACTGCAGGGGGGTGAAGTCGACAGCCATGGCGACCATCGCATCGCGATGGCGTTCTCGATTGCGGGTCAGCTCGCGAAGGGCGAGATCCGCATCGGCGACGTCGCCAACGTGGCCACCTCGTTTCCGAACTACGACGGCCTGGCGACCGGCGTGGGGTTCGCGTTGCGGAAGGCGTGACGCTTTCGCGTTCTGTAGGAGCGACGTGAGTCGCGACCGCAGACCCTGAGTTCCTGTGTGGTTCTCCCATCCGCGGGTGCTTGACGCGATCCTGGCGCGGAAGGGGCACGGTCGCGACTTACGTCGCTCCTACAAGAAGCCAGACATAAGAAAGGGGGACGCCTGCCCGCGTCCCCCTTCTACTTTCCTCGTCAGCTCCTTGTGCGGAGCGATGCAGCACTCAGATGGGCCTGAAGTCCACCGGCACCTTCACGCTGGTGGCGATCGCCTTGCCATTGCGCATGGCAGGCTCGAAGCGCCACTGGCGCACGGCACTCAGCGCGGCGCGGTCCAGATCGCGTTCGCCGCTGCGCTCGATCACGCGCACGTCGACCGGATTGCCCTGGGCATCCACCTCGGCCAGCACCACCACGGTGCCACCGACGCCGGCACGCAGCATCGAAGCGGGGTACTTCGGCTCGGCGTTGCTGGCGAGCGGGCTGGCCTCACGACTGATCATGGCCTGACGGGCGGCTGCGCGTTCGGTACGTTCGCGGTTGGCGGCCTCGGTGACACGCTCTTTGGCGGGCGTGGTCGCTGTCGGCTCATCCATGACCGGTGCGGGCAGGGTCGCCACCGGGGTTTCGGCCGGACCGCGCGACTGGCTCCACCAGATCAGGCCGCCTGCGGTGACCGCAAAGGCGAACAGCACCAGCAGGACAGGGGATGTGGTGCGGCGCGGTTCAACCGTGGTGTCTTGCACGGTATCCGGGGTGCGGTATTCGTTGTTCGTGGGCATCGACATGTGAACCTCCGTTTCGCGTTGTGGGTTCCGCGTTGGAACGGTGCAGAGTCTTTGCGTGGGGATGTTTGCGATGCGTGATTCCGCGATGAAGTGGGCCGGGCGGAGTTCAGCTAGCGGAATACACGTTCATCCGTGTGCACGCAGCGTGCATGCGGAAAGTCTCGCAGACCTGTCGCCTGTCGCGGGCGTCGAAGCTGTACTCCGTTCGTGGTGAGCCCGTCGAACCACGCTCTTCGCGGAAAAGCGACAAACCACGGCAGCACAGAAGCGAGGTCCGACGGACTCACCACGAGCGGCTTTCATGCGGTTTCGATTGTCAGGTTGAGTTGTCGACTGGCTCCTGCCGCATCGTGTGCGATGCAGGCAACCAACGATCACCGCATCTTGAAATCGATCGGCACCGTCACCGCGCCCGGCACCGGCTGGCCATCGCGCTGCGCCGGCTGGAAGCGCCAGCGACGCACGGCCGCCACCGCGGCGCGATCCAGATCGCGGGAGCCGCTGCGCTGGGCCACGTCGACCGACGTGGGAACGCCATCCGCACCCACTTCTACCCGCACCATCACCGTGCCTTCCGCGCCATTGCGCATGGCCGAGGGCGGGTATTCGGGCGCGGGTGTCTGGCCGGGGATCGGCACCGGCACCTCGCCGGGGGCGAGCGGGACGCCTGCCGCCGACGGCGTCGCACTGACCGGTGCCGTGGCTACCGGGGTCTCCGACACGGGCGCGGGCATCGGCTTTTCTTCCACCAGCTGCGGGCGCTCCTCGGCGGGCGGTCGCGGTGCGGGTTCTTCCATGCCGCTCGCGCCATCGCCGGTGGAAAGGGGTTCGGGCAGCGCCTCGATCGGCAGCGATTTGCCGGGCGCGGTGGCTTCGGGTGTGTAGAACCCGTCGTCGCGGCCCGCCCACCAGACGATCACGAACAGCAGCAGGCCGATGCCGAAGGCGATGGCGGCGTTGCGCAGGGCGGTGCGAGGCAGGCGGAAGGTGAAGTGCGGTTCGTGCGGTTGCTGGGCCGACATGGGAGTCACCGGTGAAGTCGCGCCGATTCTTGCACAGCCGCCGTTAACCGCGCGGGCAACCGGTCGCAGATGGGCGATAATGCCGACTTCCCACGCCAGACTGCTGTTTCCATGCTCGATCCCGTCCTGCTCCGCACCCAGCCCGCCGAACTCGCCCAGCGCCTCAAGGAGACCCGCGGTTTCGACCTGGATGTGTCTCGCATCGCCGAGCTGGAAGCGTCCCGCAAGCAGATCCAGAAACGCACCGAGGAACTGCAGAACTTGCGCAATACGCGCTCCAAGGCCATCGGCCAGGCCAAGGCCAAGGGCGAGGACGTGTCCGCACTGATGGCGGAAGTGGCCGGCTTCGGCGACGAGCTGAAGGCTTCGGAAGCGAGGCTGGACGAGATCCGCGCCGAGATCGAGGGCATCGCCCTGGGTATCCCCAACCTGCCGCACGCCAGCGTGCCGGTGGGCAGCGACGAGGCCGGCAATGTCGAACAGCACCGCTGGGGCACGCCGCGCACGTTCGACTTCCCGGTGAAGGACCATGTGGAACTCGGCGCCCGCCACGGCTGGCTCGATGCCGACACCGCCGCCAAGCTGTCCGGCGCGCGCTTCACCGTGCTGCGTGGCCAGCTGGCCCGCCTGCACCGCGCACTCGCGCAATTCATGCTCGACCTGCACACCAACGAACACGGTTACGAAGAAACCAGCGTGCCGGTGATCGTCAACGCCGATTCCATGCGCGGCACCGGCCAGCTGCCGAAGTTCGAGGAAGACCTGTTCGCCACGCAGCTGGGCGAACACAAGCGCTACCTGATCCCGACGTCCGAAGTGCCGCTGACGAATATCGTGCGCGACGAGATCCTCGACGACGCCCGCCTGCCGCTGCGCATGACCGCGCATTCGATGTGCTTCCGCTCCGAAGCCGGCAGCGGCGGCCGCGATGTGCGCGGCATGATCCGCCAGCACCAGTTCGAGAAGGTGGAACTGGTCTCCATCGCGCGCCCGTCGGAAAGCTACGACGAGCAGGAGCGCATGACCCGCGCCGCCGAGACCGTGCTGGAGAAGCTTGGACTGCCGTACCGCCGCATGCTGCTGTGCACCGGCGACATGGGCTTCGGCGCCACCAGGACCTTCGACCTGGAAGTCTGGCTGCCATCGCAGGACATGTACCGCGAGATTTCCTCCTGCTCCAACTGCGAGGATTTCCAGGCCCGCCGCATGCAGGCCCGCTGGCGCAATCCGGCCACCGGCAAGCCCGAGCCGGTGCACACCCTCAACGGTTCCGGCACGGCCGTCGGCCGTGCGCTGATCGCGGTGATGGAGAACTACCAGAACGCCGACGGCTCGATCACCGTGCCTGAGGTGCTGCGGCCATATATGGGTGGCGCGGACCGCATCGCCTGACGCTGTATCCCTTCTCCCCGCGAGCGGGGAGAAGGTGCCCGGAGGGCGGATGAGGGGCGCTCTTGGCGCAGAATTCTCCGCATTCCGGTTGCAGACGCGCGTTGAGCGTTGATCGCGGCGGAAGGCCTACCTCTCCGCTCGCCCCTCACCCGCCTTCGGCACCCTCTCCCCGCACGCGGGGCGAGGGGAGCATCACGCCTTCTTCGCACGTCCCTTCGTCGCCTTCGCCACCTTGGCGAGCACCGCCGCGCGGCCCAGATCGCGCAGCGCGTCCTTGCCGACCCAGCGTCGCGCCGGATCGTCGGTCGCCGCAAGCGCGGTGGCCCGGTCGATCGCCTCCGCATGCAACGCCGCATTGCGGTGGCCGATGGCACGCAGCGCCCAGCTCACGCCCTTGCTGACGAAGTTGCGCGCATCGCCGGCCGCTGCGTCCACATGCGCCAGCCCCGCGAGGAAGGGCGCATCCGGCGTGTGGCGGTCGTGCACCGCCAGCCCGGCCAGCAGCGCGAACGCCGCGCGTTTCTCGAATTCGCCGCGCCTGAGCGCCCACGCATCGATCCGCCCCCACGCATGCGGGCTGCGGTCGAACAGGTGCAGGCACAGCGTGTCGCAGACCGCCCAGGTGTCGAACTGGCGGCACCAGCGGTCCATCCGGGCCGGGGTGAGGCGTGCGGGATCGGCGATGAAGGCCACCAGCAGGCGGGCTTCGTAGATGCCGCTGTCCCAGAGGGGCTGGGCCATGGCGTGACGACGGCCGATGCGCTTGCCGAGCGCCTGGATCTCGCGCATCGGCACGCCCAGCGCGTGCGTGTCGGGAATGCCGTAGCGCGCCAGCCCGGCGCGATGCGCGGGACTGGCGGCGTTCTTCAGTAGAGCGAGTGCTTGTGCCGGTTCGATGGCATCAGGCGGAGACCTTTTCGCGGGCATCGTCGGGGCACGGGGACGGAAGCCGGCAGCATACCGACCCCGTCCCGCGACCCGGGGCTCAGGCCGCCTTGCGCAGCGGCGTCGGGATGCTCGCCAGCGCGGCCTCGATGGCCTCGGCCTTGTGCTGCGGCGAATACGCCACGCGCTCGGCGCGGATGAACTCCACGTCGGTGATGCCGAGGAACTTGAACACCTGCGTCAGGTACGGCGCCACGAAGTCGATCGCCGTGCCGGCGTACTCGCCACCGCTGGCTTCGGCCACGATCACCTGCTTGCCGCCGGCCAAGCCGACGGGGCCGTTCTCGGTGTACTTGAAGGTGCGGCCGGCCACGGCCACGCGGTCGATCCAGGCCTTCAGCGTGGACGGCACGCCGAAGTTGTAGCGCGGGGCGCCCAGCACGATGACGTCGGCGGCAAGGAACTCCTGCATCGCCTGCTCGGCGGCTTGTGCGGCGGCGGCATCGCCCCCACCCAGTACGGCGTTGGTCAGGTGCGGCAGCGGATCGGTGTCGAGGTCGCGGTAGGTGACCTCCAGCCCGGGCACGCTGTCCTGCCAACGGGCTACGATGGCGGCGGTCAGTTGTCGGCTGACCGAGTTGGCGGCCAGGGCGCTGCTGTCGATATGCAATAGTTTCATGGTGGTTCTCCGGTCGGGATGCGGCCTCAACCGCGTTGGAGAGCACTGTAGGTCGTTGCATTGGTGGGATAAACGTGGTTAAATGTCACTGATCGTTCTAAAGGCGAGACTAATTCATGCAGCACGACCTCAACGACCTCTATTACTTCGCGATGGTGGTGGACCACGGCGGCTTCGCCGCGGCGGAACGGGCGCTGGGCATCCCCAAGTCCCGCCTGAGCCGGCGCATCAGCCAGTTGGAGACCGACCTGGGCGTACGCCTGTTGCAGCGCTCCACCCGTCGCTTCGCGGTGACGGACGTGGGCATGAGCGTGCACCGCCATGCGCAGACGATGCTGGCCGAGGCGCAGGCCGCGCGCGAGGTGGTCGATCGCCTGAGCGCCGAGCCGCGCGGCGTGGTGCGCGTCAGCGTGCCGGTGGCGGTGGCGCAGATGCAGTTGCCGAAGATCCTGCCGGCCTTCCTGGACAAGTACCCGAAGGTGCGGCTGCAGCTGCACGTCAACAACCGCCGCGTGGACATCATCAACGAGGGCTACGACGTGGCCCTGCGCGTGCGCGCCAAGCTCGACGACGACGGCAGCCTGGTGATGCGCAGCTTCGGCCAGATCCAGGAGTTGCTGGTGGCCAGCCCGAAGTACCTCAACCGCGCCGGCCGCCCGAAGGTGCCGGAAGACCTGGCCGAGCACGTCACCCTGAGCATCAGCGAGGACGAAGCGCGCCAGCGCTGGGAGCTGCATGGGCCCAATGGCGAGGTGCGCCGCATCGAGTTGAATCCGCGCCTGGCGGGTTTCGATTTCCCGCTGCTGCAGTCGATGGCGAAGGACGGTTACGGCATCACGCTGCTGCCGGAGACGGTGTGCGCGGAGGCGGTGCGCAGGGGCGAACTGGAGGTGGTGCTGCCGGAGTGGAGCTTGCCGCAGGGCATCTGCCATGCGGTGTTCGCCTCGCGCCGGGGCATGTTGCCGGCGGTGCGGGTGTTCATCGATTTCCTGGCCGAGCACCTGCCGCAGCAGATCGAATCCTCGCGGCTGGATTGCGGCGGCAAGTGTTCGGAGGAGAAGGAGAAGGCTATCGCGATGGCCATCGACAACACCAAGGCCGCCAAGGTGAAGAAGGCGTCGTAAGCCACGGGCGGGGTGTTCGTGCGAAAATGCCGTCCGGCCTGCAAGGGGCCGGGCGCGCCGCCGGGGCAGGGTGGCGATGCACCGCGACGGGGTCGCGGGCAGTTCCAGACAACGGAGAGATGGCCGAGCGGTTTAAGGCAGCAGTCTTGAAAACTGCCGTAGGTGCAAGCCTACCGTGGGTTCGAATCCCACTCTCTCCGCCACTTCGACCACCATGAAATGTAGGATGGGTTGAGCGTAGCGATACCCATCGTTTTTCTGCCTGATTGTTCGCGATAGTGGGAAAGTCGGCTCTTCCGTCTAGGGCCGCTACGCTCAACCGTTCCATAGGCAAGGAATACGCGTATGCGCGGAGTCGAACTAACTGGTATCGACATGGTGATCGGGTTTTTTGCCATTTTCTTGGTCATTGCATCCTTTCCATTGCGTGTGTGGCTGTTCCATAAGCTCAAGGGCGATTCCTCGGTAAGGGATTTGTTCGACGGCGCGTCAATGATCGGCTCCGATCTCCTCCCGTTTAGACTCATCAGAAGTTGGCGCACAATCTCCATCGCAGCACGAGGCCCCGTGCTGGCGTTTGTCCTTACCCAGCTATCAGGCCTTTTTCTCTTGCTGGTGGTTTGGGTTCGTGCGCTTCTCTAGAAATCTGAATGGAGGAAAAGCTCATGCGTTGTTTCCTCATGCTGGCGTTGCTCCTGTTGCACGGTGCCGCATGGGCGGCCGGGCCGCCGGCCCGCGTCATCGTCATCGGTACCTACCACTTCAGCAATCCGGGTCAGGACCAGGCCAACGTGGAGTCGGTGGACGTCACGGTGCCCCGGCGTCAGGCGGAACTGCAGGCGGTGACCGATGCCCTGGCCGGGTTCAAGCCGACATTCGTCGGCGTCGAGTGGCCGGCTGAAGCGGCGCGCGACAACTACGCGCGCTATCTCGACGGCACGCTGCCAGCCTCCCGCAACGAGGTCGTGCAGTTGGGATTCCGCCTGGCCAAGCAGGTGGGGCTCGAACGTGTTCACGGGCTGGATGTTCCGGGTGACTTCCCATTCGAGCCGTTGAGCGCGTGGGCGCAGGCCAATGGCAAGTCGGGCGACCTGCAAGCGCTGATGGCGCAGGCCCAGGGCATCACGGCGCGCATTACCGCGCTGCAAACCACCCACAGCATCGGCGGCGTGCTGCGCGAAATGAACACGCCGCAGGCCCTCGATGAGGCCGCGAGCTTCTACGCGGAGTTCCTGCGCTACGGAAGCGGCGAGCAGCAGCCAGGGGTCGAACTCAATGCCGCGTGGGCGAAGCGCAATTTCGCGATCTGCGCGCGACTGCTGCAAGCACTCAAGCCCGGCGACCGCGCGGTGGTGTTCTACGGCCAAGGACACGCTCCTCAGCTGGCAGCCTGTTTGCGGTCTGCGCCGGGCGTCGAGCTTGTCGAGGCGGGGACGTTTCTTCCGGCCTCTTGACCGGAAGAAAGGTAGGATGGGTTGAGCGTAGCGATACCCATCGCTTCGGTGCGTCTGATCGTCCGCGATGATGGGTATCGCTGCGCTCAACCCATCCTACGTGCTAGTGGACGAATGTCACGTTGAATGAGGTTGATTCTGTCCGCCATCGCTCAAGATGAAGTTTCATGAAAACTCTCGCCTCCGGCCCTGCTGACCATCGCGCCCTAGAAGAATTCATAGACGAGGGCGCTCGGGCAATCGTCCGCGCTCATGTCGATCCATGGCTCCACTTCGGTAGTAGTGGGGTTAGTCTAAAGATGTTGGATGGAACTCCCATTTTCTACTCTGGTATCGAGTTCAGCGGCTCCGCGCTTGAGACTTTTTGGAGTCGAAAGTACATAGATGGCTACTTACGAGCGTTCGTCGATACGTTCGTAGCAGAGACTTCGAAGACAGCGCGAGCTTTGGGGCTGGACGTGGGTGTCGTCCTCAACGACATAGGCGGAATGTTGGATACCGCAATTGGGAGAGTGCTTGACCGGATGGTTGTGGTAGATCAGCGCCTACGAGGAAAGGGGTTCCCCGACACGGTGAAGCCGCGGTCTGTAGCGGATCGGCGAGAAGAGTTGCGCAGCTATATCGCTAGACGGATAAAGGTGGAGTACGCGACCGAAATCTTGCACGCGCGCACCATCATGATCCAAGGAGCCGCACGTGGTTCAGCCCTTGTGGACTCTTTCTCGTCATGGCTTCTTGCTGGCTACGCTGCGTTGGTGGCACTTCTCGTCTCAAATGCGGATTCGCTTTCCCTTTTTTTGCAACCTTTGGCGCTCACCTACTCCCTGTATGGATTAGCAATTACGGCTGGCTTGGGTCTTGTGCAAAAGGCAATGGCGGCAATGGTCGCTTCACGCGGTGCGGGCGAAGCTGTCGGAAGAGAACTTGCTGAGAGAGGGGCAGCCATTTCGGGCATGAGTGTGGTAGTCGGCGAGATCATGAAGGCCACACTGCCAGCGATGAAGCCCTATATGCGCCGTCATTTTGGTCGAACGGCGGAAGGGGATTTGGCTGCAGACGGGCGAGCAGCTTACAAGTTGGCGCAGTGGCAGTTGATCGTAGTTGCTCTGCAAACTCTGCTGGCTATAGCTTTCGTCGCGGTTATGGCTTGGCATGCATGGCCCGCTGAGTCCGTGCCCGTAGTTCACGCTGAGAGCGCGGAGGTGCCGACAGCTCGGACTTCAATTGAAGGGAGGAATCGTGCAGAGATGGCGCCTCCAGAAGCAGCGCCAGAGCCGGTCAAGTGAGTAGCCCGTAGGATGGGTTGAGCGAAGCGATACCCATCACTGCCGCTCTCCGAAGCTCGCGTCATCTCCGCCATTACCCCAATCCTTCGTCAACACCCCATCCCGCACAAATCGATGGAACGTGGAATAAGGCCAATCCACAACACGCGCCACGTGCCCGTGCTTCACCGGATTCCAGTGGATGTAATCCACATGCCGCGCGAAGTCGATCTCGTCGCGTATCAGATGCTCCCAATACCGTCGTTGCCATATGCCGCGCTCGCCTTTTTCGATACGGCTCGCGCGTCGATGTTCGCCGTGGGGCAGGTGGCGTGAAAACCAGGTCTTGATGAGGCGCCAGCGCAGGGGGAAATCGGCGTCGCCGGATGGCAACGTCAAGATGGCGTGCAGGTGATCCGGAAGCACGACCATGGCGTCGATATCGAACGGATGACGGCGGCGCACGTACCGGATTGCATCGCGCAACAGGTCGATGTGGTCGACCAGCAGCGTGGCACGACGGTCAGCGAGATTGACCGTGAAGAAGTAGGTGGCGCCGGGGACGAGAGTGCGTCGGTAGTCGGTCATTCCTTGACCTCGGAGATGGCGTTGATGGGTATCGCTTCGCTCAACCCATCCTACGATTGTTCGGGAGCCGATCTTCAACCCGTCGTCCGTTAGACTGCGATCAAGCCTCAACGCAACGCTATCCGCATGAAACTGATCCCCACCCCCATCACCGCCGCCATCGCCGGCCTGTTCGCCGGCGTCGTGATGCCGTTGATCTGGCCGCGATTGGGGGACGAAACGTTGAACTGGGTGTTCGCGTTCCTGCTGGTGGTTGCGTTACCCGTGCATGGGCTGGTGGTGGGGTTCACTCCGTCGCGCGAAGCGCGGGCGGCCGGGGCGCTGGATGCCGCGCTGCTCAAGCGTGTGACGATCTGGCTGGTGGCGGCCGTGGCGACGGTCGCGTTGATGAAGATCCTGTTGGCCTGACCGGTGGGCCGAGGCGTCGGGTGCGGCGCCACATGAGGTCCGACCATCCGGCACCGTCGTGCACGGGGCATCGCTGACCAGGATGGCCGAGGCTTTTTCGCTGGCGCAACAGGCCATGTGTGAGTAGGGCCAGGCTTTTTCGCTCTCGTACCAGGCTTTGCGTGAGTAGAGCCAGGCTTTTTGCCTCTCGCGCCAGGCTTTGCGTGAGTAGAGCCACGCTTTTTCCCTCTCGCGCCAGGCTATGTGTGAGTAGAGCCGGGCTTTTTCCCTCTCGTGCCAGGCTATGTGTGAGTAGAGTCAGGCTTTTCGCCTCTCTCGCCAGGCTTTGTGTGAGTAGAGGGGAATGATCCGCCCTGTACGCCTGTCCGGGTCGGCAAGCGCACAAGGCGGGTACGCTGGCGCCGCTGTCAGTCCAACCGCTCCAGTAACACCTTCGCCACACCCACCGCCGAGGCCGGGTTCTGGCCGGTGATCAGTTCCCGATCGACCACCACGTTCGACTGCCACGGCTGGGTGTTGCTGCGGTACTGCACGCCGGCCTGCTGCAGCGCCGTCTGCGGGTAGAACTTCATGCGGCCGCCGTTGAGCGCGGCCTTGGCCTGTTCTTCCTCATCGTTGCTGATCACCGTGACCTGGTAGCCGGCGTAGATCCAGTCGGCCGGCGTCGGGGCGCGATTGTCGCGTTCCATCCGCTGTATGAAGGCGGCGTTGCCCGGCAGCGTGGACAGGAGGGCGATGGGGCCATGGCAGACCAGCGCGGTGGGCTTGCCCTGCTGGTGGAAGTCGGTCAGCAGGCGGCCCAGGGCCGGGCTGGCCAGCAGGTCCTGCATGGGCGCGTGGCCGCCGGGGATGTAGACGGCGTCGAATTCGCCGTAACCGATCTGCTCCACCCGGGCCAGGCTGAGCACCGGCGACTGCGTGGCGGAGGTCAGCCTCAACTGCGCCAGCAAGTCGGCGTGCGATTGCAGGCTGGCAGCGTCGTTGCCGAAATAGGCCTTGTCCACCGAGGTGCGGTCCACCGTCGGCGCGCGGCCTTCCGGCGTGGCGAAGGTGATCTCGTGGCCGGCGTCGCGCAGCGCCTTGACCGGCTGCATCAGTTCGTTGAGGTAGAAGCCGGTGGGGTAGACCTGGCCGTCGCGCAGGTCGAGGTGGTCGGCATCGGACAGCACCACGAGCACGTGGGCGGCCTGGGCGTTGGCCGAGGCGACGGCGAGCAGGACGGCGGCGGTGAGGGGGGCGAGCAGCTTCATGGGGGTCTCCGGTGCGGGCGGGAAGCCCGGGGTGGCGCGCACTGTATTCCCGGCGCGCGAGGCGATAAATTGGCCCGGGAGGGATTCATCTGTTCTCCGGAGGCAATAATGGCGCGACGGTTCGATCACCTGGCCGATGTCGAGGCGCTGGTGGCGGTGGTGGATCACGGCTCGCTGACGGCCGCCGCGGTGGCGCTGTCCACCACGCCCTCGGTGATCAGCCGCGCGGTCGCCCGGCTGGAAACGCGGCTGGGCAGCCAGTTGCTGCGGCGGACCACACGCCGGACCAGCCTGACCGAAGCCGGTCGCCTGTACGTGGAACAGGCGCGCGCCGCGTTCCACCTGATCGACGATGCCGAACGCGCGGTGCAGGGCGAGGCGGGCACGCTCAGCGGACATGTGCGCCTCAGCGTGCCGACCACCTACGGCCACTACCGGCTGCCGTGGCTGCTGCGCGATTTCGTGCGGCAGCACCCGCAGGTGCGGCTGGAGGTGAACATCGCCAACCGCAACGTGGATCTGGTGGCCGAGGGCTACGACCTGGCCATCCGGCTGGGCGCGCTGCCCGACAGCGGGCTGGTGGGCAGGACGCTGGAGGATGCGACGCTCAGCGTGGTGGCCTCACCGGATTACCTGGCTGCGCACGGCACGCCGCAGACGCTGGACGAATTGGCGGCGCATGCCTGCCTGCCGTTCGTGCTGCCCAGCAGCGGACGCGTGGCGCCGTGGCTGTTCCGCGTGGACGGCGGTGACGTGGACTGGGTGCCGTGCTCGCGCATCGAGGTGTCCGATGACGTGCTGGGGGTGGTGTCGCTGGCGCAGGCCGGCGTCGGCATCTGCCAGACGTACGACTTCATCATCGATGCCTGCACGCGTCGCGGTGCGGAGCTGGTGCGTGCGTTGCCGGACCTGTCGGGACGCACGCGTCCTTTCTCGCTGATCTACGCGCCGCATCGCCGTCTCTCCGCGGCATCGCGCGCGTTGATCGATGCGCTGGTATCGGCGACAACGACGCGCACGTAAGCGTGGCTCGCACGTGATGCAGGCGCAGTGATGCGGGAAAAACGCGGATTTCCCGGTGGAATTTAACATTCTTAACATCGTGTTGACCTTTGCGAAGACGATGCGGACTACAATGCTGCGTCGCATCAGTCGATGTCGCGTCCACATCCGGGGATGGACGCGCATCTGCAGCGCGCTTGCGCGCAGCGTGTTCCGCACGCGGCAACTCTCTTCCTGCGCCTGCCTTGCAGCGCCTTTCCGATGCGATCGATCCCCGCCTGCGTCCGTTGACGCGTCGCGTCGTGCCTCCGTGCGCGGCACACCACCCACTGGGAGTGCACCTGCATGAGCCT